>NZ_FZOS01000049.1 GCF_900188165.1 Edaphosphingomonas laterariae | reverse complement strand
CTTGGCAGAAAGGCTTCAAGGTGGACGACTTTTACGCCGCCCGCAGCAGGGCTATCCCGCCGCTACCGTGGTCGAATATTGCTCCGCCGTTCTCAAAATACCGACATAGAAGCTCTTTTGATCGACAAGGTTGGTCGCGCCGCTGTCGGCATGGATGATGACATGATCGGCAGTCCGGCCTTGGGCGGCAAAGGCGGTTTCGACATAAGCATGGGCGATATGCCGGTCGCGCGCGGCATCGAGATTGAGCGTCTCGGTCCTGCCGTCCGGGGTCTGGATGGTAGCGGTGCGGGTCTGTTCGTCCACGGCGATCACCTCGCCACGCCCGCCGTTGATCCGGCCCGCCTCGCGGTCATTGCGGGTGAACCGGATGGCATCGCCGTTTTTCAGGTCCATCGGCTGCGGCGCGAACGCTTGGCTTTTGCCCGCACCCCATTGCCGCAAGCGCCAGTCCACCTCCCGGCCATCCTCTGATTTCAGGGCGATGGCGGCCTTGGCCGGGTCGATGGATTCGACGCGGTAGGCTTCGCCGCGCGTCACGCCTTTGTCGGCATAATCGCGGGTAAAGCGGACAACATCGCCCTTATCGTAACTCAAGGGGTCGCGCGCCTCGGCGCGGGTCAGCCCCTTGTTGGCAAGGCTCTCCACGGTGACGGCGGGGCCGGTGAGCGCGCCCGATTGGGTGAGCGCGTCCCGAATATCGGCAGTCAGGGCATCGCGCCCTTCGCGCGACGGCTCTATAATAAGAGTGCGGGCGCGGCTGGCCTTGTCGAGTCCAGAGTATCGCTCGGCGATGGCGGCGAACCGCTCGGCCCGGTCGGCGTTCTCGATGATCTGCCCGCCGCCCCGGTCCAGCGCGGCCAGCGCCTTCCGGGCGTTTCCTTCGATGGACGCCAGCACCGCGTCTTTCGTGGCCGCGTTTGCCTGCCGGACGATCTCGGCTAACTTGGCGGTTTCCATGCCCGCGCCCTGCAACTGCGCGAAGGCCGCACCGGCCTCGACCGAACCCAACTGCTTCACATCGCCGACAAGGATGATGCGGGCATCATGCTTGTGAGCCAGGTCGAACAGCCGCGCGGTATCGCGCGCCGACAAAAGCGATGCCTCGTCCACGATCCACGCGGCGGGGCGGGCGGGATCGGGCGGTTCTGGCGATAGCAGGTGACGGGCAACGGTATCGCTGCGCGTGTCCAGCGCCTCGCCCAGCACCATCGCCGCCGACGCGGTGGGCGCAAGCGTCACGATGGACATACCCCGCGCCTCTGCCTCGCGGGCGAAGGTCGCAAGAACGGTCGTGGTCTTGGCGGTGCCCGCATAGCCCTGAACGGCGGTGATCCGGTTGTGGCTGGTCAATAGCTGCTCCGTCGCACTGCGCTGATCGGCGTTCCAGCTATGGCCCGCGCGCTCCGATTGCGCGGCGGCGCTGGCGACGGCCTTGGCGGCGGCAAGGTCCGACGCGATGGGCGCAAGCGCGCCGCGCCCCTCTGCCTCGATCCGCAACAACTTGGCTTCGGTTTCGACATTCTGGCGGGCGGTGAAGCCTGCGAACTCCGCTTCGCGCCGGTCCTGAAAGGTCCGGTCGATCAAGTCGCCCTGTTTGGCTGCGGCGTCGATGGCCGCGCTGATCTGGGCATAACCGATCCTGCCCAGCCCGATCCGTCCCGCTTCCTCCTGCAAGGCGGCGGCGGAAAAGACCGATTGCCGCTCGCCCAGCTTGTCGGCGGCATGGGCGACGGCGCGGGCTGCGGCACGCTCGCCCTGCATGTCGATGGCGGCACGGTGGGCAGGGTCGGCGGCTTTGGCTTCCGCCTCCCTGACCATCGCCAGCCGCGCCTCCGGCCCGAACCCGGCTCCGCTGGCCGTCTCGCGCCAGTCCGCGCCAAGGAAAGCATGATCGGCGGCAACCTTGGCTTCGCGCGTGTCGAGCGCGGCAACCTGCTTTTCCAACGCGCTGGCTGCATCGCGTGATGTGCCGCGTGTCGCAAGCGCTGCCTCGATCTCGGCGCTACGGGTGCTGAACGCGGCCAGCACCTCGCCGGATACGCCCTTGATCTCGAACATGGACTCCTTGCCCGCCTCGATCTCATAGCCGAGTTCGCTGACCTTCACGGCCAGTTCCTGCCGGTAGATGGCTCCGATTTGCTTTTGAAGCTGGTATATGGCGCGCGGTTCAAGGCTGCGCCATGTTCCGTCCTCATCCCGCGTGGCGTTCATGATGACATTGTGCGTATGAAGCTGCGGGTCTTGCGCGCGGCTGGTGCCGTGCTGGAAGCTGGCGACGACAAGATTGCCGGTCGCCTCGCGTGTCACCGTGCCGCCGTCGCGAACGCGGGTGGCGGCCATGTGCTTCTCCACATGGGCCATTGCCGTTCTGACCGCCTCGCCATGCGCCGCGATCAAGCGCCTATCGCCCGCGACCTCGGCCATGATCGACACCGACTTGGGCGCGCTCAAGGTCACGTCCCAGCCGGGGCGATGCTCAAGCTGGCCGTCGCGATAAGTGCCAAGCTGCTGATCCCCGATCCTGCCATCCAGCAAGTCGCGGAACTGGTCGCGATCCACCTCGCCGGACAAGCCCAATGCCTCCGCGCCCGCGCCCTGCCATTCGGAGGGCGACAAGCCGCCTTCCGAATAATAATCGTCGGCCTCGTAATAGCTGGCGGCCTGCGCCGAACTGGTCAGCGCCGATACCGACGCGACCATTACACCGGCCCCTGACTGGTGGGCGATGGCGGCGGTGGGGATGGCGACGGTTCGGGCGGGGCCAAGCCCATTTGCTCCCAAAGCGTCATGCCCGGTTTGCCCGCGATGAATCCGGGCTGGCGGGCAGGTCCGCGCCGTTTGATATGATCGGCGGTCAAGCTGATCTTTGCTACGGGCAAACCATCGGGGAACAGCAAATATCCCTGATATGCGGGAAGCCGTAATTCGCTTTCCAGCACGGCGGGCCGTTCCCGGCGTATCCGGCCCAAGGTGGTGCGCGGGTCGTTGACCCCATCGGCCAGTGCGTCGGTCATGGTCTGGATCTCGACTTCCTGACTGCCGATGGCATCGCTCGCCCATTGCCGGGTTTCCGCGTCGATGGTTTGCAGGAACAGCTTGGTGTTGCAGCAGCCCAGTATCGACTCCGCGATCTGCGGCCCGTATCGGTTCTGCATCTGGCCCAGCGCCTGAAAGGTCAGCACGACCGCCGCGCCGAACTTGCGCCCCTCCGGCAACAGCCGCGCGAGGTTATCGACGCGGGGAAGATCGGCCAGCTCGTCCAGCACGAACCAGATGCGGCGGTCGGGCGACGGGGGCAGGCCCAGCACGGCGCTGGCCGCGCATTCCAGCCAGCAGGCGAGCAAGGGTTTCGACGCCTCGAAATAATCCTCCTTGCGGGGAACGAATATCCACGGGCGCGGGCCTTCGCGCTTGTCCAGCCCATGAATGAAGTCGCGGAAGGCGAAGGGCTTGCCGCCGCTGTCCTCGACACGCAGGAACTGGATCAGGTCGGCGGCCTTGGCGAGCATGAACAACACGCTGCCGGTCGCCCGGTCGGCGTCGTCGGCGAAGGTACGCGCCGATGACGTGTCTTTCAGCCGCTCTTTCAAGTCCTCCTTGGTCATGTTCTGCAACATGGTCAGCAGGTCGGCCAAGGTGGGCCTGTCCTGTGTGGGCTTGTCCTGCTTCCAGAGTTCGCGAAGGATATTGGCGACAAGGATGCGGCTGATCTCCATCCATACATCATTGCCGTGCTGGCCGTGCGCCTCGGTGATGAAGTGGTGCGCGATCCGGGCGGCGTCGGCGGGATGGGCGATCTCGGCAAAGGGGGTCCAGAAAGCGCACCGATCATCGAACGGGTTCAATATCACATCGCCGCGCGCCGGATCATAATAGTGCGCGATGAACTCGCCGCTGGTGTCATAGACCAGCGCCGCCTCGCCCCGCGCCTCGATCCCGTCGAGCATCTGGCGCAAGGCCGTGGTCTTGCCGCTGCCGGTCGTGCCGATCATCGCCATGTGGCGGGTTTCCAGCTTCGCGGGGATCGGCACCTTGCCGATGGCGAGTGCATGGGGACCGGCCTTTTCGGCGGTCAGCTTCGCCAGCTTCTTCTCCGGTATCACCCGTGTTCCGGTGATGACACGATCCTGCAATGCGCGCTCGCGCCGCCGCCGCATGGCTCCATGAAACAGGAACAGGCCGGATAGCCACGCGGCAAAACCGAACTGCGCGCCGCGTATAGCATAGGCAAAGGCGAGGTAGACCGACTGGCGATAATAGGGATGCGCTATGGTCGCGCTGGCGGACTTGCCCTCAAGGGTCTGCCCTTGGAAGCGAATGCTGATCGGAGCATCGGCGTTCCTGCCGAACGTAACGGCCAGCTTGGCCTTTGCCGTGGCATAGGCGGCTATGGCGTCCGTGCGGTCCTGATCCAGCATGATATAGGGCACGGCGACCGCGCCCAGGGCGATTGATGATGCCATGATACCGGCCTGCCGCTTGAAGCGGTCCCACTGGCTCTTGCGATGTTGCTTGCGCAAGGCATCGGCATGGATACGCCGGTCATGGGGCTGGGTGCGCGCGGTCATGGCCGCTTCTCCTGTGAAAGCCGCCGCTGGCGGGCATAGGCCGCATTGATCTCGGCGGTGATGGTTTCGTCATTCGTGCGCGCGCCCAGCGCCGCGCTGCGGGCGTAGCAATAGGCGGCGCAGGCGGTGAACAAGGCCCGGTCCAACGTCCGCTCCACGTCCACTATGCGGGTGCTGACGGACGCCAGTTCGGCAATGATCTCGCGGGCGTCGATCCCCTTGCCCGCGCCGTGAACGAGGGCGGCTAACCCTGTGTCCACGACACGGGCGAGCATCGCATATTCGCTCAATCCGTAGCTCTTGGCGAAGCTCGCAAGGGTGCGGTGCTGGGCCGGGGTGAGCCGCACCGTCTGGGCGCGGGCGCTCATCGTGCCGCCCCCGGCGAGATGCTATCCGCCATCGCGGGAAACGGCGGAATTATGCCGTTTCTCCGCTCCAGCGTTTGGCGCGATGCTATCAGCATCCCGTCAAACCCGCAGAAAAGCTGGATGCACCCGTGCGTGAGGTGTGTATCTGAATTGCTGGCTCGATGCGTAGCATCGCAGCCCCACAACATTGCCTTTCGGCGCTTCGGGTCAAGCATGTCCCAGTCCTTTCCGGCAAAGGGCGCACAAGCCGTCGCCGGGTTCGCCGGGACAGCAATCGCGGGTGGTGTCCGGGCGTGCATTCGGCACGGCGTCGGCTTCCCGCCGCCCGACAGCCCATGCCGCGATCATCGCCTTGGCGGCGGGGTCCGCCACCGTCCGGTCGATTTCTTCCGGGACATGGCGGAGGGCATAAAGATCATGTTCCCGGACCCATGCGAGGGTCACATCCTCAATCGCCTGCTGCATCCGCTTGTGCAGCGCCTGCGCCTCGAACGGATTGAGATGGGCGGTCACGCCGCTGGTGACGATCAGGCCGCCCAGCGGAAGCCACTGGTCGTCCGCTACCTGCCAAGGGCCGTCGATCCGGCATCGGGAAATATCACCGTGATAGATGGCGATGGGCGGGCGCTGTGCTCGTCGCCACGGGATCAGCGAATTGCGGAGCGTGTCACCGTCCGCGTCGTCGGCGACGATCTTGTCGAGCAACGGTGTCACATAGGGCGCGGTGCGGGCATCGAGGAACGCGCGATACGTAACCTTGCGATCACACCGCATGAGGTCGGCGAGCCGGTCAACGGCCTTGCAGAAAATAAGCATGGGGCATCCTTTCCGTGAAAACACGGGTTGCGAGAGTTTATGGGGTTTGGGGTGAGCCGCACCCGTCAACTCAAAAGGCTGGGGCCGTGGAGCGCCTGCGGGTCAGATGACGGTTCGGGCCTGCGCCAAGCGCCGGATGGACTCTGTTGTCAGCAGGGTTCGCCTGCCGATCTTGATAGCATCCAGTCCACCGGACTTTATCAGCGCGTAAACTGACGATCTTCCAACGCCCAGCGCCTTGGCGGTGTCATTGATGGATATGGCAACGGGTTCCATGTGCGTCTCCTTGCTTGCCGACTCGCGGCCAGAGACATTCCAAGTTGCACATGATTGCCTGTGGACCGTCCAGTAATGGAAAAGCCGCAGAAATCCGCCAATGACGCAGCAGACAGAAAACAAACGGCGCGCGGCAAAAATGCCCTGCCGATTCGCGAAAATGTAAAAAGACTGTCAGCGGCCTTCGGGTGAAGGGCGATTCTTCAAATGATTGAAGATTTTTCTAGCATAGGGGATCAATTGCTTACGGTCAGGCACGTCAGCGGACACATTGGCCGCGCTTTGGAACCATTCCAAAAGCCAATCGGTGATGGAACGTGTCGCAGCCGCTTCGTCGTTCAGGTCCAGCGTGTCGAGCCTCGGATCGCTGCGTAAATCGAAAGCCGCTTCAATATAGGCATATTTGATGTTCCGGCCCGATCCTCCCGCCCGCTTCGGCTTGATCTTGAGGGCAGCGATAATCTCGTCGGGGTCAGCCTCGATCTTGATCGCTTCCGAAATGCGCTTTCCACCCGGCAAGAGGCAAAGCGACCGGAAAGCCCCGAACTCCGAGAGCAACAGGACGCGCAATTTCCCGAAAAAGAAGTGGCGATCCAGCTTGTGCTTTTTGCCTTTGCGATCTCGGTAATATGCCTTCGGGCCGTCCTCGCGCCGGATATAGGCGAAGAATTTCTCAAGCGTCTCTTTCGTCTCGTCGCTGGCGTTCAAATAGATGGCTTCACGTGGCGTCCAAAGCCAGCCGCGTCCATATTGAAAGCGGCCCCATTTCCACAAAGCGCCTAGCGGGATAAGCAAGGATAGCACGGCCGCGCCATAAAGAAGATTGCCAGCCGTTTTCGAGAAAAGCGTAACCAAGAAGGACGCTGCCATAAGCAATGGCGGAATAGTTAGTATGACTGGGACGGCCCACGTATAAAGGGAAGATTCCCGTCCGATATATTCCGCTACCGCGCGGATAATGTCGTCCAGTTCCCTTCGTGCTTCATCTTCGTCCTCATGGAGAAGCCGTAAGACAATTCTCCGAAGGGAGCGGGCGTCGTCATCGTGCTCCATCCCTCAATCTTCTCCTGTTGGCGGGGGACATTGCCGCCATCCCGCAATTCGTCCAGATAGTCGCTCCACCATTGGGCCATTGCAACACGTTCGCGCCAGTAAGCCGACTGGTTGTAAATGCGCCGGACGCTTCCCGCGACCATATGCGCCAACGCCCGCTCGATGGCGTCCGGGTTCCATTTGCCGGATTCGTTCAACAGCGAAGATGCGGACGTGCGGAAGCCGTGGGCGGTCATCTGGTCCTTGGGAAAGCCCATCCGGCGCAAGGAGGCGTTGATCGTGTTCTCGCTGAGCGGCCTTTCGCGCGTCCTGATAGACGGGAACACATAACGCCCGGAACCGGACAGGGAGCGCATATCCGCAAGGATCGCCAGCGACTGCCGGGATAGCGGCACCGAATGGGGCTGGCGCATTTTCATCTTCCCTTCCGGGATGATCCAGACCGCCTTGTCAAAATCCACCTCCGTCCATTCCATATGCCGGATTTCGCCGGGACGCTGGAAAACGTGGGGCGTGAGTTTCAGGGCATAGATGACGGCGGGATCGCCCTGATAATCTTCGATCGCCCGGAGTAACGCGCCGAAAGCCGCCGGATCGGTGATCGCGGGGAAATGCTTGACCCTCGCTGTCGTCAGCGCGCCTATCAGCAGTTGGGCCGGGTCGCGGTCAGCCCGCGCCGTCGCCACCCCATAGCGAAACACGCGGCTGGCGAACGCCCGGAGAAGATTCGTCGTATCCAACCGGCCCCGCCGCTCATGCTTACGCAGTTCGTGCAACAGTTCCTGCGGTGTGATCTCCGCAATGGGGCGCTTGCCGAAATCCCGGCCCAGCAGCTTCACGAACCAGCGCATCTTTTTCAGTGTCGGCTCCGCTAGCCCCTCCCGCGTCTTCTTCTCGATCAATTCCTCGGCCACGCTGGCGAAACTGTGGCTGGCGCGGATGCTCGCCTCGATGCGGGCTTGACGCTTGGCGGCGTTGGGATCGACCGCATGGGCAACTTGCCTACGGGCCGCATCGCGCGCCGAACGCGCCTCGGCCAGCGTGATTTCAGGATACGACCCCAGCGCCAGCTTTCGCTCCACGCCGTTGAGCCGATATTTGACGCGCCAGAGTTTGCTGCCTCCCGGATTGACCAGCAGGTAAAGCCCTTGTCCGTCCGTGATCTTGTAGGGCTTGCTTTTGGGCTTCGCGTTGCGGACTGCGGTGTCTGTCAGCGCCATTTGGGGGCCTCGCTCTTGTGGGGGCCTTTGGCGAGGCCCCCAAAATTGCCCCGATCTGCCACATTTATAGGCAAACAGAGGCAGTCGCTGACGATCAGCGAATGCCCCTAAACTAGCGGAAATCTCAGGTTTTTTCAACCATCAGCACACGTTGGCTGACAGGGTAATGGAGGCCCGAGCCGGAATCGAACCGGCGTGCAAGGATTTGCAGTCCTCTGCGTAACCACTCCGCCATCGGGCCTCGGCGCGGTGAGCGGGCGGGATAGGGGGAGGGGAGCCGGCCGTCAAGTCACGTCGCGTGCGGGAGCGCGGTTGCGATCAGCAGGGCGATCAGCAGCCCGGTTTCGATCAGTTCGATGCCCGCGCCGTGGCAATCGCCGCTCACCCCGCCAAGCCGCGCCTTGAGCCACAGCGCCCACAGGATGACCAAAGGCGCGGCCACGGCGAGCGGCGGCCAGAACAGCCATGAAAGCACGGCCAATGTGGTCCAGAATGCGATGTCGGCGGGGCGCACCGCCCAGGCGAAGCGTTCGGCCATGCCGCTGCCCAGCGGCGGCAGCCATCGCGTCCAACCGAGCGGGCCGATGCGGGCGAGCGCGGGGACGAGGACGAGCGGGGCAGGGCCGATCCGGCTTGCCAGCAGCGCCAGCAGCACCAGCTTGGCGGCGCATTGCAGGATCAGCGCGAGCACGCCGAAGCTGCCGACATGCGGATCCTTCATCACCGCGAGCAGACGATCGGGATCGCGGTGGCTGGCGCCCAGCGCATCGGCCAGATCGGCCAGCCCGTCGAGGTGCAGCGCGCCCGTCACCATGATCCAGGCGGCGAGGCCGAACAGCCCGGCCGCCCATGGGTCGATCAACCCGCCGAGCCACCATGTCCCGGCGACGATGCCGCCGACGATCAGCCCCACGGCGGGAAACCAGCGGATCGCTGCGGGCATTTCGGTGGGGTCGAAATCGCTAAGCTGCGGCGTCGGCAGGCGGGTCAGGAACTGGACCGCGATGATCAGCCCGCGCATCAGCAAAGGCCGATGATCTGGGCGCTCGGCCGGTCGCCCGGCCAGATGCGCAGCGTCAACAGCGCGGCATAAGGCAGGTCGAACGCCCACAGGTCGCGCTGGCGGAACCCGCACAGCAGCGCCAGCGCCGCGCGGATCGCACCGCCATGGGTGACGACCAGCGTGTCGACGGGATCGAGCGCGCCGATCGCCGCGTCGATCCGTGCCACCAGCGCCGACCAGCGTTCGCCGTCCGGCGGTGGATTGGCGTCGGGATCGTCCCAGAAGGCGCCGATGGCGGCGGGGTCGATCTCGGCCGCCGCGCGCCCGTCCCATGCGCCGAAATCCAGCTCGCGCCAGCGCGGGTCGATGCGCGCCGCGCCGATCGCGGCGGCCGTGTCGCGGCAGCGGGCGAGGTCCGACGTGACGAGCCGTTCGAAGTGCAGCCCCTCTACTTGGGCCAGGCAATCGGCGATGCCCTGCGCGGTGGCGGCGCTATCGGTGCGGCCCAGCAACAGGCCGGGGCGTTCGGGCGCGCCGTGGCGCAGCAGATGGAGCAGGTAGCCGCTCATCCGCCCGAAACGCCGGCCTCGGCAAAGGTGGCCATGCCGTCATGCGCGGCGAGGGCGGATCGCAGGATGTTGATCGCCACCGCCGCGCCGCTGCCTTCGCCCAGCCGCATGTTGAGTGCCAGCAGCGGTTCGAGGCCCAGCCGGCCGAGCAGCCGGGCATGGCCCGGTTCCGCCGAGACATGGCCGGCGAACAGATGTTCGGTGATTTCGGGATGGGCGACGGCGATCGGCGCGATCGCGGCGCTGGCGATGAAGCCGTCGAGCACCACGGGCACCCGCGCCGCGCGCGCCGCCACCACGGCGCCGGCGATGGCCGCCAGTTCGCGCCCGCCCAGACGGCGCAGCGTTTCGAACGGGGTGGCGGGCGCCGTCGCGTGAAACGCCAGTGCGTCATCGACCACGGCGAGCTTGCGGGCGATGCCATGGGCGTCGACGCCGGTTCCCGGTCCCACCCAGTCCGCCGCGCTGCCGCCGAAGCTGCGCGCGCACAGGGCGGCGGCGGCGGTGGAATTGGCGATGCCCATTTCGCCCACGGCCAGCAGGTCGATATCGTCGGAAACCACAGCAGCGCCGGCGTTGAGTGCGGCAAGGCATTCAGCCTCGGTCATTGCCGGGGCGGCGGTGAAATCGGCGGTCGGCCGGTCAAGATCGAGCGGCACGACGGTGAGTTCGGCGCCCGCCGCGCCTGCCAGCGCGTTGATCGCCGCCCCGCCATTGGCGAAATTGCGCACCATCTCGACGGTCACTTCGGCGGGGAAGGCGCTTACCCCGCGCGCGGCGACGCCATGATTGCCGGCGAACACCGCGACCCGCGCCTTGCCGATCCGGGGGCGTTCGCTGCCCTGCCAGCCGGCGAACTGGATGGCGATCGCCTCCAGCCGGCCGAGCGATCCCGGCGGCTTGGTCAGCTGCGCCTGGCGCGCGGCGGCGGCGGCACGCGCGGCCGCATCGGCGGAGGACAGAGCAGCGAGCGTGGCGGCGAAATCGGCGGCGGTGGCGAACATGGCCCGGCCATAGCCCATGGCGTCGCGCTGTCCAGCCTCAGCGGGCCTGCATCAGGCGGTCGAGATGGGCGCGGATATGGGCGGCCTGCGCCGGCGTGCGGGCGAGCGAGACCGCGCGGTCGAATGCCCGGCGGGCGCCAACATGGTCGCCGGCCTGCAACAGGAAGCCGCCCCGCGCGCCATGATAATGGAAATAATTGTCGAGCCGATCGGCCAGCGGCGCGATCAGATCGAGCGCGGCTTCGGGCCCGGCCACCTTCGCCACCGCCACGGCGCGGTTCAGCGTCACCACCGGCGATGGCTCCATCCGTTCCAGCGCGGCGTAAAGCTGTGCGATCTGCGGCCAGTCGGTCGCGTCGGGCGTGGCCGCGCGGGCGTGGAGCGCGGCGATGGCGGATTGCACCTGATAGGGGCCGGGGCGGCGGTGGCGCATCGCCTTGTCGATCAGCGCCAGCGCTTCCGCGATCATCGCCGGATTCCATCGCGCCCGGTCCTGATCGTCGAGCAGGATCGCTTCGCCGGTCGCGTCGAAGCGCGCGGCCGAGCGGGCGTGCTGGAGGAGCATCAGCGCCAGCAGGCCCATCATTTCCGGTTCGGCCGGGAACAGGCGCAGCAGCAGGCGGGCAAGCCGGATCGCTTCGTCGCACAGCGCCGCCGCTGCCTGATCGCCCGCCACTGAATAGCCTTCGTTGAAGATGAGGTAGAGCATCGCCGCCACCCCGGCCAGCCGCTCGGCCCGCTCCACGGCGTTCGGTGTCTCGAACGGAATGCCCGCCGCGCCGATCCGGGCCTTGGCGCGGGTGATGCGCTGTTCCATCGCCGCATCGCCGACCAGAAAGGCGCGCGCGATCTGCGGCACGGTCAACCCCGCCACGATCCTGAGCGCGAGCGCGATCTGCTGGGTGGCCGGCAGATCGGGGTGGCAGCAGGTGAACATCAGGCGCAGCACGTCGTCGCGATAATCGCCGCTGTCGATCCGTTCGGCGGCGGCATGTTCGGCATCGTCGAGGTCGGACAGCCTGTCCTCGTCCGGCAGCGCATCGAACCGGCTGTCCTTGCGGACGCGATCGAGCGCGGCGTTGCGGCCGACGAAGATCAGCCAGGCGGCCGGATCGCGCGGCGGGCCGTTGCGCGGCCAGGTGTTCAGCGCGCGCAGGCAGGCTTCCTGATAGGCTTCCTCGGCGGTGTCGAGATCGCGGAAATAGCGGAGCAGGGCGCCCACCGCCTGCGGCCGCGCGGCGACCAGCGCGCCGTGGATCCAGCTCGGGTCGGTCATATATCGGTGGCGGCGTTGGGCGCGTAATAGCGGATCGGCCGGATTTCATAAGAGCCGGTGCCCGGATTGGCGATGGCGAGGTCGCGCGCGACATCCAGCGCGGCATCCAGCGACTCGCATTCGATCACGTAGAAGCCGAGCAACTGTTCCTTGGTTTCGGCGAAGGGGCCATCGAGGATGATCGGCTCGCGCCCCTTGCGCAGCGTCGTCGCCGCCGTCGTCGGTAGCAGGCGGGCGACGGGGCCGAGCCTTCCGGCAGCAGCAAGCGGCGCCTGCACGGCAGCGAGTCGCTCCATCACCGCCTCGTCCTCTTCCTGGCTCCAGGCGCCGACGGCGGCTTCGTCATTGTAGCAGAATATGGCGTAGAGCATTGTTCGGATTCCCTTGTTTTTCGCCGTTGGGGGCGTTCCTCAGGACGTTCCGGCCGGCCATGGCCCGACATCCATCTACAATTTTTTTGTCGAAGCTGGTTGCATGTCGGCAGAACATACGTCCTATGCCGCTTGGCGCGCGAAAAGGGGCAGGCTAGAAGCGCTTGTCGTCTTTGGTGTATTGCATCTGTAAGACAGTTGTGCGACGAGGCAAGAGTGACCGAACAGAATTTTGAATCAATGCGCGAAGCCATGGTTTCGAACCAGTTGCGCACCAACGCCGTCAATGACGTGCGGGTGGTGGATGCGATGCGCGCCGTTCCGCGCGAAACGTTCGTGCCGGCCAGCCGCGCGGAGGTCGCCTATGTCGACACGCTGGTGCCGCTGGGCGGCGGGCGTTCGCTGAACACGCCGATGGCCACCGGCCGTCTGTTGACCGAATCCGCGCCCCGCGCCGAAGATCGCGTGCTGCTTGTCGGCGCGGCCACCGGCTATACGGCGGCGCTCCTGTCCCGCCTCGTCGCGCATGTCGTTGCGCTGGACGACAATGCCGCGCTGCTGGCGACGGCGCGTGGCGGCAAGGTGCCCGCCAATGTCGAGTTCGTCGAAGGCCCGCTGGCTGCCGGCTGGGCGCAGGGCGCGCCTTATGACCTGATCCTCGTCGACGGTGCGATCGAATCGCTGCCGCAGGCGCTGGTCGATCAGCTGGCCGATGGCGGCCGAATCGCCGTGGCGATCATCGAAGGCGGCATCAGCCGGCTGTCGATCGGCCGCAAGGTTGGTGATGCGTTCGGTGTGGTCGCCTTTGCCGACGCCGAATCCACGCCGCTCCCGGGCTTCGCGAAGCCGGAAGCCTTCACGTTCTGAATTCCTGGGGGGAGCAAGCATCCATGCGGATCTGGTTGATGTGCGGCGCTGCGCTCGCCGGGGCGACGGTGGCCAGCGCAGGTTCGGCTGAAACGCTGCGCGACGCGCTGATCCAGACCTATCGGGCGAACCCGACGCTGACGGGCGCGCGCGCCCAGCAGCGCGCCGTGGATGAAGGCGTGCCGATCGCCAAGGCCGATGCGCGGCCGCTGGTCGACAGCGAAGCCGGCTTCTCGCAGAACTGGCGCGGCATCACGCCGTTCAACGATAATGGCCGGTCGGTTTCGGGCAGCGCGACGGCGAGCTACCAGATCTATTCCGGTGGCCGGGTGAAGAACTCGATCCGCGCGGCGGATACGCGGGTGCTTGCCGGCCGGGCGGATCTGCTCGCCACCGAAGGCGCGATCTTCACCGAAACGGTGGCCGCCTATATGGACGTGATCCGCGACACGTCGATCGTCGAGCTCAACCAGAATCAGGTGAAGGTGCTGGAGACCAATCTTCAGGCCAGCCGCGATCGTTTCGAGGTGGGCGATCTCACCCGCACCGATGTCGCCCAGTCCGAGGCGCGCCTGTCCGATGCGCGCAGCCGGTTGACGGTGGCGGAAGGGCGGCTGACCTCCAGCCGCGAAAATTATCGGCGTCTGGTCGGCGCGCTGCCCGGCACGTTGGAGCCGCCGCCGCCGCTTCCCGATCTGCCCAAGACGCCGGACGATGCCGTGCGCGTCGCTCTGGCGAACAACGCCAATCTTGAGGCGAGCGAGGAGAGCGCGAAGGCCGCCGGCTATGACGTGCGCACCGCCCGCGCCGCCCGCCTGCCGACTTTGACGGCGAGCAGCGGCATCAGCCACACCGATTATCTCGGCACGCTGGACAATGTCACCGGCTCGGCCGCCGGGCTGAACCCCAAGGATGCCTTCACCGACACGTTCGTCGGCGTCCGCGCACGCTTGCCGCTCTATCAGGGCGGTGGCCCCGCCGCGCGCATCCGTCAGGCGCAGGCGGTGGAAGGGCAGGCGCTGGAACGCGTTGTCGAGGTCGAACGCCTCGTCATCGCCGACGCCCGTTCGGCCTTCGCCAGCTATCTGGCGGCGCTGGAAACCATCGGCTCGGCGGACGAAGCGGTTTCCGCCAACCGCCTCGCGTTGGAAGGCACGCGCGCCGAAAACACCGTCGGCACGCGCAACGTGCTCGACGTGCTGAACGCCGAACAGGAACTGCTCAACAGCCAGGTGCTGCTCGTCACCGCCCGGCGCGACGCTTACGTCGCGGGCTTTGCGCTGCTCAACGCGATGGGCCAGGCCGAGATGCGCGATCTCAACCTCGATGGCGGCGCGCTCTACGATCCGGTGACCAACTATAAGCGCGTCCGCAACAAGGCGTGGGATTGGGCCGGCGATCCGGCGCCCACCACGCAAGCGACACGGACTGTCGACGCGGCGATGGAACCGGCCCCCCAAGCCCCCGTGACTCCGCCGACGAACTGAGCGATAGTCCGGTGATGGCAGATACCCGCAACGATCCGTCGATGGAGGAGATATTGGCCTCCATCAAGCGCATCATCGCCGATGACAGCGCCACGGTGCTCAACGCGCCGCGTCCGCGCTCGATGCGGACACAGGCCACGCAGGCGGATGCCGAAGTGCCAATCCCCGCGTCGATGATCACGCCCTTGCGCGGTGAGCATGGCGAGGAAGCGGTCGAGGAAGTGCTGGAACTGACGGAGGAGGTGGCGGCCGCGCCGGTGCCGCCCGCCGCCATCGATGTCGCGCCCGCAACGCCGGGGCTCGCCGCCGATGGCACGCCGACGAAGCCGGAACTGATCTCCAGCGCCACCGCCGAAGCCAGCCGGCACGCGTTCGAGGCCCTGTCCTCCCGCGTGATCAAGCCGGTGCCGGGCGAGGATCAGACGCTGGAAGGGCTGGTGCGCGAAATGCTGCGCCCGATGCTCAAGGAATGGCTCGACGCGCGGCTGCCCGAACTGGTCGAAGGCGTCGTCCAGCGCGAAATCGCCCGCATCGCGGGGCGCACGCTTTAAAGCTACCCGCTGGCTGAACGTCCGTTTCTGCCGATAGCTACCGGCCGGGGCACGCCGGCAACATGTCCATCGTCATGCCAGCGAAGGCTGGCATCGCCGACGATCGTTGACCTTTCCCGCCCCCGCGAATTCCTACCCCGCGAAGGTGTCGCACTGGGCGGGGTCGCCGGTCTGGAGGCCGCGCCGCAGCCATTCCATGCGCTGCGCCGACGTGCCGTGGGTGAAGCTTTCGGGCACGGGGCGCTGGCCGGCGGCCTTTTGCAGCGTGTCGTCGCCGATCGCCTCGGCGGCGCGCATGCCTTCCTCCACATCGCCGGGTTCGAGCAGATTCTTGTCGTTCGCGGCCCAGACGCCGGCATAGCAATCGGCCTGCAATTCCATCTTCACCTGCAGCGCGTTGGCGCCGGCGCGATTGGTCCGCTGCTGCGCGGCGCGCACCTTGTCCGAAATGCCGGTGATCGTCTGGATATGGTGGCCCACTTCATGCGCGATCACATAGGCCATGCCGAAATCGCCGGGCGCGCCGAAGCGGCTGGCAAGTTCGTCGAAAAAGGCGGTGTCGAGATAGATCTTCTGGTCGGCGGGGCAGTAGAACGGCCCCATCGCCGATTGCGCGGCGCCGCAGCCCGACATGCCGTTGCGATCGTAGAAGACCAGCGTCGGCGCCGGATATTGCTGGCCGCTCTGCGCGAAGATTTCGGCCCAGCGACGCTCGGTGGAACCCAGTACCTTTGCGACCACGCGATCGGTTTCGTCGCGAATCGCACCCTGTCCGCGTGCGGCGGGGTCCACCGCCTGCGGCGATCCGCCACCGCTGAGCATCGAGGTAGGATTGCCGCCGATCAGCATCATCACCACCGCGATGCCGATCAGGCCCAATATGCCGAAGCGGCTGGCAACCAGTCCGAAGATCAGGCCCAGCGGCCCGCCGCCACCCAGGCCGCCCATCTGGAAACCGCCGCCACCGCCCATGCCGCGCTGGCTTTCGATGTTGCTGCTTTCCTGCTCGTCGTCCAGGCGCATTCGATTTTTCCCCGCAATGGCATGGCAACAATGCGCGTCGCGCCGCCGGGTTGCAATCTTGTCGCTTGCCGCAGTGCAGCATGAGGTGCAGACTGGCGGGCATGGCCGATGCCAATCCCGCCCGCCTGGCTTGCGGCAAGACGCTGCCGCTGCCGGACGAAGTCGCCCTCGTCCTGCAGGGCGGCGGCGCGCTCGGTTCCTATCAGGCGGGGGTGTATCAGGCGCTTGCCGATGCCGAGATCGAGGTGGATCGCGTGGCCGGCATCTCGATCGGCGCGGTCAATGCGGCGCTGATCGCCGGCAATCCGCCGGGCGCGCGATGCGACCGGCTTCGCCAGTTCTGGAACGGCGTTTCGGCCTGGCTGCCCAGCTTTCCGATCTGGCCGGACGACATGATCCGCGAATTTCTCCACGAATGGTCGGCCGGGCATGTCGCGACCTTCGGCGTGCCGGGTTTCTTCAGCCCGCGCCTCCTGCCGCCGATGCTCGCCACGCCGGGCAGTGTTGCGGCGCTCAGCTTCTACGACAGCAGCCCGCTGCGGCAGACGCTGGATGCGCTGGTCGACTGGGATCTGCTGAACGACGGCCCGGTGCGGCTTTCGGTGGGGGCGGTCGACGTCGAGAGCGGCAATTTCGAATATTTCGACACGCGCGGCCCCCATGCCCGGCGGATCGACGCGCGGCACATCATGGCATCGGGCGCGCTGCCGCCCGGCCTGCCGCCGGTGGAGATTGACGGGCGTTGGTATTGGGACGGCGGCCTCGTGTCGAACACGCCTCTAAGCTATGTGCTCGATACGCAGCATGCCGACATGCTGGTGTTCCAGGTCGATCTGTTTCCCGCGGCGTCGGCCTTTCCCCACACGATCATGGACGTCGTGGCGCGGGAGAAGGAAATCCGCTTTTCCAGCCGCACGCGCCAGACATCCGACCAGTTGATGAAGCTCCGGCGCGAGCGTGAGGCGATCCGCAAGGTGCTGGCCAAGCTGCCGGCGGAGCTGGCGGACGACGCCGATGTTCTCCAGCTGGCCGAAATGGCGCGGGAATCCTCGGTCAACGTCGTCCAGCTCATCTACCGCGCCAATGCCTGGGAAGGCGGCGCGCGCGACTATGAATTTTCGGCGCGGACGATGGCCGAGCATTGGGCGGCGGGCCAGGCCGCCGTGGCTGAAACCATGACGCGGTCCGAACTGATCGCCCGCAATATCGTCGACGGCAGGACCGCCGCCTTCGACCTCCTAAACCGCTAAGCAACCGGAGTTTTTCGCATGTTCCTCAAGGGTAAGACCGCGCTCGTCACCGGATCGACCTCGGGCATCGGCCTCGCTTATGCGAAGGCGCTGGCGGCCGAAGGCGCGAATGTGATGATCAACGGTTTCGGCGACGCGGACGAGATCGAGCGGGAACGGCAGGCGCTGGAGGCGGCGAGTGGTGGCAAGGCGGCCTATTCGGCGGCGGACATGACCAAGCCCGACGACATCGCCGCGATGGTGGCGGGATGCGCGGAGACGCTGGGCGGCGTCGATATCCTGATCAACAATGCCGGCATCCAGCATGTCGCGCCGGTCGAGGAATTTCCGATCGAGAAATGGGATGCGATCATCGCCATCAATCTCAGTTCGGCCTTCCACACGATCCGCGCCGCGCTGCCGGGGATGAAGGCGCGCAAATGGGGGCGGATCATCAACACCGCATCGGCCCATTCGTTGACGGCATCACCCTTCAAATCGGCCTATGTGACCGCGAAGCACGGCCTTGCCGGGCTGACCAAGACGGTGGCGCTGGAAGCGGCGACCTTCGGCGTGACGGCCAATTGCATCAGCCCCGGCTATGTGTGGACCCCGCTGGTCGAAAAGCAGATCCCCGACACGATGAAGGCGCGCGGCCTGACGCGCGAGCAGGTGATGAACGATGTGCTGCTGGCGGGCCAGCCGACCAAGCAGTTCGTGACGGTGGAACAGGTGGCGAGCCTGGCGCTCTATCTCTGCACCGATGGCGCCGCCTCGATTACCGGCGCCAATCTGTCGGTCGACGGTGGCTGGACGGCGGCCTGATCCCCCCGAGAAGTTGAGGAAGTTGAGGCGTGCGAGGGCGTTCTTCCACGCCCTTGCGATGCCCGGTGCGACGATAAGAAAGAGCCGAAAGCGACAGAAGTCCGCGTTTTCCTGGCGGATCACAATATCGTGGTGCTCTGTAGGACAGGATGAGGCAAAGGCGACGACGGCGCGCCCGCCACGCGACGGCAAGGCCGCGCCGACGCGACGACCGGGCGACGCGTCGGGCTGCCGCATGGTTTGCGGATCAAGTCGGCAGCGACTTGGGGCGGGGCGTTCACGCCAATTCTTTGTCGGAGAACTGAAATGGCATCACCGACGCGCGGAGCGGCTGCTTGAGAGGTGTTCCGCCTGAATACTGTCTGTCAGGACACGCCGACTTTGCGGTCGCTGGGGACCGACCACATGCTTCCTGATTCTAGCACTACTTTGGCAGAAGTTTGGCAGGGTATCTGATGAGGCTGCATCCGCAGTGAGGGCAATTCTGCGGCGGTGAGCGAGACAAGCGGTCAAG
>NZ_FZOS01000008.1 GCF_900188165.1 Edaphosphingomonas laterariae | reverse complement strand
TTACGACAAGCTCGCCGCCAACTTCCTCGGCTTCGTCAAACTCGCCAGCATCATGCTCTGGATCAAATAATTAAATCGTCACTACAGCCTAGAGCGCTTTCCGATCTGCCGGATGATGCACCCCGGCTTGCAATCGCTCCGGAATCAAAATTCGGCCGGGGCAGCACCGTCACGGGCCGCCCCGGCAATCCATGGTCAGCGCCAGGCGGTCAGCGTGCCGTCCTCGGCCAGCACGAACAGCGTCTGGTTGGCGATCACCGGCGGCAGGAACACCGGGCCGCCGGCCTTGCCGGTGGAAAGCACGGTGCCGTCGGTCGGATTGACGTTGACGAGCGCGCCGTCGGTGCTCGCCAGGATCAGGCGGTTGCCGCCCAGCACCGGGCCGGTCCAGCTGATCGGGCCCTTCTTGTCCTTGGCATTGCGCCAGCGATCGAGCTGGGTGATCCAGCGCACCTTGCCGCTGGTCCGCGCGATGCACAGCAGGCGGGCATCGTCGGTGACGACGAAGATCCATTCACCCGCCACCCACGGCGTCGAAATGCCGGCGATCGACAATTCCCACAGGCGCTGGCCGGTGTTGAGTTCCATCGCCACCATGCGGCCGCCCTGGCCCACGGCATAAACGCGGCCCTGATCGATCACCGGATCGGCGTCGATGTCCGACAGGCTGGCCACCGCGGTCGAGATGCTGGTGCGCGACAGCGCATCCTGCCAGACGCCACGGCCGTTTTCGTAGCGATAGGCGTTCAATTCGCCCGACGAGAAGCCGGCGACCACGGTGCCCGCCGCCGCCGCCGGGGCCGCGACGCCGAACACGCCGGCCTGTTCCAGCGTGCCAGCCTCGGTCCAGACGACCGATCCGTCCTCCAGCTTCAGCGCGAACAGCTGATTGTCCTGGCTCACCACATAGACATGGCCGTTGGCCAGCGTCGGCGCGCCGCGCAGCGGGCCGGCGGGGCGCACGACCCAGCCGATATCGCCGGTCTGCGCGTCGAGCACGGCGACATCGCCCAGCCCCGTGGTGGCATAAAGCTTGCCGCCTTCGAAGCTGACGCCGCCGCCAAAGATCACGCGGCCGGCCTGCGATTCCTTCTTTTCCTTGCCCTCGGCCGTCTTCACCTGGCCGATCTCGCGGCTCCACAGCTCGCGGCCGCTGGCGGCGTCGAAGGCGTGGACGCGGCCGGCAATGTCCATCACGAACAGCTTGCCATCGGCCACCACCGGCGCCGCGGCCAGCCGCGCGCGCTTGGAACTGCCGTCGATATGCGCCTTCCACGCCACCGACAGCGTCTCGCCCAGCGCCAGATGGCTCATCGTCTTGGCTGCGTTGCCGCCGGGCTGGGCCCAGGCGTCGTTGATCGCCGCCCCCGGCACCGCGACCGGCACGTCGGCGATCGACGCGTCGATTTCCGCACCGGTTTCATAGGTCAGCACGGGCGTGCGTTCGCCCAGCACCGCCGTCTTGGGTTTGTCGGTCTTCTTGAAGACCCCGCAGCCGGACAGGCTGGCGAGGATCACGCCCGCGATCAGCACACGCTTCATGTTGGTCATTCCTTTGCGGCAGCCGCTGCGGCCGGGGCCGCGTCCACGCCCAGCGTCGTCGCAAGGCGCGCGGCGCGCTCACGGATCGACACCGGCACGCCTTCATCCTTGGCCATCGCCGCGAACAGCGGCCCGGCCAGTTCGGGCTTACCCATCTTCATATAAGCGACGGCGGTCATCTCGCCGGCGCTGCCGAACCAGGGGTTGCCGGCCACCGCCAGCGGCTTCAGCCGTTCGATCACCTGGGCGGGCGGCAGCGTGTCGAGCTCGACCGCGGTCTGGCGGATCAGCGCCAGATCGCGGAACGGCTGGGCCAGCTTGGTGTCCGCCACCGCCGCCTGATAGGCCGCGATCGCCGCCTTGGTGTCGTTGCGCTCCATCGCCGCTGCGGCCTGCGTCAGCATCGCCGCGCCGCGATAGCCGTCATTGCCCTCGGCCTTCAGCTTGTCCAGCTTCGGCGCGGCGGCCTTGTCCTGGCCCTGGCCGATCTCGATCAGCGCCTGGGTGAACTGCTCGCTCGCCGCATCCGCCGCCAGCCGCTGCTGGTGCTGCCAGTAAAGCCAGCCGCCGAACGCGACGAGGCCGACGACGATGGCAATGGCCAGGAAGCGCCCATAGCTCTTCCAGAAAGTGCCGATCTGTTCTCGACGCAGCTCCTCGTCCACCTCGCGGAAGAAGGCGTCTTCATTCTGGGGCTTCAGGGCCAAGCAGTCTCTCCAAAATTCGCGAGCCGCTTTCCTTAGCGGTGACTCGACCTGAACGAAAGCTGTGTTCGCCGCCGGATAGCGATCGGATCAGGGCTTGGGCTGATAGGTCTGCGCAGGCGTGGGGAAGCTGCGCGCGCGCACTTCCTCGGCATAGCTCGCCGCCGCCGCGTCGATCCGCCCGGCCAGGTCGTCATACCGCTTCACGAAGCGCGCGGTCCGTTCGAACATGCCCAGCATGTCGTCGATCACCAGCACCTGCCCGTCGCACTGCGCCGACGCGCCGATGCCGATCGTCGGGCAGGACACCTCGGCCGTCACCGCCACCGCCAGCGGCTCCACCACGCCTTCGATCACGATCGAAAAGGCACCGGCATCGGCGATCGCGCGGGCATCGGCGATGATCTTGGCATGTTCGGCATTGGTGCGGCCACGCGCGCCATAGCCGCCCAGCGCGTTCACCGCCTGCGGGGTCAGCCCGATATGGCCGACCACCGGAATCCCGCGCGATTGCAGGAAGTGGACGGTCGGCGCCATCGCTTCGCCGCCTTCCAGCTTGACGGCGGCGGCGCCGGTTTCGGCCATCACCCGCGATGCGGAACGGAACGCCTGTTCGGGGCTCGCCTCATAGCTGCCGAACGGCATGTCGACGACGACCACCGAATGATAGCTGCCACGCACCACGGCCGCGCCATGGGCGATCATCATGTCCAGCGTCACCGGCAGGGTGGAAGGCAGGCCGTAGATCACCTGCCCCAGGCTGTCGCCCACCAGCAGCATGTCGCAATGGCTGTCCAGCAGCTGCGCCATGCGCGCCGTATAGGCGGTCAGCATGACGATGGGCTCCTTGCCCTTGCGGTCCTGGATCTGCGGAACGGTCATCCGCTTCATCGGCGCCGGCGTGGGGTGCGCGCGGCTGGTCGATGTGTCGAGCGTGAAGGTGGTAGACATGGGTTGGGGTGGTAGCCCCGCCCCCATCCTCGGTCAAATCGCCCTCGGCGCACGGATCGCCATCACGGCCATCGACGGTTCATCCGCCGCCCGCTACAGCACCGCACCCCATAGCTGGCCGGACGATCCGATGCGCGCACTGCCCTTCCTGTTGCTTGCCCCCGCCCTCCTGCTCGGCGGCTGTATCGCCAGCACCGCGGTCGATATCGTGACCCTGCCGGTGAAGGCGGTCGGCGCGGGCGTCGATGCCGTCACCACCAGCCAGGAAGAGGCCGATCGCAACCGCGGCCGCGAGATCCGCAAGCAGGAAGAACGCGAGGCCAAGGCCGCCAAAAAGGCCGAGAAGGAACAGCGCCGCCGCGAACGCGAAGCGGAAGACGCCGAACGCGACGGGCGCGACTGATCCGCCCTCCTGACGGTCTGTTTGAAAATCCGGCGTTCGCCGGATTGCGGCACCAGCCCGCTCCCCCACCCGGCCGCCCAACGACATTATTCTGTGGGAGGCCGGGTGGGGGAGCGGGCTGGCGCCGCACTGGAAATGCGCTTCATGCGCATTTCCAAACAGTCACTGACAGCGTCTCAGTGTTTACCCGCAGTTGCTGGCGGTTAGGCGCAGGTGTAAAACAGAGTCGTCGACGGGTGGCCGCGCAAGGCTGATCTTCGCGCGCGCCTTTCCGTCGCGCTGACGATGAAGACGGTTCGCTGAAAGACGATATTCGCAGGCGTTCGTTCGCACATTGGCACGAGGCAGGTCAGGATCTGGCACGCATCGCCAAGGGATCCGGCCTTCTCATTCGATGAGGGATCCTATGCGCAAAGCTACCATGGCATGTGCCTTCATGGCGTCGGTTCTGCTCACCAGCGGCGCGGTCGCGCAGGAACGCGATCGGGACAAGACCCCGCGCACGCCCCCGGCCGGCTGGACCGAAATCGGCAATTCCCACGCCAAGCACATGTCGGACAACGACACGATCAAGGTCTTCGCGCCCAACAACAAGTTCCGCCAGCTCAAGGTGGCGGTGGCGGATGCCTCGCTGCATGTGAAGGAAATGATCGTCGTCTATGATGATGGCGGCAAGGAGAATGTGCCGATCCGCTATGTCGTGCAGAAGGGCAGCGAAAGCGACGCGCTCGATCTCCAGCGGCCCGGCCGCCCGATCCGCCAGGTCGATTTCAAATATGATACGCGCGGCTGGTTGCACGGCTCGGCCGACGTGTTTCTCTACGGCCGCTGATCGCGTTTTCGCATGACGGTGCCGCCGCACCGGCAGGGCGCGGCGGCACCGTCATATGGGCCGGCCAGGGTCCAGCTCAGCCGAACAGTTCGGCATAACGCTCCGGCTTGAAACCGACGGCGAGCGTGCCGTCCTTGTCCAGCACCGGGCGCTTGATCATCGAAGGCTGGGCCAGCATCAGCGCGATCGCCTTGTCGGCATCGATGCCTTCGCGGTCGGCGTCGGGCAGCTTGCGGAAGGTGGTGCCCGCGCGGTTCAGCAGCACTTCCCAGCCCAGCGCCTGAACCCAGCCGGCCAGCGTCGCCCGGTCGATGCCCGCCACCTTATAATCGTGAAATTCGGCGGCGATGTCGTGCGCGACGAGCCAATCGCGCGCCTTCTTCATAGTATCGCAATTTTTGATGCCGTAGATCGTGATCGCCACGCCTGTCCTCCGTCGTGATGCCCCGCGAGTGGGACAGGCGTGGCCACCCGTCAAGCATGGTCGCGCGCGCAGCGAAGGCGCCTTTGCAAGCGCGCCCGCTCAGCCCGGCGGCGCGCCGCCGGGAAAGAAAGCGCGATAGGGCCGCGCCTCGTCCACCGCGCGCGCAAAGCTCGGCCGCGCCAGCAACCGATCGAAATAGGCCGCCAGCACCGGATGCCCGGCGCGAAAAGGATGCACCCAATCGGCATAGAAAAGCGCCGGCGCCGCCGCGCAATCGGCCAGGGTAAAGCCATCGCCGGCCGCCCAGGCCCGTCCCGCCAGCCGCGCCTCGAACATTGCATAGGCCTTGTCCAGCGTCGCGCGCGCGTCAGCCACGCCATGCGGGTCGTGGGCATCGGCCGGCCGCAGCCTGTCACCGACGATCTTCTGCATCGGCAGTTCGACGAAATGATCGAACAGCCGGTCCATCAGCCGCGCCTCCAGCGCCACGGGGCCCGCCTTCGGCACCAGCGGGGCGGCCGGGCCGATCGCGTCGAGATGTTCGATGATGATCGTCGATTCGGGCAGCGCCTGCTTCGCGCCCTCATCCTCCAGCAGCGGAAATTTGATCATCGGCCACAACGCCGCCAGCGCCGCGCGCTGGTCGCCATTGCCCAGGTCCACGATCTGCGGGGCAAAGGCGATATCGCGCTCATAAAGCGCGATCAGCACCTTCTGGCAGAAGGACGAAAAAGGGTGGAAATGCAGTCTCAGCATCGCAGCGTCCTTCGCGCCGAACCGATCAGCTCAGCCATCCGCGCCGCGTCGCGTGGCCGGCATAGCCGACAAGCAGCAGCCCGATCAGGATGATCACCGCCGGGAACAGCGCCGCCGATGCGCCCATCGTCTTCAGGATCGGCGTCGCCAGGAAGGTCCAGCCGAACTGCGCGATCGCAGCGACCACCGATACGATGAACAGCGGCCGCGCCCAGCTTTTGCGCGCCACCAGCGCGATCGCGCCGAGCAGGCCGATCCACACCGCCACGGCATAGGCGCCCGTCACCCAACCCGGCATCATCTGCCAGATTTCCTGCTGGTCCGCCGGCAGCTTGGCGATGTCGGCGGCCGACATGCCGACCTGGCTCACATAAGCGAAGCAGCCCATCACCTCCCAGGCGAGCGCCAGCAGCGCGACGATCCAGAACCAGATGGGCGGCTTCACCGCGTCCAATGCAGCCATGTCGATCCCTCTCTCCAGCATGGGGCCCATCGGGTCGAACCAGCGCGCCCGGCCCGCGACGCGCAGCCTGCGCCCTTCGTCACGCCGGCGCAATGATGCACGTCGCGGCAAGCCGCGACGCGACCGGCCGGGCAAATCCCGCGCGCTATTTCTTCGCCGGCATCGCGTTGGCGTCGATCGGCGAAAGCGTCTTCAGCTCGTTCAGCCCGTCGACGCTGATCTTCGCCCAGTGGCCGAACGCCTGCTCGAAATCCGCGCGGTTGGTCACGCTGTCACGCCGATAGACGAAATTGTCGCCGATATCGCGCGAATCCACCGCGCGGCCCAGGATCGCCCCGGTCACCGAATCGCGCGCCTCCAGCACCAATGTCGCCCCGCCCGCCTCGCGCGAATAGGTGCGCACGCGGCCCGCGCTCATCGTGTCGGGGGCGTTCACGGTCAGGTCGATCACGGCGGTGCGCACGCGCAGCACGTCCGGCCCGGGCGTCGTCACCACCTGATAGCCGCCCTGCTGATACGCCTTGGCGAACACCTCCTCGAATCCGCTGCGCGCGGCCGACAGGATCTTGGCGGCGTCCTCGTCGCTGATCCGCCGGTCGAGGCCAACCGTGTCGTTATTATAATCGCGCTGCCAGTTCTTCTGGAACGCCACCTCGGTGGGGTCCAGCATCACCTTGCTATAGGTGCGGAAATCGGCGCCGGGCAGCAGATAGACGGTGTCCAGCCGCTTCGATTTCACCTTGTGCAGATTGTCCCAGGTGTCCGGCGTCTTGGCGGTCGCGGGCGCCACCGGCGCAACGGCGATCAGCGACAGCGCGGCAAGGCAGGTCATCATTCCGCGTGGCATGGCAATGCACCTCCGAATGAAACGGAAGCGACATTATGCCTGCGCCGGCCGATCCCATATCGGGGAAAGTCCCGACAAAGGCGGAGGCGGGTCATTTCCTTTCGCCGGTGGCGGCCAATATGTCCGCCACCGGACGAAGCGGATTACGCCTCGCCGCCCGTGCCCTCGCCGCCGGTGCCTTCGCCGTCGGTCGCCGGGGTTTCGCCGTCGCCTTCCTCGCCATCGTCGCCTTCGATTTTCGCGGCCGACACGACATGCTCGTTGTCGGCGACGTTGAACAGGCGGACGCCGGCGCTGTTGCGGCCGATGACGCGCAGCGAATCGAGCCCCATGCGGATCATCTTCGCCTGATCGGTGACGAGCATCAGCTGCTCGCCATGATGCGCCGGGAAGCTCGCCACGACGGGGCCGTTGCGGGCGATATTGTCGATATTGCCGATGCCCTGCCCACCACGGCCGGTGCGGCGATATTCATAAGCCGAGCTGACCTTGCCATAGCCATTGGCGCAGACGGTGAGGATGAACTCCTCGGCCTCGACGAACTGGGTCATCCGCGCCGCATCCAGCGTCGGCGCGTTGTCATTTTCCTTCCAGGGCGCGGCGCGCAGATAGGCGTCGCGTTCCTCGGTGGACGCTTCGAAGCCGCGCAGGATCGACAGCGAGATCACCTCGTCGCCCTCTTCCTTCAGCGTCATGCCGCGCACGCCGGTGGAAGTGCGGCTCTGGAATTCGCGCACGTCGGTCGCGGCGAAGCGGATCGCCTTGCCCAGCCGGGTGGCGAGCAGCACGTCGTCCTCCTCGGTCAGCAGCGCCACGCCGATCAGCCGGTCGTCGCTATCCTCGTCGAAGCGCATGGCGATCTTGCCGTTCGACGGCACGTTGGTGAACGCATCCATCGAATTGCGGCGCACCGTGCCCTTCGCGGTGGCGAACATCACGTGCAGCTTGCCCCATTCCGCCTCGTCCTCGGGCAGCGGCAGCACGGTCGAAATGGTTTCGCCCTGCGCCAGCGGCAGCAGGTTGATCATCGGCCGGCCGCGCGCCTGCGGGGCGCCTTCGGGCAGGCGCCACACCTTCTTGCGATAGACCTTGCCGTGGTTGGAGAAGAACAGCACCGGCGTGTGCGTCGACGTGACGAACAGCTCGATAACGGCATCCTCGTCCTTGGTGCCCATGCCCGAACGGCCCTTGCCGCCGCGCCGCTGGGCGCGGAAGGCTTCGAGCGGGGTGCGCTTGATGTAGCCGCCATGGGTGACGGTGACGACCATCTCCTCGCGCTCGATCAGATCCTCGTCCTCGATATCGTCGCCGGCCGGCGCGATCGTCGATTTGCGGGGTGTCGCGAACTCGGCGGCAATGACGTCGAGCTCTTCCTCCAGCACTTCGTAGAGGCGCTGGCGGTTGCCGAGGATCTCGAGCAGCTCGCCGATCGACACCGCCAGCTTGGACAGTTCGTCGCCGATCTCGTCGCGGCCGAGCGCGGTCAGGCGGTGGAGGCGCAGATCGAGGATCGCGCGCACCTGCGCGTCGGACAGCTGATAGGTATCGCCCTCCACCTCATGTTCGACCGCTTCGACCAGCCGGATATAGGGCGCGATCTCGGCGACCGGCCATTGCCGCGCGAGCAGGCTGGCGCGCGCTTCGGCCGGGCTGGACGATCCACGGATGATCCGCACCACCTCGTCCAGGTTCGTCACCGCGATGACGAGGCCGAGCAGGATATGGGCGCGTTCGCGGGCCTTCAGCAGCTCGAACTTCGAACGCCGCGTGATCACTTCCTCGCGGAACTTGACGAAGCTTTCGATGATGTCGCGCAGCGACAGCACTTCGGGGCGGCCGTTGCGGATCGCCAGCATGTTGGCGGGGAAGCTGGTCTGCGCGCTGGTGTGGCGCCACAGCTGGTTCAGCACCACCTCGGGCGTCGCGTCGCGCTTCAGGTCGATCACGATGCGCACGCCGAACCGGTTGGATTCGTCGCGGATATCGGAAACGCCCTCGATCCGCTTGTCCTTGGCGGCCTCGGCAATACCTTCCACCAGCGCGCTCTTGCCCGTCTGGTAGGGGATTTCGGTCAGCACGATCGACCGGCGGTCGCCGCGCCCTTCCTCGATCTCATGGCGCGAACGCATGATGATCGAGCCCTTGCCGTTCACATAGGCGTTGCGCGCGCCGCCCTTGCCCAGGATCAGCGCGCCGGTCGGAAAGTCCGGCCCGGGGATGATTTCGTGCAGTTCTTCGGACGAGATCGCGCCATTGGCGATATAGGCTTTGCAGGCCGCGATCACCTCGCCCAGATTGTGCGGCGGGATGTTGGTGGCCATGCCGACGGCGATGCCGCCCGATCCGTTGACCAGCAGGTTGGGGAAGCGCGCCGGCAGCACCAGCGGCTCCTGCAGCGATCCGTCATAGTTCGGCCCGAAGTCGACGGTGTCCTTGTCGATATCGGCCAGCAGCGCCATCGCCGGCTTGGCCAGGCGCGCTTCGGTATAACGCATCGATGCCGGAAGGTCGGGGTCCATCGACCCGAAATTGCCCTGGCCGTCGACCAGCGGCACCCGCATCGACCAGTCCTGCGCCATGCGCGCCAGCGCCATGTAGATCGGCGCGTCGCCATGCGGGTGATAATTGCCCATCACGTCGCCGACGATCTTCGCCGACTTGCGATACGGCCGGCCGGGGACGAAGCCGCCTTCCTGGCTGGCGTACAGGATGCGCCGGTGCACCGGCTTCAGCCCGTCGCGCACGTCGGGCAGCGCGCGGCTGACGATCACCGACATGGCATAGTCGAGATAACTCGACTTCATCTCCTCGACGATCGAGACGGGGGTGATGTCGCTGTTTTCGATGGACGGCGGGACGCTGGCCAAGATGGAATCCGTATGTCGTGAAAAGGCTTTTGCCGACGCCGGAGCGCGGCCTCATGTCCCTAGCCCAAGCGAAGCGTCCACGCCAGCCCGGGCAGGCCTTTCGGCATCAAATCGAAAAGGCGGTCAGACGGCGGATTGAAACCGCGTCCGGCCATCGGCGCGGCGCATGCGATAGGCGATCAGCACGAGCGCCGCGGCCAGCGGCATCCAGCCCGCGATAGCCGGGTCGGGCAACGGTATCGCCGCGTCGTCCTGCACAGCATCATCGGATGACGACAGCGCCGGCGCGATATCGCCGTCCGCGCCCTCCACAGGGTCGATTACGGCCAGCGGCCGCCCTTCGGTCAGCCCCGGCGCGAGCAGCGCGGCCTCGGCCGGCACGGCCGCGCCAGCCAGCAGAAACGCCACACCAAGCCAGCAAGATCTTGCCACGAACCCACACTCCACACGGCTCGACTCTTGGTTGCACCGCACCATGAATCGCCCCGGATGGCAATGTTAAATGTCGCAACAACAAGGAATTGAACGCGATCAGGCCACGCTTCGTCAGCGCCGCTTATGGTGCAACGCCCCCTATTCGGCCGGCACCGCCGCCCCGCGCACGAACAGCCAGCGATCGCCGTCCGAGCCCGCGGCATCATAATGATAACCGTCGCTGTCGAAGCCCTTGAGATGTTCGGGCCGGTCGATCCGGTGTTCGCACATCCACCGCGCCATCATGCCGCGCGCGCGCTTGGCGGCGAAGCTGTTGAAGCGCAGCCCCTTGGGCCCATGCTCCCTGAATTCGACCGTGATGATCCGCGTCTTTTCAGGCGGATGCTGCGAAACCACGCCCCAATATTCCTGGCTGGCGGTGTTGATCAGCACGTCGGTATCGGCCGCCGCCAGATCGTCGGCGATCGCCCGGCTCACCCGGTCGCCCCAATATTGGTAGAGATTCTTCGGCCGCCCCGGCGCCCAGCGCGTCCCCATCTCCAGCCGATAGGGCCGCATCAGATCGAGCGGGCGGAGCAGGCCGTAGAGGCCGGACAGGATCCGCACATGGTCCTGCGCGAAGGCGATCGCCGCTTCATCCAGGCTATGCGCCTCGAACCCCAGATAGACGTCGCCGTTGAAGGCGTAGAGCGCGGCGCGCGCATCGGCCGAGGCGAAATTGTCGAAGCGTTCGGCGTTGAGCGCCGCCAGCTTGTCCGAAATATGCATCAGTTCGCCGAGTTTCTTCGCCCCCAGCCCGGCGGCGGCGGCGGCCAGCGCCTGCGCTTCCTCCGCGAAACGCGGCTGGGTTGCGGCATAAGGCGGGAGCGGGCGCTGATAATCGAGCGATTTGGCCGGGGAAAGCAGTGCGAGCATCGCCTGCGCCTAGACCAGCTTGGCTGTGGGAAAAAGAGGACAATGCGTCCTTACGTCATGGCGTTGCGGTTCAAGCCCGGTTCACGGCGGCTTGGCCACAGCTAAACGGACGGTGGTGGAAATCTTGTGCGGCGTGCGGCGGCAGAGTAGGCAGGCCGGCGCATGGGAAATCCCCGCCCCTGAGGAGGCTTGAAGACATGAAGATGGTTTCGACGATCACGCTGGGCCTCGCGCTCGCGCTGTCCAGCGCGGCGGTGGTCGGCGTGCAGCCAGCGGTTGCCGCGAAGAAGGAAAAGGCCCCCAAGGCCGAACTGACCCCGGCGGTGCGCGAAGCCGTTGCCGCCGCGCAGGCCGCGATGGCCAAGGAGCCGAAGGACGTCGCCACCGCGACCGCGCAGGCCGCCACCGCCCGCGCCGGCGCGACCACGCCCGACGACAAGTTCTATGCCGGTTCGGTGTCCTATGATGTCGGCCGCAACACCAACGACAAGAAGCTCCAGGGCGAAGCGCTCGATCTGATGCTGTCGAGCGGCAAGGTTCCGGCGGAATCGACCGGCAATTTCTGGAAGGTCCGCGGCGTCCTCGCTTATGAATCGAAGGACTATCCCAAGGCCGATCAGGCCTTCACCCAGGCGATCCAGGCCGGCGACAAGGGCAACGACACCTACGCGCTCGCCGCCGACGCCAAGGATCGCATCGGCAAGCCGGCCGAGGCGCTCGCCCTGCTCCAGCAGGCCATCAGCCAGGCCGAAGCCGCCGGCAAGCCGCTGCCCAGCGAATATTATGGCCGTGGCATCGCCATCGGCTACAAGGCGAAGCTCGCCCCGCAGGTCGAAAGCATCTCGCAGTCTTGGCTGAAGGCCTATCCGACGCAGGACAATTGGCGGGATTCGCTGATCGTCTATCGCGATCTCAACAAGATCGACGCCGATTATGAGCTCGATCTGATGCGCCTGATGCGCACCGCCAAGGCGATGAAGGGCGAAAGCGACTATTACACCTACGCCGAAGCGACCTACATCAAGTTCCCCGGCGAAGGTAAGGCCGTGATCGACGAGGGCGTGGCCTCGGGCATGCTCAAGCTCACCGCCGGCAGCAACATCAAGGCGTTCAGCGATCAGGCCAATTCGCGCGTCGGCGCGGACAAGGCCGATCTTCCGGGCGCCGCCGCCTCGGCCGCCAAGGCCGGGAACGGCGTCGCCGCCCGCGCGACCGGCGATTCCTATCTCGGCTATGGCGATTATGCCAAGGCGGCCGAAATGTATCGCCTGGCGCTGCAAAAGGGTGGCGTCGACGCCAATGTCGTCAACACCCGCCTCGGCATGGCGCTCGCCCGCGCCGGCCAGAAGGAAGAAGCCCGCACCGTGTTCAGCTCGATCACGGGGCCGCGCCAGTCGCTCGCCAAATATTGGCTGATCTGGCTCGACCAGCAGGCCTGATCCTTCATCAGGCATGAAAAAGGGGCGGTCGAGCATGGCTCGGCCGCCCCTTTTGCGTCCGGAGCACTTTCCAGGCAGGTGGCATCACCTGCTGACTCGGAAACCACGGCAAACCAAAAATTTAGAGCATTCGAGCCGACGCCGTCGGATCGGAAAATGCGCTAGCCCCGATCGCCGGGGCCGAACCATCAGCGCCCCGTCATTCGGGGTCCACCGGAACCCCCGGATTGTCCTTGGACGTGCGGATCGTCAGCGATGTCTTGACGCTCGCCACATTGGGCGCCGGCGTCAGCTGCGACGTCAGGAAGCTCTGGAACGATTGCAGGTCGTGCGCGACGATCTTCAGGATGAAATCGATCTCGCCGTTCAGCATGTGGCATTCGCGCACTTCGGGCAGGCTGGTCACATGGTCCTCGAACGCGCGCAGGTCATCCTCGGCCTGGCTGCGCAGGCTCACCATGGCGAACACCATGATGCCATAGCCCAGCGACGGCGCGTTCAGCTTGGCATGATAGCTTTCGATCACCCCCGCCTGTTCCAGCGCGCGCACACGGCGCAGACACGGCGGCGCGGTCAATCCCGCCTGGCGCGCCAGGTCGACATTGGTGATCCGGCCCTCGTCCTGCAGCGCCGAAAGAATTGTTCGGTCGATGGAATCGAGGGGAAACCTCGCAGCCACGGCATATCCTTCCAGTTAAGATGGCGCGAACATAAGAATATTTCCTGTTTGTGCAATTGTCCCACTATGCAACGCCGCAGAAAAGCGTCTTTCCCCGGCGTTCCGGCAAGGGTATCGGGGAAGGAGAAACAGGGCATGGCGGCCATCCCGGCCTCCGGTGGGAAGGCGAATAGGGTGCGCTTCGACGACAAGCTTGCAACGGTGCTCGCGCGGCCGCTGGCGGACGCCGGGGCACGTGCGGCCACATGGCGTCAGGTTGTCGATATCCTCGCGCAGGATCGCGACGCCACGATCAGCGTCGGCCAGCGCGACGGCGCCTTCGCGCTCCTCCGCCGCATCCGCAACGCCGTGCCCGCCGAAGTGCGGGCGGAAAGCGTGCTCGGCATCGCCTGCCATCGCGTTCCCGCCGCCGTCGTCGCTTTCGTGGCGGAAGATGCACCCGCGATCGGCGCGCCGCTGATCGCCGCCGCCGCACTCGAAGAAGGCGAATGGATCGCGCTGCTGCCCCGCCTGTCACCGCCGGCACGCGCGCTGCTGCGCCATCGCCGCGATCTGCCCACCGCCGTGCGCACCGCGCTCGGCAGCTTCGGCAGCAGCGATTTCGCACTGGGTGGTGAACCGCGCGCGCCCATCGTCGATGAAGTCGTGCTTGCCCAGGACGCCGCCATCCCGGTCGCCGCGGTCATCACCGGCGCGGCCGAGCCGGTGTCCGAAGGCGAAATGCAGATCCGCGATCTGCTCGATCGCATCGCCGCCTATCGCGATCGCGCCGAAGCCAGCCGGCCCGACGTGCGTGGCCCTGATAGCGATGACGACGATCGCATCGCCGAATTCCGCTTCGAAACCGGGCCGGACGGCATGATCCGCTGGGTCGAAGGCGCGCCGCGCGGGCCGCTGGTCGGCATCGTCATCGCCGTCGCCGCCGAACAATATGGCCATGGCGTCGATGGCCATGCCGCCGGCGCCTTCCGCCGCCGCGCCTCGTTCCGCGATGCCCGCCTCAGCGTGCCGGGCGATGGCCCTGCCTCGGGGGAATGGCGCATCTCGGCCGTGCCCTTCTTCGATCATCATGACGGGCGCTTCACCGGCTATCGCGGCACTGCGCGGCGCCCCCGCGCGGACGAGATCGCCGCCCAGCCGATGATGGCGACGGGGCTCTACGGCTCGGGCCTCGCGCCCGATGCGCTGCGCCAGCTCGTCCACGAACTGCGCACCCCGCTCAACGCGATCGTCGGCTTCGCCGAAATGATCGAACGGCAGATGCTGGGCCCGGCCGGCTTCGATTATCGCGATCGCGCCGCCGACATTCTCGATCAGGGGCGCCGCCTGCTGGCGGCGGTCGATGATCTCGACATGGCCGCCCGGCTCGAATCGCGCCGCGTGCGCAGCGCCGCCACCGCCGTCGATGCGGCGATGCTGATCGAACGGCTGCACGACGATTATGAAGCCGCGGCCAGCCCGCGCGGGGTGAAGCTCGCCTTCCGTGTCGCGCAGGCGCTGCCGCCGGTCGATGCCGATCCGGTCGCGGTGGAACGCATGTTCGCCCGCCTGCTCGCCGCCACCATCGGCCTTGCCGAACGCGGCGAAACGATCTTCGCGACGCTCAAGGTCGAAGCCGGGCAGGTGCGCCTCGCGGTCTCGCGCCCGCGCCTGCTCGAATCGCGCGACGAACATGCGCTGCTCGATCCCGGCTACAGCCCCGATGGCGATTGGCCCGATGCCCCCGTGCTCGGCCTCGGCTTCGCGCTCAGGCTGATCCGCAACCTCGCGGTGGCCGCGCGCGGCGGGCTCGATATCCGGGGCGACAGCTTCGAACTGCGTCTCCCCGCGCGCGAGGCGCAGCAGCCGGGCCAGGAAAAGGCCTGATCGCCGCACGCTCGGCGCTTGCCAGCCGCCGCCCCGCTCCGCTATCGCCGGCCACTGCGCTGGTCGGGGCCTGTAGCTCAATGGTTAGAGCTGGCCGCTCATAACGGCTAGGTTGCGGGTTCGAGTCCTGCCGGGCCCACCAGCGCATTTCATAAAGTGTTGAAATTAAACAGATTTATTCGGATTTTTGTCTAACCTTCGGGGGCAGGTTAGACATTTCCCAATCGGACAATGCCCCCATGGCCTGTTCTGCCATGAGCGCGCGCGAGGCTTCGCGGGTGTAGCGGGCAACTTCGGAATCACTGCTGTGGCCGGTGACCGACTTGATCGACTGATTGCCCTGATTGATTTCCGCGAGGCGGCGGGAGATGGCCTTGCGCAGGCCGTGGGCCGAACAGTTCGGCAGGCCGGCTTCGTCGCAGCGATCGCGGAACCAGTTGCCGAAACCGTTGGCGGTGAACGGTACGCCATAGGCCGTGGCAAGGAACGTCATGCCACCCGTGCCAGGTGCAGCGGCGATCGCGGCGGCGAGCTGGGGCGCAATCGGCATGTGCAGCGTCGTCTGCGTCGTCTTCTTCGTTTTCAGCGGCGTGAACGTGAGGCGGCCGGCCTTGACGTTCTGGCGGCCGAGGCGAACGACGTCGCAGCGGCGGGCGCCCGTCCAGAGCATGAGCATCATTGCCAGATAGGCCTTGCTGCCGAGCGGGTGGCGAACGACGAAGCGGGCGATATCGTCCTCGCTCCATGTGTGGTGGCCGCCTGTTTCCGCCGCCATCGGTTCGGTCAGGTCGAACGGGTTGTCGCTCCGCATCTTGAGCAGCACGCCATAATCGACCAGCCGCTTCAGCTGTTTGCGCAGCTTGTTGGCGGCAGTCGGCGTGTCGGCCTTCTTGGCCAGCATCTTTTCGGCATGCGCGAAGCTGAGGCCGGCGACGGTGCGGTGGCCGTGTTCGGCGCGGAAAGCCTCCAATATGCGGCGATCGTGCGTGCGCGTCTGTTCCGACCGCTTGGCGGCGTTCCACCGGGCCGAGGCGTAATAGCGCGCGATCAGATCATGGAAGGTGCCGGGTGCGTGACGCGCCTCGCCGATCGGTTCGGCGGCCGGCGGCAGCGCTTCCATGCAGGCACGATATTCGCGGCCGAATTCATCGGTGCCGAACGGCGCCTTGAAGTAATGATCGGGAAAGCCCTTGCGCCGAAAGCGCAGCCGTTCCTTGCCGTGCCGATCGCTGAAGGCGGTAACGTGCTTGGGCAGGAAACGGCGTTTCGCCACTAGAAGTCGCTCCACGAATCGTCGACGGCGCGCGCCGCCCCGTTCAGCGGCAGGATGATGATCTTTCCACTGATCGGGTCAATCTCGATACGATCGATCTTGAACCCGGCCGAGTCCACGGCGCGGATCGCCTTGGTAAGATCGGTCTGGCGGAATCGCGATGCGGCCTTGCCCATTATGCTGCGATCGCCTCCCGCGCAGGTGCGTTGCAGTTCGCCGCTGCCAGTGCCTCGGCCATGACGGGGCTGACGCTGTTGCCGCACATGCGGATCTGCGCCGTCTTGGTGAGCGGCTTGCCGTTGTGGATCAGGTCGATCACGTAATCGGCCGGAAAGCCCTGCGCGAGGAACAGTTCGCGCGGGGTGAGCATCCGCATGCCGATATCGACGATGGCATATTCCTCGCCCGCGATCGTGACGGTGACCAGGCCGAACCGGGCCTTGGCGGTGACGGCATCGAGCGGGCGGTTGGCTGCCTGCCCATGTTCGGCCGCGCCGTAATATTTGACCAGGAAAGCGCGGACCTCGGCATAGTGGCCGCCGGTGGTGAGCGTGCCGATGGGCTCGCGGTGACCCTGTCCGACACAGTTGTTGCGGAGCTTCACCAGCTGGCTGGTGACGATGTTCTGCTGTGTGCCCCGGCCGGTGATGGTACTGACCGGCATGTCGGCAGCATGGCCGGCATGGATACCGCCTTTGGGCATCGTGTTGTGCTGGGCCATGAAGGCGCAAACGAGAGCATGTTTACCGCCGCCGGCCACAACCGCGCCGAGCGGCTTATGCAGGCCGGGCACGCGGGGCGCCTGCCCTTCGCGCTCACCATAGCCGGTCTGGACCAGCGTGGACGACACCACCGCATATTCGCCACCCTTGGCGGTGGTGATCGTCCGCAGCGGCTCGCTACCCGACCATGCCCGGCCGGCAGCCCATGTGCTGTTGCAGACCGGCACGATGAACGGGTGCGGCGCATCGATCACATAGCGCATGATGCCGGCGGCGATGCGGCGGCAGGTGGCGTCTTTCAGCGGGCGGATGCGGGTGAAGATCGACGGGCACGGGATCGACCAGTCGATGATATCGGCGGCAGTGCGCCATGGCCGCAGGCGGCCAGCGAGGACGTCGGGATGGTCGGCCGGGGCGTGGGTGCGCTTCGGCCAGACGATCGGTTGGCCATCGCACCGGGCGATCAGGAACAGGCGCTTGCGCGTCGTCGGCGCGCCATGATCGCACGCGCGTAGCTCGCGCCATTCGACGCGGTAGCCGGCCTTGCGGAAGCGGCGCACCCATTCATCGAACGTCTTGCCCTTACCAGCGGGGCACGGGCGCCCGTCATCGGTGAGCGGGCCCCATGTGCGGAATTCCTCGACATTTTCCAGCATGATGATCGCGGGGCGCAGCGCGGGGCCAAGGCGATCGATCCAGTGATGCACGATCCATGCGAGATCGCGGATATTCTTGCTGACCGGCTTGCCGCCCTTCGCCTTGCTGAAATGCTTGCAGTCCGGCGAGAACCAGGCGAGCCAAACCGGCTGGGGTCGATCGGCTATCGTGACCGCTTCCAGCGGATCGACCGCCCAGACCGACTGGCAATGATGGCGGGTGCGCGGGTGGTTGGCCGCGTGCATGGCCACGGCCTCCGGATCGTGGTTGATCGCCACGTCCACGTCGCGCAGCAAGGCGGCCTCCAGCCCGGTGGAAGCGCCGCCGCCGCCAGCGAAGTTGTCGACGATCAGGCCGAGCGAATAATCGCGGGCGGGCGTGGAGGCGGCAGCCTCGATCAGCTGGGGTGTCTTCATGCGGCGATCCTTTCCGCGTTCGCGAGCGCGATCAGCGTGTCGGCGTGGCACCAGCGCGATGCGCCCGGGCACCAGCAGATGAGATCACGGCCGCGCAGGCTGGCGATTGCGCGCAGCTGGCGTTCGCGCAGACGGAACAGGGCGGCAACCTCGCGTTCGTTGAAGCCGCACAGCTTCAGTTCGTGATGGCCGATGCTGCCTGTCAGCCATGACCGATGGAGTTGGACAGCGGCGACGTGGCCAAAGGTGCGGGACGAAAAGGGGCTGGCCCACGGACTGCGCGTGCCGACATAGATCGCGCCTCGCGGTGAGCGGCGGGCATGGCGCGGGCGTTGAAGCCGGCGGGGTGCGGGGTGGGGCATGGATCTTCCCGGAAGTTGTGGCCGGCGGTTCCCCGCCGGCCCGGAGCCGCCATCAGGCGGCGACCAGATCGCCTCGCCGTGAGCGGGGCGATCGATGTTTGAATTAGCCGGAGCCGTAGCCGGAGCCGTAGCCGTAGCCGGAGCCGTAGCCGGAGCCGGAGCCGTAGCCGTAGCCGGAGCCGTAGCCGGAGCCGGAGCCGTAGCCGTAGCCGGAGCCGTAGCCGGAGCCGTAGCCGTCGCCGGAGCCGTAGCCGTAGCCGGAGCCGTAGCCGGAGCCGGAGCCGTAGCCGTCGCCGGAGCCGGAGCCGTAGCCGTCGCCGGAGCCGGAGCCGTAGCCGTAGCCGGACTTCAGGCCGCCCATTGCGCGGCCTCGATGCTCTGGACGGCTTCGGGCGTGCAATCGATGATCTCGATCGCTTCGGTCAGCGTGATTTCGACCGGGGCGGCGACCTTGGACTTGGAGGTGTCCAGACCGCTCGTCGCGATTTCGGAAAGCGTCCAGGCGCCATACCAGCGCCAGAGGCGGCGGCTGCTGGCCAGGCGGACTTCCTTGCCGTCGCGTTCCAGCAGATAGCCGAAGTGCACGCCCGCGCTGTAGGTGCGGACGATGACGGGCTTGCCGGCGGCGGTGGTGTTGGTGTCGTTCATCAAGCTCCCCTTGGAGGGCACCTGTTTTCCCGGATCGGGCGCGCCGGGGTGCCGCCGGCGCGAAACTGGTTCACGCGGCGGCGCGATGTGGCAGCGGATTCCGGCCACGGCCGGCGGCGAGGTTGAGGCTGGCGATGAACAGGTGGCAGAACGGCTTGCGTTCCCACCACAGGAGGGTTTCGACCAGCAGGGAATATTCGGCGGCATGGGCGTAGGCGCTGACCAGTGGGCGGTGCGCCTTGAAGAAGCCGGCGTCGTTCAAATGGTGCAGCTCCGTCGGATCGCCGATGTAGCGGCTGGCCACCTTGGGCAGCTTTTCGCGGGCGCGGCCGGCGATCAGGCGGGTGCGCGCGACGGCGTTTTCCAGCGTCGCGATCTTTTCCGCCTTGGTGGCGACCGGTTGGGCGGCGCGGGGCGTGCGGCTGGCGACGTGGTGCCAGTCCGCCTCGATCGCCGCGGCGATGCGGATGCCGGTGGCCGCGTCCGCCTGGGACAGGCGGCCATCGGCCACGGCCTTGGGATAGTGCGTCGCGCGCTGGGCATGGAGATCGCGCGCCACCATCAGGAGGGCCGGCGTTTCATAGGCCCAGCGCGGCGCGATCATCGGCCGCTCACCCGGCCGAGGCCGATTTCGATCAGGATGCCGAACCACTGGATGCACAGGCAGAGCCCCACGGCTTCCTCAGTGCGGGATGCGGGATCGGTGAGGGTGGCGCCGCCCCATGGGCCGACGTCGATGCGGGGGATGAGGTGGCGGATCATGCTTGCCGCCCCTCCGCACTGGCAATGGCGCGGCGCATTGCGTCGACCTGCGCGGTGGAGCCAACAGCCGGGAATGCGCCAAGCAGCTTGGTGGCGAACTTCAACTGCGCCAGAAGATCGGGCGCGGCAGCGACCAGATGAGCGTTGGCTGCAACCTCGTCGGCGGGGCGCAGATTGCTGACGACGGCGGCAACAGCGGCGCGCACGTCGGGCTGGTGAATGTTGTAATCGCCGAACATCGGGTCTGGCCCCTCGGCGTGCCACGGGCCGGGCGTGTGTTGCGCGGTCATTCGCCACCGCCGATCGCGCTCAAGGCGTCATGGATCGAGATGAGCCTGGCATGGGGCAGCGCCTTGCGAATGACATCGGGGGCTTCGTACGTCAGCACGAGGATGTGACGGTGCGGTTCGGGGTGCACGGGGAGCTGATATTTGGCCCTTCCCTCGGCCTCCGGCGTTACGGGGATGAGGTTCAGCTCCAGCCCCTTGGCCGCGCGCCCGCGATGGATGCAAAAATCCTCGCGGATGTGCGTGCAACCGTAATGGCTGGCGATGGCGAGCCGATTGCGGGATTTGCCGGAAGCCGCCGGCCCGTGAATGACGGTGATCATGCCGCGTCGCTCCGGCGCAGGCCGTGCATCAGGCTGGTCTGATTGCGGGGCATCTGGCCGATGGGGACGATCTTGGGATCGGCCGCGCGGGTGGCGGTGGCGATGGCGAGCAGATCATAAGCGAAGCGTTCGACATCCTCGATCGCGCACAGGCTGGACGCGATGATGCGCTGGCGCTCGTCAAGGAAGTGCAGGCTGATGCCGGCGATGTTCTGCTGGACGCGGCCGACGAAGGCCTTGCTGTGAACGTCCGCGACGAACGGAATGAAGTTGCTGCTGACTGGCTGCGCGGTGGCGTCGGTCATGGGTGCCTCCCCGTTAGTGAACGGGGGTCATGTAGTGTGATACATCACACTTCGTCAATTAGAAAAGGTGTGCTTAATCACACCTCACTTGCCGCACGTCGATCGCCTCGACAAACAGGGGCATCGGAGGGGTGATGAGCAAATTGTATCCGGTTGGCATTGTAGGCGAACGCAATTATCAGTCGGCGATTAAGCGGTGCCGACAAGGTGAGCGCGTTTACATCTGCCATGAGCCAGACAACCCGTACGATGATCTGGCGCTGAAGGTTGAAACGGGCGGCGGTCAAACGATCGGCTACATCGCCCGCACTAGCTGGCTACGCGATGCAATCCATGAAGAAGGGCGTGGCTGCACGGCAACAATACTGAGCATTGCGGCGGGTGATGCAGGCGCGCTGGGCGTAGTGCTGAACGTGGCACTATCAGACGACGACGTGCGCGAGCGGTCTTATGCCAGTGAGCGCGTTGGTGTTGGCGAAACCATGGGTGCTATCGGCCGGTCGATAGCGAAGCTGTTTAAATAGCCGTGAGGCGTTGCCGAGCAAAGCGCGGCAGGATGAAAACCACCGGCGTAGCCCATTCGACCTCGACGTCTTCGATATCAGCGGCGTTCAACGATCGCAGGGTGAAACGGCCTGGGCGCGAGCCTTTGGCCAGCAGCTTAAGATAGGTTTCACCGGTGACCAAGCGGACAGCGCAATACTCGCCGATGTAGGCGGGCAGCACGCCATCATGCGTGCGCTGAATGTAGATCACGTCACCATCTGAAAATTTCGGCATCATCGAATCGCCTGCTACTTCAAGCGCTTCGAGCTTTCCGCCGATGTTTGGGGGGCGCATAACGGTCTGGTCGGTGCCGGCGTCCTCAAATATGATCGTTCCGCCCGCTCCGATACGCCCAGTCAGCGGCACCTCGTCCACGCCCATTAGATCTTCGAGGGAGCACTCCAGAGCGTCGGCCAGCTTGTTCAATGTACTGAACTTGATGTCGGTGCTGCTGGGTTCAAGGATATCGCGAACGGCTGTCTCGCCCAAGCCGGCAGCTTTTGCCAAGGGCTTCGCCTTTATGCCTTTGCGCGTCATCGCCCGGCGAATCGCCTCGCGAATGCGCTCCATTTCGTCGGGGCGGTGCATGTGTGTTGTATCACACGCGAACACACATGACGGAAGAAAGGTCAAATCACACCTTGACGGTGTGATATGTCACACTTTATCAGTGCGGCATGGCTACGCTCTTGGAAGATATCGAAGCCTTTTTGCTTCGCCATAACATGGCACCGTCGAGCTTCGGCGGTGAACTGGGTGATCGTCATTTCGTTCGCCAACTCCGGAACGGCCGCCGCGTGTGGCCGGATACCGAGAGGCGTGTTCGGGCCAAGATGGCAGAGCATGACCATGAAGCGGCTTCTAACGCCGATCATTCCGGGTCCGCATCTGGAAAGACCGACGATCCTTCCAGCGAGGCTGGCGACATGCCCTGCCCTTTTCGGGCGGAGGCAGCGTGATGGCGGGTGGTGACCAAACCGCGCGGCCGCGCCTGTGGCGGCGCGTGCTTCAGAGGATGGGGGTGATGGCGTGACGACAGTGACGTTGCCGTCGCCCCAGCTATTGAGGGGTTCCCCCAGCAGTAAGCAGCGTGTGAATTTGCGCCGAGAGATCGCGCAGGGCTTCCTCGCTGAAGGCGAGCCGAATTGTTCGGTGATCGCGATCGGTGGCGACGATCATGTGGTGTTGCTGCCCGGCGATAGTGGCCGTGCCGCCCGTCAGGGTCTGCGCCCAGATCGTCACGGCCTCGTCCTTGCCGACTATCTCGCCAGCTACGGCCATCAGCTCTTCCGCGGTGCCCAGCGCCTGCGACGGCGTCAGCAGGAAGCCGTGGAATTTGTCCCCAGCTTCGGCATCGTCATCCGTAACCCAGAGCCCGACCTTGTCGTCGTTCTGGCGGTCGACGGTGGGGGTCATGTCGTCGGGAAGCATGGCGATCACAGCAGTTCCTTTCGTCCTTCGGTTTGCGCCGGGACGATAGCCGAAGGGGGCGCCTGCGCAACCGGCGCCCCCGGAGGCGCCGACCGATGAATGCGCCGGGGGGCGCGGGCTTTGCCATGGAGGGCGTGTGAAGGCAGGGGGGCTGACGCCCGAGAAGATCGCGCTGAAGCGCGCGACGGGCGAGATGATCAAAGGGGTGGGCGGGCTGGAAGTGGCCGCGATGCACTGCCGTGTCGGCAAGACGCGGCTGGCGCAGGCGGCCGATGCCCGCAACCCGGACAATGCCGAACAGTTCGTCGCGATCGACGTGGTGCAGGATCTGGAACCGCTGGCGCGGGGCCGGGCCGGCTGGCCGCATGTGCTGCGCGAGCTGGCGACCAGCATGGGCTTCGATCTTGTCGAGCGGCCGACGGCCGAGCCGGACAGCGACGACTGGCATGAGCAGATGTCCGAACTGGCCGAGGCCGGCGCGGGCATCACACGCGGGCTGTGCGCGGCGCTGAAGGGGGACCGGCGGATCACGCCCCATGAAATCAAGGAATTCGGGCTGATCGGCCAGGTCGACGATCTGATCGGCGATGCGGTGCGGCTGCGGGCGATGCTGAAGATGGTGGAGGCGGGGCAATGACGATGATGGCATACAAGCTGCCCGAGGGTGCGGCCGAGCTGACCGCGATGGGCCTGTGCATTGCCGAGCGGGAGAGTTGCGGGCTGGGTGCGGGCGATGCCACGCCATCGGCCGGATCGATCGCGCTGGCGACCTGGCTGCTGGCCGATCGGGCGCGCGCGGCACGGCTGGCGCGGCGCAGCGATAGCCCGCTGGCCATGGGCTATGCCACCCGCCAGCTGCTGGCCGGCAAGATCGTGCCCAGCGAGCAGCTGGCCGATGCGATCGCGCGGATGACGGGCGGCGCGGTGGCGGCGCGCGAGTGGGAACTGTCTGCAAACAAAGTCGTTTCAGCGGCCGACCAGAAAGAGGCGGACGGCGACCTTCGTTCCGCCTCTTGTGGCGGGGGTGGCGCACGCTCAGCGCCGGATGCGGGCTGCGAGGCTCCGGCATCGGCCCCCGCCGCATTCCCCGACGATCAATCCGCACTGGCGGTGTTGGGCGAGACGCCTTCGGGCCCGCTGTTCGCCTGCCTGCCGCCGACGCGGACCTGCCCCTTTTACGAAGTCCACGGGTTGGGCCTTTCGTTCCGGCTGGATGACAGCCGGGCGGTGGCGCTGCACGCGGCGCTGGGCGTGGCGCTGGGCGCGCGGGCTGCGGCCCCGGTGCTGGACGCCGCCGCATGAGCGGACGGCTGCGCCCCGATACCGCGCTGTGGGTGGAAAGCGAGTCGACGATCGACGCCTGGGCGGCCGAGGCGCGCCGGGGGGACGAGATCGTCTATGCCCATGGCCCCGCGCTGCCGCAGATGGCGGCGGCGATCCGCGTGCGCCAGCTGGCGGGGCGCGGCATCGTCCACCCGTTCCAGCGGCGCGACGGCCGCGAGTTCGATTATGTCGCGCGGCTGCTGCGCGAGCGGCCGGCGCCGAAGCATTGCCGCCTGATCGGCAGCGAGGGCCGCGCGGTGGTGGATTATCTGCGCCGGCATGTGCGGCTGGGCGAGGCGATGCCGACCGGCACGGCGATTTCGATCGAACTCGGCCTTCGCGGCGACGGCCATGCGAACAATGTGCTGCATCGGCTGCGCCGTTGCGGCGTGATCGACTGGCAGACGGCGCCGGGCGGGTGCCACCAGCCCGCGCGGCGGGTGCTGACGCGGATGGAGATGGCGGCGTGAGCGGCGAAGGGGTGATCCCGGCGGCCGAGCCGATGGATAATGCGCGCGAGCTGCTGGACGCGGCGCTGCCCGCGATCCGCGCGGCGGTGGCGCGTACGCTGCCCGACGCTGACCCGGAATGGATTCGGCGACTGGCGGCGGGCTACTTCGATGCCGGCCCCGTGATGGTGGCGGCGATCGCCGGATGGGCGGTTGGCGCGGGGGTGCGGGTATGAAGGCCCTCAGTGTTCGCCAACCATGGGCGTTCTCGATCCTGTTCGGCGGAAAGGAGATCGAGAACCGCAACTGGTCGACGCGATATCGTGGTCCCCTGGCGCTTCACGCCGCCAAGGGCATGACGAATGACGAGTTCGACGCGTGGCAGCTGTTCCTTTCGGTTCAGGGACTTCGGGGTGATTGGCTGACCAGCAAGACGATGGCTGACCTTCAGCGCGGCGGCGTCGTCGGTATGGTCGACCTTGTCGATTGCGTTAACGCGCATCCCTCGCGCTGGTTTCAGGGGCCATATGGGTTCGTCCTGGCCAATCCGCGCCCGGTGGCCTTCATCCCATGCGCGGGGAAACTCGGCTTCTTCGATCTGCCAGCGCACGTCGCTCAGCTGGTCGAACTGGATTTGACGATGTGAGCCAGGCCGATCGCATTTTTTCCGAACAGCAAAACAAGGGACAGGGGAGGTTGTTTTGAAGCAAGCGGACTATCAAGAGCGCGTCCGGAAGCTGGGGCATGCACTTCAAAGCGGCGTCGCGGCTGACCATTCGCTGGGCAGTGAGGACGGCTCCCCCAAGCACCTTCGCGTTGGCGTGAATATGGCGCTCGTTGAAGGTGCCGCCATTGCCCAGCTGCTGATCGGCAAGGGGCTGGTCAGTGAAGATGAATGGCAAGCCGCGCATATCATTGCGCTGGAGCGCGAGGTTGAGTCCTATCGTCGTTCGCTGAGCGAACGCCTCGGCCGAGAGGTGACCTTGGCATGAGCGGCAGCGTCAACAAGGTCATCCTCGTCGGCAATCTCGGCGCCGATCCCGAGGCGCGCAGCTTCCAGAACGGGGGCGAGTGCGTGACGATGCGGATCGCGACCAGCGAGAGCTGGAAGGACCGGGCGACAGGTGAGCGCCGCGAGCGCACCGAATGGCACACCGTCGTCGTGTTCGCCGAGGGGCTGGTGCCGGTGGCCAAGAATTATCTGCGCAAGGGCAGCAAGGTCTATATCGAGGGCAAGCTGCAGACGCGGAAGTGGCAGGACCAGGCGGGCAATGACCGTTATTCCACCGAAATCGTCTGCCAAGGCTTCAACGCGCAGCTGGTGCTGCTCGACAAGCGCGAGCGCGACCCCGGCCGGGACGATTATTCGGGCCATGCGCATGACGGGCGCTGGAGCAATTCGACGCCGGGGGGCGGCGCGGGTGGCGCGGCCGGCACGGCCGGGGGCAGCGCGTTCGATGCGGGGCTGGACGATCATGTGCCCTTCTGACCCCGGCGGCTAAGCGCCGCCCCGCCCATTTCCTGCTGACCTGAAATTCCGGGGGTTCGATTGTCGACCGTCGCCAAGCTCCCGTCGCCGATATGTTCGGCGGCGCTTCAATATGCGCGCCGTGGCTGGCCCGTCTTCCCGTGCCGGGAGCGGGACGAGACGATCACGGTGCGCGGCAAGGATGGGCCGAAGGAAAAGACGTTCACCGCGAAGTCGCCCTATACCGGCCACGGCCTGAAGGATGCGACCACCGACGAAGCGGTGATCCTCGGCTGGTGGAAGAAGTGGCCGAACGCCATGATCGGCCTGCCGATGGGCGTGAACGGGCTGTTCGCGCTCGATTTCGATCCGCGCGTCGATGAGTCGACCGGCGAGGTTTTCACGCTGGAATCGCTGAAGGCGGCTCTGGAAGAGCAGATGGGCTGCGCGCTGCCGGTGAGCCTGGCGGCGATGACGCAGAGCGACGGCGTGCATGTGTTCCTGCGGCAGCCGCGCGAGGGCGAGCCGATCCGCAACCGTGGCAATCTGCCCCGGCATGTCGATGTGCGCGGACTGGGCGGCTATGTGATCGCCCCGGCGAGCGTGATGAACCCGGATGGCAAGGGCGGCGGCACGCGATATCGCTGGCTGCGCGGCAATGTGCATGACGAGCCGGCGGAAGCCCCGGCCCAGCTGATCGAGATACTGCGCGCGCCCAAGAGCCGCGCCGCGCCGGCAGGCGGGGCGCCCGCTGGCGCGCAAGCGCCAGCCACGGGGGACGCGGGCGGCGGAACGCCGCCGGCATCATCGCCATCGCCCCGCTTTTCTTCTGCCGACCCTTCCGCCCCGGTGGGGGGTGACGCGGCATCCTTCCACGCTTCCGCATCCGATGCCGAACAGGCGGCGATCGACGAGGCCGTGCGCCGTTATGCCTATGCCGCGCTGGATGGCGAGGTGCGCAACGCCGCGGGCGCGGGCGATGGCACACGCAACGACACGATCAGCATCGCCGCGCTGACGCTGGGCCATCTGGTGGGCGCCAAGGCGCTGAGCCGGGCCGCCGTGATCGGCGCGCTGGCCGAGGTGGCGGCGAGCTGGCCGAACTATGACAAGACGATGCGTTCGATCGAGACGGGCGTGGACAAGGGCGCGGAGGAACCGCGCGACCTGACCCGCGTGATCGAGGATGCGCGCGCGCGCTTTCGCCGCCGTGCCGCCCGCCCCGGACCCCGCGGTGGCGTGGGCAAGAACCAACCCTTCCACCCGGAAGGCAGCGGCCAAGGCCAAGCCGAGGCAGGGGCGGGGGTGCCGGCACCGGCGAACGATGACGACAGCGACGGGGTTGCGGCGGCCGAGGCGAACCGGCGGCTGGCATTCTTCCCCCTGACAGATCTGGGCAATGCGGAGCGGTTCCGCGAGCGATATGGACGGGATTTCCGCTGGTCGAGCGCGCTGGGCTGGATGACGTGGGACGGCCGGCGCTGGGCGGCGCTGGATCAGGACGAAAAGATGATCCCGGCCGAGTTGCTGGGCCGCGTGTTTGATATGGCGCGGGCGATACAGGATGAGGCGGGGTTCATCCGCGATAGTGGCGTGCCGTTTCCCCCGCCATGGCGGGAAGAGGGGAAGCCGCCCCGCGCATGGGTGCAGCAGCAGGAGCTTGCAGAGTCGACCGGCGATGAGGACGGCGAACGGCTCGATCGGGTCGTCAAGATCAAGAGCGACGGCACCGTCGTGCTGTTCTCCGACAAGCTGGCCGAATGGGGCCGCACGTCTGAAGGGGCGAGCAAGCTCACCTGCATCGCCAATCTGGTGCGGCCGTGGCTGGCGGCGAAGGCCGATGCGTTCGATGCCGATCCGTTATCGATCAATGTGCTGAACGGCACGCTGCGATTCCGGCGGACGTGGATTGCGGCCGAAAAGCGCTGGCAGGCCGAATGGCGGCTGGACCCGCATAATCGCGACGATCTGATCAGCAAGCTGGCGCCGGTGGCGTTCGACCGCGACGCTGCCTGCCCGATCTATGACGATATGTTCGCCTGGGCGCAGCCCGATGCCGCGATGCGCCGCTATCTGCACCAGTGGGGCGGCCTTTCGATGACCGGCCATATGGGCGAGCAGAAGCTGCATTTCTGGTACGGCCTTGGCGGCAACGGCAAGTCCACCGCGATCGATGCGTGGTGCGCGGCGCTGGGCGATTACACCACGACGATCGGCATCGAGACGTTTCTGGATCAGGGGATCAAGAAGCGCGGCGACCAGGCGACGCCCGATCTGGCGCGGCTGGGCGGCGTGCGGTTGCTGCGCACGTCCGAACCCGAAAAGGGCGGCAAGCTCGCCACCGCGCTGATCAAGCTGGTGACGGGCGGCGAGCCGATGACGGTGCGCTTCCTCAATCGCGGGTTCTTCGACCTGCGGCCGATCTTCAAGCTGACGATATCGGGCAATTTCCGGCCCGAGATACCGGACACGGACGACGGCATCTGGCGACGGGTGAAGCTGATCCCGTGGAATCAGCGCGTGCGCGACGAGACGAACCCGGAGGGCACGCGGGAGAAAGACCCGGAATTGCCCAACAAGCTGCTGGGTGAGTTGCCCGGCATCCTCAACAAGCTGATCGCGGGCCTGCTCGACTGGATGGAGAACGGGCTTGTCGAGCCGGGCGAGGTGACGCGGGCGACGCAGGCCTATCGGCAGGACAGCGATCCGCTCGGGCGCTTCCTGCGGCTCTGTACGAAGGCCGACCCGCAGGCGCGGGTGCAATCATCGCGACTGCATGCCGTGTTCGTCGCCTGGTGCAAGGCGGCGGGCGAGCGCGAATGGTCCAACAAGGGCCTCGCCAAGGCGATGCAGGACAAGGGCTATGAGAAGAAGGCGTCGGACGGGATGCAGTGGCTCGGCATCGAGCTGGTGCGCGACGTGGGCGACTTCATCGATGCCGAGGGCAATCCGCGACCCTTCAGCATCGACGAGGATGGTGGATCGCCGCCCGCGCAGGCCCCGCCCTCGGGCTCCCCATGGGACGAAGTGGACGATTTGCCGCCCTGATCCTTCCGAACCGGAAGGGTGGCGGAAGGATCGCGGAAGGGAGAAAGCGCGGATTTGCGCGGGACTGGAAGGGTTGGAAGGGTTTGCGATCATCGCCCCACACATATGCGCGCACAGGCGCACGGGCGCGCACATGAACAGGACATATGTAAACCCTTCCAATCCTTCCAACCCTTCCGAGTGAAATGCTTAAGTGACTGAATTATATAGATTGGGGCTTTGATCATGGCGGAAGGATACAGGGCTGAGCCGGAAGGGTTGGCGCGTCGCCCGGAAGGATCGGGGGTGTGGTGGACGTTTCAGGCCGTGCAGGATCGCCTTGTCGAGGCGTGGGGCTTCCAGCGGGCGGTGGCGAGCGTGATGCCGGCGGGTGCGCGCGCCAGCGACGGGCCGTGGCATCTGGTGATCCGCGACCGCGCCGACATGGCCGAACAGTCGCTGGCGGGGCATGAGTTGGTGAGCATCGGCCGGGCGACGCTGCGGCCGGAAGAGGTGGACCGGATGGATGAGGCGCTGGGCTGGGTTGTCCATGTGCGGGCCGATGATGTGCGGCTGCTGGCGCTCGCCATCGGTGCGCTGGAGCGGAGCGGGCACCGGATCGCCTGGAGCGATATCGCGCCGCGGTGCGGGCTGCGGACGAAGCTGGGCCATTTGATGGGGCCGGAGGCGCTCAAGATGCGCTATCGGCGGGCGATCAAGGATATCGCCGTGGCGCTCAATGGCGGAAATGCTCAGCTTTCACCGTCAAGGGGGTAAATGAAGAAAAGGTGGTGTTCCCCCAGCCCCGGTTTTCAGCATAGAAATCGATATGTTGGGGTAGCGTGCGAAAGCAGCTGTTTCGGCATCCTCTCCTAGCCTGACAGGGCCCGCGTCGTTCCCTTGCGACGCGGGCCTTGTCCGTTTCGGACGTTCGTGATGGCGCGGTTGTCGACGTTGAAGCCGACACTCGGCACCTTGCGGCCGTCGATCGCCTTCATGCCCGAGGGCCGGGCCGAGACGGATCGGCACCGCAACAGCCAGCCGTGGCGCAAGTGGTATCACACCGCGCGGTGGAAGGCGCTGCGGTGGTCGGTGCTCGTGCGCGATGCCTTCACCTGCCGGGGATGCGAGGCGCTGGAAGGCGATACGTCGAAGCTGGTGGCCGATCACATTCGGCCGCACCGTGGCGATGAGGCACTGTTCTGGGATGAGGCCAACCTGCAGACGCTGTGCGCCTCGTGCCACAGCGGGTCGAAGCAGCGGGAGGAGCGGCGCGCCGCGCCCTGACCCGCAGGCAGGGGGGGAGGTCGAAAGTCTGGGGCCCGATTGCCCGGACACCGCAGCCCCTCTCATTCGGAGATTTTTTTCGACATGTCGTGGGATTTGGACCTGCTCGGCGATCCGATCCCCGAGGGACACGGGCGTCGCGGCCGACCGCCGCACATTCCGACCGATGAAAATCGGCGGAAAGTCTTGCTCTTGATGGCGTTCGACAAGAACGAGGAACAGATCGCGGCGGCGCTTTCGATCACGCCGCCGACGTTGCGGAAGCATTATTTTCGGGAGCTGCGTGCCCGGCTTGAAGCGAAGGTCCGCCTGGAGGCGAAGCTGCTCGCATCGCTGGTGAGCGAGATCGACAAGGGCAACGTCTCCGCCATCGACAAGATGTTCAAACGGCTCGACCGGCATGACCTGCTGACCGGCGTCGTCGCCTCGAAACCGGCCAAGACGGCCAAGCCCCCGAAGAAGGGCAAGAAGGAACAGGCGATCGCCGACGCGGCCGTCGCACATGAGGGCAACGAGTGGAGCAGCCTGGTCCGGCACTAGGCTGGGATTTCTCCTGCCCGGACTGGGAAGCCCGGTTGCGGGAGGGGCGATCCCTCCTCCCTGACCTGCCACTCGACGAAGAAGAGGCGGCGCGCGCCGTCGCCATCTTCAACAAGCTGCGGCTTCCGGATGTCCCCGGCCAGCCCCTGCTGGCGGACGCCGCGGGCGATTGGGCGCGTGATATCGTGCGGGCGATCTTCGGCTCGCTGGATGAGCACGGCGAACGGCAGGTGCGCGAGGTGTTCGACCTCGTGCCGAAGAAGAACGCGAAGACGACGAACGGCGCCGCCATCATGATGACGGCGCTGCTGATGAACGAGCGGCCTCGCGCCGAGTTCGTGCTGATAGGCCCGACGCAGGAAATCGCGGACATCGCATTCCAGCAAGCGTCCGGCATGATCGACGCGGACCCCTATTTGAAGACGCGCTTCCACGTGCAGGAGCACGTGAAGACGATCGTCGATCGGGTCAACAAGGCGAAGCTGAAGGTAAAGACCTTCGACATGAAGGTCGCCACCGGGTCCAAACCGGCGGGCATCCTGATCGACGAAGTCCATCTGATGTCGTCAATCTCTTACGCCTCGCGCGTGATCGGCCAGCTGCGCGGCGGGATGATCGCGAACCCGGAAGCGTTCCTGATCATGATCACGACGCAGAGCGATGAGCCGCCGGCAGGCGTGTTCAAGGCCGAGCTGGATTATGCGCGGGGCGTGAGAGACGGCCGCATCAAGACTGACGTCCACATGCTGCCGATGCTGTACGAGTTTTCTGAGGCGATGCAGCGGGCCAAGGATAAACCGTGGCGCGACCCGCGCAACTGGCACATGGTGCTTCCCAATCTGGGGCGCTCGATCACCATTGACCGGCTGATCGCCGAGTATCGAACCGCCTGTGCCAAGGGCGACGAGGAAGAGCGGCGCTGGGCGTCGCAGCACCTCAACGTCCAGATCGGCATGGCGCTCCACACCGACCGATGGGTGGGCGTGGACTATTGGGAAGACGCGGCGGACGAGACGATCTCGCTCGATGAGCTGATCGAACGATCAGAGGTGATCGTCGCCGGGATCGATGGTGGTGGGCTTGACGACTTGCTGGGCTTGGCTCTGCTGGGCCGGTGCAAGGTGACCCGCGACTGGCTGCTATGGAATCGGGCTTGGGCGCACGACGATGTGTTCAAGCGGCGCAAGGATATTGTCGAACGGCTCGATGATTTCGTTCGATTGGGACAACTCGTTCGCTGCGAAGATCCCACGTCCGATATTGTCGGCGTTGCTGACGTCATCGAGCGGATCGCCGAAGCCGGGTTGTTTCCGGAGAAAGCGGCCATTGGCCTCGATCCTCAAGGCGTGGCCGCGTTGGTCGACGAGCTCGCGTCGCGCGGGATTGTAGCGGAACAGATGATCGGCATCGCCCAGGGCTTCCGGCTCTCGTCGGCCGTGTGGGGCATGGAGCGCAAGCTGAAGGACGGGACATTGTGGCACGCCGGTCAAGCAATGATGGCCTGGTGCGTTGGTAATGCACGAGCCGAGCAGAGGGGTAATGCCGTGCTGATCACGAAAGAGCAGGCCGGCAAGGCGAAGATCGATCCGCTGTGCGCATCATTCAATGCGGTCATGTTGATGAGCCGGAACCCCACGGGCCGCGGCGGCGGTCTTGATGACTATCTTGCGAGCTTAGCCGGATGAACCTGTTGGTGAGGGCCACCGGCCTGGCCCGGAAGGCGGCGGTGTGGGCGCGGCGTCTGTCGTTGCGTGATCCCGAAGGCTGGCGGCGGACCGAGGGTCAAAGCTATGCTGGGGAGCAGGTCAGCGAAACTTCCGTGCTGGCCCTGTCGACGGCATGGGCCTGCATCAATGTGTTGGCTGGGACGATCGGTTCGCTGCCGTTGATGGTCCATCGCACCGACCGGAGTGGTAGACGGACCATCGCCAAGGATCATCCGCTCTATCGGATCCTACACGACAGCCCGAACGCCGACCAAACGGCACTCGATTTCTTCGAAGGGCTGGCGGCGAGCGTCGAACTGAAGGGCAACGCGGTGGCGGAGATCACGCGCGCTGGCGATGGCCGCGTGATCTCGCTGACGCCGATGACCTGGGATGAGACGACGGTCACGCGGGATCGCGGCGGCAGCCTCGTCTATCGCTGGCGCGACAAGACGCTCAGTGAGGATCGCGTGCTTCATGTTCGCGGTTTCGGTGGCAACCCTGAAGGCGGGCTGTCGACGCTGGCATATGGGCGAAACACCTTCGGTCTGGCGACCGCCATCGATCGTTCAGCAGGCACCATGTTCGCCAATGGTGTTCGTCCGTCTGGCGTCTTGAAGTTCAAGGAGTGGCTGAAGCCCGAGCAACGCCAGGCGGCCGAAGATCGCATGACGCAGAAATTCGTCGGCGCGATGAATGCAGGCCGCCCTCTGGTGTTGGAAGGCGGTGTCGAGTGGCAGCAACTGACGATCAACCCTGAAGACGCGCAGATGCTGGAATCGCGGCGGTTCTCCGTCGAGGATATTTGCCGCTTCTTCGGCGTGCCGCCGCACATGGTGGGGCATACCGACAAGGCCACCAGCTGGGGCACCGGGCTGGAACAACAGACGCTGGGCTTCCAGAAATTCACCCTGCGGCGCAGGTTAAAGCGGATCGAAATGGCGCTCGAAAAGCGCCTGCTCACCGCAAAGGACCGCGCTGACGGCATCACGATCGAATTCAGCCTGGAGGGGCTGTTGCGCGGCGACAGTGCCGCCCGATCGGCTTTCTACGCTTCCGCCCTGCAGAACGGGTGGATGACGATCAACGAAGTCCGCGAGCTTGAAAATCTCGCCCCCGTCGCAGGCGGCGAGACGCCTCGCATGCAGAGCCAGAATGTTCCCATCACCGCCGTACCGACGGCGCTGCCGTAGCCACAGGACTAAGCCCATGTTGAGGACGAAGAATTGCGGCCTGACGCTCGACGTCAAGGCGATCGGCGACGACGGCGTGATCGAGGGCTATGCGTCGATGTTCAACGTGGTCGACAGCTATAATGAGATGGTCGCTCCCGGTGCGTTCAAGGCATCGCTGGCCACGGCCAAGCGCGAGAAGCGCGCGGTGAAGATGCTCTACCAGCACGACACGTGGACCGTGATCGGCGTCTGGGACGAGGTGGCCGAGGACGAGAAGGGCCTGCGCGTTCGCGGACGACTGCTCAAGGACATCTCGCCGAAGGCTGCCGAGGTTTACGGCCTCGTCCGTGAGGGGGCACTCGACGAGCTGTCGATCGGCTATCGCGAGATCGAGACGGCCCCGGATCGCCAGCAGGACGGGGTGACCGTGCTCAAGAAGCTCGACCTTCGCGAAGTGAGCATTGTCACCTTCGGCGCGCTCGGGCGAGCGGCGCGTATCGACGAGGTGAAATCCATTCAGGATGGGGGCCGCAACCTGACCATCCGCGAGTTCGAGGGGTTCCTGCGGGATGCAGGCTTCTCCCGAAAAATGGCTGAGGCGATCTCGGCCAGTTCCAGACCGCATCTTCGGGGGGAGCCCGGGGCTCAGGCGGATGACGCAGCCGTGCGCTTTTTGAGGGCGATGCGCGGCTGATCCTTCCTCTTTGCCGCGAAAGGGCAATTCCATGATCCGCAAGATTGCACTGCTGGGTGGCCTTTCGGCCGCCGGGCTGATCGGCCGCATGTCGGCCGCAGAACTGACCGTTGGCCGCTATATGCGCGACGGCACAGGCCACAACGTCAATGGCGACGGGCGGCGTGAGCTGTCGGTCGAAGAACTGGCGCGCGAGCTCAAGTCCGATTTCGAGAAGCGCTTCGACAAGGTGAAGGAAATTGCCGAGGATGCCGTTGGCAAGGCCCGCACCGGCGAAGACCTGACCAAGGCGGCCAAGGAGATCGCCGACGAAGCCCTGATCGGCATGAATGCCGTGAAGGCCCGGATGGACGAGATCGAGCAGAAGCTCGCCCGCGATCCCGGCGGTGACGATCTGGACGTGAAATCGTTGGGCCAGCAGTTCACTGCCGACGAGCGCGTCAAGGCATTCCTCGATAGCACGAGCCGCCGAGGCCGCGTGGATATGTCGGCCAAGGCGACCATCACGTCGGCGACCACGGCTGCCGCCGGTTCGGCTGGTGACGCGGTCAACCAGACGCGCCTGCCCGGTATCCTCACGCCGCCCGAGCGGCGGTTGACCGTGCGTGATCTGATCACGCCTGGCCGGATGGACGGCAACACGCTGGAGTACGTGAAGGAAACCGGCTTCGCGAATAATGCCGCCGGTACGGCCGAGGGCGCTGCGAAGCCGCAAAGCGACATCACGTTCGACCTGATCTCGACCACGGCCAAGGTGATCGCGCATCATGCCAAGGCCTCGCGCCAAATCCTCGACGACGTTGCGCAGCTGGAATCCTACATTGATGGCCGCCTGCGTTACGGCCTCGCCTTCAAGGAGGAGCAGCAGCTCCTGCTGGGTGACGGCACGGGGCAGAACCTGCTCGGCATCGTTCCCCAGGCGACCGCCTATGCCGCGCCGATCACCCTGGCTTCGCCGACCAGCATCGATCTGATGCGCCTGGCGATGCTGCAGGCGGCACTCGCCGAGTATCCCGCCACCGGCCATGTCATGAACCCGATCGACTGGGCGTGGATCGAAACGCTGAAGGACGCGGAAGGCCGCTACATCATCGGCAATCCGCAGGGTGCGATCGCGCCGACGCTGTGGGGTCTGCCCGTCGTGGCGACGCAGGCGATGACCGTGGACAAGTTCCTGACGGGCGCCTTCAAGCTCGGCGCGCAGGTGTTCGATCGCTGGCTCGCTCGTGTCGAAATCGCGACCGAGAACGAAGACGACTTCATCAAGAACCTGATCACCATGCTGTGCGAGGAGCGCCTGGCGTTGGCGGTCTATCGCCCCGAAGCCTTCATCTACGGCGATTTCGGCCGGGTCGCTTAAGCGATCTTAACGCAATCTGAGGGGCGACCTTCGGGGCGCCCCTCTCACCCGGGAGCAACATGAATGGCTGCGAAGCATAATTATCGCGTCCTTCGCGAGATGGACGGGGACAAGCCGTATGCCGCCGGCGACCCCCGCGAACTCGATCCCAACGATGCGGCGCACCTCGTCCGCCTAGGCGTGCTCGAAGATCTTGGCCCGGTCGAAGAAAAGGCCGAGCCCGATCCCGCGAACAAGGCGGATGCAGCTCCCGCCAACAAGGCAGCGGCTGCGCGCCGCGCGGCCAAAACCCCCAAGGAGTGAAGGCGATGGCCCTGCAATTCTCCGTTGCTGCGCGCAACGCGCTGCTCGATGCGATCGAGACGGCGATCGGCGCCAGCGCCGTCGTGAAGATCCGTACCGGTGCGGCGCCCGCCAGCTGTGCTGCCCCCGATACCGGAAGCGTCCTCGCCACGCTCGCCCTGCCCGCCGACTGGATGGCTGCCGCGTCGGGTGGCTCGAAGGCCAAGGCCGGCACGTGGGAGGACACCAGCGCCGATGCAGCCGGCACCGCCGCGCATTTCCGGCTGTATGCCAATGATGGCGTCACCTGCCACGGACAGGGCACGGTGACGGCGACGGGAGGCGGGGGCGACATGACGGTCGACAATGTGACGTTCGCCGCTGGCCAGCCCTTCGCAATCAGCACTTTCACGCTCACCGCTCCCGGCGCCTGATCCATCATGGCTTTGTCCTGGCTGCTGCTCGAAAGCGGGGATAGCCTGCTGCTGGAGGATGGTGGCCTGATCCTGACGGAGGATTCGACCGAAAGCCGCGTCGGCGATCTCGCTATCACGATCGCGCCGGTGGCGGTGGCCGCTGTCGCCTCGTTGACGATCGCCGGCACACTCGCGGCGTCAATCGGTTTGATCGGCCTGGCGGCGTCGTCGAGCAGCTCGGTAACGGGCTCGCTGGCCCAGACGCTGCCGCCTGTCACCGTCGCAGCTGGCGCCTCACTGTCGATCGACGGTGTGGTGAACCTGCCGCTGGGAACGATCCACCTTGCGGCGATGGGGGAAGCCGGGGCGCTGCCGATTGCCGGTGCGGTGGCGGTGGCAATCGAGCCTGTTGTTGTCGCTGCAGAGGGAAGCCTGACGCCGGTGGACGAAGGGATGGAACCGGTCACGCTGAGCGAGGCCAAGGCGCACCTGCGTGTCTTCGACAGCAGCGAGGACGATCTGATCCGCGGATTGATCATCACCGCACGCGAATGGATCGAGGGCTATACGGGGCAATTGCTGGTTCGCGGACAGGTATCCCAATCGTTCGATCGCTGGGCCAACCCGCTTCGCCTGCGCGCCTGGCCGATCGCAATCGGTGCCCAGGCGGTGGTCAGCTATGTCGATCCGGAAGGCGGCGACCAGATGGTTGCGTCGTCGCGCCTGTCCGCTGGCAGCCGCCCGGCGCGGCTAAGCCCCGTGCTGGGAGCATTGTGGCCTGCCGCCGCGCCTGTCGCGGATGCGATCACCGTTACCGTCAACGCTGGCTATGCCGATCGAACCGCCGTGCCGCGATCGCTTCGTCAGGCCATGCTGCTTTTGATTGGTCATTGGTTCGCCAATCGTGAGGCCGTGAACATCGGCAACATCACCAGCGACATTCCGATGACCGTCGAAGCGCTTGCGCATCCCCATCGCCTTCCGGTGATTGGATAATGGCGGCGCTTGCTGCAGGTCGGCTGAAGCATCCCGTAGAGGTCTGGCGCTACGCCGATATCGCCAAACCGAATGGCAGGCCCGGCTACGACCGCATTTGGTCGCTGCTGCGTACCGTTCCGGCCGAGGTGATTGGCCAAAGCGGCCGCGAAGCGGTGATCGATCGATCGTTAACGGGCATCACGGTCTATCGCCTGACCATCCGGTGGACGGCCGACATTTCCGCGGAAGACCAGTTGAGGCTGCCTCCGTACCTGGGTGGGCGCGCGCTGGCTATTCGTTCGATGGAAGCGGATGACACGGGCCGGGTGTGGTGGTCGATTCTGGCTGACACCCAAGCGCAGAAGATGGCGTAATGGCGCGTCCTTCCCCGAAGCGGCGCGGGAGTGGCGTGGATTGGCAATCGGTGCGGCGGACGCGGGCGATGTTGAAGCGTCTGCCCGATGGGGCCCGCGCCGAAATGGTCAGCCTGTTACATGCTGTCGGCGATGATGAGCTGGCGCGGATGCAGCGCACTGTGCTTGTCCGCACCGGCTTCCTGCGGTCCGGCCTGGCGAAGCGCGTCTATGATCGGTCCCTCCGGTTGCGCGTGGGGTTTCTGACGCGAAAGAGCAACGCCGATCGCTTCTATCGGTGGATCATCGAACGTGGCCGGAAGGCCCAAACCGTAAAGGTCACGCGCCGAAAGGGTGTGGCCCAGCCCGTGACCTACATGCTGAGGGTGCGCGCACTGCGAGAGAACGCTTTCGTCTTCGCTGGTGGCGGAGCTGCGCGTGCGGCTCGGAGCGATCGCATGAAGCGATACTGGGACGATGTGCTGGGACGTGTCTCGATAGGAGCAGATGTTGGTTGAGGTGCTGATCGAGGAAGGAATCGAGAACGCCGTCTATGCGGCCTTGATCGCCGTCGCGCCCGCCAGTGTTGGAGTTTTCCAGCACGTCCCGTCGAATCGGGGTCCGGACTATATCGTCATCGGAAAGATCGATGCCGAGAATTTGGGAAGCAAGGGCGAGGTCGATGCGCGCGGCCAGTTCGAGATCGCATGCTTTCACGAGGGGCCTGCCCGATCGGGATTATGGGCGTTGATGCGCATCGCGTTCAATGCGCTGCACGATCAGCTGTTGACGGCCGACGGCGTGCATCTCGGACGATGCCATTGGGCCGCCAGCGCCTCCGACCACGACCCCGAGGCTGAGACGGACAATGTCCGCTACCTGGGCCTGATGATTTTCGAGATTTCGGCAGAACCCGCCGAATAGCCCCAAGCATGGAGGAACAAGATGCCCGTATTGCGCGGTGAGAACGTGCGCGTCGAAATCGGCGACGGCATGACGCCAACCGAAGGTTTCGATCCCATCGGCGGTGAAGTTGAAGTTCAGTGGGGCGACAGCTCACGCGAGTTCGACACGGCCAGCAAGGATGATGGTGACTTCGACCTTGTTGAATTCTCGGGCCGGACGATCCGCTTCAACATGAGCGGCAAGGTCAAGCTGCCGGACCCGGGCTATGAGCGGCTGATCGACGTCCGTAACTCACCCACGAAGAACGCGACGCTGCGGATCGTGAAGGGAACGACCGTCGCCTATCAGGGCGAATGCGGCTGGGGCAGCAACGATACGAACCATGCGAACCGCCAGGCGTCGACATGGAGTTCCGTTGCGGCGCCGTCGAAGGTGCCGACAATCAATGATCTGGCGGCCTTTGCGTCGTGACATCGCACGCGAACGAGGCCCGGGGCGAAGTCGATATCGTCCTCGGCAAAAAGCGTCGTGTGCTCCGGCCGAGCTATGAGGCGATCATCGCGATCGAAAAGCTTACAGGCCATTCGCTGCGCGATCTGACCGTGATGGCGAATGCGGTACGGATGCCGCTGGAAACGATGTCGATCGTGGTTGCCGAACTGATCCGCGCCGGAGCGGCGGCGGATGACGTGGGCGCGCGGCACGGACAGGCGGACGGCTGGGGAAAGCTGATCTATCGGGTCGGCATTCCGAGCGTGTCCGCCCGCTTGCTGATCGTGCTGACGGCGGCATTGACTGGGGGCGCGACGGCAGAGGGGGAACTGATGCCGGTGGCAGAGAATGGTCAGATCGATACTGCTATCGGCGATTAATGGGTATTGCGCAGGCCGCCTTTGGCTGGTCAGCGGATCAGTTCTGGCGATCGACGCATCACGAATTTGTTGCGATGTGCGAGGCCCGGAAGGAACTTAACCGGCCGCATTCCCCCTCCGGTTAGGCCTCGCCGCGAAGCTTGGCCCTCACATATTCCATCACCGCGCCCTTTTCGGGATCGTCGCGCTGGACGCGTTCCGTGAGCTTGGAACGCATCATCGCTCGATGGAATGTTGCAGCGAGTGCATATGGCACGGCAACGAAGCCGATGCCCACGGCGGCGGATGCCGCGGTCTGAATGGCTGTGTTGGCGGGCGATAACGCCGTGAAGATCAGGAAGCCGCCGAGCAACGCGCCGATCAGAGTGGCGATTTCAAGCAGTGTGATGATCGCGTTGCGCACATGTGCCTCCCTCGTGAACGCGTGAACTACCCACGATATCCTTAATTTTCAATGAGGTGGTTGTTATGGCCGTCGATGCGACCACGCGCCAGCTGTTGCTTCAGGTGGACGCATCCGTCGAACTCGCCCGTCGTAATCTCAACCTGTTGTCCAATGACGTGCAGAAGCAGGCGGCGTCGATGGACGCAAGCTTGAGCCGGATCGACAAAGCCACGGACAGGATCAGCCATGGATTCGGCCTGCTGAAGGGTGCGGCGGTGGGGCTCATTGCGGGTCTTGGTGTTGCAGAGTTCCTGCAGGCGGCGTCGGCCGGGCTCGATTACGCATCGTCGCTGGGCGAGGTGTCTCAGCAAATCGGTGTCAGCACGCGCGATCTGCAAGTCTATCGCTACGCCGCGACGCAGGTCGGCGTGGCGCAGGATGAAATGGACGCCGGCCTGCGCAAGCTTACCCGCACGATCGGCGAAGCCGCTGCGGGCTCGGAAGGGCCAGTCAATGCCTTCCGCGAGATCGGCGTCAGCGTGACCGATGCAAATGGCAAGCTGCTGACGGCGGGCGAGATCATCCCGCGGATTGCCGATGGTCTAGCCAAGATTGAAGACCCGGCTACGCGCGCAAGGATCGAAGTCGATCTATTCGGGAAGGCGGGCCAGAAGCTCGATACCTTGTTGGCGGGTGGCAGCTCGGCCATCAACGACCTGGCGAAGCAGGCCGATGAGCTCGGCCTTGTCCTTTCGGACCGTCTGATCCAGCAAGCTGACGACGCGGCCGACAAGGTGGCCGTGCTTAAAAAGGTGCTCGAAGCGCAGATCGCTGGCGCGGTCGCGGAGAACGCGGACAACATCTCCTATCTTGCGGACCAGCTATTCCGTGTCGCGGGGGCCGCCGCTGAAGCCGCAGCTAATTGGGGCCGCTGGCAAACACAGATGAACCGCGATCAGGAGATCAAGCGCGCCAATTCTGGCTATGAACATGTGTGGGGTATTCCCGGCCTATTCGAGATCGGCCGCGATACCCGACGCCCTCTCCCACGCGGAGGTGGGCGCGTGCGCTGGGAGGGGCAGGCCGATCGCCCTACGCTGCCCGAGCCTCCCACGTCCGGCGAGTTGCCCACGGTTAAGCCAAAGGCCCCGAGCCGTGGGCGTGGCAAGAGCGGACGAACCGGGCCTTCGCTCAGCGAGCGTTTCGCGTCCCTTGAAGGCAATCTTGATGCGGAAGCTGGCGCCGGCAAAGATTACCGCGACGCGCTTGCGCTAATCGACGCCGCCGAAAAGGCAGGGCTATCGGCGCAATCGAGCTTCGCCGATCTGCGCCGTGCGGCTGGTAAAAACCTTATGCAGGATCTGGGAATCGAAGAGCTTCCCATTCTTGTCCTTGAGGCAAGCCAGAACATGGACCTGCTCGCGGGGCAGATTTCCGAGCTCCCCGAGATCATCCCGCCCGAGGAAATGCAGCGCCTGGCGGAGTTTGAAGAGAGCTTCACTCGTGACCTGGCCGCGGGCCTCGCGGATGCCGCCATCTATGGCGACAATCTGGGCGACGTGCTCGAAAACAGCTTCAAGCGGGCTGCCGCCGCGCTGGTGGAATCCGGCCTGATGGAGCTGATCAATCCCGGCGGATCGGGGGGCAGCCTGTTTCGCGGATTCCTGAGTGGATCCTCGTCGCTGTTCTCGGGCCTCGGCTTTGCCAATGGCGGGACGCCGCCGGTGGGCAAGATCAGCGTTGTCGGCGAGCGCGGGCCCGAACTGTTCATCCCCAAGGTGCCCGGCGTTGTCGTCCCCAATCATGCGCTGATGGGGGGCTGGGGTGGCGGTGGCAGCCAGCTGGTGACGGTGCAGATCGACAAGTCGGCACTGTTCGACACGCATGTGCGGGTGGCGGCCGCCCCGCTGGCCGCCGCTGCCGCCGCGCGCGGTGCGGCCGGGGGCGCCAGCATGGCCGAACAGCGCCTCAACCGCCGCGCAATGCAGACGCTCCGCTAATGGCTATCCTCCTCCCCTCGACGCCCGGCATCCGCGGGGCGACCCCTTCGCTGATCGATGCCGGCGCCGTGCTGGCGGGCGGGCCGGGTTCGGCCGCGCAGAAGTTGAACCGGCTGGGCACGCGCCATGCGCTGACCGTGCGGTTGCCGCTGATGCGATCCGAGCCGCTGGGCCGGATCTATGCGGCCCGGCTGCGCCAGGCCCAGCGCGACGGCGCGATCATCACATTTCCGCAGGACGGCCTGACCATCGGCAGCCCCGGCGCACCGCTGGTCAATGGCGCTGGCCAGACCGGCATGACGATCAACCTGGACGGGTTCGCCGCCGGCTATCAGGTGCGCGAAGGCCAGTTCTTTTCGATCATCATCGGCAGTCGGCGCTACCTCTATTCGGCCCGCACCGCGACGACGGCCAATGGCAGTGGGCAGATGGCATTGCCGATCATGCCAATGATCCGGGTGTCCCCGCCCGACAATGCCGTCTGCGAATTCGCGGCGCCCAAGATCGAAGGCTTCCTGACCGGCGGCCAGATCGATTGGGAGGTGCTGCGCGAGCCATTCACCCAGATCCCCGATTTCACGATCAGCGAGGCGGAATGACCCAGTTCACCGCGCAGATGGACGCGGCGCTTGCTGGCGCCGTGGTCACCGTCTTTGGCGCAATCCAGATCGACCTACCCGGCTATAGCCTGAAGCTGCTCGACGGTTCGGGCGCGTTGAAGGGCGCGCCGTGGAACAGCTTCGTCGGCCGCGATCCGACCTATGGCGCCTTGGCCGCGATCGACGATCTGCGGGACGGGAGCAGCGAGCAGGCGCCGCGGCTATCGATCACGCTGAACCCGGCCAGCGACGCCGCTGCCGCCAGCCTGGCCGCGCCGAGTATGCAGGGCTCGCCCGTGTCGCTGTGGATCGGCGCGGTGGACGAGGCGACCGGCGCGCCGATCCCAGACCCCGAACTCGTATTTCTGGGCGAGCTCGACGTGCCCCACCTGATGGCGGACGAAAATGGCCGCACGCTGGAATATGAGGTCGGCTCCGTCTTCGACCGGCTGTTCGAGCTCGACGAAGGCGCGCGCCTGACCGACAGCTTCCATCAATCGATCTGGCCCGGCGAAACCGGCCTGTCCGCCGTCACCGGCGTGATCGACCAGATCTATTGGGGCATGCAGGCGCCGGTGCCCGCCGTGACCCAGTATTTCGGCGGGTTCGGCGGCCTCGCCGACTGGGCGCGGAATCAGTTCGTATGAAGCCCGTGCTGGAAGCGCGCCGGGATGCGGCGCAGGCCACGCTCGATCGCTATCGTGGCCAGCCCTTCCGTTTCGGCCGCTATGATTGCTGCCGTCTCGCCGCCTTCCACCTTCGCCAGCTGGGCTACAAGCCGGCGCTTGCCCGGGGCGGCAGCTATTCCTCCGCGCTGGGCGCCCGGCGCGCGCTGGCGCGCGCCGGTTTCGCGTCGCTGGCGGAAGCGCTCGACACGCTGGGGCTGGAGCGCATCCCGCCGGCAGCCGCGATCGTCGGCGATATCGTGCAGGCCGATGGCGAGGATGCGTTCGGCGCGCTTGCCGTCGTGCTCGGCAATGGCCGCATCATCGGTTGGGCCGAAGGCCATGACGGCGCCGAGGTGATGCAGATGATCGCGATGAACACCGCCTGGAGAGTCCCGCCGTGTCCAAAGTCCTGAGAACGGCGGCCATGGTGGTCGGCGTCGCGGCCATCGCGGTTGCGACTGCGGGCGCCGGCCTTGCCTTGGCCAGTGGCGTTGCGCTTTCGACGGGCATCACAGCGGCTACGGCCGTGGTCGGCGTGTCTCTGTCGACGCTTGCGACGGTATCTGCCGGACTGACCCTCGCCGCCAATCTGACGGCCAAGAAGCCCGGCGGCCTCTCGGGCATGCAGACATCGTGGCAGTCGGACCCGAACGCCGGATTGCCCTATGTGATGGGCCGGACCCGGGTCAGCGGCAATATCGTGTTCCGCTACGCCTATGGTTCGGACAACGCCTATCAGTCGATCGTCACCGTGTTGTCCGCCGGTGGACCCATCCAAGCGATGGACGGGCTGTATCTGGATGATGCCGCGCAGACGGTCACCGGGGGATCGCTGCCGGGCAAGCTCAACGGCCTGATCTGGCACCGCCACCAGCTGGGCGCGACGCCCGAGGCATCGGCGCTCACGTCCCCCGCCGGGGCGATCCCGGGCTGGACCTCATCGTCCAAGCTGTCCGGCTATGCCGCGACGATGCTGACGCTGAAATTCGACGCGAAGGGCAAGACGCAGCTGACGCGCGAGCCCAAGGCGGCGTGGTTGGTGCGGGGCGTGAAGGTCTATGACCCCCGCCTCGACAGCACCTATCCCGGTGGATCGGGCGCCTGCCGCGCGCTGGTGGAATCGACCTATGTCTATTCCGAGAATCCTTGGCTCCATGCGCTGACCTGGTGCCTTGGCCGCTGGCAGAATGGCAAGCGCGTGATCGGCATCGGCGCGCCGATCGCGGGTGTCGACGTGGCGGCGTACGTCGAGGCGGCGAACGTGGCCGACGCCAATGGCTGGAAGATCGGCGGGCAGGTCACCTCGCGGCCCGACACGAAGTGGAATGCGCTGAAGGCGATGTGCCAGGCCGGCGGCGGGTTCCCCATCGCGCTGGGCGCCAAGATCAGCTGCATCGTCAACACGCCGCGCGTGTCGCTGACCACGGTCACCACCAACGATCTGGCCGGCGGCGCGAAGCTGACCGCCACCCAGCCCCGGCGCGATCGCATCAACGGCGTGGTGCCGCGCTACCGATCGGAGGCGCATAGCTGGGAGATCGTGCCCGCGAAGCTGGTCGACGTGCCGGCGCATGTCACCTTCGACGGCGGGCCGCGCACGCGCGAGATCGAATATTCGCTGGTCCAGCAGGCCGGGCAGGCCGCGCAGCTGGCGCGATACGATATCGAGGACAGTCGCGAGTTCGGCCCGATCGACCTGCCGCTGAAGTTGCGTTTCTACGGCTACAAGCCCGGCGACGTGGTGACGGTGAACATCCCGGAAATCGGCCTGAACGGGCAGACCGTGCTGCTGCTCGATCGATCGCTGAGCCCGGCCAGCGGCATCGTCAGCTTTTCTGCGCGCTCGGAAACCGCAGGCAAGCATCCGTTCGCGCTGGGGCAGACCACCACGCCGCCGCCCACGGCAGGCGTGTCGGGCCCGGCGCTGGTGCCGACGCCCACCACGGCAGAATGGGCGATCACGGCCACGTCGATCGTCAATGGCGCGGAGGAAATCCCGGCGCTGGTGATCGGCGGCGAGAGCGCCAGCATCGGCACCGACGCGATCGTGTTCGAATATCGGCCCTATACCGGTACGCAGGGGCCGGATGACGACTGGATCGGCGCGGGCGTGACGCCCACCGGAATCCGCAAGCTCGAAGTCACCTCCGTCACGGGCGACACGCAATATCAGGTGTCGATCACCTATCGCCTGCGCGGCGAATATGGCGCGCGGCTTATCCTCGGCCCGGTGACGACGTCGCCGCCGCTGGCCGGCACCCCGGGCGCGGATGGCGCGGGGGCCTATACGCTGGTGGCCGAGGGATCGGCGACGGTGACGCCGACCTCCGTCACGAAAACGGCCAGCGGCTGGAACGGCGGGGCGCATACGTCGATCGCCTATAAGGACGCGGCGCAGATGCTCGCGCGCGTGCCGGCGGGCCACCATGATTTCATGGTCGGCCTGACCACGGCGCCGGGCGCGGCGGGCCATTACAATACCGGCGATTACAACATCTATGCGATCGCCGGTGAGCTCCATTATTATCGGCGGGGCGTCTATCAGGCGCCGCTCGGCCAATGCCAGGCGGGCGATCTGATTGGCAGCCGCTCGAACGATTACCGTGTCGAGTATTTCCGCATCCGCGACGGGCGCGAGGTAGTGCTTGCCAGCCACGCGCCCGACCATCCCAATCAGCGGCTTTATGGCATGGTGTCGTCCGCGCCGGATGGCTACACCGTGGATGGAATCGCCTTTGCCGCCGTCGCGCCGGTGGCCAAAAGCCTGTTCGTTGAGCAGGACAAGCGCGTCATTACCTATGACCGGCTGGATGCGATCAGCCCCGCCGTGCAGACCACGACGTTTCGGGCGACGGCTGACAAAATCAACGGCGACATATTGTGGCAGCTGGAGGATGCTGCCGGCAATTTGCTCAACCCGGTCAGCTATATCAATTCGATCTACGGTAGCGTCACCAACCTGATGCCAATGTCGCAGGATCTGAGCGCCGCGGCTTATTGGTCCGTGGCATTCGGCACCGCCGTTTCGCCGAACACCCATGTCGCCCCTGACGGCACGTTGACCGCCGACACGATCACCAGCGCGACCGCCACCGACGATGCGTATATCTACAACCCGATCACCGTCGCGAATGATGGCGTGTGGCGCACCGGTTCGATCTTCCTGAAGAAAACGGTCGGGGCTACCACCTTTCCGCAGGTAGGCATCCAGTATCAGGGTGGCGCCACTGCGATGTGCCGCTTGGCGATTAACACGGACACCGGCGAGGCGGTTGAGACGGGCTGGACGGGCGGGGCGCCGCATTCCGTCGAGGATTATGGCGATTATTGGCGCGTCGTCATGCCGCTCCCGAACAACAGTTTGGGAAACACCACGTTTCTATTGATCCTGTTCCCGGCCTCGGGCTTCACGGCCTCGTTCCCCACGCTGGACGTCACCGCCACGGGTTCGATTGTGGTCTGGGGGGGGCAATTGCTCGAAGGGGGGCTGGCGCGGACCTACATCAAGACGGGCGCGACCGGGATCACGGCCATGGCCGGGCCGGAAGTCTCGATGACGGCCGCGAATTTCAACGCGGCGAAGGGCTCCACCGGTGGTGTGGTGCTCCGCGCAGTCGCCTGCGATGGCGCCGTGTTTACCGCCAGCGGATCGCTGGCGAAGGTCAAGGATGGGGCCGACGGCCTGTCGATCGCCGAACTGACCGTCTATCGCCGCGGCACATCGGCGCCGGCCATGCCCTCCGGCGGAAGCTATAATTTCACGACGGGGGTGCTGACACCGCCATCGAGCTGGTCGGCTAGCATCCCCGCCGGCAACGATCCGCTTTATGCGGCAACGGGCACGGTGGCGGTGCAGGGCATCGGCGGCACGGCCACCCCGACTTGGGCTGGCGTCGGCCTGCTGGCTCAAGAGGGGTCGGCCGTTGACATGATCTTCCGCCGGTCTGCCTCGCAGCCGGCCACGCCATCGGCGTCGGCGACTGTGCCGGCGGGTTGGTATTCGGACACCGGCGGCGTGCCCGCCGGTGCCGACCCGATCTGGGTGAGCTTTGGCAGCCGGCCCAACGCAGGCGCGAACTGGACGTGGCAGGTGGCCAAGCGGTTCGAGGGTCCTGCCGGTACGCCTGGGACTAGCCCGCTCTCTATGGCCTTTTCGCCGGGAATCATCCCCGTTGCCTGCTCATCGACAGGCGTGCCCAAATCGGGAGCGCTGCCCAAAACCTCGCAGACCATTGTCCGCCACGGCAACACGCCCGTCGAAGCATCGTCCACCTACTCGATCACGCCGACGGACTGCGCGGCGACGATCAGCGCGGCGGGCCTGATCACGGTGACGGACGTGACGGCCATCAACGCCACGCTGTCGGTCACCGCAACATATGATGGCGTTTCGCAGACCCGCGTGCTGGAGGTGACGCAGACCCGCGACGGCGTCTCGCCGACGGGCACGTTCACCGGCGGCCGGACGGAAACCATCACGGTACTCGTGCCGGCCTATGGCTCCTGCAACCTGCAGGGTCGCATCCAATATACGGGCACAACCACCAGCGGCACCGCGGTGGTCCAAATCCTGTCGGCGCCGTCGGGCTCGACCACCTGGACGGTCCGGGCAACGGCGTCGGCCGCCTATGGCCCGTCGGAGGGTTGGGCGGCGTCGCCATCGACCACGTTCGTCAACGCCACCGGCACCGACGTGCTGATGAAGTTTCGGATCGATGGCAGCGGGTGGAGCGGCATCCCGATCGAGAGCGGGTGCTGGATCAAGGGAACGGTGTCCACGACATGACCTATGCACTGATTTCATCCGTAACGGGCGAATGGCTATCGGGCCCGCATGTCGAAGAGCCGGTCCCCAGTGCGGGCGAGGAAATCGTCCTCGTCGCGGCCGGCTATCCCGATCGATGCTATTGGGACGCGGCTGGTCGCGGGTTCGTGTTTTACGAAGTGACCATCACGCCGCTCGCCTACCAGCGCAGGTTCAGCCAAGCGGAACGCATCGCCATTCGGGCGTCCGACAATGCAGCAGTGATCGACTGGCGTGAGCTCGCCGCGCTGGCGTCGGAGATCGACCTAACCGACGCCGACGTGGTGGCTGGGACCAACTACCTCGAAACGCTCGGGCTGATCGGCACCGGGCGGGCGGCCGAAATCCTCGCGGTCTGACGGGGTGCTGCTCCGCCTGCGCGCCATCGCCTGGGCACTGGCCGTATCGATCGACCAGCTGGCGCACATCATCCTCGCCGCGCCGAAATATCTGATCCTTGGCGGGCCGGTGCCCGACCCTGACGAGACGATATCGAGCAAGGTCGGCCGCATGGCGGTGCGGGGGCGCCGCTGGGCGTTGATCGCCGAGCGGGTGATCGACTGGCTGTTCGAGCGGCTGGGCGAGGCGCCCGGCCATTGCCGTCGCAATATCGGCCGCTGATCGGCCAGACTGACCAACGAAAGGATCGCGAATGAACGACCCGGGGGGCATCTCGGTGGGCGAGGTGGGCGGCGTGGTGGCCGGCATTGTCACGGTCGCCACGACGGCCGGCGCCGGCATCGCCTGGCTGTTCCGCTGGGGCGAGAAGCGCGAGGAGAGCCGAAGCGCCAAGCTGCAAAAGTGGCACGAGGAGCTTGAAGCGCGCGAGGCGAGGATGGATGCCGAGCGCGCGGGCGATATCGCGGCACTGCGGGTGGATATCGCCAAGCTGCGCCGGGAGCATGGGGCGCTCCATAACGCGCAGCAGCTGCTGGCCAGTGCGCTCCGCGCGCTCGATCCGAACAACCCGGCGCTGCGGATGGCGGACGATCTGTTGCGGCAGGCTTTCGCCGTCGACCCCGTAACGCCGCCGGACATGGTGGCCACGCTTGGCCGGATCGACCCGGCCTGATGGGCGCGGGAGGTTAAAGGGGGGTAGCCGCCTCCCGCGCCCGTGCCGTGGCCCCACGCATGCCGCAACGCGGCAGCAACCACGACACTCAGCGACGAAACTCTCCAATCTCGATGCGCCCGTCCAGCGCGCATTCGATCTGACACACTCATCCGAAAGGACAATCCATGGCCTATGCCCTCGGGCGAGCGTCGCTCGCCGAGCTTGCTGGCGTGCACCCGTTGCTCGTCGGCGTCGTCAAGCGCGCGATCGAGATCACGCGGCAGGATTTCACCGTCCACGATGGCCTGCGCACCGAAGCCGAGCAGCGCGAATATGTCCTGCGCGGCGTCAGCAAGACGATGGCGAGCAAGCACATGCGCCAGGCGGATGGGTTCGGCCATGCCGTGGACCTCGTGCCCTACATCAACGGCAAGTTGCGCTGGGAGTGGCCGGCGATCTACGTGATCGCGGCGGCTGTGCGGATCGCGGCGCAGGAGCAGCGCGTCAAGCTGATCTGGGGCGGTGTGTGGGATCGCCCGTTTGAGACGATCGAGCCGACGGTCGCCGGCTGCGAACGTGCCGTGGCTGATTATGTCGGCCGTCGCCGCGCGGCGGGGAAGTCGGCCTTCATCGACGGGCCGCACTTCGAGTTGCTGGCATGAGCGCGATTTCGCCGATCCTGCGCCAGCAGGCCGCCGGTCGGGTCGCCTTCTGGTGCCCGGGTTGCAATGAAGCGCACAGCATCCCCGTCGCGGACACGCACAGTCCCGGCATCAATTGGGGCTATAACGGCAACCCGAGTGCTCCGACGTTCACGCCATCAGTTCTCGTTCGCAGCGGGCACCACGTACCCGGCCATGATGGTGGGACGTGTTGGTGCAACTGGGACGACAAGGACGAGTTTCCCGATCTGCAGTGCCGTATCTGCCACTCGTTCGTCACCGACGGCCGGATCCAGTTTCTCGGCGACTGCACGCATGCGCTCGCTGGGCAGACCGTGGACCTGCCGGAATGGCCGGAGCAACGGGCATGATCCCCGGCAGCATCCTTGCCGGCGGGGCCACACTGCTCCGCCGCGTCTGGCCCTATGCGCTGGCCGTCGGCCTGATCGCGGGCGCGTGGGCCTATGCCGATCATCGTGGATATCAGCGCGGCGCTGATGACGTCCGTGCCGAATGGGGCGCAGCCAGCCTCGCCGCTGCGACGAAAGCCCTGAATGGCGAACGAGCGAACCGGGCGGAAGAAGCGCGGCGCCATGCCGCACAAATGGAGGCGGTTGAAGCACATGCACAAGAAATGGATGGGGCGCGCCGCGATGCTGCTGGCGCTGTCGCTGCTGGTGACCGGCTGCGCGCACAGATCGGCGGGATCATCGCTGCCTGTCGCACCGCCAGCAATCCCGCCCCTGCCGGCGGCGGGGCGGCAGCCGGCTCCGCCCTCGATCTGCTCCCCGAATTGCAGCGCCGGCTTGACGAGGCTGCGGACGCAATTGCTCGACATGCTGACGCCGCCCGCGCCGCCGGGCGCGCCTGCGAGCGATCCTATGACGCGCTGACGGCGGGAGAGTCCTGATGCTGCTCAGTCCATTCGCGATCGGGCTGGCTGCCTGGCGCCCGGTACCTGCGGCAGCGCCCGAGCCGGCCCAGCCCGACCACATCATCAAGGAAGATGGCGGCGACCTGCTGACCGAATCCGGCGACCTTTTCCTGACGGAGTAACCACATGGCGAATGCGAAAATTTCCGAGCTGGGCGCAGCTGCAGCGTTGTCGGGGGCCGAGAAGGTGCCGGTGGTGCAGGGTGGCGCGAACGCTGCCGCAACGCCTGAGCAGCTGCGCACCTTTGCCCGCTTCGTGCGCCCGGTGAACCTGATCGTCGACGGTGACAGCAAGGGCGTGCAGGTTGGCAATATGAGCCACGCATCGGCGCTGTTCTGGGCGCTCGCGCGGACGGGACGCATCGCCAACTTCAATCCGGCGACCGATAGTCTCGCGGTCGGTTCGACCGTATCCGGCACCAATGGCGGCGCGGTGACAGGCCTGATCTCCGCCGGGCGCCTGAACAGCATGATCGCACGCGTGCAGGCAGTCGCCGCCACGGGTGCCGATCCCGTCATCATCCTGAAGATCGGCGCCAACGATGTGGGGCTGACTGCACCCGAAACCGTGCTGGCGAATGTCCGTCGATATTGGGAAACGGCGCGCGCCGCTGGCGCTGTGCGACTGCTGCTGATGTCGGTCGATCCGCGCGTCGCCACGGCCGGCGCCGCCCCGGCGCTGTCGTCCGCCGTGGCCCGCGCCGGCCATGCGATCAACGCGGCCTATCGCGCCTACGCGGCGGCATCGCCCGATATCATCATGGTCGACAGCCACAACGCCCTCACCGACCCGACGAACGATTTGTTCTATCCGATCGGCGGCGTTTCGGCCGCCGGCTTTGCCTCGATGCTCGATGGCCTGCACGAGAGCCAATATGGCGCATGGTTGCAGAGCAAGGCGCTGGGCGACGCGCTTCGCCTGGTGGGTCGGCCGCTGCCGGCAATCTCCGGCGCGATGATCAATGGCGTCACGGGCTGGAGCGCGACGGAGCCGCGCGGCAACGTGCTTGGAAATGAGGCGCGGTTCGGCGGGACCGGCGGCACCTCTGGCAACGTCGCCTTGACCGGCGGCGGCGGCGTGACGGGCATCGATCAGTTTCCCGCCGCCAAGCTGTTCGGTGCCTATCCCAATTTGGGTGGCACGCTTTCCGGCACGCTGGCTGTGGCGATCAGTTCCGTGGCCTACCAGCCGATGGCCGATCAGGACCGACCCGATCACAAGGCCACGCGGCTCACCTTCACGGGGACGCCATCTGCCAATGGATCGCTCGCGATTGCGGCGGTGGCGCAGAAGCCGAGCGGTTGGGATTACACGATCCCGCTCGATTGGGACGCCGATCTCTATTGCAACGCGCTGACCGGCTGCGCCGGCCTGTCGCTGGTGCTGAGCGCCGGCGGTTCCGGCCTGACGATCGGCGGCAACGATGCAACGCTGTTGCCAGCCCTGACGGGCCGGCTCATTCCGCATCGGCCGGCGCCCTCGGTCGCATCGGCCGATCCCGCCAATATCACGCTGGAGCTTCGGATTAACTGGCGGGCCGGTATGGCGATGAGCGGTTCAATCGATCTGTTCGGCATGGGGATCAGCCAGGCGCGGCCGATCCCGGTGGCGAGTTAAGTCAATACTGGCGGGCCAGGTAGCAATCTTCGCATTGTTCGTGCTGGTTGCTTTTCCGGTGCCGGGCATTCGCGCAGTCGGCGCAATCAGCGCGTGGGAAGATCGCTGCCAACATCGACGACAGCAAGCGACTGATTTTTCGTAGAAGAGAGGGTGGCCCCTGATCGGAAGGCGCGGTCGCGGGCGGTGCGCCCGTTTCGTGTTCAAGCCACTCTTCTTCCGTCTGAAAATTCAATGCCTTAACATTGAAGTTGAAATCCAGCCGATCCGGCACGCCAGCCCCCCCCTGAATCATAACTTCCCCGGAACTTATTTGTTGGCGGCGGGCACTGCCTGTCAAGCCACTACATTTGCTCGAAAATCGCACCTCCCGCGCGATCCGCAATTTCTTGGCAAGCAGTGATATGCAAAGGATAGCCTGATGCTGACACTAATCGTTACTGCACTGATGGCAGCCGGCACGGCCAACGCGTCCGGCCCGATCGTGATCAATCCCGGCGGCATCGTGCGTCTGCCATCGCCCAAGCCGGTGACGAAGACGCCACGTCCGACGCCGCCGCAAGTGGCCGAGACGCCGAAGCTGGGCGTCAATCTGGCGGCGCCGACCTATTATTCGACAGAACGGGCGTTCGCCAATCTGGCGTTGGCGGGCAATTGGGCGAGTTCCCGTCCCGGCATCGCCGGCTGGCAGGCGTTCGATCCCGTCCAGCTCGATCCGAATGGCGAGGTAAAATATCTGCTGCCGCAGCAATCGGGCAACCGCATGCTGATCCCGCCGGAAACGGCCTATGGCAGCAAGCCGACGCGCATCCGCTGCACCTGGCAGGGCCGTGGCACGGTGCGAGCCGGCGGCTGGATCACCAATCAGCTGGCCGGATCATCGGCCACGGAGTTCGACTGGAAGCCTTCCAGCGCCGTGAAATCCGAAACGGCATGGGTTTCGCTGAGCGCGACGGACCCGGCCGATCCCGTGCGCAAGGTAGATTGCCGCGAGAAGGCGATGGCGGCCGATGCCGTCTGGTCGCCGGTGCTGCTGGAATCGCTGAAGGGATATGGCGTGGTCCGGTTCATGGACTGGCAGAATGCCAATGCCAATGCGCCGGTGAGCTGGGCGACACGGCCGACGGCCGAGACGCAGAATCAGGCGAGCACGATGGGCGCGTCGGTAGAAGCGATGGTGGCGCTGGCCAATGCGGCGGGCGTCGATCCGTGGTTCGCCATGCCGTGGAATGCCGACGAGGATTATCAGCGGCGCTTTGCCACCTATGTCCGCGACAATTTGGCGCCGGGCCGGAAGGTCTATGTCGAGATGGCGAACGAGGTGTGGAACTGGGGCTTCAAGGTCACCACGCAGGCCAAGGATGAAGGGATGGCCGCCGGCCTGGCCGACAATATTACGCAGGCCTATCTCTGGCGCTATGCCGAGAAATCGACGTGGATGCACAAGATTTGGGGGCAGGTGTTCGCGGCCGACATGAAGCGGCTGGTGCGCGTGATCGCGACGCAGAACGCCAACCCGTGGTCGGCCGAGCAGGTGATCACATTCCGCGACACCGCGCAGCATTTCGATGCGCTGGCGACGGCGCCCTATTTCGGCGGCAGCACGCTGACCGGCAGCCGGGCCGCGATCACGGACCTCGACAATATCTTCGCCTTCATGGCCAAGGATATTGATGAAACGCTGGCTCTGGCCGCGAAGAACAAGGCGCTCGCCGCCCGCTATGGCAAGCGGTACATCGCCTATGAAGGCGGGCAGCATGTGGTGAGCACCAGCAATGTCGCGCTCGTGGCCGCGATCAACCGCGATCCGCGCATGTACGACATGTACCGCCGCTATCTATCGGCATGGGATGCCCAGTTCGGCGACGTGATGGCGCTGTTCAGCACCACCGGACCAATCAGCCAGTTTGGTGCCTGGGGGCTGCGCGAATATGCCGGGCAGCCCGTTGCCGACGCGCCCAAGGCGCGGGCGGTGGACGATCATATGCGGGCGGCGAAGTAGCCGCCCGGGTTCTTAAGCAGCTTGCTCGATGCGGTGGCGTGCAGGATGCCGCCGCCGCATCGTCGCTCCGATCATTCCGAATCCACCGATCATCATTGCCCAGCTCGCTGGTTCGGGCACTGCAGTGTAGGAGAACTGGACGCCAAGTGGGGTGCCAGTCTCGACCTCCCGCGCGGTGAATTTCGTGATGGAGCCAAAGGCTTCGGTTCGCCAAATTCCCGGCATGGCTGCGCTATAGCTGAACGCGTTGTGACCGCTCCAGCGGAGATTCTCAAAATCACGGAGCGGGGTTTTCGCCTCGGGTGCGCCATATCCCATGTATGCCACAAAATCTTCTCGGGGAAGGGCCGCATCTGACTGCCGCCGGACAGCAATGGTTGCAAAGTCCTCGTCCAATGTATCGACGTATCCTTCCGGGGACACATACTGGAAAATAGCGTCATCAAGGTCGGCGACAAATGTGATCGCCCCAAAATAGTAGCCCGACTGTAGCCAGAAATTTGACATGTCGTCGCTGCCAGAGACGTAATGACCCTCAACGTCGAAGCGGTATTCCACCAGCGCCGCTTTGGCGCTGAAAGGCGAGATCGCCATAATTGAAATCAGTACAGCCAGAATTCTATTCATGCTCACTCCCCTAAACCAAGCGGGGGAGTGAGCATGATGACATGGCGCTGTCAATCTAGGTTAATTCCGATTAACCAATGAGTTGCGTTGGACGTTGAGCCAAGCGCTCACAGCGCGCGGCCGGCCAGAGCGACGCGCGCGGCATCCGCTAAGAAGCGCGAACGATTGCCCGCCACCCGATCGATGGCAGCCACCAACCCTTCGTCCAGCGTGATGTTCAGCCGCACGGCGCGGCCGGGGCGCTCGCCCCGCACGAGGATGCGGATGGCTTCGTCCACCTCGGGATCGGCCTCGATTGCATCAAGCTCGGAGGGGGCGGGAATATCCTCCTTGTGTTCGGCCATGGCGAGCAGGTGGACGCCAAGCGCTTCCTCGGCCGCGATCGCGGCTTCGTGGATCGTGTCACCGGCGGAGGCGAGGCCCTTCAGATCGGGAAAGAAAACGCTGAAGGTATCGCCGGCCCGCTCGATGATCGCGGGATAATAAACGGTTGCCATGGTGTGGGCCTCCTTGCCCTGAAACTCGTGTGGGTGGTGGCCCTACCGGAGGGCCACCCCTGATTTGTCCTCAATGCTCTTTAGCGTTCCGATCGCCATTTCGGCCTTGGGGTGGGGGACGGTGACCACGCCGCGTTCGGGTTGATCGGGGTGGCGGAATTGTTTGTGGCTTCCGCTTTGCCGCTGCTCGATCCACCCGGCCTTTTTAAGAATCTTGATGACTTCACGGCTCTTCATCCCCTCGTCTCCCTTCGTGTGTATCGTATACACACGCTCGAAGGCAAGCGCAAGGAGATAATACACATTCATACACACTTTTTAGGGTGTGTTGATCAGCCCCAAAGGTTAGACATTGCGTCCGCTGCGCTTAGGTTTTGCGTCGCCGGTTTGGGGTGGTTAGACAAACCCATCATATTGATTGTGAACGATAAGTGTTGTCCTGCCGGGCCCACCAGCGCGCTCCTTCCGCTCAGCCGATCAGATCGGCCAGCCGGTCGATCTCGTCATAATGGGCGGTGGCCGGGCAGATCAGCAGTTCGTCGGCACCGGCGGCGCGCACATTCTCGATCGCCTGGCGGATGCCGTCGGGCGTGTGGCAGGTCGCCATCGCCGCCATGCCGCGCCCCACATCCTCTCCGATATATTTCATGTAATCGTAGATATAGGCCTTCAGGTCCTGCTCGGCGTCGGGCGACAGCGAACACCAGAAGCTCGCGATCAGATAGGGCTTGTCGGTGCGCCCGCGCTCGGCCCAGGCGGTGCGCGCCATATCGTAAATCGCCTGATGCCCCTCGCGATCGCCCAGCATCGACGCGCCATAGATGCCGTCCGCCCAGGCCGATGCGCGCGCGATCGCCTTGGGGCCCATCGCGCCGGCATAGATCGGGATGTCGGCGCCCTGCGGCGAGGCCGGGCCTATCTCGTCCATGCCCTCGAACAGCGTTTCGCCGCGCCAGACGCGCTTCATCTCGGCCACCTGTTCGTCGAGCCGCTGGTGGCGGTGGGTGAAGGGCGCGCCGACCGCCTGATAATCCTTTTCGCGCCCGCCCACGCCCACGGTGATGCCGACGCGCCCGCCCGAAATCGCGTCGAGAGTCGCCACTTCCTTCGCCGTCATCACCGCCGATCGCATCGGCAGCACGTAGAGCGATGGCATGATCCGCACCCGCTCCGTCACCGCCGCGGCGGCGCACAGGATTGAATGCATCTCATAGCTGTAGCCGGTGATCCGTTCGCCGCAGGACAGGCTGTCGAACGGACCGGCGTCGATCTTCCGCGCCCAGGTCAACATGCGGTCGCGATCATAGTCGCGCACCATATAGGGCATGCACAGGCCGATCTTCATCCTTGGGCTCGCTTATCCATCCATCTCCGGTGGCCGAGCTAAGGCGCGTGCCGGCCGGCCGTCAAACCCCCGCGCCGCCTGCCGCGCCGCACACAATGCAGATGCCCCATGGTTGCGGCCGGATCAGCGGCCTTGGCCGTTCACCGAAAAACCGAAGGCCATGGCCCGCCGGCAAATTGGCTGCCTCGCCACAGTCGGCCGTCGCAACCGCCTTGTCGCCGCCGGGGCCATGCGGCAAGGACAGGCGCAACGGCCGGACGTGACGGGCCGGAACATGGCCGGAGCACGGCCGGAACGTGGGAGGTCGGGCGCGTGGGCAATCGGCAGGATCAGAACAGCGGCACCACCGCCGTGCGCGAACAGCACCGCTTCGATGAAGCGCGGCTCGCCCGCTGGATGGAGGAAAATGTCGCGGGCTATGCCGGCCCGCTGACGGTCGAACAGTTCAAGGGCGGCCAGTCCAACCCGACCTACAAGCTCGTCACGCCGGGCCGGTCCTATGTGCTGCGCCGCAAGCCGCCTGGCCAGCTGATCAAGGGCGCCCACGCCGTCGAGCGCGAGGCCCGCGTGCTGAGCGCACTCGCCACCGTCGATTTCCCGGTCGCCCGCGTCCACGGCCTGTGCACCGACGACAGCGTGATCGGCACCTGGTTCTATGTGATGGACATGGTGGAAGGCCGCATCTTCTGGGATGCCACCTTCCCCGAAGTCAGCCGCGACGATCGCCCGGCCTATTTCGACGCGATGAACGCCACGCTTGCGCAGCTCCACGGCATCGATCCCGAAGCGATCGGCCTTGGCGATTATGGCAAGCCCGGCAATTTCTTCGAACGGCAGATCGGCCGCTGGACGAAGCAGTATCACGACGATGTCGAGGCCGGCCGCAATGCCGATATGGACGCGCTGATCGGCTGGCTGGAAGCGCATATGCCCGCGCAAGCAGGCGAGGTGCGCATCACCCATGGCGATTTCCGCTGCGACAACATGATCTTCCACCCCACCGAACCGCGCGTCATCGCGGTCCTCGACTGGGAATTGTCGACGCTGGGCGATCCGCTGTCGGACTTCGCCTATCACCTGATGATGTACCGGCTCGCCCCCCCGGTCGCGACCGGCATCGCCGGCGCCGATCTCGCCGCGCTCAACATTCCGTCCGAGGCCGATTATGTCGCCGCTTATTGCGCGCGCACCGGCCGGGCGGGAATCGGCAACCTGCAATTCTACACCGCGTTCAACATCTTCCGGCTGGCCGCGATCATCCACGGGATCAAGGGCCGGGTGGTGCGCGGCACGGCGGCATCGGCCCATGCGCGCGACATGGCCGCCAAATTCCCGGCCCTCGCGGCCGCCGGCTGGCTGGCCGCACAGGGCGGCTGACCACCAACCCGAGATGCGGTTCAGGGGAATCCCGATCCGCCCTCGGGGTTAGTGCTGATTGCCGGCCAGCCTCCCTTGGCGGACCCATGTCATGCACGGAACGTCTCCTGAGTCTCCGTGCCATGACCCGTTTCCGCGAGGAGTCACCCATGGCTGGCAAGCAACCCAATATCCTTATCTTGTGGGGGGATGATATCGGCCGAGACAATCTCAGCTGCTACTCCCACGGCGTGATGGGCTACACGACGCCCAATATCGACCGCCTTGCCAAGGAAGGCATGAAGTTCACGGACTATTATGCGGAACAGAGCTGCACCGCCGGCCGTGCGTCCTTCATCACCGGCCAGGCCGGCATGCGCACGGGCCTCACCAAGGTTGGCCTGCCGGGCGCGGAACTGGGCATGAAGAAGGAAATCCCGACGATCGCGCGGATGCTTAAGAATCAGGGCTATCGCACCGGTCAATTCGGCAAGAACCATCTGGGTGATCGGGACGAACATCTGCCGACGATGCACGGCTTCGACGAATTTTTCGGCAATCTCTATCATTTGAATGCGGAGGAAGAGCCGGAGAACCGCGATTATCCGCCCGAGAAGGATTTTCCCGATTTCCGTAAAAAGTTCGGCCCGCGCGGCGTTCTCCACTGCTGGGCAGACGGCAAGGGCGGCCAGAAGATCGAAAATACCGGCCCGCTCACCAAGGAACGGATGAAGACGATCGACGAGGAATTCCTCGCCGGCGCCAAGAAGTTCATCAAGGCCTCGGTCGAGGCGGACGAGCCTTTCTTCGTCTGGTTCAACACCAGCCACATGCACTTCCGCACCCACGCCAAGGATTCGAGCCTCGGCCAGTCCGGCCGCTGGCAATCCGAATATCATGACGTGATGATCGACCATGATCTCAACATGGGTGAGATGATCGATCTGCTCGACGAACTGGGCATCGCCGACAACACGTTCGTGATGTATTCGACCGACAATGGCCCGCACCAGAACTCGTGGCCGGATGCCGGCACCACGCCGTTCCGCTGCGAAAAGAACACGAACTGGGAAGGTGCCTATCGCGTACCTGCCATCGTGCGCTTCCCCGGCCAGATCGAGGCGGGATCGACCTGCACGGGCATCATCTCGCACCTCGATTGGTTCCCCACCTTCGCCAACATCGCCGGCACGAAGACCGTCAAGGAAGATCTGAAGAAGGGGGCCACCCTGGATGGGATCAAGTATAAGGCCCATCTCGATGGCTATGACATGACGGACTATCTGACCGGCAAGGCCAAGGAAAGTCCGCGCCCCGGCTTCGTCTATTTCAACGACGATGCCGATGTCGTCGCCGTCCGCTACGACAATTGGAAGCTGGTCTTCCTCGAACAGCGTTGCGAAGGCACGCTGCGTATCTGGGCCGAACCCTTCGTGCCGCTGCGCCTGCCCAAGATCTTCAACCTGCGCACCGACCCCTATGAACGGGCCGATCGCACGTCGAACACTTATTATGATTGGCTGCTCGATCGCGCCTATCTGCTGGTGCCCGCGCAAAATATCGTCGGGCAGTTCCTGGCCACGTTCAAGGAATTCCCGCCGGCGCAGCACGCGGCGAGCTTCTCGCTCGATCAGGTGATGGAAAAGCTGACCGCACCGGCCGGCTGACGCCGCGCGGCATCAGACGGCCGCCTGCGGAAAAAAAGGCCCCGGTCCGATCCCGTCGGGCCGGGGCCTTTTCTCGCCTTGGCGGAAGGTCGTCGAACGCTGAATGCCGGATTGTTCGGACTGCCACGACACCAGACCCAGTACCGGCTCGATGAAATGGACGTGGGCGTGTCGGGATTTCTCCCGATACACCCGGCCCGATCACCTCCCTATACCGTCGCCGGGGGCGAGCGACAGGAGCTGATCATGCCCAAAGGAAAGCCCAATATCCTCGTCATGTTCGGTGACGACGTTGGTTATGGAAACATCAGTTGCTTCAACAACGGGGTGATGGGCTACGATACCCCCAACATCGATCGGCTCGCTGCCGAGGGCGGCAAGCTTGTCACCTATTACGCGCAGCAGAGCTGCACCGCCGGCCGCGCCGCGTTCATCACCGGGCAGATGCCGTTCCGCACGGGCATGTCGAAAGTGGGTCTGCCGGGCGCGGACCTCGGCATCCAGAAGGAAGACCCGACCATGGCCGAGCTGCTCAAGCCGCTCGGCTATGCGACCGGCCAGTTCGGCAAGAACCACTTGGGCGACAAGGACGAGTTCCTGCCGACGGTGCACGGCTTCGACGAGTTCTTCGGCAACCTCTACCACCTCAATGCGGAGGAAGAGCCGGAGAATGAGGACTATCCGAAGGATCCGGAATTCAAGAAGAAATACGGCCCACGCGGCGTGCTGCACTGCCATTCCGACGGCAAGGGCGGACAAAAGGTCGAGGATACCGGCCCGCTCAACAAGAAGCGGATGGAAACGATCGACCTGGAAGTGGTCGACAAGGCTCAGGACTTCATCGCCCGCGCGGCCAAGGCCGATACGCCGTTCTTCGTGTGGTTCAACACCACGCGCATGCATAATTTCACGCACCCGAACCCGAAGAACAAGGGCCGCACCGGCCTTGGCTTTTACGCCGACGGCATGGTCGAGCATGACGATTCCATCGGCCAGATGCTCGATTTCCTCGACAAGCAGGGCCTGACCGAGAACACCATCGTCATCTACACCACCGACAATGGCCCGATGGAGTGCCTCTTCCCCGATGCGGGCACGACCCCCTTCCGCAGCGAGAAGAACACCAACTGGGACGGCGGCTGGCGCGTGCCGGCGCTGATCCGCTGGCCGGGTGTGGTCAAGCCGGGCTCGGTCTACAAGGATCTGATGTCGGCCGAAGACTGGTTCCCGACGCTGGTGGCTGCGGCCGGCAATCCCGACGTGAAGGACCAGCTGCTCAAGGGCACCAAGGTCGGCTCCATGACCTACAAGGTGCATCTCGATGGCGTCGATCAGGGCGACTATCTGGCCGGCAAGTCGAAAGAAAGCGCCCGCAAGGGGTTCCTCTACTTCAGCGACGATGGCGACTTGCTGGCGGCGCGCAGCAAGCGGGTGAAGGCACACTTCATGGTGCAGGACGCCAAGGGCTTCGAAGTGTGGCGCAATCCGTTCCGGACCCTGCGCGTTCCGCTGATCTTCGACCTGAAGATCGACCCTTACGAAAAGGGGGACGACGGCATGAACTATGGCGACTGGGCCTACCGGCGCGTCTATGTGCTCGTGCCGATCCAGGAAGCGGTCGGCAAGGTGCTGGAGACCTTCAAGGACTTCCCGCCACGCCAGAAGCCGGCGAGCTTCACGGTGGGCGATGCCCTCGAAGCGCTCGAAGGCTCAATGGGCAGCAAGGGCAGCTAAGGACCGAGGGGCGCTGATCGTCCGGAGCGGTGTCTACCCTCGATTACAGAGGGTAAGACACCGCTCCGGCGCAGGCCGCTGGCGCCCCTGATCGCCCTCGTCGACACAAGGGCAACACGGCGGCGATCGGCCAAAGAAGGCGGGGGTTCCGACACTGCGCCTAGGCGGCCGGCGCCTCCGCCCCTTCCTCTTCCCGCTTGTCCGACGCGCCCGTCAGATAGCGATTATAGAGGAAGCCGATGCCGATCAGGCTGAAACCCAGGGCGACGAAGCTGGCAATGCGCAGCAGCCCTTCCAGCCCCTTGGCATCCCACAGGAACACCTTGGCCGCCGTCGCCAGCATCAGCAGCAAGGCGGCGATACGCCAGGCCTTGCCGCCGCCGCCATCGCTGCCTTCGCCCCCGCCTTCGCGGATGATGCCGTAGCGCAGGAAGCCGATGGCCAGCGCGATCCCCGCGATCGAGCGGGCGATATCCTCTCTCGGGCTCACCCCCTCGCCGGTCAGGATGCTGCCTTCGAAGATCTGGCGCACGCTCGCCGCCGCCAGCATCAGGATCAGCGCCATGGCGAGCCCGGTCAGCGGCCGGTCGATCCGCCGGGCGATATCGGGCTCCAGCCGCCGGAACAGCATGATCCACAGGATCGGCAGGCCATAAGCCGGCAGCAGCAGGTTCGCGATCGGCCACGGCCCCACCGCCTGATCGCGGGCCAGCGGGTTGAAGACGATCAGATCGAACCAGACGAGGCGGAAGGCCGCCAGCGCCAGCAGCGCGATGCCGATCGGCTGCAACAGATCGTGGCCATCGCGCCGCCACAGCGCGATCAGGCCGATCGCGGCCAGCGCCTGCGTCGCTACCACGCGCTCGGCAAAGGCATAAGCGATGATCCCGCCCGTGCTGTCGATCGCGAAGATCTGCTTGAACAGGATATGCGCGGTCGCCGCCAGCGCCGCACCGGCGATGACGAACAGCAGCGCGCGCAGGGGCCGGAAACGTGCCGCCCGCGTCAGCAGCAGCAGCGCGCCAACGCTCAGCATCGGCAGCGCCATCCCCTGCATCGCGCGCAGCGGCGTCGGCAGGTCGCCGGCCAGCACGAAGGTGCCGAAGATCGCCGCCGCCGATTCGACCAGCCACACGATCAGCCCGGCACACGCGCCCAGCGTTGCGAGCAGCGCCAGGGTCAGCGCCGCCGCGCGGCCCCGGAAGGCCGGCAGGCGATCGGCCGCCCAGGCAAGCCCCAGCGCCAGCAGGCCGAAGCCGGTCGGCGCCCAGGCATCGGGCAACAGGTTGAACAGCAGGCGCGCCGTCACCAGCGCCGCCAGGATCATCCAGCCGGCGCCGAACAGGCGGCCCCGTTCGACATGGCCGGCGATGGCGAACAGCATGGCCGTCGCCAGCAGCCGCGGCATATTGCCGAAGCCCGCGATCAGCGCACCGCCCAGATCGAGCAGCAACAGATGCGCGGCGACGATCAGCGCCAGCAGGCGCGGCGCCCAGGCGAGCAGATCGTCCTCGGCCCGGCGCGCCACATACGCCAATGCGCAGGCGATGGCGGCGTACACCGGCGGCAGCCAGCTATCGGGCAGCGCAAAGGCCGCGCCGATCGCGACCAGTGTCGCCGATGCGGTCGCGAGCAGCGCGAATCGCCAGTCGCCATGGCGTTCCACCAGCGTCCAGCCGCGCGCCGCCGCGATCGCCGGCGCGGCGGCGAAGATCGTCGCGGTCAGCCCCCAGCCCCAGCCGCTCAGCAATTCGGGGAAACGCAGCCAGCCGATGACGACCGCGCCGATCAGCGCGGCCGATCCCTGGGCCACGCCCACCCGGCCACGGGTGCGATCCCAGGCGTCGACCAGCGCCGGCCCGGCGAGGATCGCGATCAGCCCGCCGCCCACCGCCGCCAGCAGCGGCAGGCTCGGCGTCGGCCACAAGGCGATCGTCACCAGTGCCACGCCCAGCGCGATCGGCGGCAGCATCCACTGGCGCGGATCGATGCGGGCCAGCAGCACCGCGCCGATCGCCAGCAGCCCGTAAAAACCCCAGACCAGCGGGCTGAACCCGCCCTGCACGATCAGCAGCGCCAGTTGCACCGCCGCCGCGATCACCGTGCCGGCGCGCAGCCAGCGGGTCGGTTCGATCGCGGCCGTGCCTGCCGCCAGGATCGGCATGGCAAAGGCCAGCGCCAGCAGCAGCAGGCCGATCGCGCTCGCGGTGGCGATGTCGATCACGCTGGTCGCGATCAGCAGGCCCGCCCAGCCGAAACCACCGACCAGCGCGGCGATCGCCAGCCACAGCCAGCCCTGCCGCCTGGACACCCCGGCGATCGCGCCGATCACCAGCATCAGATAGAGCGCCAGCACCGGCGCATTGGCGTCCTCGCCCCCCGCCAGCGCCGGGGCGGCAAGCCCGCCGATCAGCCCCAGCACCGCCGATGGCGCGCCGAAACGCAGCGCCAGCCCGATCGCCGCCGCCGTCACGCTTGCCAGCGCCAGAAACGCTGTCAGCGACGGGATCAGGCCGTAGAGATTATGCGCGATCAGCACGGCGATATAGGCGGTGGCGATGCCGGCGCCCGCCAGCGCCTGCGCCACGCGCGGATCGCGCGCCAGAGCGGGGATGCGCCGCGCGGCCTCCGCCCCGCCGATCAGCAGCGCCGCGAAGATCAGCGCCAGCACCACACGCACGCCGGGGGAAAGCAGCCCGGTGTCGATCGAATATTTGACCAGGAAGAAACCGGCCACCGCCAGCGTCACCCCGCCCGCCCAGATCGGCAGGCGCGATCCGAACAGTTCCTCGAACACCCGCGTGCTCATCGGCGGCCGCTTGGGCGCGGGCGGTGCGGGCGGCGGGGGCGGCGTGGCCGGAACCTCCGGCTCTTCGGGCACCGGCGCGGACTGCACCGGTGGCGCAGATGGCAGGGGCGCCGCGATATCCAACAACGGCGCCACCACCGCCCCGCCAGTGTCCACCTGAGGCTCCGCCGGGATGCTAACCAGATCGGCGATCCGATCCTGCAATTCGGTGATCCGGCGTTCGGCCTGCCGTACCCGCCCCGCCAGCGAGGCGAAGGCGGCGATCAACCCGACAATGGCTAGCAACTCGATCATGCGCCCCCCTGATCGGCAGGGGCTAACCCGTTCCGCCGCCGAACGCCACCACCATCAGAAGCGGGCGCGGACCCCGCCATATACGGCGCGGCGTTCGACCGGATAATAGATCGCCGAAGCATCGGTGGCGCGCACCACGGCCGAGATGTCTCCGATCGCCTTCTTGCCCGTCAGGTTGCGGGCGTCGAGGAACAGGGTGACATCGTCGCGCACCGCCGCCTCCGCACCGAGGCCGAGCAGCGCATAGCCCCTTGTGCGCGTGGCGTTCACATAGTCCGCCCAGGCGCCGTCGGGCATCCATTCGATATTGGGCGTCACGCTGATCCGATCGGTGCCGAGCCGCAGGCTGGCGCGATAGAGATGCTTCGCCACCACCGGCAGGCGATTGTCGCCATAGACGGCATCGTTGCGGAAACGGAAATCATTGAGCTGATAGGATTGCCGCAGCCGCGCCCAGGGCGCGAGGTCCAGCGTCAGCGCCGCCTCGATCCCCTGATGGCGGGTGCGATCGGCGTTGAAGGTAGCTGCCGGAATATCCTGCGACACGGTGAATTGCAGCATCTCGCCCGTTATGTCCGCGCGATAGAGGCTGACATCCCATTGCGCGATGCCGACGCGGCCACGCGTGCCCATTTCGAACGTCCAGGCACGCTGGGCATCGACGTCGACGAAGCCCGGCAGCCCCGTGGCCGGCGTCTGGCTGAGTTCCGAAAAGCCCGGCAATTCCACCGAACGGCTGTAATTGGCATAGACCTGTACGTCCGCCCGCGGCTGCCACAGGATACCGAATTTGGGGGCGAAGGGATCGAAGCTGGCGCGGCCGCTGCGTTGCGGCGCGAGGCGGTTGTCGATCCGGCGTTCGCCATGGGTATAGACGCCCCCGGCAATCAGCCAGAGGTGATCGACCGGCGCCACCCGCACCTCGCCATAGCTGTCGATCGTCTGCGCCGTCTGTCGCGCGTCCGCCGTCTGCGCGCCGCGCTTGCCGGCGAGGTTGAGGAACTGGCGCGCATCCACCGTGCCGAAGCGCGCCGTGGTGCCGAGGCTGGCTTCCACCGGCAGCGTGCCGAGATCGCCCGCCCAATCGACCCGCGCGAACAGCCCGCGATCTTCGGACTTCTGGTCGATCAGCTGGAAGATCGGGTGGATCAATTGCTTGGCATTGAAGAACAGCCCGGCGCTAAGCGTCGCGGTGCCGAGATCAACGGTCGTGCGGTTCTGGAGGCGCAGCGATTCGATGTCGCGCGCCTGATCGCCCGCGACGCTGCCGGCATTGGCCTGCCCCGGATCGGTGAGCGCCTGCGCCATGGTGAGCGCGCCGGGCAGTTCCTGATCGATATGATTCAGGCTGGCATAAAAGCGCGTCTCGATCCGATCGCTCAGCTGCAGACCGATATTGCCGTTGAAACGGATCGCCGACCGCTTCGCATGATCGCGATCGCCATCCGAACGATCGCCCGTCAGCGCGAACCAGCCGTCGCCGCGCCCATCCGTGAAGCCCGCCGCCACCTTGCCGCGCAACGTAGCGAAGCTGCCGCCATCGGCGCGCACCTCCACACCGCGCGCGGTGCGCCCCGTGGGCGTGACCGCGTCGATCCCGCCGCCCAGCGTGGATGAACCGAGGCGCAGCGCATTGGCGCCGCGAAACACCTCGATATGCTGGAAGATCTGCGGATCGAGTTCCTGGAAATCGCCATTATTGTCGGCCAGGTTGATCGGCACGCCATCCTGAAACAGCATCAGCCCGCGCATGTGGAAGCCCCGGCTGATCCCCGATCCGCGCACCGAAATCCGCACCTCCTGGCCGAAACGCGGCTGGGTGTAGATGCCGGGCGAAAAAGCCAGCGCGTCGCGGAGCGACACGGCCAGCCGATCCTGAAACTCGGCGGCGGCCACGACATCGCTGCCCCCGGCCGTCCGGGCAACGCGATCGCGCGCCGTTTCCACGGCGGCGGTGACGATGATGGTATCGGGCGCCGCCATCTCCGCGAAGGCGGGGGCGGCGAAGGACGTGGCGACGGCGAACAGCGACGCGCGGCCAAGCGCGTGGAACGAAACGGACATGCGAATACCTCTGATACCCGGCCGCGCGCGAACGGGCGGCCCATGCAAAGCGGCCACGCGCCCCGAATGCGGGCGCGCGGCAATGACGGGATTAGAAGCGGACGGGCGGCCCCGTGGGCGGCGGCGGCGGTGCGGCGAGGCCCCGGCCGATCGCGACGGCGGCAAGCAACGCCACGGCCGGCGCGGCGGCGATCGCGGGCGGCGCGACGACGGTGCCCGTATCGGGCGCGAGGATCGCCACGCCGAGGGCTGCGAACACGCAATTTTCGGTGGTCTTGCCCGGCTGGACGGGTGCCTTTTCGTGGATCGTGCCGTCGGCCGCGACCCACATCTCGACCGCGCCCATGCCGGTGCAGAGCGTGATCGCGCGCCCGTCGGTCGCCGGCATCCAGCCGGCGGGAACGAGGAGGCGCATGAGCAGAGCGAGCGCGACGAGCATCACGGCAAACCCGCCGCGCCCGCCTGCTGCCTGTGCTGATGCCATGCCCCGCATGGGCAGCGCCCTAGCCCGTTCGCCCCGCGCTGTCGATCCATCCGGCCATCGCCCGTGCGACGGCCGAAAAGTGGCGCTTCGTCCGGCGCTGCCCTTGCCCGTGCGCGCCGGCGACGCTTAGCTCAAATCCAGCAGACAAGATCCAAGGAGTGGAACGATGAAGCGGGCCGATATCGAAGGAAAGCGCATCCTGATCACGGGCGCGACGGGGCAGTTCGCCAAGCCGCTGGTGGCAGCCTATGCCGGCAAGGCCGAGGTGTTTGCCGCCGCGCGCTTCGGCAAGCCGGAGGACCGCGCCGAGATCGAGGCGATGGGCGCGACACCGGTCCGCATCGACCTGTCCGACCCGTCGAGCCTCGATGCCATCCCCACCGTCGACTATGTGGTCAACGCCGCCGTCGCCAAGACCGGCGATTTCGATCGCGACCTCAGGGAAAATGCCGAGGGCGTCGGCTTCCTGATCGCCAAGTGCCGCGACGCCAAGGCGTTCGTCCATATTTCGACGACCGGCGTCTATGACTATCAGGGCCCGGTGCCGCGCAAGGAAAGCGACCCGCTGGGCGACAATCACCGGTCGATGTTCCCGACTTACTCGATCGCCAAGATCGCCGCCGAATCCGTGTGCCGCTTCGCCGCCAAGAGCTATGGCGTGCCGACGACGATCGCGCGGATGAGCGTGCCTTATGGCGATAATGGCGGCTGGCCTTATTACCACCTGCTGATGATGCAGGGCGGCGTTCCGATCACCATCCACCCGGAAGGCCCCAACCTCTACAACCCGCTGCACGTCGACGATTATGCCGAGAAGATCCCCTATCTGCTGGGCGCCGCGACGACCGATGTGGTGACCACCAATTTCGGCGGATCGCAGGCGGCGAGCGTGGAGGAATGGTGCGCCTATATCGGCGAACTGACCGGGTTGAAGCCGGTGTTCCAGGAAGATGTGGCGGCGTTCGGCGCGCTGGCCATCGACACCAGCCGGATGCACCAGCTGATCGGCGAGACGAAGGTCGACTGGCGCGACGGCATGCGCCGCATGATCCAGGCGCTGGCCCCCGACGCGATCAAGACGGCGGCCTGAGCCGCGTCAGCGCCCCGGCATCGGCCCGGCGAGCGGCGCCGGGTCGATGCGCTCGTCCTGCCACTTCATGCTCCAGTGGAGATGCGGGCCGGTGGCGCGGCCGGTGGCGCCGATCGCGCCGACCGGCTGGCCACGCACCACCCGATCGCCCGTCTTCACGTCGATCCGCGAGAGGTGGAGGAAGGCGCTGTTCAGCCCCATGCCATGATCGATCATCAGCAGATTGCCCTCCAGCGAGAAGGGCGCTGATGCGGCGAGGATGACGACACCGTCGGCCGGCGCCACGATTGGCGTGCCGGTGGGCCGGGCGACATCGACGCCCGAATGGAAGGCCCCGGGTTCGCCGGCATAAATGCGCTGCGATCCGAACACGCCGCTGATCCGCCCGCTGACGGGCCACTGAAAGCGTTGCTGCCACCCCTGCGTGTCGCTTTGCACCTCGCGTGCGGCGTTGATCTGCGCCAGTTCGGCGGCGCGGCGACGCTGATATTCGGGCGTGGGGCTGGTGCCGCGCGGCAAGGTGGGCAGCGACTGGATGGACCAGGCGCGCGGCGCGATCGCCAGCGGCTTGCGCAGCGCGGTGCCATCGACGGCGCGCGCCTCCAGCATCGCCTGGCCGCCATGATCGCGCCCGAAGCCGATGATGAAACGGCGCCCGGGGGCGATCCGCACCGGCTTGTCGTCGAGCAGCAGGCGGACCGTGCCGACGGGCGCGGTGCCCAGGACCAGCCCGCCCTGCTGGAAGCTCCCCTGAAAGGCGAAATCGCCGCTGAGCGGCGTCACCACGGGTGCGGGCGGCGGCGATGGCGGCACCGCACCGGTTTCGGCGGTGGCCGGCGGCACCACCGCGCAGCCGGCGAGAAGCGAAAACGGCAGGATCAGCGGCAGCAGGATCAGGCCGGCCGCGCGGCCACGGATCGTCACTCCGAAAGCGCCGCCTTCGTCGAGATTTCGGCGGTGGCATAGGCTTCCTGCCGCGCGACGCTCCAGTAGCGGAGATTGTCGAGCGGGATACGCTCGCCCGAAACGGCGCAGACGACATGATCGCCGGACGACAGCACGCGGAAGGCGTTGGCCATATAATGGAGGCGGGCGGCGCGGCCCTGGGACATCAGCATATCTTATCCTTCGTGACCGGCGCTTAGAGCAGGCTCGGCTGTTCGGGTTTCTCCTGAGGATAAGCCGGGCGGCCGCTGCGCTCAACCCGCGCGTCGACCGCGCCGTCGGCGAAATGCAGGGTCAGCGCGCCCGCCGCCTTCGCCTGCGCCGCCGTCGTCACCACCCCGCCATCGGGGCGGCGACCAACCCAGGCATAGCCCTTGGCGAGCGGACGTTCGGGGTTGAGCCCTTCGGCCAGCCGCCACAGGCGCTGCACCTGCGCCTCCGCCTCGCGCACCTGCGTTTCGATCAGCGCCGGGCGGAAGCGCGCCGCCGCGAGGCGTTCGCGGGCCCGCGCGATCCGCGCGTTGAGCAGCGACGGACGGAGCGCGCCCGCCGCCTGGGCGAGATCGCCGCGCGCCACCGCCAGCCGGCGCGAAAGCCCGCGCGGCAGGCGATCGCCCAGATCGTCCATGCGCTGCTGCTGGGGGCCGAGCAGACGATCGGGCGTCGGCAGGCGCCGGGCCATGGCGTCCAGCCGTTCGCCGGCGCGTTCGCGGTAGCGGTTGGCGCAACGCTGGGCGCGCAGGCCAAGTTCGCGCAGGGAGCCGAGCAGTTCGGCACGCACCGGCACCGCGATCTCGGCGGCGGCGGTGGGCGTCGGCGCGCGGACGTCGGCGGCGAAATCGCACAGCGTGGTATCCGTCTCGTGGCCGACGGCGGAAATGATCGGGATCGAGCAGCCGGCGACGGCGCGGACCACGACTTCCTCGTTGAATGCCCACAGATCCTCGATCGAGCCGCCGCCGCGCGCAACGATCACCAGATCGGGGCGCGGCACCGGGCCGCCCGGCGCCATGGCGTCAAACCCGCGCACGGCGGCCGCCACCTGTTCGGCCGCGCCATCGCCCTGCACCAGCACCGGCCAGACGATCACGCGGGTCGGGCAGCGATCCTCAAGGCGGTGGAGAATGTCGCGAATCACCGCCCCCGTGGGCGAGGTGACGACGCCGATCACCTGCGGCAGGAAAGGCAGCGGCTTCTTGCGCTCGCGATCGAACAATCCTTCGGCCGCCAGCGCGCGCCGGCGCTGATCGAGCAGCTGCATCAGCGCGCCCTGCCCGGCCAGCTCCATCCGTTCGATCACGATCTGATATTTGGACCGGCCCGGATAGGTGGTGAGCCGCCCGGTCGCGACCACCTCGATCCCGTCTTCCGGCCGGAAAGCGAGGCCGCCCGCCGTGCCTTTCCAGATCACGCCGTCGATGACCGCCTTGTCATCCTTGAGCGCGAGATAGCAATGGCCCGACGCCACCCGCTTGAACCCCGAAATCTCGCCACGGACGCGGACATGGGCGAAACGTTCCTCGACGCTGCGCTTCAAGGCGCCCGACAGTTCGGACACGCTCATCGCCGGTGAATTGTCCCCGGGCGTCTCCTCGGCTAACAGCCGCGCAGGTTCGAAGGGAAGATCGGTCATGAAAGTCCTGTTGCTGGGTTCGGGCGGGCGCGAACATGCGCTGGCATGGAAGCTGGCGCAATCGCCACGCCTCACCAAGCTTTATGCCGCGCCGGGCAATCCGGGAATAGCCGAGCATGCCGAAATGGTGGCGCTCGACCCGGCCAGCCCGGAAGCGGTGCTCGCCTTCGTCCGCGCGGCGGCCATCGGCCTCGTCGTCGTCGGGCCGGAAGCGCCGCTGGTCGCCGGCGTCGGCGATCTGCTGCGCGCGAACGGCGTGCTGGTGTTCGGCCCGGATGCGGCGGCGGCGCAGCTGGAAGGATCGAAGGGCTTCACCAAGGATCTTTGCGCGCGGGAAAATATCCCGACCGCCGGTTATGCCCGCTTCACCGATGCCGAAGCCGCCAAAGCGGCGCTGCCGGGCTTCGGCCTGCCGGTCGTCATCAAGGCCGATGGCCTCGCCGCCGGCAAGGGCGTGGTGATCGCGCAGGATACGGCCGAGGCCGAAGCCGCGATCGCCGACATGTTCGACGGCGGCTTTGGCGATGCCGGGGCCGAGGTAGTGATCGAACAGTTCCTGACCGGCGAGGAAGCGAGCTTCTTCGCGATCACCGACGGCAAATCGGTGGTGCCGTTCGGTTCGGCGCAGGATCATAAGCGCGTGGGCGAGGGCGATACCGGCCCCAATACCGGCGGGATGGGCGCCTATAGCCCGGCGCGCGTGCTGACGCCGGAGCTGGAAGCCCGCGCCATGGCCGAAATCGTGGAGCCCACCGTCCGCGCGATGGCGGCGGCGGGCACGCCTTATTCGGGCGTGCTCTATGCCGGGCTGATGCTGACAGAAAGCGGCCCCCAGCTGATCGAATATAATGCCCGCTTCGGTGACCCCGAATGCCAGGTGCTGATGATGCGGCTGGAGGACGACCTGCTCGACCTGCTGCTCAAGGTGGCCGAAGGGCGGCTGGGCGAAACCGCCCCGCCCCGGCTGGCCGATACGGTGGCGCTGACGGTGGTGATGGCCGCCAAGGGCTATCCGGGCACGCCGAAAAAGGGCGGCACGATCACTGGCATCGCGGCGGCCGACGCCGGCGGTGCCAAGGTGTTCCATGCGGGCACGGCGGACAAGGACGGCGCGATCGTCGCCAATGGCGGCCGCGTGCTGAACGTGACCGCGACCGGCGCCAGCGTTGCCGAGGCGCAGGCCGCCGCCTATCGCGCCGTCGATGCCATCGATTTCCCGAGCGGTTTCTGCCGCCGCGACATCGGCTGGCGCGAGGTTGCGCGCGAGGCCGAGGGAACAGCCTGAGCTTCGACACGTTCGTTTCGGTAGCGCTTCTTGGGGCAGGAGGGACTGGCCATGGACCAATATTATCTCGTCGCGATCGTCGCGGTCCTGATCGCCATCGCGGCGATCGTGATGGTTCTGCGCGGCCGCGCCAAGCCGCCCGAACAGATGCCGGCGCCGCCCGCCGAGGCCGCCGCGCCGAAAGTGGCGGCGCCTGCCCCCACCCCGCCCCCGATAGCGCCCACCGCGCCGGCGGCACCTGTGGCGCCAGCGGCAGCGGCGGCCCCCGCTGCCGAACCGCATGACCGCATCACCGATGCCGCCGCCGTGGCGACGATCGACGTGGCGGGCCAGTTCCTGGGCATCGACATCAACCCCGGCCCGCCGGACGATCTGACCCGGCTGAAGGGCCTCGGCCCCAAGGCGCAGGGCGTGCTGAACGGCATGGGCGTGACCCATTTCGCTCAGCTCGCCGCACTCAGCCCCGCGCAGGTGGCCAAGGTGGATGCCGCGATGGGCACCTTTGCCGGCCGCATCAACCGCGACCAGTGGGTAGAGCAGGCCAAGTTCCTGGCGAGCGGCGATATCCCCGGCTTCGAAGCCAAGTTCGGCAAGCTCGGCTGACCGGATCGACCCAAGCGGCGCAACCGGCATGACCTGAGCCGCGAAATCGGCTAGCCCAGACGCATGGACCTCTACCTGCCCATCGCCGGCCTTTCGGTGAACATCTTCGTCATCATCGGCCTGGGCGGGCTGGTCGGCGTGCTTTCGGGCATTTTCGGCGTCGGCGGCGGGTTCCTGACCACGCCGCTGCTGATCTTCTACGGCATCCCGCCTGCCGTCGCGGTCGCATCGGCCGCGACGCAGATCACCGGCACCAGCGTTTCGGCGGTGCTCGCCCATCATCGCCGCCAGGGCGTCGACATCCAGATGGGCGCGGTGCTGGTGGCGGGCGGCGCCATCGGCACAATCGTCGGCGGCTATGCCTTCCGCGCCCTGCAGGATAGCGGCCAGATCGATACCGTGGTCGGCGTGCTCTATGTCGTGCTGCTCGGCGGCATCGGCATTTTGATGGCCAAGGAAGCGGCGCAGAGCCTGGCGGTATTGTGGGGCAAGGCAGTGGCGCCGCCGCGTGCGCGCCGCCACCACCCGCTGATCGCCATGCTACCGATGCGCTGGCGCTTCTATCGCTCCGGCCTCTATATTTCGCCGCTGGCGCCGCTGGCGCTCGGCTTCGGCACGGGCCTGCTGACCGTGCTGCTCGGCGTCGGCGGCGGGTTCGTGCTGGTGCCGGCGCTGATCTACATTCTCGGCATGTCGACCCGTGTCGTCGTCGGCACCTCATCCTTCCAGATCCTGTTCGTGACGGCGGCGACCACGCTGGTCCACGCCACCACCACCAAGGCGGTGGATATCGTGCTGGCCGTGCTGCTGCTGATCGGCAGCGTCGTCGGCGCGCAGGTCGGCACCCGCTTCGCGATGAAGATGCGCCCCGAATGGCTGCGCCTGGCGCTGGCCGGGATCGTGCTGACCGTCGCCATCCGCATGGCGCTGGGGTTGGGCTGGCGGCCCGACGAGATCTTCACCGTCCAGCCGCTATGAAACGCCTGATCCCCCTTCTGTTGATGGCGCTGCTGCTGGGTGGCGCGGCCAAGCCGGCGCTGGTGCCCGACGTGTCGCAGCGGCGGATCGATATCATCTACAGCTTCACCGGCGCGGAACTGCTGCTGTTCGGCGCAATCGTCTATCCCGGCGGCATCCGCCCCGAAGAACCGGCCGACATCGTGGTCGTCGTCAAGGGGCCGACCGAGCCGATCATCCTGCGCGAGAAGCAGAAGATCGCCGGCATCTGGGTGAATGCCGAAAATGCCCGCTTCCGTTCGGTGCCGGCCTTCTACGCCGTCGCATCGTCCCGGCCGCTGAAGGGGCTGGTCGACGATCGCACGGCCGCGATCTACGAACTTGGCCTGCAGAATATCCAGCTTTCGCCCGCCAGCGGCGCGACGCCCGAAATGCAGCGCCGGTTCGAGGCCGGGCTGGTCGATCTCAAGCGGCGCGGCGGCCTGTATGTCGAAAGCCCCGATGGCGTGGAGGTGAGCGAGGGCGTGCTCTATCGCGCGCGCATCGCCATCCCGGCGCGCGTGCCGGTGGGCACCTATACGGCCGAAACCTTCCTGATTCAGAACAAGCGCGTCGTGGCAGCGGCCGTGCGCGAGATCGAAATCGATAAATCGGGTTTCGAGCGGTTCGTGGCGACGGTGGCCGATCGCTGGTCGTTCACCTACGGGCTCGCAGCCGTCGCCATTTCGCTGGCGCTGGGCTGGGCAGCGGCGGCGGCCTTCCGCCGGCTCTGATCGCTAGAGCGTTTTCCAAGCAGGTGGAATCACCTGCTGACTCGGAAAACTCGGCAAACCAAAAGCTTAGAGCAGTTTGCGAACCGACGCAGTCGGATCGCAAACTGCTCTAGCGGCCGCATTTCCTTAATCTTTGGCGTTCAATCTCCGGGCGTTCGCTACAGGAGCGCGTTGCCCGCATGAATGACATGTCGATGTTCCGGCCGCTGGAAAAGGCCCCCGACGAAACCGCCGTGCAGATCGGCCGGCTGATGGAAATCGCCGGCTCGTCGTCGCAGATCAGCCTCGATGCCCAGATGCTGGCATCGCTGCAGGAAAGCGCCGACCCCAGCATCGCGATGTCCGGTCAGGTGGGCAGCCAGGTGAAGATCCGCGTCGGGCAGCGCTGGCTGATCGCCAATGTCCGCTCGCTGCGGCTGGCGGATGCAGACAGCGACCTTATTCTTGGTCATATCGACTTTCTGGGCGAGGGCGAGGAAGACCGCTTCACCGGGCGCCTGCTCAACTTCCGTCGCGGCGTGACCCGCTATCCGACGCCGGGCAGCCGGGTGCATCCCGTGTCGAGCAACGACATGAAGCAGATGTATGCGGCCGACGAGCGCGCCCATATCGAGATCGGCACCATCTATCCGACCGAGGATATTCGCGGCGCCCTCTATATCGACGCGCTGCTCGGCAAGCATTTCGCGCTGCTCGGATCGACCGGCACCGGCAAATCGACATCGGCGGCGCTGATCCTCCACCGCATCTGCCGTTCGGCACCCGAAGGCCATGTCGTGATGATCGACCCGCACGGCGAATATTCCGCCGCGTTCAAGGGCATCGGCGAGATCTTCGACGTCGGCAACCTCGCCATGCCCTATTGGCTGATGAACTTCGAGGAACATGCCGAGGTGTTCATCACGTCCACCGGCGCCGATCGCCAGATGGATTCCGACATCCTCGCCAAGTGCCTGCTCGCCGCGCGCGCCAAGAATCGCGCGGCCGAAGGCGTGTCGAAGCTGACCGTCGACAGCCCGATCCCCTATCTCTTGTCCGATCTGCTCAACATCCTGCAGACCGAGATGGGCAAGATGGACAAAGCGGGCGGCACCGCCCCCTATCTGCGGGTCAAGACCAAGATCGAGGAGATCAAGGCCGATCCGCGCTATGCCTTCATGTTCTCGGGCATGCTCGTCGCCGATACGATGGCGCAGTTCCTGTCCAAGATTTTCCGTCTGCCGGGCTATGGCAAGCCGATCTCGATCATCGACGTTTCGGGCGTGCCCAACGAGATCACGTCGACCGTGGTGGCGGTGCTGGCGCGCACCGTTTTCGACTATGCGATCTGGTCGCGCGGCGAAGCCCAGCGCCCGATCCTGCTCGTTTGCGAAGAAGCCCATCGCTACATCCCGTCCGATCGGGTGACGACGGGATCGTCGGTGCGCAAGATCCTCGAACGGATCGCCAAGGAAGGCCGTAAATATGGCGTGTCGCTGGGGCTGATCACGCAGCGCCCGTCCGACCTTGCCGAAGGCGTGCTTTCCCAGTGCGGCACGATCATCGCGATGCGCCTCAACAATGATCGCGACCAGGCTTATGTGAAATCGGCCATGCCCGAAGGCGCGCGCGGCTTCCTCGATTCCATCCCGGCGCTGCGCAACCGCGAGGCGATCATCTGCGGCGAGGGCGTCGCCATCCCGATCCGCGTCGCGCTGGACGATCTGGAACCCGAAAAGCGGCCGGCGTCGACCGATCCGATCTTCTCCGAATTGTGGACGCAGGTGGGCGGCGAGGACCAGATTCTCGCCCGCGTCATCAAGCGTTGGCGCAGTCAGGGCAAATAAGCCCGCGCAGAAAATGGCCTTCGCGCCAAATCATCCACAACCGCGTTGCTTCGCCGCCGGCTAAATGCTTGCCAGCGGCGTCGCGCGCGTGTCTAGTCGGACGCGGTTCCTAACCATAAGGCAAGCGCCCCGAAACGATGATCCTGATCTGCCCCGCCTGCAAGACCCGCTATCTGGTTCCAGACTCGGCGATCGGCCCGGAAGGGCGGCAGGTGCGGTGCGCATCCTGCCGACACAGCTGGTTCGAAGAGGCGCCGGTGATGGACCTCGCCGAAGTGGCGGCGGTGGTCACCGATCCCGCCCCGATCGCCGCTGAACCGGAACCGGCGGCTGCAGCCCCCACGGAAACCGAAGCCGCGCCCCCGCCCTTCGCCGATGCCCCGCCCGTACGCGCGCCGGAGGCGGACGCAGCTGCGCCAGAGGCCGGATCTTACGGGCAGGAGCGGGCCGGCAGCGAGAACGAATTCGACGCCTTCGCGCACGAACCGCCCTTCGCCCCGCGCCGCAACCCGGCGAAGCTGTGGACGCTGCTCGCCGTTGTCGCGGCGGTGCTGATGCTGGCCGCCACGGGCGCGCTGATCGCCTTCGGGCCGCCGGACATCGCCCAGCGGCTGGGCATCGCCCGCGCGGCGGATACCGGCGTGCCGCTGATCATCGAATCCACCCGCACGCCCGAACGGCGGCCGATGGCGAGCGGCAATGAGCTGTTTTCGGTGACCGGCCGGATCACCAACCCCACCGATCAGGTGCAATCGGTGCCCGATATCCGCGCCAACCTTCTCGATGCGCAGGATCGCGTGGTCTTTGCCTGGACGATCGCGCGGCCGATCGCCCGCCTGCAGCCGGGCCAGTCGGTCGAGTTCAATGGCGCGGTGCTGGACGTGCCGCAGAACGCCAAGAATCTCGACCTCAGCCTCGACGCGCCGGCAGGAACGCGCTGAGCTTGCGCTTCCGGGTGCGCGCACCCGGAAGCATGGCGCGGTTCAGACGAAAATCGTGCGCTCGGTGAAACGGGCGCGGCGGATCGCGGTGCCGATCAGGCCGAAGCCCGCGATCATCATCGCCCAGCTCGCCGGTTCGGGCACCGGCGCGGTGTTCGACGTGAGCAGGCCGCCGGTATAGCCCTTATTGTGCAGTTCGCCGCTGCCGTAGAAGCTGCCGGCGACGAGCAGGCCATTGAGCTGGCCATTGTTGAAATTGACCGCGGCGCCCGGCGCCAGCACCGAACCGTGGATGCCGATGCCGTTCATGCTGAGCGAACCGGCTTCATAGAAGTTGAGCAGCACATTGCTCGCCGCGACGCCATTCAGGTTGAAGCCCATATTCTGCAGGCTGGCCGCGCCGCCGGTGACGTTGACCAGCACTTGCGAGCCCGTGGGCGCGATGATCGTGAAATTGTTGGCACCGCTCAGCACGCTGGCATCGAGCGTGAAGATGTTGAGGCCGGACTGCGCGCCGGTGAGGGTGACGCCGCCCCATTGAGCGACGGTGCTGCCATTCACGCCCAGCGTGCCGAGTTGATCGGCCAGCGCGTTGATCGACACGCCCTGCGCGGTGAAATCGATCGGCGACGGACCATTGCTGAGCGTGCCGTTGGCGATGTTGAAGCTGGTCAGCGACGAACCACCGGCGACCACGGCATTGCCGTTGAACAGCTGCCCGTTGGTCGCGGCAAGCCCGCCGCCCGCGATCAGCGAATTGGTGCCGTTCGCCGCGCTGCCGAGCGCCGAGCCGACGGCATAGTTGGTGAGGCTGACCGAACCGCCGGCCGCCAGACGGCCTTCGACGTCGCTGTTGAAGCCGGTATAGCTGCCAAGGACGAAGGCGTTGTAGCCGGTAAGATCGACCAGCGCCGCCTGCGCCGCCGTGGCCCCGATCATCGCCGTTGCCGCGCAGGCCACCATCGCCGCGCGCCGAATCACCGTCAACGCCATATCGTCCTCAAGAAAAAATGGCCCCACAAGCGGAACTTGCGGGGCCATAGCAGATTTTGCTGCGCTTGCGAGAATAACTTAACGTTAACGTCATCCCGCAGCGAGACGAAGCGCGTCAGCCGCCGGCCTTGGCCCCCGTGTTGACGCCCATGCTCTGCAGATAACGCTTCACGTTGCGCGCCGCCTGGCGGATGCGCTGTTCATTCTCGACCATCGCGATGCGGACATAGCCTTCGCCTTCCTCGCCATAGCCAACGCCCGCCGCGACGGCGACGCCGGCATGGGTGAGCAGCTGCTTGGAAAATTCGAGGCTGCCGAGATGCGCCAGCGCCGGCGGCAGCGGTGCCCAGGCGAACATCGACGCGCGCGGCGTGGGAATATCCCAGCCGGCACGGGCGAAGCTTTCGACCATCACGTCGCGGCGCCGCTTGTAGAGTTCGCGATTCTTCTCGACGATATCCTGCGGGCCATTGATCGCCGCCACCGCCGCCGCCTGGATCGGCGTGAAGGCGCCATAATCGAGATAGGACTTCACCCGCGTCAGCGCCGCGATCAGCGTCTTGTTGCCGACCGCGAAGCCCATCCGCCAGCCGGCCATCGAATAGGTTTTCGACATGCTGGTGAATTCGACCGCGACATCCTTGGCGCCCGGCACCTGCAGGATCGAGGGCGTCGGGCAGCCATCATAATAAAGTTCGGAATAAGCGAGGTCGGAAAGCACCCAGACATTGTGCTCCTTCGCCCAGGCGACCAGCCGTTCGTAAAAGGCAAGGTCGACCACTTCCGCCGTGGGGTTGGACGGATAGCCGACGACCAGCACCGAAGGCCGGGGCACGGTGAACTTCACCGCGCGGTCCAGCGCCTCCCAATAGCGTTCGTCAGGCGTGGTCGGCACCGAACGGATGGTGGCACCGGCGATGATGAAGCCGAAGGTATGGATCGGATAAGACGGGTTGGGCGCAAGCACCACATCGCCCGGCGCGGTGATCGCCTGGGCGAGGTTGGCGAGCCCTTCCTTCGAGCCGAGCGTTACCACCACTTCCGAATCGGGATCGAGATCGACGCCGAAGCGGCGGCCGTAATAATTGGCCTGTGCCTTGCGCAGGCCCGGAATGCCCTTCGACGCCGAATAGCCGTGCGCGCTGGGGTTGCGCGCGACTTCGCACAGCTTGTCGATCACATGCTGCGGCGGCGGCAGATCGGGGTTGCCCATGCCGAGGTCGATAATGTCCTCGCCGCGCGCTCGCGCTGCTGCCCGCATCGCGTTCACTTCGGCGATCACGTAAGGCGGCAGGCGCTTGATGCGGTAAAATTCCTCGGACATGTCTTCCTCTATTGGCGGCCGGGCGGGGATCGCCCACTATCGCCGTATCGGCCTATAAGCCGGATGAGCCGCGACCAAAAGAAAGGATGCGACGCATGGCGAGCCAAAACACGTCAGGCCCTAACGGCACATCCTGGTTTCCGTCCTTCGGGCTGGAAGACATGCAGCACTGGACCGGCGTGATCGGGCGCGCCCAGCAGATGATGCTGGAGCAGATGAGCGAGGCGATGACGGCCGCGGAAGCGGGCGGACAGGCGGTTGGCGGCATGCCCGCGATGTTCGGCGAGACATTGGGCAAGGCAGGCGCGCCGGGCGATTTCTGGTCGCAGAGCCTTGGTCTCTGGCAACGTTTCCTGACCCCGCAGGCGGCTGGCGAGAAGCCCGGCGAGACGGCCGCCGCGGACAAGGACCGGCGCTTCGCCGCCGCGCAATGGCGCGACAACCCGCTGTTCGACCTGATTCGCCAATCCTATCTGCTGATTTCGGACCAGATGCTGAAGGGGGTCGATTCGCTCGCCGGGCTCGACGCCCGCCAGCGGGAGCAACTGCGCTTCGCCACGCAGACCTTCGTCGACGCGATGAGCCCGTCCAACTTCGCCTTCACCAATCCGCAGGTGATGGAAAAAGCGATCGAGACGCGCGGGGCGAGCCTGCTCAAGGGGCTGGAGCATATGCTCGCCGATCTCGAAAAGGGCCAGCTGACCCACACCGACACGCAGGCGTTCGAGGTCGGCCGCAACATCGCCGCGACCCCCGGCAAGGTGATTCACGAAACGCCGCTGTATCAGCTGATCCAATATACGCCGACGACGGCGACGGTGCTGGACACGCCGCTCATCATCTTCCCGCCGTGGATCAACCGCTTCTACATCCTCGACCTCAACCCCGAGAAGAGCTTCGTCCGCTGGGCGGTGGAACAGGGGCTGACGGTGTTCGTGGTGTCGTGGAAATCCGCCGACGAGAGCCTCGCCGGCACCACGATGGACGATTATGTGCTGAACGGCATGCTCAACGCGATCGACACCGTGCGCGGCGCGCTGAACGTCGAGAGCGTCCACACCATCGGCTATTGCGTGGCCGGCACCAACATGGCCGCGCTGCTGGCCTATCTGGCGGCCACCGGCACCGCCGATAAGGTGAAGAGCGCGACCTTCTTCACCGCGCAGGTGGATTTCAGCCGATCGGGCGAGCTTCAGCTGTTCGTCGACGACCAGCAGCTCGAACTGATCGGCCAGCTTGCCGGCGACAAGGGCTATCTCGACGGGCGCTATATGGCGCTGACCTTCAACCTGCTGCGCGGGCGCGACCTGATCTGGTCCTACGTCGTGAACAATTATCTGCTGGGGCAGGATTATCCGCCGTTCGACCTGCTGTTCTGGAACGGCGACACGACCAACCTGCCGCAGACCTGGCACCGCGCCTATCTTCAGGATCTCTATCGCGACAACAAGCTGGTGCAGCCCGGCGCGCTGGCGGTGGGCGGCGTGCCGATCGACCTGCGTTCGGTGCGCACCCCGGCTTATGTGCAGGCCGGCCGCGAGGATCATATCGCGCCGCCGGACAGCGTGTGGAAGATGACCGAGCATTTCGCCGGCCCGCTGCGCTTCGTGCTCGCCGGATCGGGCCATATCGCCGGCGTCGTCAACCCGCCGTCCGCCGGCAAATATCAATATTGGACCAACGACCGGCAGGCCGCGACGCTCGACGCGTTCATCGGCGGCGCGCAGGAGACCAAAGGCAGCTGGTGGCCCGACTGGATCGAATGGATTCGCGGTCACGGCGCCGGGGAAACCAAGTCCAGCGGCGCCCGCACCCCCGGCAAGGGCCGACTGAAGGCGATCGAGGACGCCCCCGGCCGCTATGTGCGGATGCGCTGAAACGCCGCCGGACGTCGCCCCGACGGGCCAGCGGCACGGCCCGTCGCGGTTCCGCATGACAGTTTTGCTGCACCGCACAATTTGACTTGATTGCAGCGACGCGATTGCTTATTGTGCATCGCAACATTGCAATCGGGACCAATGCGTGATGAGCGATACGACCCCCGTCAAGCGTGAGCGTGCAACCAAGGCCGTGGCGGCGACTGCCCCGGCCGCTACCGGCCCGGCGACGCCGCCGGTCGCGGCGCTGGTTGGCGAAGCGCCGGCGGTGAAGGCGCCCGTCGAACCCGTGGCCGAGACCATCGTCGCCAGCGAAGTGCCCGCGGCACTACCCGCGACTGCCCCGATGGCTGTCGCTGCCCCAGAAACGGCCCCCGCCCCGGTGGCGGCCGCCCCTGCGCGCAAGGCCAAGGCCGCAGCGCGCGTCTCGCCGGCGAAAGCCGTCGAAAAGCCCGCGGTTCCGGCCGCCGCACCCCGCGAGGCCCGCAGTGTTCCGGCACCGAAGGCCCCCAGCAAGCCGGTCCTGAAATCGTTGCCCAACAAGAACAAGGCTATTCCCGCTGCGGCCAAACGGCCGGCGGCGGCGCAGAAAGGATATTTGGATATGCTGAACCCGACCGAGACCACCAAGCAGGCTGCCGAGAAAGTTCAGGCCTTCTTCGTCGACGCGAACGACAAGGCGAAGGCCGCGTTCGAGAAGAGCGCGAAGCTGGGCGAGGAATTCGCCGCGCTGACCAAGGGCAATGTCGAGGCGTTCGTCGAATCGAGCAAGGTGGCCGCCAAGGGTGCCGAGACGCTGGGCCAGGAAGCCGCCGAATATGGCAAGAAGACCTTCGAGCACGCTTCGTCGACCTTCAAGAGCATGACCGGCGTGAAGAGCCCGACCGAGCTGTTCCAGCTGCAGAGCGAATTCGCGAAGTCGTCGTTCGACAATGCCGTCGCCGAAGCGTCGAAGTTCAGCGAAGCCTGGATGAAGCTCGCCGGCGATGTCTTCCAGCCGCTGTCCAACCGCTATGCGGTCGCGGCCGAGAAGTTCAAGTCCGCCGCGTTCTGATCGCCGGACCGGCACAGAGCCACACCAGATCGAACGGCCGTCCCGGAAGCTCCGGGGCGGCCGTTTCGCCATGGGGGCTTATCGGTTCGGATACCATGTCCAACCCTTGCCCTTCGCCGACAGCGTGCCATATTCTCTCATCATGCAGAACAAGAACGACGTGATGGCCGCAGGCGCGCACAACCCGATCCGCGCCATGGCGGGCAAGGATGAGGAGAATGGCACCGGCCTTGGCGTTGCCACCCGCACCCGCACGCGCACCAAGAAGCCCCAGCCCTATAAGGTGCTGATGCTGAACGACGATTACACGCCCATGGAATTCGTGGTGCTGTGCCTGCAGCGCTTCTTCCGGATGAGCCTGGAGGATGCGACCCGCGTGATGCTGCACGTCCACCAGAAGGGCGTCGGCGTCTGCGGCATCTTCAGCTACGAAGTCGCCGAAACCAAGGTGAGCCAGGTGATCGACTTCGCCCGGCAGAACCAGCATCCGCTGCAATGCACGCTGGAAAAGGCCTGATCGCCTGACGATCCGGCGGCCCCGGCCGCTTGCGCCGCAGGGCCGGTTCGCTGTTACGCCCAGCCCAGCGCCATCGCCGACCAATAGGTGATGCCCGCCGCCACATAAGCGAGCACGAACAGATAGCCGAGCGCGAACAGCGGCCAGCGCCAGCTGTTGGTTTCGCGGCGGATGACCGCGATCGTCGACAGGCATTGCGGCGCGAACACGAACCACATCAGGAAGGCGAGCGCAGTGGGCAGCGGCCAGCGCCCGCTCAGCCGTTCGGTCACCGACTGCTCGAGAACCGCCTCGTCATCCGATTCGATCGAATAGACCGTGCCGAGCGCGGCCACCGCCACTTCGCGCGCGGCCATCGCCGGGATGATCGCCAGCGCGATTTCGTGGTTGAAGCCAATGGGGCGCACCACCGGCTCGATCACCGAGGCGACGCGGCCCGCGGCGGAATATTCCACCTGGCTCTGCCCTTCCGGCGCCTGCGGGAAGGTGAGCAGCAGCCACAACAGCATCGATGCCGTAAGGATCAAGGTGCCGGCGCGGCGCAGGAAGAGCCAGGCGCGCTGGACGAGGCCGATCAGGATGTCGCGCGGATCGGGCCATTGATAGCGCGGCAATTCCATCATGAAGGTGCCGGCCGCACCCCTGGTCACCGTGCGGCGGAGCAGGAAGGCGGCGAGCATCGCGCCGACGATGCCCGTGAGGTAGAGGCCGAAGAGCACCAGCCCCTGCAGGCCGATGCCATAGCCCACGTCGCGCGCCGGGATGAACGCGCCGATGATCACCGCATAGACCGGCAGACGCGCCGAACAGGTCATCAAAGGGGCGATCAGGATGGTCGTCAGCCGATCCTTGGGATCGTCGATCGTGCGCGTCGCCATGATGCCGGGAATGGCGCAGGCGAAGGAGGACAGCAAAGGAATGAAGGCACGGCCCGAAAGCCCCACGCCCGCCATCAGCTTGTCCATCAGGAAGGCTGCGCGCACCATATAGCCCGACGCTTCGAGCAGCAGGATGAACAGGAACAGGATCAGGATCTGGGGCAGGAACACCACCACCGATCCCACACCCGCGATCAGCCCGTCGACGATCAGCGAGCGCAGGATGCCCGGCGCCAGCGTATCGGCCACGGCAACCTGCAAGGCACCGAACCCATCCTCGATCCAGCCGATCGGCGCTTCCGACCAGGCGAACACCGCCTGGAACATCACGAACAGCAGGGCGAGCAGGATGGCGAGGCCGGCAACCGGGTGCAGCAGCACGCGATCGATCTTTTCCTCGAGGCTGCGATGCACCTCGGGCTTGGTGGTCGTCACGGCGGCGATCGCGCGCGCGCGGCGCTGCAGGGCCACAAGGTCGGCCGGCGGCGTATCACCACGCGGCGCGGGCGGCGTCGCCCCGATGATGCCGCCAAGCGCCACGCGCAGATCTTCGATGCCACGCCGGCGAACGGCGACCGTCGGCACCACCGGAACGCCCAGTTCGCGCGCAAGCGCCTCGGCATCGACGGTCAGCCCGTCCCGTTCGGCCATGTCGATCATGTTGAGCGCGACCACCGTTGGCAGGCCGAGACCGATCAGTTGCAGCGCGAAGCGGAGATGGTTGTCGAGATTGCCGGCATCGACGACGACGACGATCGCGGCTGGTGGCCTTTCGCCCGTCTGGTGGCCCGTCACGACATCGCGGGTCACCGCTTCGTCGGGGCTGGCGGGATCGAGGCTGTATGTGCCCGGCAGGTCGACCAGTTCGACCGGCCGGCCATCATCGAGCGAGAAGCGGCCGGATTTCCGTTCGACGGTGACGCCCGGATAATTGCCGACCTTCTGCCGCGCGCCGGTGAGCGCGTTGAACAGCGCGCTCTTGCCTGCATTGGGATTGCCGACGAGCGCGACGAGCGGAGCCTGGTTCATGCCGTGGCCTCGACAACGCTGATCGCCAGCGCGACGCGGCGACGCAGCGCGATCGTCATCCGGCCGACACGGCAGGCGATGGGATCGCCCCCGATCGGGCCGGTGTGGAGATTTTCCACCGCGACACCTTCATCGAAACCGAATTCGCGCAACCGCTTGGCTTCGGCAGGGCCGATACCATCCCAATCGATCGCGGAGATCATGGCGCGCCGCCGCAGCGGCAATTCATCGAGACGCAAGGACATCACCTGAAGACAAGCATTATGCGATTGATTATCAATAGTGACATCAAAAGGCCAGCCCGATCGTCAGCGCACGGGGTAGCGCAGCCGGCCGAAGAAGCGCGCCGGGCTGAACATGCGATCGGCATCGGGCTTCAGCCGCGCCTTCAGTTTCTCGAACTGCATCACATTCTCAATCCGCCGCGCCAGGAACGCGCGGGTTTCGGCGAAATCATCGGTCTCGTCGTCCAGGAAGACGAGGAGAGTCGAACCATAGACCGCCGCCAGCGTCGTCCGCTTCGAATAATGCGCGAAATCCGCGGCCGTATCGCCGGCCGCGCGCCACATCGCATCGGCCGCCCGCCAGGCGAGCCGCGCACCGCGTGCCGCGTTCGACGGCTTGGCGAGGATGGTGAGCGCCCGGCGCAGCGCCTCGCGATCACGATCGACGAGTTCGAGCCGCTGTACGACGAGTGCGGTGATGCGTTCGCGAATCTTCATCGCCGCCAGCCGATCGCGGCCCAGCCGATCGACCATCGCCTGATCGACATGCGCGAACCAGGCATCGATCATGTCCACCGCGCCGCCGGGAAAAGCGAGGCCCGCGCGGCCGGGCGGCAGGCCCAGTTCGGCGCCGGCGGCATCGAGCGCGGCCACGCTCCACCCGTCGAACGCCGCGTGGCGGGGCACGATGGGGGCAAGGGCGGCACGCAGTTCATCGAGAGTGAGGTCGGGCGCGGTATCGGTCATCGGGCGACCATAAGCGCCTTGGCGCCATCGGCCAATATCCGTGACAGCCGTAACGACCGCGTATAGGCTCCCGCCCCGCGGGGCGTTGGCCTGCTCCGCAAGATAATAGGGGAGGCCAGATTGACAAAATTCTTCAGCAACTTGTGGGCGGTTATCGCCGTCAGCGTAGCGATCATGGTGGCCATCGCCTTCTGGGCGCACGGCACTTATGGCAACCCGGCCGGATATTATAACGGCTTCTTCCGCTTCCTCCACGTGCTGGCGGGGGTCATGTGGATCGGGCTGCTTTATTATTTCAACTTCGTGCAGATTCCGACGATGCCCAAGGTGCCGGCGGAACTGAAGCCCGGTGTATCAAAATATATCGCGCCCGAGGCATTGTTCTGGTTCCGCTATGGCGCGCTGGTCACGGTGCTGACCGGCCTGATCGTGGCCCATCTGAACGGCTATCTGATCGAGGCGCTGACGCTGGGCGCGGGTTTCCGGCTGATCGGGCTCGGCATGTGGCTGGCGCTGATCATGGCGTTCAACGTCTGGTTCGTGATCTGGCCCAACCAGAAGCGCGCGCTGGGCATCGTTCCCGCCGAAGACGCGGTGAAGGCGAAATCGGCGACGACCGCGATGATCTTTTCGCGGACCAACACGCTGCTTTCGATTCCGATGCTGTATTGCATGGTGACGCAGGGCGCGCTCGGCGGCCTGTGATCTATTGGCCGGGCCGCGCTGATTTGCGGTCCGGCCGCCTTACCAGCACCAGCGCGATGGCGATCGCCGCCGCGCCGATCATGTCCACCGCGCCAAGCCGTTCATCATAGACGGTGACGCCGACGATCGCGGCGACGACCGGCTGGATGAGCAAGCCGATGCCGATCACCAGCGGCGGCAGGTGGCCGATGGCATAGACCATCAGCCCCTGCCCGATGACCTGGCTGCCGATGGCGAGCAGCAGCAGCGGCGTCCACTTGTCCGGCCAGATCACCTCTCCCGTGGCCCAGGCGAAGACCAATAGCGGCAACGTGCCGAACACCGTGGCCGCCGCGATCGTCGGCAGCGGCTGCAACCGCCCACGCGCCATGCCGATCGCCGCCAGATAGAAGGTGTAGAGGATGCCCGCCGCGATGCAGAGCAGATCGCCCACCAGATTCTGCGGCGAAAGCTGGTAGGACCGGCCCATCAGCAGCACCGCGCCGACGGCGGCAAGCCCGAGCGCGAAGGCCTGCACCCGCCCCGGCATCATCCGCGCGACGATGAAGCCGTAGATCGGGAAGGTCAGGCTGGCGATATTGCCGAACAGGGTGGCGTTGGCGAGCGTGGTGTGGAGGATGCCGACATGCCAGGCGCCAAGATCCGCCGCGAAAAATAAGCCGCCGAGCGCCAGCACCGCCCACATCCGGCCCGAGCGCAGCGGCAGGTGCTGGCGCGCCGCGAACGACAGGAGCAGGAGCAGCGGCACGGCGAGCGCAAGGCGCCAGAAACCCGCCGCGACCGGACCGACATCGGACAGCCGGACGAACAGGGGGCCGAAGGCGAGCGCGATATTGGCGCCCACCATCGCCGCGAAGGCGAGCGCGAGGCCGCCCTTGTCGTGGCTTTCAGCGTCGGAAGTTAATATTTCGGAGTCCGAATCGTGCATGGCGCCATCTGGCTGCCTATCTCGGCGCAGTCCAGTTGCAAAAAGGAACTGATCCATGCCCACGCTGTTCGATCCGATCCGGCTGGGGGCCATCGAGGCGCCGAACCGCATCCTGATGGCCCCGCTGACCCGGGCCCGCGCCACCCGCGATCATGTTCCGACCCCGATCATGGCCGAATATTATGCCCAGCGGGCCAGCGCCGGGCTGATCCTTTCGGAAGCCACCGGCATTTCGCAGGAAGGCACCGGCTGGCCCTTCGCCCCCGGGCTGTGGAGCGACGCGCAGGTGGAAGCGTGGAAACCCGTGACCGAAGCGGTGCACAAGGCCGGCGGGCGGATCTTCGCCCAGCTGTGGCATATGGGCCGCGTTGTCCATCCGAGCTTCCTGAACGGCGCCGCGCCGGTTTCGGCATCCGCCACCACCGCGCCGGGCAACGCCCACACCTATGACGGCAAGCAGCCTTATGCCGAGGCCCGCGCGCTGCCGATCGGCGAGATCCCCCGCCTGATCGACGATTATGCGCGCGCCGCGCGCAACGCGCTGGCCGCCGGGTTTGACGGGGTGCAGCTGCACGCGGCGAACGGCTATCTGATCGACCAGTTCCTGCGCGACAATTCCAATCATCGCGACGATGGCTATGGCGGATCGATCGCCAACCGCATCCGCCTGCTGACCGAGGTGACCGAAACGCTGGCGAACATCGCCGGGGCGGACCGCACCGCCGTTCGCCTGTCCCCCAATGGCGAAATCCAGGGGGTGGACGACAGCGATCAGGAAGCGTTGTTCACCGCCGCCGCGCGCGCGCTGGACGGGTTGGGCCTCGCCTTCCTTGAACTGCGCGAGCCCGGACCCGCCGGCACCTTCGGATCGTCCGACCGGCCCGCCGTCGCGCCGCTGATCCGCAAGGCCTTTGCCGGGCCGCTGGTGCTCAATTCGGATTATGTGGGCGATACCGCGCAGGCGCTGCTCGACACCGGCACCGCCGATGCGGTGAGCTTCGGGCGGACCTTCCTCGCCAACCCGGATCTGCCCTATCGGCTGGCCAACGGCCTGCCGTTGCAGAAGGACGACCCGCGCACCTGGTACAGCCAGGGCCGCGAAGGCTATATCGACTATCCGACCGCGGCCTGAGCCGCGCGCGTTCCGGCGCCGTCGCGATCCCGTTCGCGACGGCGCTTGACGGGATTCGCGCCGCGCCGCAATCCTTGCGCGATGCCACCGATCCCCGAGCTTCGTGCTTCCGAAATCGCCCACACCATCCAGTTGGCGATCGCGCCGGTCTTCCTGCTCGCCGGCATTGGCAGCATCCTGAACGTGCTGGCCGGGCGACTGGCCCGCGTCGTGGATCGCGCCCGCCAGCTCGCGCGGGAATTCACCCCCGCCGACCACCCCGACCATGCCGCCCAGGTCCACGAACTGCGCCTGCTCGACAAAAGGATCATGCTGGCGAACTGGGCGATCTTCCTGTGCACGGCAAGCGCCGCTTTGATCTGCGCGGTCGTCGCCGGCCTGTTCATCGCCGATCTGACCAGCCTTGGCTTTGCCCGGTCGATGGCGGTGGGCTTCGTGATCGCCATGCTGCTGCTGATCGCCGGGCTTGGGCTGTTCCTGATCGAAGTCCGCTTCGCGCTCGCCACCATCCGCGTGCGCGAGGAGCTGCTGGAACAACGCACGCAGCGCCGCAGCTGGCGGCGATGACCCCGCTTGCCGAACGCCGCCTGCTGCAGGGCGCGGTGGCGCTCGCCTGCCTGATCCCGCTGGGCATAGGCGCGATCAGCGTCGCCCTTGGCCCTGCAATCATCGCCCGGGGGCTGCCGGACAGTGCCAGCCTCGACAGCCATTTCCGCTATCTTTCGGGGATATTCCTCGCGCTGGGCATCGCCTTTGCGAGCTGCGTGCCGGCGATCGAGGCGCGCGGCGGCCGTTTCCGCCTGCTCGGCGCGATGGTGATTGCCGGCGGCCTCGCCCGGCTGCTTTCGCTGGGCGTCGCCGGCTCGCCGAGCACCGGCCACCAGATCGGGCTCGTCATGGAACTGGGCGTCGTGCCGCTGTTGATGCTGTGGCAGCGCCGGGTCGCGCGGCGATTTGGCCGCGCCTGAGCGGCGTGCGGACATGAAAAAGGACCGCCGGGCGTACCCGGCGATCCCCTAACATGGTCAGCGGCCGGAAGTGCCGGCCCGGGTAATGGCGCGGGTTAGCCCCGCAGCCCCCGAACGGACCGAACCGACCTCTCTGCTGAACCATGAGACATCGGATCACCTCCTTTCGCCAAGTTGATGGGCAAGCAAGAGCTTGAATCATCGCGAATCGCGACGCAAGCCCTGGCTGCTTTCATTTTCTGCAATCATCGACGACGCGGCTGATTTCCGCCCAGGACGGCAGGGTCAGCGGCGGCTGGCCAGCGACATCCAGGCGGATGCGGCCACGGCTATAGGCCATCCAGTCGCCCAGCCCGTCCGATCCGGCAATCCGCGCCGACACGCCGGTGGTGGAGGCGGCGCCGGCGAGCTGGCGGCGGCCATAGCTGGTCGTCACCTGGATCGCGGCGGCCGTGGCGCCGGTGCCGTGGCGCGACAGGATCAGGCTGCGTGATGCGGCATCGCAGGCAAGGCTCGCCAGCGGTGCCTGCCCCGCGACGCCGAAGCGCGCGGTGCCGCCCGCATAGGTCCATGTGCCCGGCGTCAGCGGGGCATCCTCCCACGGCACGGCCGGCGCGGGCGGCGGGGCCACGGGTGCGGGCGGCGGCGGCGGTGCGGGCGGCGGCGCGGGCGCGACGCAGCCGGCAAGGAGGAGCACAGCGGACACCGTCAACGCGGCGCGGATAGGGAGCGAAGATCCAGCCATGGCAACGGCATGGTCGATCGCGCCGCGCGTGAAAAGCCCCCCTGCGCCTTCGGGCGGGATCAACCGTTCGATTGCCGACCCGGCCCGCTGCCGCCATACCGGCAAGCATCCAAAGGAAAAATCATCGGTTCACGGGGAAAGACGGGCGCATGGCGGAAGCGACGAAGCGGCTCAAATCGATCATCGGCGGGTCGGCGGGCAATTTCGTCGAATGGTATGATTGGTTCGCTTATGCCTCGCTGAGCATCTATTTCGCGCCCGCCTTCTTTCCCGAGGACAACGAGACCATACAATTGATGAACACGGCGGCGATCTTTGCCGTCGGCTTCATCATGCGCCCGATCGGCGCATGGGTGATGGGCATCTATGGCGATCGCCACGGCCGCAAGGCGGGGCTGGCACTTTCGGTGGGGCTGATGTGCGCGGGATCGCTGCTGATCGCCATCGCCCCCACCTACGCCACCGCCGGCTGGGCGGCCCCCGCTTTGCTGGTCTTCGCACGGATGCTGCAGGGCCTGAGCGTCGGCGGCGAATTCGGCGCGAGCTCGACCTATCTGAGCGAGATGGCGACAAGGGAGCGGCGCGGTTTCTGGTCGAGCTTCCATTATGTCACGCTGATCGGCGGGCAGCTGGCGGCGCTGGGCGTGCTGCTGGTGCTGCAGATGCTGTTGAGCGAGACGGCGCTGGAAGCCTGGGGCTGGCGGATTCCCTTTGCCATCGGCGCCGCTCTGGCCGCCGGCGTCTATCTGTTCCGGCGCGGCCTTGCCGAAACCGCGCAATTCGCCGCGATCGACCGCAGCGCGACGCCACCGTCATCGGCCCGCCACCTGTGGGCGGGGCACCGCCGGGCGACGCTGATGATCGTCGCGATGACGATCGGCGGCACGCTCGCTTTCTATGCCTACACCACCTATCTGCAGAAATTCCTGGTCAACACCAGCGGCTTCACCCGCCCGCAGGCGACCGCGATCACCGCAGCGGCGCTCGCCGTCTTCATGCTCCAGCAGCCCTTTTGGGGCTGGCTGTCGGACCAGTTCGGCCGCAAGCCGCAGATGATCTTCTTCGGCCTCACCGGCATGCTGGCGACCGTGCCGGTATTCCATGCGCTGGCAACGACCAGCGACGCCCTGATCGCGTTCGCGCTGGCCGTGATCCCGATGACATTGATGTCGGCCTACACGTCGGTCGGGCCGATCACCAAGGCGGAGCTCTACCCCGCGCATATCCGCACGCTGGGCGTCGCCTTGCCCTATGCGATCGCCAACACCGCCTTTGGCGGCACGGCCGAATATGTGGCGCTGTGGCTGAAAAATGCCGGGATGGAAGCCGCGTTCTACTGGTATGTCAGCGCCGGCATCGCGGTGGCGCTGGCCGCCTTCATCGCGCTGCCCGATACCAAGCGGATCAGCCAGATCAGCGACGATTGACGCGCCGCCGCAAGGGCGGTCGGGATAAAACCCGATGGCGCATATCGCGCCGCCATCTACCATCGCGCGATCATGGGCAGGGGCATCCGCACAATCGCGCTGGCAACGGGATGCGCCGTCCTGCATGGCCTGCCCGCGCAGGCGCAGAGCATCGAGCCACGCGCTTATTCCCCCGGCCCGGTGGGGGTGAACTTCCTCATCCTCGGGCTGAGCGACAGCGATGGCGGGCTTTCGATCGATCCGTCCCTGCCCGTCACCAATGCCCGGTTGAAGGTCCGCAGCGTCGCACTCGCTTATGCCCGGACGCTCGATTTCTGGGGGACGTCGGGCAAGGTCGATGTCGTGCTGCCCTATAGCCGGCTTTCAGGCTCAGCCCGCTTCGACGGCGCGCCGGTCGACCGCCGGGTCGACGGCCTGGGCGACCCGACAATGCGGGTTTCGGTTTTCCTGCATGGCGCCCCCGCGCTCGATATGGCGGCGTTCCGCCAGTATCGGCAGGATTTTCTGGTGGCGGCCAGCGTGCAGGTGGCGATTCCCGCCGGGCAATATGACAGCCGACGCCTGATCAACCTTGGCGCGAACCGCTGGTCGGTGAAGCCGGAGATCGGCATGTCCAAGACATGGGGCCGCTGGATCACCGAATTTTCGGCCGCCGCCACCTTCTATGGCGACAATGACGATTTCAACGGCGGCCGGACGCGCAGCCAGGATACGCTTTATGCGGCGCAGGCCCATCTGGTCCATGCGCTGCCATCGGGCCCGTGGATCGCCGCCGACGCCACCTATTTCACCGGCGGCACGACCCGGATCGACAGCATTTCCGACCGCAACCTGCAGCGCAACTGGCGCGTGGGGCTCACCGGCGCACTGCCCGTCACCCGCCATTTTTCGATCAAGGCCAATGCCAGCACGGGCGTTTCGGCACGCACCGGCAACAATTTCGACCTGATCGGCCTGGCGCTGCAATATCGCTGGGGCGGCGGCTTCTAGGCGGCGCCTAGCCTCTCCCCCAGCTCGGATCGACCAGCCCGATCCGTTCGCGCAGCGCCCACCGCCCCGTCATCAGCACCGCGACGATGGCAAGGCCAAGCGCCAGCCCGGCCCAGATGCCGACACCATCCCAGCCCGCGCGAAACGCCAGCCAGGCGCCGCAGGCGAGCCCGATCAGCCAATAGCCGACACCGGCGAAGATCATGGGGACGGTGGTGTCATGCAGGCCGCGCAGCATGCCCGCGCCCACCGCCTGCGCGCCATCGACGATCTGGAACAGTGCCGCCAGCGCGAGGAAGGTCACCGCCAGCCGCACCACTTCGGCATTGGCGGGATTGTCGGCATCGATGAAGGCGCCGATCAGCATATGGGGCGCCGCGATCATCACCAGCCCCATCACCGCCATCGAACCGACGCCGAGGGCCCATGCCGCCCAGCCAGCCCGGCCGATCGCCGCCGCATCCTGCCGCCCGACGGCCAGCCCGACGCGCACGGTGGCCGCCTGCGCAAGGCCGAGCGGCACCATGAAGCTGACGCTGGCGATCTGGATGGCGATGGCATGGGCGGCCAATGCGTCCTGGCCGAGCAGCCCCATCAGGAACATCGCCGCGTTGAACACCGTCACTTCCAGCCCCAGCGTCACCGCGATCGGCAGGCCGAGCCGCCAGACTGCGAGGAAGCGGACCCAATCCGGCCGCCAGAAATTGCCGAACAGGTGGAAGCGGCGGAAACGCGGATGGGTGAGGACGACCACCGTCATCCCCAGAAACATCAGGCAGTTGGCGATCGACGATCCGATGCCGGCACCGACCAGCCCGAGCTGGGGCATGCCGAACCCGCCGAGCACAAGGCCATAATTGATCAGCGCATTGGCGACGACGCCGCCCAGCGCGATCAGCAGCGACCAGCCCGGCCGTTCGAGCGCGGCGACGAACACGCGCAGCACGAGATAGAACATATAGGGCAGCAGGCCCCACATCATCGCGCGCAGGAAATCGCCGCTGGCCGCCGCGAGCCCGGGTTCCTGGCCGAGCAATAGCAAGACGGCCTCGCCATGCCACAGCACGATCCACAGGGGGAACACGGCGACGACAACCGCCCACATCGTCTGACGCACGGTGCGCCGCACGTCGCGCACCGCGTTGAACCGCGCGCCGACCGCCTTGGCGATCATCGGCGACGCCGCCATCACCAGCCCGCTGCCCATCACCACGCAGGCCATCATCAGATTGGTGCCGAGCGCGCCCGCCGCGAGTTCGCGCGCGCCGAGCCGGCCGAGCAGAATCACGTCGGTGGCATGGATCGCCGCCTGCGCGAGATTGGTGAGCACGAGCGGCCAGGCCAGCGCCAGGGTTGCGCGAATCTCGTCGCGCCAGCGGAGGGGAGACCGGCTCATCCGGGCGCTTCTATCCTGCCCGCGAAAATTGTCATCAATCGCCTGAATATCGTGGTTTGGGCTTTGACGGACGCGCCCGGAACGCGCAGACATACCGCCCCGCGGCATAATGGCCGCGATAGCCGAAAAGGACTCATATGACAGGCGGGGCGAAAGGATTGCTGCTGTTCGGCGCAACGGGGGATCTGGCGCAGCGGATGCTGCTGCCGTCGCTCTTTGCACTCCATGCCGAAGGGCTGATCGCGCCCGACCTGACCATTATCGGCACCGCCCGCAGCGACCTGGACGACGCCGCCTATCGCAAGCTGGCCGCCGACGCGCTGGAGAAATATGTCCCCACCGACCGGATGGACCGGGCCGCGCTGGACGGATTTCTCGAACGGCTGATCTATGTCTCGCTCGACGCGTCGGACCCGTCGGGCTTCGCCGCGCTCGGCGAACGGGTGGGCGCCGCGCGCGACGGCGATCTCGCCATCTTCCTGTCGACCGCGCCGCAATTGTTCAAGCCGACGATCGCGGGCCTCGCCTCCGCCGGGCTCGCCGGCAACCATGTGCGCATCGGCCTCGAAAAGCCGCTGGGCACCGATCTGCAATCCTCGTGCATGATCAACGATGCCGTGGCGGCGGTCTTCCCCGAGGAGCGGACCTTCCGCATCGACCATTATCTCGGCAAGGAAACCGTACAGAACCTGCTGGCGCTGCGCTTCGCCAACCTGATGTTCGAACCGCTGTGGAATGCGAGCGGGATCGAACATGTCCAGATCACCGTATCGGAAACGGTGGGGCTGGAAGGCCGCACCGCTTATTTCGATGGCGCCGGCAGCCTGCGCGACATGGTGCAGAACCATATGCTCCAGCTGCTCGCACTGGTGGCGATGGAGCCGCCCGCCCATTTCGACGCGCGCGCCGTTCGCGACGAGAAGGTGAAGGTGCTGCGCTCGCTCCGCAAGATCGATCGCGAGACCGCCACGGCCCACACCGTGATCGGCCAATATACAAAGGGCGCCGTCGGCGGCGCGCCGGTGCCGGGCTATGTGGACGAACTGGGCAAGCCATCCGACACGGAAACCTTCGTCGCGATCAAGGCGCATGTCGATAACTGGCGGTGGAAGGGCGTGCCCTTCTACCTGCGCACCGGCAAGCGGATGCCGACGCGGCAATCGGAAATCATCATCCAGTTCCGCCCGGTGCCGCATTCGATGTTCGCCGAACGCGGCGGGCGGCTGCAGGCCAACAAGCTCGTCATCCGCTTGCAGCCGGAAGAAGAGATCCGGCTTCTGGTGATGGCGAAGGAGCCCGGGCTCGACCGCGAGGGCATCCGGTTGCGCGAAGTGCCGCTCGATCTGTCGTTGACGACCGCCTTTGCCGGGCACCGCCGCCGGATCGCCTATGAACGGCTGTTGCTGGACCTGATCGAAGGCGATCCCACCCTGTTCGTGCGCCGCGACGAGGTGGAAGCGCAATGGGAATGGATCGATGCGATCCGCGATGGCTGGACGGCGAACGGGATGACGCCCAAGAGCTACCCGGCGGGCACCTGGGGCCCGTCGGCAGCGATCGCGCTGACCGAACGTGATGGAGTGAGTTGGCATGATTGAAGCGGAATGGTGGGAGTATGACGACGCAGACGAGATGGCCGAGGCCGTCGCGGGCGACGTCGGCTTCATCATCGAAAGCGCACTGGATGCGCGCGGGCAGGCGCTGATCGCGCTGCCGGGCGGCAAATCCCCCGCGCCGATCTTCGCCAAGCTCGCCGCGGCGAAGATCAAGTGGAAGAACGTCACCATCATCCCCACCGACGACCGGCTGGTCGCGGTGAGCGACCCGCTGAGCAATGTCGCGACGATCGCCAAGACCTTCCTGCCGCTGGGCGCGCGCGTGCTGCCCATCGTCAGCGAGGCGGCGGCCGATCACCACGCGGCCGGCAAGGCGGCCGACGCGCGGCTCCAGGAACTGCACTGGCCGCCCGATCTGGTGTGGCTGGGTATGGGTGCCGACGGGCACACCGCCTCGATCTTCCCCGGCCCCGATCTCGACGAGGCGCTGAACGGCCCCAATGCCCGCCGCGCCGTGGGCGTAATGCCCGATCCGCTGCCCAAGGAAGCGCCGGTGGCGCGCGTCAGCCTGACCCGCGCGGCGATCCTTTCGGCCCGCACCCTGCTGATCACCGTGAACGGCGACGCCAAGCGCAAGGTGCTGGAAAAGGCGATCGAGGACGGCCCCCTGTCGTCCGTGCCGATCGGCCGCGTGCTCGCCGATACCGAACTCCCCATCGACATCCACTGGTCCGCCGAATGACGATCCACCCCGAAGTCGCCGCCGTCACGGCCCGCATCGTCGAGCGTTCCGCGCCGACCCGGCGGGCCTATCTCGACCTGATCGAGCGCGAGCGCGACAGCGGGGTGGACCGGCCCTTGCTATCCTGTGGCAACCTCGCCCACGGTTTCGCCGCCGCGGGTGAGGACAAGGGCGTCATCCGGGCGGGCGGGCGGATGAATATCGGCATCGTCACCGCCTATAACGACATGCTGTCCGCCCATCAGCCTTATGCCGGCTATCCCGACCGGATGAAGATCTGGGCGCGCGAGGTTGGCGTCACCGCGCAGGTGGCGGGCGGCACGCCGGCGATGTGCGACGGGGTGACGCAGGGCCAGCGCGGCATGGAATTGTCGCTGTTCAGCCGCGACGTCATCGCGCTTTCGACCGCCGTCGCGCTGAGCCACGGCATGTTCGAAGGCGCGGCCCTGCTGGGCATTTGCGACAAGATCGTCCCCGGCCTGCTGATCGGCGCGCTCCGCTTCGGCCATCTGCCCACGCTGCTGGTGCCGGCCGGGCCGATGCCATCGGGCCTTGCCAACAAGGAGAAGCAGCGCGTCCGCCAGCTTTACGCCGAAGGCAAGGTCGGCCGCGAGGAATTGCTGGAGGCCGAAGCGGCATCCTATCATGGCGCGGGCACCTGCACATTTTACGGCACCGCCAATTCGAACCAGATGATGATGGAAGTGATGGGCCTGCATGTGCCCGGCGCGGCCTTCATCAACCCCGGCACCAAGCTGCGACAGGAAGTGACCCGCGCCGCCGTCCACCGGCTCGCCGAAATCGGCTGGAATGGCGACGATTACCGTCCGATCGGCCGGGTGATCGACGAAAAGGCGATCGTCAACGCCGCCGTCGGCCTGCTCGCCACCGGCGGTTCGACGAACCACGCCATCCACCTGCCCGCCATCGCGCGGGCGGCAGGGATCATCATCGACTGGGAGGATATGGACCGGCTTTCGGCCGCCGTGCCCCTGGTCGCGCGCGTCTATCCCAACGGATCGGGCGACGTGAACCATTTCCAGGCGGCGGGCGGCATGGGCTATGTCATCTCGACCCTGCTCGACGCCGGCATGCTCCATGGCGACATCCTGACGATCTGGCAGGGCGGCCTTGCCGCCTATGCGGCCGATCCCGTGCTGGCCGGCGACGAACTTGGCTGGCAGCCGGCCCCGGCCGAACCGCTGGATGAAGGGATGCTGCGCCCCGTGGCCAGCCCGTTCCAGCCCGACGGCGGCATGCGGCTGCTGAAAGGCAATCTCGGCCGCGCGACGATCAAGACCAGCGCAGTCGACGCGTCACGCTGGACGATCGAGGCGCCGGCGCGCGTGTTCCACGATCAGGACGACGTGAACCGCGCGTTCAAGGCGGGCGAACTCGATCGCGACGTGGTGGTGGTGGTGCGGTTCCAGGGGCCGCGCGCCAACGGCATGCCCGAATTGCACAAGCTGACCCCGCCACTGGGCGTATTGCAGGACAAGGGCTTCAAGGTCGCGCTGGTGACCGACGGGCGCATGTCCGGCGCCAGCGGCAAGGTGCCGGCCGCGATCCACATCACGCCCGAGGCGCTGGGCGGCGGCCCGCTCGCCAGACTGCGCGATGGCGATATGGTGCGCGTCTGCGCCACCACCGGCGCGCTGGTCGCGCTGGTCGACGACGCCGAATGGAATGCCCGCGAGGATGTGGTGCCGCCGCCGCCGCCGATCGGCACGGGGCGCGAACTGTTCGCCTTCATGCGCCACACCGCCGACGGCGCGGAACAGGGCGCCTCCGCGATGCTGGCGGGCGCAGGGCTCTGAAGAGATTGGATATCAGGCCGCGATTTCCGAGCCGGCAGAGGATGCCATCGGCTTTGAAATCGCTCCAAATATGGGACCGAACATGACGATCGACGAGGTGATGGAACTCGCCCCGGTGGTGCCGGTGCTGGTGATCGACAATATCGCGGATGCCCGGCCGATCGCCGAGGCGCTCGTCGCCGGCGGGCTGCGCGCGCTGGAGGTGACCCTGCGCACGCCGGCCGCGCTGGATGTGATCCGCGAGATGGCGAAGGTGGACGGCGCGGTGGTGGGTGCCGGCACGGTGCTCAATCCCGATCAGCTCGAAGCCGCGGTCGATGCCGGCGCGCGCTTCATCGTGTCGCCGGGGCTGACCAAGACGCTGGGCAAGGCCGCGGTGAAGAGCGGTGTCCCCTTCCTGCCCGGCATCGCCACCGCGGCGGACATCATGCGCGGGCTCGACCTTGGCCTGACCCGCTTCAAATTCTTCCCCGCCGAGGCCAATGGCGGCATCCCCGCGCTGAAGGCGCTGGCCGCACCGTTCCACACCGCCCGCTTCTGCCCCACCGGCGGCATCACCGAAGCGACCGCCGCCGACTGGCTGGCGATCCCGGCGGTGAAGTGCGTCGGCGGAAGCTGGGTGGTGCCCAAGGGGGCGCCGGACAAGGCGAAGATCGAAGCCGCCGCGCGGGCGGCCGCGCAGTTGCGCGGCTGAAACGCTTTCCCCCGCCCCGATCGATCGCCAGCTTCCCTTCGCCCGCATCCTCCCTTATCCGCAGCCGCGATCAAGCGACGGAAGGACAGGACGATGGACAGCATTGGCGTGATCGGCGCGGGCCAGATGGGGGCGGGCATTGCCCAGGTGGCGGCACAGGCGGGCTACACCGTCTTCCTGTCCGACGTGTCGCAAGAACTGGCCGACAAGGGCAAGGCCGGCATCGCCAGGATCCTTGGCAAGCAGGTCGAGAAGGGCAAGCTCGACGCCGCTGACGCCGACGCCGCCGTGGCGCGGATTCAGGCGATCGGCGATCTCGCCCCGATGGCGACGGCCGGCCTCGTCATCGAAGCGGCGACCGAGCGCGAGGACATCAAGCGCGTGATCTTCCAGAATGTCGGCAAGGTGATGGGCCCCGATGCGGTGCTCGCGTCGAACACCTCGTCGATTTCGATCACCCGGCTGGCGCAGGCGTCGGTCGATCCGTCGCGCTTCATCGGCATGCACTTCTTCAATCCGGTGCCGCTGATGCCGCTGATGGAGGTGATCCGCGGCCTTGCCACGTCCGATGCCAGCGTCGCGGTGGCGCAGGACTTCGCCAAGCGCGTCGGCAAGGAAACCGTGATCGCGCAGGATTCGCCCTGCTTCGTCGTCAACCGCATCCTGCTGCCGCTGCTCAACGAAGCCTTTTTCGCGGTGGGTGAAGGCGTCGGTTCGATCGTCGATATCGACAAGGGCGTGAAGCTCGGCCTCGGCCACCCGATGGGCCCGCTGACCTTGGCCGACATGATCGGCCTCGATACGATCCTGCTGATCCTTAAGGTGCTGCAGGACGATTTCGGCGATCCCAAATATCGCCCGGCCCCGCTGCTGGTGAAATATGTCGAAGCCGGCTGGCTGGGCCGCAAGACCGGCCGTGGCTTCTACGATTATTCGGGGCCGGAGCCGGTTCCGACGCGCTGATCGGCAGCTTTCGCATCGTGCGGCGTGGTGAGGTTCAACCCCACCGCGCCCACGACGATCAGGGCGATGCAGCCCCATTGCAGCGGCGCCAGCGGCTGGCGAAACGCGACCAACCCGATCAACGCGATCGCGACGATCCCGATGCCCGACCAGATCGCATAAGCGACCCCCACCGGAATCCGCATCAGCGTGAACGACAGCAGCCAGAAACAGGCGCCGTAGAGCGCGAGCGCCGCCACCGCATAAGCCGGGCGCGAAAAGCCTTCCGATGCCTTCAGAAACGACGTCGCCGCGATTTCCAGCGCGATCGAACCGCCAAGCCATATCCAGGGTGTCATGGGCCGTGCTCCGTCATCGACGGCCCGTCTGAGCATCGCGGCCTGGCGCTGGCAAGCCCTGCGCCGGCTTCAGCCCTGGCCGAAGGTGGTGGGCGTGCGGCGGCCGAAGCCGGCGGCATTGCGCCGCTGCATCAGCGGGCTCGCCTCGCGGTCGATCTGGGCCATGGTCTGTTCGAACAGCGGGCGCAGCCGAACGACGTCGGGCAGCAGTTCATCCGGCTCGTTGCGGGCCTCGACGCAACGACGCGCGACCTTTTCGATATGTTCGGCGAGTTCCGCCAGCGGCTGCGCGCCGAACTGGAGCGATTCGCCCTTCAGCGTATGCGCCGGGATGACGATGGCGGTGGCGTTGCGCGCGCGAATCGCATCCTCGATCGCGCCGATGGCCTTGGTGCCGTCTTCCCGGAAATAGCCGAGAATCCGCACAAAGCCCGCGCCAAGCTCGGTCCGCGTGCGAGAGAAGACCCCCCAATCGACCAAGGTGCCCATATCACTGGCCAATTTCCGCTCCCCTTGCACTGGCCGCTGCCATATTCACGCCAGCGTCCATTGCCCGAAAATCGTAAAGGCCGCGTTGACGCGGCGGCCAACGGATCAGGCGAAAATGATCAGCGCCGCGTCCTCTTCCTCGATCCGCCAGCCATGCTGGCCGGCGAGCGCCGCGATTTCACGCGGCGCGGCGGGATCATCCGCCAGCACCCGCACCGATGCGCCCGCGCCCGCCTCCCGCACGGCTTTCGCCAGGCGCAAGGCAGGCCAGGGACAGCGCATCCCCCGGGCATCGACGACGATCACGCTCAGGAATCGAAGGGGTTTTTGGGGGCGCGCATGGTCAACCGCACCGGTACGGCACCGAAGCCGAGATCGCGACGGATGCCGTTGACCAGATAGCGGCGATAGCTTTCGGGCAATTCATCCACCCGCGTGCCGAACAGGATGAAGCCGGGCGGCCGCGTCTTGGCCTGGGTCAGATAGCGCAGCTTGATCCGCCGGCCGCCGGGCGCGGGCGGCGGATTCTTCTCGATCGCCTTTTCAAACCAGCGGTTGAGCTGGCCGGTGGAGATCCGCTTCGACCAGGCTTCGCGGGTTTCGAACGCCGCTTCGATCAACTGGTCGATGCCACGCCCGGTGACCGCCGAGACGGTAAGCAGCGGCAGGCCCTTCACCTGCGCCAGCCCTTCGTCGAGCGCGGTGCGAATGCCCTGGAACAGGGCCGGCGGATTATCCGCCACGTCCCATTTGTTGAGCGCGATGATCAGCGCGCGCCCTTCCTGCAGCACCTTGTCGGCGATGCGCAGATCCTGCGCCTCCAGGCCCAGCGTCGCATCGAGCAGCAGCACCACGACCTCGGCGAAATCGACGGCGTGCAGCGCATCGGCGACCGAAAGCTTTTCCAGCTTGTCCTGCACGCGGGCGCGCTTGCGCATGCCGGCGGTGTCGATCAGGCGGACCGGGCGGACATTGCCGTCCTTGTCGGTCCATTCCCAGTCGATGGCGATCGAATCGCGGGTGATGCCGGCTTCGGGGCCGGTAATCATCCGTTCCTCGCCCAGCATGCGGTTGACCAGCGTCGACTTGCCGGCATTGGGCCGGCCGACGATGGCGAGCTTGAGCGGGCCGGTCGGGCGGCCCTCCTCATCCTCCTCGATCTCCTCCTCGAAATCCTCTTCGTCGCGATCGACATAAGGGAGGAGCGCGGTGAACAGATCGGCCAGGCCCTCGCCATGTTCGGCGCTGAACGGCACGGGATCGCCGAAGCCGAGCCCGAAGGATTCGAGCACGCCGCTTTCGCCGGCCCTGCCTTCGGCCTTGTTGGCCAGCACCACCACCGGCGTGTTGCCGCCGCGGAGCCAGCGGGCGATCTCTTCGTCGAGCGGCATCACGCCGGCACGCGCGTCGATCAGGAACAGGGCGACGTCGGCGGTTTCCACCGCCGCCTCGGTCTGCCGGCGCATCCGGCCGGGCAGCGTATCGGGATCGTCATCCTCGAAACCCGCCGTGTCGATGACGCGGAATTCCACGCCGAGCAGCGTCGCGTCGCCTTCGCGCCGGTCGCGGGTCACGCCGGGCCGATCGTCGACAAGCGCGAGCTTCTTGCCGACGAGGCGATTGAACAAAGTGGACTTGCCGACATTCGGCCGGCCGACGATCGCGACCACAGGGAGCTTGGACATGACGCCCCCTTATCGTCATTCGCGCAATTGCGGGACTCTATTATGCGCCCGGATGTTCAGGGCGCCGAAGCGGGCGGGCGGGCCTCGGCCAGCAGCAGCGCGAACAGGCCTTCGCCGTCCACCCATTCGCGCAATGGCGTCCACCCACCGGCCGCGAGCAGCAGGCGGGCGCCCCGTGGGCCGTATTTATGGCTGTTTTCCGTATGAATCGTCTCGCCCGCCGCGATCTCGAACGATCGGCCAGCGACGGTGAAAGCCACGTCATCGGCCGCCACAAGATGCATTTCCATCCGCGCCGCCCAGTCGTTCCAGAGCGCGCGATGGCGGAAGGCGGCGACCGGAATATCGCCATCCAGCTCGCGGTTGATGCGGTGGAGCAGGTTGAAATTGAACGCCGCCGTCACGCCGGCGGCATCGTCATAGGCGGGAATCAGGATTTCGGGCGCCTTAACCCGGTCCATCCCGATCAGCAGCATCGCGCCTTCGCCCAGCGCATCGGCCATGCGGCGCAGCAGATCGACCGCCGGTGCGGCGCCCAGATTGCCGATCGTCGATCCGGGAAAGAAACCCAGTCGCGGCAGCCCGGCGACGGCGGCGGGCATCGGCATCGCCTTCAGGAAATCGGCCTCGACCGGCAGGATCGGCAGGCCGGGAAAACGCCCTGCCAGCGCATCCGCAGACTGCCGCAGGAAATCCCCCGATATGTCGATCGGCACATAAGCGGCGGGGGCAATGGCGGCGAGAAGATGAGGCGTCTTGGCCGACGAGCCCGAACCGAATTCGATCACCGCGCGGCCCGGCCCGACGATCGCCGCGACCTCCCCTGCCCGCTCGGCCAGCAACGCGGTTTCGGTGCGGGTGGGATAATATTCCGGCAGGCGGGTGATCGCCTCGAACAGTTCGGAGCCACGCCGATCGTAGAACCATCGCGCCGGTATCGCCCGGGGCCGCGCGCCAAGCCCCGCCAGCACATCGGCGCGGAACGCCGCCAGCGTCGCCGACGGCCGATCGAGCGCGACTATATCGGCCATCTCACCGATCCCGCGCCAGCCGGACGCCGGTGAACTGCCAGCGCTGATGGGGGTAGAAGAAGTTGCGATAGGAGGCGCGGACATGGCCGCGCGGCGTGGCGCAGCTGCCGCCTTTCAGCACCATCTGCCCGCTCATGAACTTGCCATTATATTCGCCGACGGCCCCCGCCGCCGGGCGGAAGCCCGGATAGGGATGATAGGCGCTGGCCGTCCATTCCCAGGCATCGCCGAACATCTGGCGCAGCGCCCCATCGCCCTCCGCCGCCAGCGGACGGACCGCGCCCGCCGCATCGAGCTGATTGCCGGCAGCCGGATCATGGTTGGCGCCCGCACTTTCCCATTCGGCCTCGGTGGGCAGGCGCGCGCCAGCCCAGCGCGCGAAGGCATCGGCTTCATAATAGCTGATATGGGTGACGGGATCGCCATCGCGAAGGCTGTGCAGGCCATCGAGCGCGAAGCTGCGCCACGGGCCACGCGGTTCGGCCCGGCGCCAGTAGAGCGGCGCGTCGATCGCGTTCGCCTGCACCCAGGCCCAGCCATCCGACAGCCAGAGCTGGGGCCGGACATAGCCGCCATCGGCGATGAAATCCTGCCACTCAGCGTTGGTGACCAACCGCTCGGCCAGCAGATGCGGCGTGAGCAGGGCGGCGTGGCGCGGCCCTTCGCAATCGAAGCCGAAGCCCTGATCGGATTGGTCGCGGCCGATCTCGACCAGCCCTTCCCGCCCCGCGAACCAACGCAGTGGCTGCGGCGACGGTGCGGGGGCCGACGCACGCGCGGCATCCCAGATCGGCGGCAGCAGCGGATTGGCGGCGAACAGGTTGAGGATGTCCGTCAGCAGCAGTTCCTGATGCTGCTGTTCATGCTGGATGCCGAGTTCCACGAGCGCGCGGACCGGCGCGTCGAAGGCGGGCAATGCCACCGTAAGCGCATAATCGACGAAGCTGCGCCACTCGACGATCTCGCTCAGGCTGGGGCGGGTGAGCAGCCCCCGGTGCGGGCGCGGATGGCGCGGCCCTTCCGCTTCATAATAGCTGTTGAACAGATGCGCCCAGCGCGGATCGTGGACGCAGTAGCCCGGCGCATGATCGCGCAGCACGAAGGTTTCGAAGAACCAGGTCGTGTGGGCGAGATGCCATTTGGCGGGCGAGGCATCGGGCATCGACTGCGCGGTCGCATCCGCATCGGACAAAGGTGCGGCCAACGCGACCGACAGCGCGCGGGTGGCGGTGTAGCGACTGGCCAGCCCGGCCTGTGGCCGGACCTGTTCCACCGCCTCGGCCTGTTCCACCGCCTCGGATCGCCGAAAAGCCATGGCCGCCCAACGGATCAGCGCCGCCATGGTTGCATCGGTTCAGTTCAGCGGGTGGCCCCCGGCTGCCACAGCACATCGCCCGCGCCACGCGACGCAATCAGCCGGGCGAGAACGAAAAGATGATCCGACAGGCGGTTGATATAAGCGAGCGCCTGCGGATTGAGCGCGACATCCCGTGCCGCCGCCACGGCCGAGCGTTCGGCCCGGCGGACCACGGCGCGGGCCAGATGGAGCAGCGCGATCGGCCCCGGACCGGCTGGCAGGATGAAGCTGCGCAGCGGCGCGAGGCTTTCGTTGAGCATGTCGATTTCGCGTTCCAGACGCTCGACCTGCGACGCCGTGATGCGCAATTCCATTTCGCCCGGCGTGAAATCGCCCTCGCCCGGCGTGGCGAGATCGGCGCCGAGATCGAACAATTCGTTCTGGATGCGCGACAGCAAGGCGGCATGGGCCGGATCGGCGACATGCTGGAGCGCGACGCCGATCGCCGAATTGGCTTCGTCGACGTCGCCGATCGCCGCCATGCGCGCATCGGCCTTGGACACGCGCGACCCATCGACCAGCCCGGTCATGCCGGCGTCGCCCGTGCGCGTATAAATCTTGTTGAGCTTAACCATCGCCCGCCTGCGCCGCCCGCTTCGGCCTCAGCCGCCGCGCGCCATCAGCAGGAAAAGGATGACGATGATGATCGCCAGCGCCTGAAAGCCGATGCGTGCCTGCATCAGCTTGTTCTGGCGCTGCCCGTTGAGATTGGGGCCTTCGCCGGTGACATCGGCCTCGGTGGTCTTGGCAAAGGTGATGACACCGCGGCTCAGCGCGATGACCGTGGCCACCATTGCGAGCACCAGGAGGAAGATGAGGAATGCCGCCATAATGGGTTTAGTCTATGCCTTCTGGTCAAAAATGCCAGCGGGGAATTGCCCCCGGCGCAGGCCATCGGCGAGTTCGCGGCCGTCCTGACCATCGTGGCGCAGCAAGGCAAGCGCCGGCGCGCCATCGCGCTTCGCCAGCCGGCGCCCATCCGGCCCGACCAGCAACGCATGGTGATGATAAAGCGGCGTCGGCAGATCGAGCAGCGCCTGCAGCAGCCGATGGACATGGGTGGCGGCGAACAGATCCTGCCCGCGCACCACATCGCTGATCCCTTGCGCGGCATCGTCGACCACGACCGCGAGATGATAGGAAACCGGCGCATCCTTGCGGGCGAGCACGACATCGCCCTGCTTTTCCGGCACCGCGACGACCGCCCCGGCGATGTCGTCACGCCAGGCCAGCGGCCCCGCGCGGGCCACGGCCGCATCCATCGCGATCCGCCAGGCATGGGGTTCCGCCGCCATGCGCCCCGCGCGCGTCGCGGCATCGAGATGGCGGCAGGTGCCGGGATAGACGGGCGCCTCGTCGCCATGCGGCGCCGCCGCGCTCGCCGCGATTTCGGCGCGCGTGCAGAAACATGGATAGACGAGATCCATCGCCTTCAGCCGATCGAGCGCGGCAGCGTAAAGGCCCAGCCGCGCCGACTGGCGGACAACTTCGCCATCCCAACCGAGGCCGAGCCAGGCGAGATCCTCGATGATCGCCGTGATATGCGCCTCGCGCGTGCGGCCGGGGTCGATATCCTCAATCCGCAGCAGAAACCGGCCGCCCGCCGCGCGCGCCAGATCATGCGCGCGGATCGCCGAATAGGCATGGCCGAGATGCAGCGCGCCCGTGGGGCTGGGCGCGAAACGCGAGGTGATGCCGCTCATGGCAAAACTGGCTCTTGACCATGAGTCGCGAACAATGCTGTCATGCCCCCGTCACGCATCATGAGGTAGAAGCGGGACGTCGGGAGACGCGAGCCGGTTCGGCCATCGCGTCCCGAGTGCGACGGGACCGAAGCCGCCCGCTGGTCTTCCACCAGAGGGAGGACAGTCCGTTCCATGTATCATCCCGATCTCCTGCGCCATCCGGACAGTTGCCCGGCGCTTGTGCTCAACGCCGATTACACGCCGCTCAGCTATTATCCACTCAGCCTCTGGTCCTGGCAGACCGCGATCAAGGCGGTGTTCCTCGAACGCGTCGATATCGTCGCCCATTATCAGCGCGAAGTGCATAGCCCCAATTTCACCATGCAGCTGCCATCGGTGATCGCGCTGCGCCAATATGTGCGGCCGTCCGAATATCCCGCCTTCACCCGATTCAACCTGTTCCTGCGCGATCGTTTCGCCTGCCAATATTGCGGAAAGACCAGCGATCTGACGTTCGATCATGTCATCCCGCGCGCGCAGGGCGGGCGGACGACATGGGAGAATGTGGCCACCGCCTGCGCGCCCTGCAACCTCAAGAAGGGCGGGCGCACGCCGCGCGAAGCCCATATGACGCTGGCCGAGGAACCGATCCGCCCGACAAGCTGGCAGCTGCAGGAGCATGGACGTTCCTTCCCGCCCAATTACCTCCACACCAGCTGGCGCGACTGGCTTTATTGGGACATCGAACTGGAAGCATGACGGCGCGCGCGGGGTTCGCTTTCGGCGCCCCCTGTTCTAAGGCTGGCCGCATGGTCGCCCGTCTCTGTCTCCTCCTCGCCCTGATCCTCACCCCGATTGCCGCGAACGCCGCCGGTGGCGTCGTCACCGCCGCCGATCCGCGTGCGGCGGAAGCGGGGCGCCAAATGCTGCGCGCCGGCGGCAGCGCCACCGATGCCGCAATGGCGATGATGCTGGCGCTCACCGTGGTCGAACCGCAATCATCGGGCATCGGCGGCGGCGGGCTGCTGGTCCACCATGACGGCGGGACGGGCACGCTTTCCACCATCGACGGGCGCGAAGCCGCACCCGCCGCCGCGACCGCCGATCGCTTCATGGCGAACGGCAAGGCGATGGCCTATGGCCAGGCCTTTCCCGGCGGCAAATCGGTCGGCGTGCCGGGCAATATCCGCCTGATGGCGGACGCGCACCGCAAATGGGGCAAGCTGCCCTGGGCAAAGCTGTTCGAACCCGCGATCCGGCTTGCCGAAAACGGCTATGCCGTCAGCCCGCGCATGGCCCGATTCATGGGCTATGTATCGCCGCTGTGGCAGGATTTCCCCGAGATCGCTGCCCTTTACACCCGCGACGGCAAGGCCGCGCCCGCCGGCACGATCATCCGCAACCCCGCGCTTGCCGGCCTGCTGCGCGACATCGCGACGGGCGGGCCGGACGCCTTTTACGCCGGCCGGCATGGCGCGGCGATCGCCGCCGCCGTCACCAACGCCCCGCGCCATCCGGTGCCGCTGACGCTGGCCGACCTTGCCGCCTATCAGGCCAAGGAACGCGCGCCAGTCTGCGGCGAATATCGCGGCTATCGCGTCTGCGGCATGGGGCCGCCATCATCGGGCGGGGTCACGATCCTGCAGATGCTGGGCATGATCGAGCGCTTCGACATGGCGAAGCTCGGCAAGGACAGCCCCACCGCCTGGCACCTGATCGGCGAAGCGATGCAGCTCGCTTATGCCGATCGCGAAACCTATCTGGGCGACGTGGATTTCGTTTCGGTTCCGCTCGCCGGACTGATCGACCGGAATTATCTGGCCAAGCGTTCCGCCTTGATATCGCCCGTCCGCTCGCTCGGCCGCTATCAACCGGGCACGCCGCCGGGTGCCGAGCCGCGCACCGCGGGGATTTCGGGCGAAGTTTCGGGCACCACCCATTTCGTCGCCGTCGACGGCAATGGCGATGTCGTGTCGATGACGTCGACGGTGGAAGGGCCGTTCGGCAGCCAGCTGGTCGCCAGCGGCATGGTGCTGAACAACGAACTGACCGATTTCACCTTCGTGCCCGAAAGAAATGGCGCGCCCGTCGCCAACCGGGTGGAAGCGGGCAAGCGGCCGCTATCCTCGATGTCGCCGACGATCGTCTACGGCCCCGATGGCAAGGTGGTGCTGGCGCTGGGTTCCGCCGGCGGCAAGCGGATCATCATGCATGTGATGAAGGCGCTGGTCGGCTTTATCGACTGGAAGCTGCCCGCGGCCGAGGCGATCGCGCTCCCCAATATCTATTTCGGCGGCGGCGCGCTGCAGGTGGAACAGGGCACCAGCCTGGATGCGATGCGCCCCGCGCTGGAGAAATTGGGCCAGCCGGTATCGCCCGCCGACCTGGCATCGAAGCTGAACGCGGTCGAACGCGTTGGCAATGGCTGGCGCGGCACCGCCGACACGCGCAGCGAGGGCGTGGCCCTGACGGAATAGGCGATCAGGGCGGCCGGCATCGACCGGCCCCGCCACGCGCTTATTATCGCAAAGCCACGCTTTCCGTAACTGGACCGGGCACCATTCCAAGTTACAAGGGGCGAAAATGAACGCCCCCGAAAAGGCACGCCTTGGCCATGCGCAAGCTGGAACATTTCCCCAATCTTGTGACGATGTTCTTCACCCGCGCGCGGGTGAAGGGCGACGCGCCTTTCCTGTGGGCGAAGCGCGACGGCGCATGGCAGGCGACCAGTTGGGCGGAGGCCGCCCGGCAGGTCGCGGCGCTGGCGGCGGCGCTGGGCGGCCTCGGCCTCAAGCGGGGCGACCGGGTGATGCTGGTATCCGAAAACCGCCCCGAATGGTGCATCGCCGATCTGGCGATCATGACCGCCGGGCTGGTGACGGTGCCGACCTACACCACCAATACCGAGCGCGACCACGCCCATATTCTGGAGAATAGCGGCGCGCGCGCGGTGATCGTTTCCACCGCAAGGCTGGCCAAGGCGCTGATGCCCGCGGTGATGCGATCGACCGCGTGCAGCCATGTGATCGGCATCGAGCCGCTGCGCATCGGCCAGTCGGGCGATGCCCGCTTCCATGATTGGGCCGGCCTGATCGCCGCCCACCCGACCGAGGTGGCGACGGCCGAGGCGGCGGCGGATTTCACGCGCGAGGATCTGGCCTGCATCATCTACACATCGGGCACCGGCGGCGCCCCGCGCGGCGTGCGCCAGCACCATGGCGCGATCCTGCACAATGTGGCCGGCTGCACGACGGTGATTTCGGAGGATTTCGGCTGGGAGGACGAGGTTTTCCTGTCCTTCCTGCCGCTCAGCCATGCCTATGAGCATACCGGCGGCCAGCATTTCCCGATCGGGCTGGGCGCGCAGATCTATTATTCCGAAGGGCTGGAAAAGCTCGCCTCCAATATCGAGGAGGTGCGGCCGACGATCATGGTGGTCGTGCCCCGCCTGTTCGAGGTGCTGCGCACCCGCGTGCTGAAGGCGATCGACAAGCAGGGCCGGCTTTCGCGCTATCTGCTGCGCCGCGCGCTGGCGATCGGCGAAAAGGATTATGCCGGCCGCATGGCATTGGCCGACTGGCCGATGGAACTGATCCTGCGCGGCACGCTGAAGCCCAAGGTGGGCAAGCGGTTCGGCGGGCGGATGAAGGCGATGGTTTCGGGCGGCGCCCCGCTCAATCCCGAAGTCGGGCTGTTCTTCCACTCGCTCGGCATCACCTTCCTGCAAGGCTATGGCCAGACGGAAGCGGCGCCGGTGATATCGTGCAACCGGCCGTCGGCGGGCATCCGCATGGAAAGCGTGGGGCCGCCTTTGCCCGATGTCGAAGTGCAGATCGCCGAGGATGGCGAGATCCTGGTGCGCGGCGAACTGGTGATGCACGGCTATTGGCGCAACGAGGAGGAGACGGCGCGCGTCCTCAAGGATGGCTGGCTCCACACCGGCGATGTCGGCCATATCGACGACTGCGGGCGGATCGTCATCACCGATCGCAAGAAGGACATCATCGTCAACGACAAGGGCGACAATGTCGCGCCCCAGAAGGTCGAAGGGATGCTGACGCTCGAACCCGAAATCCTGCAGGCGATGGTGACCGGCGATCGGAGGCCGCATCTCGTCGGCCTGATCGTGCCCGATCCGGATTGGGCGAAGGAATGGGCGGCGGCGCAGGGCATCGCTTATGACGCGGCGGCGCTGCGCACCGATCCGCGCTTCCAGAAGGCGCTGATGGCCGCCGTCGACCGGGTCAACACCAGCCTTTCGGTGATCGAGAAGGTGCGCCGCATCCTGATCGCCGACGACGCCTTCACGATCGAGAACGAGATGCTGACGCCCTCGCTCAAGATCCGCCGCCACGCGATCCGCAAGGTCTATGGCGAAGGGCTGGACGCGCTTTACGGGCGATGATGATCCGCTAAGGTAACAAGAAAATACCAGAATGCCAGTTGCTTATTATCGTTAATTGCCTTTAAGCACCGTCATCGTTGGTGCCTGCTCGCGGTGCGGTGAGGTGCTATCCGGGGGGGGGATGCCATGCGCGGCTTGGTGTTTGCGGGCGTTTTGTTCGGCCTTATTGGCGCCAGTGTTCCGGCAGTTGCCGCAACATTTGATTTCGTTGCGAGAATCGACGTTGCGAATGCGTTACTCCCCACCGGGACGCTGGTGACGGGGCAGTTCCGATACGATGAGGAGCTCAACGCCTCTTCCACTTACGTCTACGAAGGCTCGTTCGGTTCGACATTTGAGGACGCATCAATCAACCTCGCTTTTCGTGCTGCAGACATCGACTTCTCGGCGAGAGCCTTTTCTGGCGTGAATATTTTCACCGAGGATGGTGGAGATTTTTACCTGATCGCGATGACGCCTCAGGCGAACGCTGCAATCTACCTTTGGGATCCTCTGGTATCTTTCCTGAACACATCGTCATTGCCGACGGATTTTCCAGAACTCATTCGATACTCATATTTTGATGACGAGGACGACGTGGGCCCGACTGGCCCCAGCGGTGAGTTCACTTACTATGATTTGAACGCGGGGACGGGGTTCGATGCCACGCTTTTGTCAATCACCCGCACTTCACCTGCCGCCGTGCCGGAGCCGACTACGTGGGCGATGCTGATCGTCGGCTTTGGCCTAGTGGGCGGTGCCATCCGCCTCCCGCGCCGTCGCCTATTGACCACTTGAACGCCCCTCAGGCCGCCGCTGGCCCGCCGAAACCCGGCAGGTGCAGGCGGCCTGCCCAGGCGCGTTCATGGAAGAAGAAGGCGACGGCGTTGACGCAGGGTTCGATCAGCGCGATCCCGCCCGCGATCTCGACAGAACCGGTGAGCAGATAGGCGACTGTGAAGCCGACCGTCAGGTGGATGGCGAGGTAGGTGAGCGTCTTGATATATTCGAGCGACATGGCGGCGGTTCCTTCTCGCCGCCAATATGCGAACCATTCGCAATAAGGTCAAGGCGATCATTCCACTGATAATGATCGCCAGAAACGATCAATCGACCCCGACCGCCTGTTCGATCCGATCAAACCCGTCGCGCGCCAGCAGGGCCGGCAATCCGCGCACGATCCGCGCGGCAAGGCCCGGCCCTTCATAGACCATCGCGCTGTAGAGCTGGACGAGGCGCGCCCCCGCCCGGATGCGGGCATAGGCCTGTTCGGCGCTGGCAATGCCCCCGGCGGCGATCAGCGGGATGCCGCCGCCGGTCGCCGAACGGAAATCGCGGAGCCGCTGGGTGGCGAGATCGTGCAGCGGCGCGCCGGAAAGACCACCGGTTTCACCGGCATGGACCGAACGGAGCGGCGGCCGGGTGATCGTGGTGTTGGCGACGATCAGCGCATCGAGCTGGCGATCATGCGCAACCGCCGCGATATCATCGATATCGGCGGGTTCGAGATCGGGCGCCACCTTGAGGAAAACCGGGGGCCGCGCGGCGCCGCGTGCTTCCATCACGCCGGCCAGCAGCTCATCCAGCGCCTGCCGCGATTGCAGCGCGCGCAGCCCCGGCGTGTTGGGCGACGAGATGTTGACCGTCAGATAATCGGCAACGCCCTTCATCACCGTCACGCCCTTGGCATAATCGGCGATGCGATCGGCCGCGTCCTTGTTGGCGCCGATATTCACGCCGACGATACCGGGGCGATGGCGCCGCTTGAGCAGCCGTTCGAGCGCGGCCGCCTGCCCGCCATTGTTGAAGCCCATGCGGTTGATCACCGCCTGGTCCTCCGCCAGCCGGAACAAGCGGGGCCGTGGATTGCCATCCTGCGGGAAGGGGGTGAGCGTGCCCACCTCGACGAAGCCGAAGCCCAGCGACAGCATCGCATCGGGCACCTGCGCATCCTTGTCGAACCCGGCGGCGAGGCCGACCGGGCTGGGGAAATTCAACCCCGCCAGCGACACCGCCAGCCGGGGGTCCGACGCCGGGCGCGCGCCCGCGGGCTTCAGCCGGAGCGCGCTGATCGTCGCGCGATGGGCGGTTTCGGCGTCCATGCGGAACACCAGCGGGCGGAGCATCGGATAAAGGGCCATGGCCGCCGCCTAGCGCCTGATCGCAGCAACGTCATGCAATTTACGCCGCCCGGCCATTTGACGTGCCGTGGCATCGCGCTAACACACCCGCAGACCAGAAAAACACGAAACATCTCTTCAGGGAGCTGACATGTTCCGCACGCTGCTTTTCCTTTCGACCGCGATCGCCGCCGCCGGCACGGTTCCGGCCACCGCCCAGACGCCCGCCGCCGCGCCGGCAGCCGTGGCCCCGGCCGACCAGAATGCCGCCATCCAGCAATTCTTCATCGAGTTCGACAAGGCGGAACTGGCGCTGTCGCCGATGACCAAATCCTATCGCGGCATCCGCGACGGCGATTATGGCAAGTGGAACGATTTTTCGGATGCCGCCGAGGTGCGCCAGCACGCGCTCCAGCAGGCCGCCGTGGCCCAGATGCGCCAGCGCTTCGATCCGGCCAGGCTGGACGAGAATAACCGCCTGTCCTTCCATCTGTTCGAGAAGATGATCGAACGGCGCGACCGGGCCTTCCCCTATCGCGACCATGAATATGCGTTCGACCAGATGAACGGCGCGCAGAGCCAGCTGCCGGCCTTCCTGATCAACATCCATCGGGTGATGACCAAGGCCGACGCCGAAGCCTATGTCAGCCGCCTTCAGGGCCTGGGCCCCGCGATCGACCAGATCATCGCCGAATCGAAGACGCGCGCCGCCAAGGGGCTGACGCCACCGAAATGGGTCTATCCTTATGTGATCTCGGACGCGCAGAACGTGATCAAGGGCGCGCCCTTCGATGCGGGCGCCGATGCGCCGCTTTATGCGGATCTCAAGGCCAAGGTCGCCAAGCTGGATATCCCGCAGGCCGAAAAGGATGCGCTCGTCGCCGCCGGCGCCAAGGCGCTGACGACATCGGTGAAGCCCGCTTATGCGCGGCTGATCGCCGAAATGGGCGCGCAGGAGAAGCTGGCCGGCACCGATGACGGCGTGTGGCGCTTCAAGGACGGCGCGGCTTATTATGCCGAGCGCCTGTCCAACTATACGACGACCGCGCTGACGCCCGATCAGATCCACCAGATCGGCCTCGACAATGTCGCCCGCATCCATGGCGAGATGAAGGCGATCATGGACAAGACCGGCTTCAAGGGCGACCTGCAGGCCTTCTTCCAGTTCATGCGCACCGACAAGCAATTCTATGCGCCCAACACCGATGAAGGCCGCGCGCTGTATCTGGCGGAAACCGAAAAGGCCAAGCAGTGGGTGACGGCCAAGCTGCCGCAGTGGTTCGGCGTGCTGCCGCAGGCGCCGCTGGTGGTGAAGCGGGTCGAGCCGTTCCGCGAGAAATCGGCCGGCAAGGCCTTCTACCAGAGCCCCGCGCCCGATGGTTCGCGGCCCGGCACCTATTATGCCAACCTCTACGACATGGCGGACATGCCGCTGTTCGAGGTGGAGGCGCTGTTCTACCATGAGGGCCTGCCCGGCCATCACCTTCAGCGCACGATCCAGACCGAATTGAAGGACGTACCGCCCTTCCGCCAGTTCGGCGGCGTGACGGCCTATTCGGAAGGCTGGGGCCTCTATTCGGAAAAGCTGGCCAAGGACATGGGCCTCTATACCGATCCCTATCGCGATTTCGGCCGGCTCCAGCTCGAACTGCATCGCGCCATCCGCCTCGTCGTCGACACCGGCCTCCACCACAAGCGCTGGACCCGCGAACAGGCGATCAAATATGTCGAGGATAATTCGGCCGACGCGCCGGGCGGCATCGTCAAGGCGATCGAACGCTATGTCGTCTATCCGGGCCAGGCGACGGCCTACATGATCGGCCGCCTGAAGATCAGCGAGCTGCGCGACAAGGCACAGAAGGCGCTCGGCGACCGATTCGACGTGCGCGGTTTCCACGACGTCGTCCTCAAGAGCGGGCCCGTTCCGCTCGACGTTCTGGAGGAACAGGTGGATGCCTGGATCGCATCGCGAAAGGCGGGCTGACCCTTTCCGCAATAATCGAGTCGATTCCATCCAATAACTGCAAAGGATTGTGCGCTAGGCCCTTTCTTGCGACCCGAAGGGCTCACCATCGATTGATGGAGAGACCTTTTCCTTTGGCCCGGCCGGCACTTACCGGCCGGGCCTTTTTTTGGGCGTGACAACCCCCGTCGATGATGCGACCGATGGTGCGTCGCGGACGACGTGGGGAGTTGGACGGACGTGGGGAACAGGGGTTCCGGATACGACCAGGCCGTCAGCCTGCGCTATTTCGCGCCGGCCCCCGATCTGCGTCGTCATCTTTCCGCTTATTATATCTTCCGTGCCGATCTGCCGCAGATGGCCGATCTGGTGCGGGCGGACACCGCGCAGTTGCGCTTCATGATCTCGGGCGCGGGCAGCTATGGCTTTGGCGACGGGCGCGTGATCGGCGCGCCGGAAATCTCGCTGCTCGGCCCGACCACCGCCGCCACCCGTTTCGATGTCGTCGGCCCCGTGCTCGTCTTCGGTGTCGGCATCCTGCCCGCCGGCTGGGCCTCGCTGGTGGAGGACGATGCCAGCCTGTTCGCCGATCTGGTGGTCGACGCGGTCGATGTGTTCGGCGGCATGCTGGAAGACGCGCTCGACGCGATGCGATTCGACGACCGCCCGTCGCGCATGATCGCGGTGGTGGATGCCATCATGCGCGGCTTGCTGGCCGACGCCGCCGATGCGCCATATTGGTTCACCCATCTCACCGATCGCTGGCTGACCGACGCGCTGTCACCCGCCGTCGACACGCTGGTGAAGGCCACCGGGGTTTCGGGCCGGCAGGTCGAGCGGCTGGCCCGGCGGATCTATGGCGCGCCGCCCAAGCTTTTGGCCCGCAAATATCGCGCGCTGCGCGCCGCTGCGCGATTCGTGAACAGCACCCATTGGGCCGACGCGGCCGGCGACGCCTTCTACGATCAGTCGCATTTCATTCGTGAGTTCAAGACGTTCACCGGGCTGACACCGCTGCAGTTCCAGCGCACGCCGACCCCGGTGACCAAGCTGACGCTGGAACGCGGCAAGCTTTCCACGCTGCCGCGCCTCACCCTGTTGAGCTGAAGCCCCCGCCACGCTTTAAGCCAGCCAAGCGATCCTGCCCTTGACGCGCACGCATCGCGCCCCCAATTGCCAATCGGAACGAATCAGTCCGATTTGGAGACCATGCGCCTTTCGAGCCTTGCCGATTATGCGGTCGTGATGCTGACCGCGGCTGCGCGTCACAGTGACGCGGAGACGCGCCTGTCGGCCACCCTGCTTTCGGAGGAAACCGGCGTGCCGCTGCCCACCGCGCAGAAGCTGATGGGCAAGCTCGCATCCGCCGGCCTGCTCACCTCCGCGCGCGGCACCGGCGGCGGCTTCCGCCTCGCCCGGGGGCCGGCTGAAATCAGCCTGGCCGAGATCATCGAGGCGGTCGAAGGGCCGATCGCGATGACGGCCTGCGTGGAACATGGCCGCCATGATTGCGCGCTCGAAGCCGATTGCCGTGTTCGCCCGCACTGGACGGCGGTGAACGGCGCGGTAAAGGGCGCGCTCGGCGGGGTGAGCCTCGCCACGCTTGCAGGAGTGCCCGCATGAGTGAAGTCCGCAACCGGGAAGCCTTCGAGGCGGCGCAGAAGGCGTCGACCTATGAATGGGGCTTCACCACCGATATCGAGCAGGACTTCGCGCCCAAGGGGCTGAACGAGGATACCGTCCGCTTCATTTCGGCCAAGAAGAACGAGCCGGAATGGATGCTGGAATGGCGGCTGAAGGCGTTCCGCCTGTGGCAGACGATGACGCCGCCCGACTGGGCGAAGCTCAACGTGCCGCCGATCGATTATCAGGACGCTTATTATTACGCCGCGCCCAAGGCCAAGCCCAAGCTCAGCTCGCTCGACGAGGTCGATCCCGAAATTCTCAAGGTCTATGAGAAGCTCGGCATCCCGATCGAGGAGCAGAAGGTGCTCGCCGGTGTCGAAGGCAGCCGCAAGGTCGCCGTGGACGCCGTGTTCGATTCGGTTTCGGTCGCCACCACCTTCCGCGACGAGCTGAAGAAGGCCGGCGTCATCTTCCTCTCCATCTCCGAAGCGATCCGCGAATATCCGGACATGGTGAAGAAGTGGCTCGGCAAGGTCGTGCCGATGCACGACAACTATTTCGCCACGCTCAACTGCGCGGTCTTTTCGGACGGCACCTTCGTCTACATCCCCGAAGGCGTGCGCTGCCCGATGGAGCTGTCGACCTATTTCCGCATCAATGCGGAGAATACGGGCCAGTTCGAACGCACGCTGATCGTGGCCGACAAGGGGGCTTATGTCTCCTATCTCGAAGGCTGCACCGCGCCGATGCGCGACGAGAACCAGCTCCACGCCGCCGTGGTCGAACTGGTTGCCCTGGACGATGCCGAAATCAAATATTCGACCGTCCAGAACTGGTATCCCGGCGATGCCGAGGGCAAGGGCGGCATCTATAATTTCGTCACCAAGCGCGCGCTCTGCCAGGGCCGGAACAGCAAGGTGAGCTGGACGCAGGTGGAAACCGGCTCCGCGATCACCTGGAAATATCCGAGCTGCGTGCTGGCGGGCGAGAATTCGGTGGGCGAATTCTATTCGGTCGCCGTCACCAACAACATGCAGCAGGCCGATACCGGCACCAAGATGATCCATCTGGGCAAGGGATCGCGCTCGACGATCGTGTCGAAGGGCATTTCCGCCGGCCGCTCGAACAACACCTATCGCGGCCTCGTCCGCGTCGGGCCGACGGCGGAAGGCGTGCGCAACTTCACCCAGTGCGACAGCCTGCTGCTCGGCGACAAATGCGGCGCGCACACCGTGCCCTATATCGAGGTGCGCAACCCCTCCGCCCAGATCGAGCATGAGGCAACGACCAGCAAGATTTCGGACGACCAGCTCTTCTACGCCATGTCGCGCGGCCTCAATCAGGAGGATGCGGTGGCGCTGATCGTCAACGGCTTCGCCAAGGAAGTGCTGCAGCAGCTGCCGATGGAATTCGCGGTCGAAGCGCAGAAGCTTTTGGGGATCAGCCTTGAGGGGAGCGTGGGGTGATCGGAGCCGTAACCGTTGCGCTCATGTTCGCTGCCGACGGCAGCTACAACATGGGTCAGGTCAGTTTGCCGGCGATGCCGCATGTGCTCTTTTATTCGTCTTGCTTTAACGAAAACAGCGACGTCGCGAAGAATGTGATGAATGGTCAGAACATCGCTGCTGAACAATTGCCCGTTTACTGCCGGACGCTCCGTCAGGGGCTCTATAAACAGGCCCTTGACGCTGTTCGATCATCTGGAAGCGGAGATATGCTTCAGGAGGGCAAGCGGCTGGATCGCATCTTCAACACCATTGAACGAAACAATCCCGTTCGGTCTGAAGTCAGCGCCGGGGCGGCAGCAGAGTGAGTTGCATGTTAAAGATCAATAACCTCCACGCCGAAGTCGACGGCAAGCCGATCCTCAAGGGCGTCGATCTCACCATCAACGCGGGTGAGATCCATGCGATCATGGGGCCGAACGGCGCGGGCAAGTCGACGCTGAGCTATGTGCTGGCCGGCCGGCCCGGCTATGAGGTGACCGAAGGCAGCGCCACGCTCGACGGCGAGGATCTGCTGGCGCTGGAGCCGCATGAACGCGCCGCCGCCGGCCTGTTCCTCGGCTTCCAATATCCGGTCGAGATTCCGGGCGTCTCCAACCTCCAGTTCCTGCGCACCGCGCTCAACGCGCAGCGCAAGAGCCGGGGCGAGGCGGAGCTTTCGGGCGGTGAGTTCCTGAAAGTCGCGCGCGCGCAGGCCGATGGCCTCGGCCTCAACATGGACATGCTGAAGCGGCCGGTGAATGTCGGCTTTTCGGGCGGCGAGAAGAAGCGCAACGAGATGGTGCAGATGGGCATCATCGATCCGAAGCTGGCGATCCTCGACGAAACCGATTCGGGCCTCGATATCGATGCGCTGCGCGTGATCGGCGAAGGCATCAACCGCATCATGCGGACGCCCGAAAAGGGCGTGCTGCTGATCACCCATTATCAGCGCCTGCTCGATTATGTGCAGCCGCATTTCGTGCATGTGCTGGCGGCGGGCCGGATCGTCCGTTCGGGCGGACCGGAACTGGCGCTCGAGCTTGAGCGCGAGGGCTATGGAGCGATCGCCGCGTGAGCAGCCTGCCCATCCCCACCGCGAAGCAGGAAGCCTGGCGCTATAGCGATCTCGATGCGGTCGCGAGCGTCTGGCCGACGCCGCCGGCCGAAGAAATTCATGTCGCCGCCGGCGAAAGCCTGGTCCGTGTGATCGCGCCGGAAGGCGGCGCGGATGCGGTGGTGATCGCGGATTATGTGGTGGATGTGGCCGCGGGCGGACGCTGCGAATTCTTCATCCTCAACACCGTCGGCCGGCTGGGCCGGATCACCATCGACGTGACCTTGCACGACGGCGCCCATTTCGAACTGGGCGGCACGATCATCGGCGGAGGCACGCAGACGCTGGAGATCGTGACCATCGTGCGCCATGTCGAGCCCCATGCGACCAGCAACCAGGTGGTGCGTTCGGTGCTCGCGGCGCAGGCGACCGGCAGCTATCTCGGCCAGATCGCGGTCGCCCGCGACGCGCAGAAGACCGATGCCGCGCAATCGGTGAAGGCGATGCTGCTCGACCGCACGGCCACCGCCAATGCCAAGCCCGAACTCGAAATCTATGCCGACGACGTGAAGTGCGCGCATGGCGCGACCGTTGGCGAGCTCGACAAGCAGGCGCTGTTCTACCTTGAAAGCCGGGGCCTGCCGCCGGCGGAAGCCAAGGCGCTGCTGCTGCAGGCCTTTGTTGCCGGCGCATTCGTCGACCTGGCGGACGATGCCGCGCGCGAGATGCTGGAAGGCCGCGCGCTCGCCGCGCTGGAGGCGCTGCTGTGAACCTGCTCACCGAAACCCGCCCGCTCGACTGGCTGACCGATTTCCCCGCGATTCCCGATGGCTGGGCCTATCTGGATACGGCCGCGACCGCGCAGAAGCCCAAGGTCGTGATCGACGCGATCGCCCGCGCTTATGGCGAAACCTATGCCACCGTCCATCGCGGCGTTTACCAGCGTTCGGCCGACATGACGGTCGCGTTCGAGGCATCCCGCCAGCGCGTCGCGCGCTTCATCGGCGCGGGATCGGCGGACGAAATCGTCTTCGTGCGCGGCGCGACCGAAGGCATCAATCTCGTCGCGCAAAGCTGGGGCGATACCCATCTGAAGGCCGGCGACCGCATCCTGCTTTCGACGCTGGAACATCATTCCAATATCGTGCCCTGGCAGTTGCTGCGCGATCGCATCGGCGTGGAGATCGACGTCGCCCCGCTGACCGCCGATGGCCGCATCGACCTCGACGCGGTGGAAGCGATGCTGACCCCGGCGCACAAGCTGGTGGCGCTGGCCCATGTTTCCAACGTGCTGGGATCGGTGCTCGATGTCCGCCGCGCGGCGGATCTTGCGCACAATGTCGGCGCGCGGCTGCTGGTCGATGGCTGCCAGGCGGTGCCGCGCCTTCCCGTCGACGTCGCGGCGCTGGATTGCGACTTCTACGTCTTTTCAGGCCACAAGCTCTATGGCCCGACCGGGATCGGCGTGCTGTGGGCGCGGGCCGACATCCTCGATTCCATGCCGCCCTGGCATGGCGGCGGCGCGATGATCGACAAGGTGAGCTTCGCGCGCACCACCTATGCCCCGCCGCCCGCGCGGTTCGAGGCGGGGACGCCGCATGTCGTGGGCGTCGTCGGCCTGCATGCCGCGATCGATTATGTCGATGCGATCGGCCTCGATGCGATCCACGCGCACGAAACCGCCCTGGTGACGGCCGCGCGCGAGGCGCTGTCTGGGATCAATTCGGTGCGCCTGTTCGGCCCGGCGGATTCGGCCGGCATCGTCAGCTTCGCGGTCGAGGGGGTGCATCCCCACGATGTCGGCACCATATTGGACGAGGCGCATGTGGCGATCCGCGCTGGCCACCATTGCGCGCAACCGCTGATGGAACATCTGGGCGTGCCGGCGACAGCGCGGGCGAGCTTCGGTGTCTATAACGGGCTGGCCGATGTCGCGGCGCTGGCGAAGGGTATCGAACGCGTGACGAGAATTTTCGGATGAACGAGGAAACCAAGATCCAGACCGAAGAGGTCAGCACGGTGCCGACGCCGCCGCGCGCCCGCGTGGAAGATGCCACGGACGAGCCGGCGACGACGCGTCCGCGCGATTATCTGGACGGCTTTCTGGCGCAGACCCCGGTGCCGCAGGGCGCCGGCGAGCCGGGCGGCGACGTCTATGAAGGCGTGATCGCCGCGCTCAAGGAAATCTACGATCCCGAGATCCCGGTGAACATCTACGATCTCGGGCTGATCTATGGCGTCGACGTCGACACCGACGGCCATGTGGTGGTGACGATGACGCTGACCACGCCGCACTGCCCGGTCGCCGAATCCATGCCGGGCGAGGTCGAGCTGCGCGTCGGCTCGGTGCCGGGTGTCGGCGTGGCCGAAGTGAATCTGGTCTGGGATCCGCCATGGGATCCGCAGAAGATGTCCGATGAGGCGAAGCTCGAACTGGGGATGCTGTGATGAGCACGACCACCCGCCAGCGCCCGGCCGCGATCATCCTGACGCCGTCCGCCGAACAGCGGATCGCCGATCTGATGGCGCGCGCGCCCGAAGGTTCGATCGGCGTCAAGCTGTCCACCCCGCGCCGGGGTTGTTCGGGCCTCGCTTATTCGGTGGATTATGTGACGGAGGCCGATCCGTTCGACGAGAAGATCGCGACGCCGGGCGGCGATTTCTATGTCGACGGCGGTTCGGTGCTCTATCTGATCGGTTCGACGATGGACTGGGTGGAGGATGATTTTTCCGCCGGCTTCGTCTTCCAGAACCCCAATGCCAAGGGCGCCTGCGGCTGCGGCGAGAGCTTCACGGTATAAGACGGACGCTGTCATCCTGATGAAGGTCAGAATCCATGGGCGGAGCGGTCGTTTTCGTTCCGCATCGGAGCGCCGATGGATTCCCGCTTTTTCTGGAATGACGAAGCGTGCGGGCGAGGTTGCCCCCGCCCTCCCCCGTCGCTAGACCGCGCGCCATGCTGCCCGCGCTCGCCCATGTCGATTGCTGGATCTTCGATCTGGACAATACGCTCTACCCGGCCTCAGCGGACCTGTTCGGCCGCATCGACGTCAAGATGGGCCTGTTCATCCAGAACCTGCTCGGCGTCGACGCACAAGAAGCGCGCCGCATCCAGAAAAGCTATTTCGTCGAGCATGGCACGACGCTGAACGGGCTGATGGCCGCGCACGGCATCGAACCGCGCGAATTCCTCGATTTCGTCCACGATATCGAGATGGACGCGCTGGCCGAGGATCGCCGGCTGGTCGAGGCGGTGGCCCGCCTGCCCGGGCGCAAGCTGATCTTCACCAATGGCGACGAGGCCTATGCGCGGCGCGTGCTGGGCCGGCTTGGCCTGTCGCACAGTTTCGAGGCGGTGCACGACATCCACGCCTGCGCCTATCAACCCAAGCCCCACCCGGCGAGCTATGACGCGATGTGCCGGGCGCTGGACGTGCGGCCGCAGACCGCCTTGTTCGTCGAGGACATGGCCCGCAACCTGCGCCCCGCCAAGGCGCTGGGCATGAAGACGGTGTGGGTGAACAACGGATCGGACCATGGCGCGCACGAGCACCATCCCGATTTCATCGATTATGAGATCGCCGAGGTCGGCGAATGGTTGGAACAGATATTGGGGACGACAAGATGAGCGATCTGGCGCAGACGATCGAAGCCGCGTGGGAAGCCCGCGACACGCTGGGTTTCGACACCAAGGGTGAGATCCGCACCGCCGTCGACGCGGCGCTGGCGGCGCTCGATGCCGGCACCGCGCGCGTGGCCGAAACGGTCGATGGCGAAGTGATCGTCCATCAGTGGCTGAAGAAGGCGGTGCTGCTCTCCTTCCGCCTCAACGACAACGCGCTGATCGCCGGTGCGCCGGGCGAAGCGAATTGGTGGGATAAGGTGCCCAGCAAGTTTTCGGGCTGGGGCGAGGCGGAATATCGCGCCGCCGGCTTCCGTTCGGTGCCGGGCGCGGTCGTCCGCCGTGGCGCCCACATCTCCAAGGGCGTCGTGCTGATGCCGAGCTTCGTCAACATCGGCGCCTATGTCGGTGAAGGCACGATGGTCGATACCTGGGCGACGGTGGGCAGCTGCGCGCAGATCGGCCGCAACGTCCATCTTTCGGGCGGCGCCGGCATTGGCGGCGTGCTCGAACCGCTGCAGGCCAATCCGGTGGTGATCGGCGACGGCGCGTTCATCGGCGCGCGCGCCGAAGTGGCCGAAGGCGTGATCGTCGGCACCGGCGCGGTGCTGTCGATGGGCGTCTATCTCGGCGCGTCGACCAAGATCGTCGATCGCGCGACGGGCGAGGTGTTCGTCGGCCGGGTGCCCGATTATGCCGTGGTCGTGCCCGGATCGCTGCCCGGCAAGCCGCTGCCCGACGGCACGGCTGGACCGTCGCTCTATTGCGCGGTTATCGTGAAGCGCGTTGACGCCCAGACCCGCGCCAAGACGGGGATCAACGAACTGCTGAGGGATTAATTCAGGGGAGAGCCTGTGGGGGGAATCACCGTCCATCATCTCGAAAACTCGAAATCACAGCGTATCCTGTGGCTGCTCGAGGAACTGGAACTGCCTTATGAGGTGGTTCGCTATCAGCGGATGATGGGGGCGGCTCCCCCCGAACTGACCAGGGTGCATCCACTCGGCAAGGCGCCCTCGGTCGAGATTGACGGGCTGGTGATGGCCGAATCCGCCGCCATCATCCAATATGTGCTGATGCGCTTCGGGCAAGGCCGCCTCGCCCCGCCCGCAGACTCGCCCGATTATGCGAAGTTCCTGGAACTTCTCCATTATCCCGAATCCTCGCTGGCGCTGCGCACCTTGCTGCCGCTGTTCATCCGGCTGTTCGGAGTGAGCGCGCCGATGCTGGAAGGCTATGCCGCGCACGGCCTTGGCGTGCAGCTCGATCATCTCGATGCCATGCTGGGCGGCCGCGACTATCTGATCGGCGACGCCTTCACCGCCGCCGACCTGCAACTGACCCATGAACTGCAATTCCTGAAGGCGCAGGGCCAGATCGATGATCGCCCGACCCTGCTCGGCTTCGTCGACCGGATGGAATCGCGCCCCGCCTGGCAACGCGCCGTCGCGCGCGGCGGGCCCTTCAACCTCGGCTTCGGGGCATGACTATCAGCGCACGCTGAACAGCACGCGATCCACCGCGCGCCCGGCGGCATCGACCAGCAGCAGGCGGTGCTGGCCGGGGCCCGCAAAGATCAATGGCTGGCCATCCGCCGGCCCGAGATCCTTCCTGTCGAGCATCAGCCGGTGGCCGGCGACCGCACCGCGCGTCGCCACCCGGATGCGCTGGCGATCGGACGGGATGTCGGGATCTACCGCATAGACGGCGCCCGCCACCGGATCGGCGATGCGCGGGCGATGCGCTTCGGGCGGGGCGGCGGCAAGCGCCGTCTGGCCGGTCCCCTTCAGGAACCATTCGCTCCGCGCCGGTTCGATCCCGCCGGCAAAGCGAACGGAACGACGCTCGACACCGGCGGGCGGGGCTGGCGCCCGGCTGGACCGATCGCGATGGAGCGCCAGCATCACATCGCGCCACACCGGCGCCGCGCCGCTGGTGCCCGATACGCCACGCATCGGATCGCCCTCGAGATTGCCGACCCAGACGGCAACCGTGAAGCGATCGGAAAAACCGATGCACCAATTGTCGCGCATCGCCTTTGACGTGCCGGTCTTGACCGCCGCCCAGAAGGGCAGCCGCAGGGCGCTGTCGAGGCCGAAGGTCACCGCGCGCGCGCCGGGATCGGCCATCATGTCGGCGATCAGGAAGGCGGCTTCGGGGCTGTAGATGCGCCGCGCCGCGCCACGGGGATCATCGGCGCGAATGCGCAGCGGCGTGAAGCGGCCGCCATTGGCCAGCATGCGGAAGGCATTGGCCTGTTCCAGCAACGTCACCTCGGCCGATCCAAGCGCGAGGCTGAAGCCATAATAATCGCCATCCTCGGTCAGACCGCGATAGCCCGCATCGAACAGCCGGTCGCGGAACGGCTCGACGCCGGTCAGCAGCAATGTGCGCACCGCCGGCACGTTGAGCGATCCGGCAAGCGCCGTGCGCGCCGAAACCGGCCCCTTGAAGCTGCGATCGTAATTTTGCGGAACGTAGAGCCCTGATGCAGTGTCGAGCTGGACCGGTGAATCGTCGATGATCGATGCGGGCGTGATCCAGCCCTTTTCCATCGCCTGCGCATAAAGGAAGGGCTTGAGGGTCGATCCGGCCTGGCGATAGGCGTCCGCCCCGTCCACCGCCGCCGCCGTCGATGGGCCGCCGACACCGCCGACATAGGCCAGCACATCGCCGCTTTCATTATCGACCACGATCACCGCGCCATCGCGCGCGCGCGTCGCACCCAGCCCACGCAACTGGCGGACGAGGGCTGCGGCGGCGGCCTTCTGGATCGCCGCATCGAGCGTCGTCGCCACCGTCGCGCCCGGCGTGCGCAGCAGCTTCCGCGCAAGATGCGGCGCCAGCCCCGGATCGAGCGCCAGCCGCCGCGCCGGCCCGAGCATCGCCACCGCCGCCGATTCGAGCGGCAGGCATTGCGCGCGACGCCCGATCGCACAGGCCCGCCGCGCCACCTCCGCCGCGCTCGCCTGTGGGGACGGCAGCAGCGCGACGAGCAACAGCGCGTCATCGGGCGAAAGTGCCGCCGGCGCCTTGCCGAACAGGGTGAGCGCGGCTGCGCTGATGCCCTGCGCCTCGCCCCGGAAACCGGCGAGATTGAGATAGGCTTCGAGAATCTCGTCCTTGGACCAATGCTGTTCGATGGCACGGGCAGCGCGCATCTGGCGCAGCTTGTCCCGCCAGTTGCGCGCGCCGGGCCTCGCCAGTTCGGGCGCGAGGAAGGCGGCGAGCTGCATGGTCAGCGTGGAGGCGCCACGCGGCCGCCGGCCGGCCAGCTTGTCGCGCAGGCTGCCGGCGAGTGCCCACCAGTCCACCCCGTCATGGTGGGCGAAGCGCCGGTCCTCGGCCGCCACCACCGTATCGCGCACGGCCGGCGCCACGGCCGACAATTCGGTCCATGCCAGTCGCCGCGCATGAAAATCGACGCGCTCGGCATCGAGCAGCCGGCCGTTGCGATCCTTCAGCCACGCCTCGCTCGGCCGATAGGCTTCGCGCGCGGCGGCAAAGGAAGGCATGGCCGGCGGCAGCGTCCACAGCCACAGCGCCAGCATCACCGCCGCCAGCGTGCCAATCGTCGCCAGCGCGATGTTGGTTCCGGTGAGATGGTGGCGAAGGCGCACGGCCTATCTCAGCGCGACCGTCACCGGCCGGTTGGGGATCGCCGCGCGGATGTCGGGCGAATACATCGCCTCCACCCGGGTCGGCGGCAGCTGGAAGGTGCCGACACCGTTCAGCCGCACCGCATATTCAACGGTGAAGCGACCACGCGGCACCCATTCGAAATAGCCGCGCCACGCATCGAGCCCCCGGCCGACATAGGATGGCTGCACGCCTTCGCCGCCGGACGCCTGATCGGCGATCTGCTGCGATTGGCCGCCGAGATTGCCGACGATCGTCGCGCCCGCCGGAATCGGATCGCTGACCACCACCCAATTGCGTTCGGCCGTCGCGTCGACGCTGATCCGAACCTTCAGCACATCGCCGCGCGTCAACCGGCCCTTCACCTTCTGCTGGATCGCGGTCACCGATTTTTCGACGCGATAGCCCGCGAACAGCGGTTGGCGCAGCGGCACGGCGGCGGTGAGCGAGATCTGCGCCCACGGGCCCGCGCCACCATTCTGCGCGAGCAGCAGCGGGGCCTGCGCCGTCGGCAGCGGCAGGCGCAGCAGCCCTGCATCCGCAGCGCGCGGCCAGGGTTGGCTGCGCTGGATGTCGCCAAGGCGCGCAGTGGTGACGCCCGCGACGGCGCCGGGCGGATAGAGGCCGGCAAAGCGTTTCGCCGCGATGACGCCCCAGGCATTGGCCGGCGTCGTATCCCAGCTGCCGCGACGCTGGCGGAGTGCCACGCCCACCATCATCCGGGGCGTATCATCCTGCCAGCCCGGCCGGCCGAGCACCGCAAGCAGCGCGCGGATCGCCATCTCGTCCCCGCTCGTCATCATCCACCAGGGCGCACGGCCGGCATCGACGAGATCGAGGCGCGATCCTTCATAAACGAGGCGCTGGCGCAGTTCCGCCTCCGCACTCGCCCGCAGCGCCGCGTCGCCCCCGGTGCGGTCGATCGCGACCAGCCAGTCGGCCAGCGCCGATGTCGGCATGTCGGCAGGGGCAAGGCCGATCTGGCCGAGCATGGCGGAGCTTGCGAGGCCATTGCGCGCAAGCGCCGCAAGCGCGGCGAGGCGCAGATAGCGCCGTTCGCCAATGCCCTGCCCGCCACTGGCCACGCGGCCGTCGACGACGCCCTTCAGCGCCTCGATCATCCGCGCCTTCGCGGTTTCGGGAATGGCCAGCCCGGCCTCCGCCGTGATGTGGAGCGCATAAGCGGTCAGCGCCTCGCTGCCTTCCATGCTGTCGACCGGGAAGTAGCGGAGCAGCCCATTGCCATCGAGATAGGCCGGAATCTCGCCTGCCAGCCGCCCCCACGCCCCGGCATCCTGCGTCGCCACCGCCTTGGACAGGCGCTGTTCGAAGCAATCATAGGGATAAGCGGTCATGTAGCGGACCACGCCGTCCAGCGGTGGCGCCAGACTATCGCTCAGCCGCACGGTCACTTCGCCCCGGCCGGGCAGCGCCCCGGCGGGCGGCGTCAGCATCACGCTGGTCGCCTGACCGACCCGCGCCAGCGTCGCCGCCCAGGTTTCCAGCGGAACGGCCGGAGCGACCTCCTGCGAGACCGTCAGCTTGTCGACCGCGCGGCCATCCGCCGAGCGGGCCGAAACCGTCCATGCCAGCCGCCCGATGCCCTGCGGCGCCGGCAGGTTCCATGTCACCGGCGCGGCACCGCCGGCCGGGATCGTCACGGTCAGCGGGCGCGCGGCGCCGATCCGTGGCGCCACCTCCGCCGTGGCCGTCACCGTCATCGGCCGGTCCGATCCGTTGCGCAGGGTGAAGCTCGCGCCATAGAAATCGCCTTCGCGCACCAGTGGCGGCAGGCCGGCATATAGCGTCAGATCCTGCGCCGTTCGCACCGTCGCGACGCCGGTGCCGAACCGATCGGCGCCCGCCGTCGCGATCGCGACAAGCTTGAACGACGACAGCGAATCGCCCAGCGGCACCGCCACCTTCGCGCGCCCCTGCGGATCGAGCGGCACGCGCCCCTTCCACAGCAGGACGGGCCGGAAATCCTCCCGATTGACGGCAGCAAGGTCACCGCCGCCGCCGCCGCCGGCGGCCAGCGCCTTGCGCCCATAATGACGCTTGCCGACGACCTGCATCTGCGCGGTCGAGGTGAGCACGGAAAGCGGCCGTTCGCCCATCATCGCGTCGATGACGTCCCAGCTCGGATTGGGCGAAAGCTGCAACAGCGCCTCGTCCACCGCCGCGAAGGCGATTTCGGCCGAACGGGGGGCGGCACCCGCGCCATCCTTCACCTGCACCGCCACCTGCGCCACATCGCGCACGCTGTATTTGTCGCGATCGGGCTTCACATCGACGGCAAGCTGATGGGCTTCCCAGCCGACATTGATCTTGGCGATGCCGAGCCGGAAACTCGGCTTGGCGAGATCGACCAAGGCCGTCGGCCGCGCCGCATCGCGGGCGAAGAAGGGCAGGCCCCATTCGCGCGCAAGATTGGCCAGCCACAGCCGAAACCCGCCGACACGCCCGCGCACGGCCAGCACCGACACATAGATGTCGGGCGCATGATAGCCCTGCAGCGGCACTTCGATCACCGGATCCTTGCCGGACAATCTGGTGACGAAGCTGCCGATCACGCCCTCACGCTCGATCGTCACCAGCGCCGTCGCCTCGCGGAACGGCATCCGCACCTGGAAGCGCGCGGTTTCGTTTGATTTATAGTCGAGCCGTTCGGGCACCAGATCCATGCGGTCGCCATTGTCGCCGCCGAACCACCAATCCTCTTCCCCCGCGAGCCAGATCGAACGCACCGCGCGGCTGACATTGCCGTCATCATCCTCGGCCGTGGCCACCGCATAGACCTCGCCCGAGACACCCGGCTCGATCGCGCATTCGGCAAGCCCCAGACTGTCCGTCGTGGCGGTGCAGCCCGCGTCGATCCGCGTCGTCCGAGCGTTATTGTCATAGGCATAGAAGCCGCCGATCAGCCGGCGCCGCGCGGACAATATTTCACGGCTGAACAATTCGACCTTCACCTTGCGGCCCCGCACCGGGCGCCCCTCGGCATCGAGCACGACCATCTTCAGGCGAAGATCGTCATCCTTCATCATCCAGCCGTCGGTCTTGAGGCCGACCCGCACCGCCGAGGGATAGACGGGAATGCGGCGCGATGCTGTCAGCACCTCGCCATTGGCGTCCTGATAATCCATCTCCACCGCGACCATCATCGCCTGGTCGAAGCTCTGCGGAATCTCCACGCTGGTCCGTGCCGCGCCCTGCCCGTCGAGTGTGACCGGCAGCATCTGGGTGGCGGGCACGGCCGCAGCGCCGATCTCCTCGCCATCGCCGTCCAGCGGCGTCACGCCCTCGACAATCTTCGCGCCGCCGAAGCTCCAGCCTTCCCAGCCCTTCGGCGTCGGTTCGGCCATGGTGAAGGCGGTGCGCACGGTAACGCCCATGTTCGATGCGCCGCCGCCGGACAGATAGCCGACGAACAGATCGAGCGGCAGCAGCTTCGGCCGGATCGCGGCCGCCTTGGGGCCGGTGACGCTCGCCCGCATCGTCGGCAGGCGATATTCGTCGACGCGGATCGACTGGCTGGTGAAGATCGTCTCGTCACCCGAAACGATCGTCAGGTCGTAATCGCCCTGCGGCGCGCCTGCGGGCGCGGTCCACGCGGTTTCGCCAATGCCATCCGCGCCCACCGCCAAAGGCAGTTCGAACTGCGTGTCGGAGCCGCGATGGGTGAGCCGCAGGCGGCCATCCAGCTGGCCGGTGAAGGCGAAGCCCGCCGCCACCGGCTTGCGCAGGATATGCTTCATGTGGACGGTTTCGCCCGCCTTCATCAGGCTGCGGTCGAACACCGTGTGGAATATGTCTGTCCGCTCGTTCCAGCCATAAGGCAGGTCGAAATCATAAGGCCGGATGCCCTTGGCCCAATCGGTCAGGGTGAAGCTGAAATCGCCATCCTTGCGCGCCGACGCCATCAGCGGATGCGCGCCGCCATCGTCGCACGATCCATAGGTTTCGGGTTCCGGCAGGCCGGGCCTGACCGCCAGCCGCCCGCGCGCATCGCTTTTGCCTTGCGAAAGCAGGCGTCCGGTGCAGCTGTCGCTGATCCTGACGTCGGCCCCGGCCACGGGCTCGCCACTGTCGAGCGCGGTAACCCAGACCATCGATCCCTCGCGGCCCCATTTGAAATGGACCGCAAGATTGGTGACGAGCGCGCCCGCCGCCACATAGCGCGTCGCATCGCGGCCGAGCAGCGCCCGGCCGAGCGCCGGGCTGGCCAGTTCGACGACATAGAAGCCCGGCTTGGCCAGCGGGATGCCGACAATTTCGAACTGGCGTCCCTTGCCGGGCAACGCGACGTCCATCGGCCGCGCGTCGGCGACCTTGGTCAACAGCGGTGTCGCGCCGGTGTGGTTCACCGTCACCGATTTCGCGCCGCGCTTCTCCTCGCGGAAATCATTGTCGTCGGCGTCGTCAAGCCGGCGCAGCCAATTGGCGACCGCCTTGTCGTCGTCGCCGATGCGGGCGACCTTGCCACCCACGCTGAGCGTCCGCCCCTGCAGCGCCGGTTCGACGTTGCGGACGGTGACGGGCAGCACGCCGCCTTCCTTCGCCTCGAGAATGCCGAACGGGGCGGCGAATTTCACCAGCGGTGGCGCGGCATCGAAGCGGATGGCGAGCGGAAAGCGCTGGGCGTTGGCAAGCGGCCGGCCACCATCGTCCACCAGCCGTTCGGGCAACAGCAATTCACCGGCAACGGCCTCGGCGAAGGGCGGCTTGAAACGCACGGCGCTGACCTGTTGCGCCCCGGCATCGGCGATTTCGGGGCGAATCTCGCTGCCGTCCGCCAGCTTGATGCGGATCGCTTCGGCCGCCGCCCGGCCGATCGGCGCGGAAAAGCGCACATGCGCCGCCTCGACCGGGCTGCATCCCGCTTGCGGATTGACGCGCGAACATTCGAACCGCGCCTCGAACGCCTTGCGCACCGTGAAATCGAAACGCTGGTCGGTCCCCGCGGTGCGGCCGCCCGGGCCCCGCACGCCGGCGCCCCACACCAGCGCCATGTCGCGTCCTGGCGGCAGGGGCCGCCGGCATTTGAGCGCGACGACATTCGCCAGCATCGCCGCCCGTTCGCGTCCCTTGGGCGCCAGCACCTGCGGCAGGCCGGCTTCGGCCAGGAAATTTTGCACCTGATAGCGATCGGCGCCCACGCCTTCCAGCACGTCGCCCGCCACCTCCGGCGGCAGCAGATCGACCGCGATCTTCTCGCCGATGCCGTCCACCGCGCAATAAGCGACGGCCGCCACCGAGGCGCGATCCGGCGCGACATTGGCGGCGACAAGGAACAGCTGATCCTCGGCAACGTCGCCGCCATAGCGCGAAGGCAATATCGCGCGCACCGAAGGGCCGCCGGTATCGACGGTGAAACGCTGCTGCCCGGTCAGCGTGGCGCCGCGCAGCGTTTTCAGGCCGTCGCGCAATGTGAAGCTGCAGGCGATGCCACCCGGCAAGGGGGTTTCGAACGCATGCTCATAGGTGGTCTGGTCGACCCAGCGACCGGTGCCGCCGACCGGACAGGCGACCGCGAACGGCCCCGTCGCGCGCGGATCGCCCAGTGGCACCATCGGTTCCGAAAAGCGGACGGTGAAGCGTTCGATCGCCCCGCCGGCGCTGCCCGGCGTCGCCATCACCACCTGCGGGGCCACGTCGCTTGCCGCCGCAACCGGCGCCAACGCCAGCGCCAGCGCCGCCCAGCGCATCCGAAAAAGCCGCATGTCCCGCTCCCTTTCGCCGGCATCCACCGCAAGGAAAGCCTAGCAGCCGGAGAGTCCACCCTCAATCGGCCCAATAAAGCGCCAATATACAATATGCTTGCACAACCATTACGTAGGCGACATGTTCCCCGTTCGGGGGAAAATGGGGATGCTGGATCCCGGCACAATATCGTGGCTGCTGGATATGGCGCTGCGCGAAGTTGCGCTGTTCGCCGCTGTCGGCCTGTTGCTGGGTGGGATCGACGATTTCGCCATGGATATGCTGTGGCTGCTGCGCAGCGCCACCCGACGACTGACCATCTACCGCCGCCACCGCCCGACAACTGCCGCGACATTGCCGCCGCCGGATCGCCCCGGACGCATGGCGATCCTGATCGGGGCGTGGGATGAAGGCGATGTCATCGGCGCGATGCTCGGCCACGCGCTCGACCGGCTGGACCATCATGACTTCCGCATTTTCGTGGGCGTTTATCCCAATGATCCCGCGACACGCGATGCCGTTGCCGCGATCCAGGCGCATCACCCGCGCGGGCGTCTCGTCCACATGGTCGGCGGGCAACGCGCCGGGCCGACCACCAAGGCCGAATGCCTCAACCGCTTGTAGCACGCGCTGCTGGCCGAGGAAGCGGCCAGCGGCGTCCGGTTCAAGGCCATCATCCTCCACGACGCCGAGGATGTGGTGCACCCCGCCGAACTGCGCCTGTTCGACCGGCTGATCGAACGCTTCGATCTCGTCCAGCTGCCAGTGATGCCGCTGGTCGTTCCCGGCTCGCCATATGTGAGCGGACATTATTGCGACGAGTTCGCAGACAACCACGGAAAAATGCTGGTTGTGCGTGAAGCGATCGGGGCGGCGATGCCATCGGCCGGGGTCGGCTGCGCCATCGCGCGCGATGCCATGCAACGCGTGGCCGATGCCCGTGACGGATCGCCCTTCGATGCCGACAGCCTGACCGAGGACTATGAACTGGGCCTGCGCATCGGCGAATTTGGCGGCCGGGGGGTCTTCGTCCGCATGCCGGCCGACGAGGGCGGTGCGCTGGTCGCGGTCCGGGCCTATTTTCCCGCAACGGTCCACGCCGCCGTGCGCCAGAAAGCCCGCTGGCTGACCGGGATCGCGCTGGCCGGCTGGGATCGGCTGGGCTGGCAGGGCGGCATCGCCGAACATTGGATGCGGCTGCGCGATCGCCGCGCGATTCTGGCCGCGATCATATTGACCGCCGCTTATGCCGCGCTGCTGCTATGGGTCGCATCGCAGGCATTTCATTGGGCAATCGCCCGTCCCGCCGCACCGCTCGACCCGATCCTCTGGCAGCTGTGCCTCGCTAACCTTGCCTTGCTGGGCTGGCGCCTGGTGATGCGTTGCTGGATGGTCCAGCGGGTCTATGGCCTGCGCGCGACGATGCACGCGCCGGCGCGCATGTTCGTCGGCAACATCATCGCCATCCTTGCGGCGCGGCGTGCGCTGTTCGCCTATCTCGCCAGCAGCGCCAACCGCCCCGTCCGCTGGGACAAGACCCGCCACCATTTCCCGACGGGCGAGGCCGAGTGAAAGCCGCATCGCCGCCGATCCGGTTTCTGGCCGCCATTTCGCTGCTGTGGATCGGAACGCGCATCTGGTGGCTGCTGCCGGAGGACACGCGCGAGACGATCATCCTGCCTGAACAGGCTCGGGCCGATACGCTGGCCGCGGCGGCGGCCACGGTGGCTGCGGGCAGTATCACGGTCCCGCTTCGCCCTGTCGCGCCCTCCGCACAACACCGGCCGCCGCGCGCGCCAATCCTTCTCGCCGCAGCGGACACACCCCGCGAAGCCATGTTCGCGCCGCCCGCCGCCATACCAGCATCATCACCGCCACCGATCGCCGACCTTCCAGCCCCCACACCCGCGATCGCCGGCGCTGCCCCCTCGCCATCGCGCTGGTCGGGCAACATCTACCTCTTCGCGCGCGATGGCGGTGGAGACGCGCTGGCGGCAGGGGGCCAATTGGGCGGAGGCCAGATCGGCGGGCGAATCGCGTGGCGGATCAACCGCGGCGGCCCGAGCCGCGCCGCCATCGCAACGCGCGCTTATCTGCCGCTGGACGACGCCAAGGCCGCCGAAGGTGCGGTCGGCCTGGATTTTCATCCGCTGCCGGGCCAGCCGCTGCGCCTTTCGGTCGAACGGCGCTTCGATCTTGGCGGGCACGGCCGCAATGCGTGGTCGGCTTATGCGGCGGGCGGGTTCTGGCGCGATCTCGGCAAGGGGCTGGAGGCCGATGGCTATGCGCAAGCGGGCATGGTCGGCGCCCGATCGACCGATCTGTTCGCCGATGGCGCCCTGCGCGTCGTCCATCGCCGCGATATCGCACCGGCGACCGCGTTGCGCATCGGCGGCGGCGTCTGGGGTGGTGCCCAGCCCGGCGTCGAGCGGCTCGACATCGGCCCGCGCGTGGCGCTCAGCCTGCCCGTGGGCGGCACGGCCATCACTGCCGCGATCGAAGGCCGCTTCCGCGTGGCGGGTGATGCCGCCCCCGGATCGGGCGCGGCACTCACGCTGGCCAGCGATTTCTGACGATCAGGCCTTCTTGTCGGCCTTCTTCGAGCGATTGGCATAGAGAAGCGCCGCGACGATCGCAGCCGAACCGATCGCAACGCCGACACCGACGCCCGCCGCCGGCGAGATGAGCGGCGCCTTCTTGGACTTGGCGGCCGGCTTCGTCTTATCGGGCGTGGATTCGGAATCGGACACGAACAATCTCCTCAACTCGGGCGATGCAAACGGAACACGCCTCGGCCGTCATTCTATCGGCCGTTGGCCGAATGCCAACCGCGAATGCAGCGGAATCTGGGGAGAAATGGGGTCGAAAACGCGACCCTCTGCCTCGGTTTGGATGCCCCGCGAGGATTCGAACCTCGATTGACGGAGTCAGAGTCCGTAGTCTTACCTTTAGACGACGGGGCAACGGCAGGCGCGCCAGATAGAAGCGCCGATCCGCGCTGTCAACGCCTGAACATGCACTTCTGTCACGCTTGCCGCCGGCCCGATGTCCCGATAGTCTCGCTGGCAAGTCCCGGCGGCATCGGCCCGACCGGAAAGATAAGAGTGAATGCCCATGGCGCAGCAGCCCGAAACGGCGGCGCCGCATCGCGGAATCCTTCCGCGCGGAGCGGCCCCCAACGCGCCCTTCCGGCGGCACCATCGCCGCACCTATGCCGCGCTCGATCTCGGCACCAACAATTGTCGCCTGCTGATCGCACGGCCCGCCGACGAGGGATTCGTCGTCGTCGACGCCTTTTCGCGAATCGTTCGGCTGGGCGAAGGGCTGGCGGCAACCGGACGCTTGAGCGACACCGCGATGGACCGCGCCGTCGCCGCCCTGTCGATCTGCGCGGACAAGCTGCAGCGCCGCCAGGTCACGCTGGTCCGCTCGGTCGCGACCGAAGCGTGCCGGCGCGCCAGCAACGGCCGCGAATTCGTCGATCGCGTCTATCGCGAAACCGGGATCGCGCTCGACATCATCAGCGCCGAACAGGAGGCGCGGCTCGCGGTGCTGGGCTGCCATGTCCTGCTCGAACCCGGAGAAGGCCCCGCCCTCATCTTCGACATCGGTGGCGGCTCGACCGAGCTGGTGCTGATCGAGTCCGGCGGCCCGGCGCCGCGCATCCTGGAATGGTTTTCCGCCCCATGGGGCGTCGTTTCCCTCACCGAAAGCGAACCGCATGAATGGGCCTGCCGCGATCAGCGGCTGGCGGCCTATCAGCGCATGCGCGAACGCGTCGCCAATGCCTTCGCGCCCTTTGCGGTGGCGCTGAACGGCAATCACCAGCGCACGCGGCTGCTGGGCACCAGCGGCACCGTGACGACGCTCGCCAGCCTCCATCTCGGCCTTTCCACTTATGATCGCCGCGCCGTCGACGGGCTGATCGTGCCGGCACAGTCCATGCGCAACATCAGCACGCGCCTTTCGGAAATGTCGGTGGCGGAACGCGCCGGCCTGCCCTGCATCGGCCACGAACGCGCCGATCTGGTCGTCGCGGGCTGCGCCATTCTGGAGGCGATCATCGACATCTGGCCGGCCGAACGGCTGGGCGTGGCCGATCGCGGAATTCGCGAAGGCATCTTGCGTTCCTTGATGGCACGTGAGAGCGGGCGCGCATGAGGACTTTCCAATGAGCCGTGGCGGATCCGGCGGTCGCCAGCGCGTGAAGACCGCGCGCAACCGCAGCGCGGCATCGACCCGCTGGCTCGAACGCCAGTTGAACGACCCCTATGTCCGCCGCGCCAAGGCGGAAGGCTATCGTTCGCGGGCGGCCTATAAGCTGATCGAGCTGGACGAACGCTTCCACCTGCTCAAGGGCGTCAGCCGCGTGATCGATCTCGGCATCGCGCCGGGCGGGTGGAGCCAGGTCGTCCGCAAGAAGGTGCCCAAGGCGGCGATCGTCGGTATCGATCTGCTGCCGGTCGATCCGATCGACGGCGTCACCATCCTGCAGATGGATTTCATGGACGATACCGCGCCTGAGCGGCTGGCCGAGGAGTTGGGCGGGCAAGCCGATCTCGTCCTGTCCGACATGGCGGCCAACACGGTCGGCCACCCGCAGACCGATCATCTGCGCACCATGGCTCTGGTCGAAGCCGGCTGCGCCTTCGCCGCCGACGTGCTGAAACCGGGCGGCGCCTATGTGGCGAAGGTGTTGGCGGGCGGCGCGGACCATGATCTGGTGGCCGAACTCAAGCGCCTGTTCACCACGGTCAAGCACGCCAAGCCGCCGGCAAGCCGCAAGGATTCGTCGGAATGGTATGTCATTGCCCAGGGCTTCAAGGGGCGCGCCAAGCCCGAACCGACGAATAGCGACGCGTCATAGTTTTAGCACGACCAACGACGCGTCCGGCCAAATCAAGATCGATAGATATCTTTAACATGCCCGTGTAAACATGCGGGCGTGAGCCTGCTACGGCGCCTCTTTTCGGGCAAGCAGCCCCCGGCGGACCCGATCGATCCGCGGCCGGCCCCTCGTTTTTCCGTCGATCCCGCACGGATGTTCGATCTGACGTTGACGTCGCGTCTCGCGCAACTTGCCGCCATCGATGTGCGCGACGATAGCTGGACAGACAGTTTCTTCGCAGCCGCATGGAATGCGGCGATCGCGCTGCCGGCGGCCGCACCGGAAACCGGACCCGACGGCTTTGCCTATCTGCGGATCGACATCCCTGAACCGGGCACCGTGTTCGACAGCCAGTCGCTCGCCCATCTCGCGCAGGATTGCGTCGACCGTGCCAGCGGCGTCGCGCTGTTCCCGCATCCCGCCGCCGATCGCCCCGTCTTCGTGATGTCGATGGGCTTGCTGGAGAGCCTGTTGCGCTACGGCGATTGGCGTGGCGACCCGGTCGACCTTGCCGAACAAGGACACGGCGCCGGCGGGGAGAGCGGCCCGATGACGTTGAAGGCAGGCGAAACGATACTCCGTGGCGCGCCTTCGTCCGATTATCTTTCGCCAGCGGCGGCGCGGGCGATGGCCGCGCATCTGGCCGGGAAATGGAACATGGCCCGGCCGCGCGTGGCATTGTTGGCAAACCCGGCCATGCGGCCGACGCGATCGCTCGTCATCAACCGCCGGCTCGCCAGCTTCGCCGATGAAGCCGACGCCCAATATTTCGCCCAGTGCGTGATGTGGCATTTGCCGCCATCACGCGCGCTGGTGTTCATGCCCGATGGCTGGGCCGAGGCAGACCTCTTCCCGCTCGGCGACTTTACTTGACCGCCTTCGCCTTGCGCGCGTCGGCAATCGCCTTCTTCAGCGTCTCATAGCCCACGGCGCCGGGCAGCAGCTGATCGCCGATGATGAAGGCCGGCGTGCCGCTCAGCTGGAGCGTGCGCGCCATTTCGAGATTGGCATCGAGTTCGGCCTGCACTTCCGCCGCCTTGCCGTCGCTGGCCACCTTGGCCGGATCGAGACCGACCTCCTTCTGCACGCGCGCGATCGTCGCCGGCGTCGGCCGCCCGGCGGCGTAGAGCTTCAAGTGGAAGGGATAGAAGGCACCCTGCCGCGCCGCCGACAGGCTGACCCGCGCGGCGGCATCGCTGGCATCGCCCAGAATCGGCAATTCGCGGAAGACGACCTTGAGCTTCGGATCCTCCTTGATCAGGCGATCGACCTCGGCAACGCTTTGCCGGCAATAACCGCAGGAATAATCGAAGAATTCGACGATCACGACATCGCCGTCACGGGCGCCGGCCCAGGCGGCCGCGAAGGGCGTTTCCAGCGCCTTGCGGTTGGCGTCGATCAGCTGGGCGGTCTGCTTGCCGCGCAGCCTTTCCATCGCCTCGGGAATGATCTCGGGATGCTCGAGGATATATTCGCGCACGATCGTCTCGATCGCCGCGCGGTCCTTGCCGGCGGGCGTCTCCGCCCCCTGCATCGCCGCAATGGCCACAATCGCGCCGCCGGTCAGCGCACCGATGATCCCCGCCACCCCATATCCCTTCATATTCGCTTGCATGGCGCCGGGCGCCCTTTCTTCGTTCACCGTTTCCGCTTTCGATCTTCCATCGCCTGGCGCGATGTCAACGCGATATCCTCCGCCCGCACATAATCGGGCGTTCCCTGCGGAATGCCGCGCATCGCGGTTTCGGCATTGCTGAGCGCCAGCTGCGGCTGGCCGATCATCGAATAGCGTTCGGCGGTCGCCAGCGCCGCGCGCGCGATATCGCCTTCCTGGCTGTAGACGATGCCGAGCTGATACCAGGCGAACGGATTGTCATTGTCGCGCGCCACGGCATTGCGCAGCACAGTCCGCGCCTCCGCCCGGTTGGCGGGATTTTCGGTGGCGATCAGCGCATGGCCCAGCAGCGACGCGATCAGCGGGTTGCCGCGCGTCGCCGCCACCGCTTCGCGCAGGGGCGGTATGGCATCGGCCGGCCGGCCCGATTCGAGCAGCACCTGCCCCTTGAGCTCAAGGAAATAGGGGTCGTGCGGCGCGCCGGCGACCAGGCTGTCGATCTCCGCCACCGCCTTGTCGGGATAGGCAGCCTTATGCCACGCATAAGCGCGCGCATAATGCGCCGGCACGCTGCGGTTGCTTTCGGGATATTTGGCGAGCGTCACCTTCGGTTCGTTGACGAAGCCGGCAAGTTTGCCCTTCACCCGCTGGAAACGCGCCTCCAGCGTGGGATCGGTGGGCCGGCTCCACGCCGGATCGCTTTTCAGCTCATTTTCCATCACCGCCGCGCGATCGGCCGACATCGGGTGGGTGCGGGCATAGGGATCGACGTCGGCGTAGCTCGACGACAGCCGGAACTCCTCCTTGCGCAGCTTCTGGAAGAAGGAGACCGAGCCTTTCCCCGAAACGCCCGCTTTCTTCATGAAGCTGGCACCGGCGGCGTCGGCGCTCGATTCCTGCGTGCGGGTGAAGGCGAGGAACTTGCTCATCGCCGCCTGCTGGCCGGCCGAAAGGATGCCCATGCCGGCTTCGCCCGCGCCCATTGCGATGGCGGCAGCACCCAGCAGCAGCGACAACATGCTGATCCCGTTGGCGGCGCTCGCCCCTTCGGAAAAACGCACGATATGGCCGCCGGTGATGTGGCCGACTTCGTGGGCGATCACGCCCTGCACTTCATTGGCATTGTCGGCGGCCGTGATCAGGCCGGAATGGATATAGACGATCTGTCCGCCGGCCACGAAGGCGTTGATCTCGGGATCCTGGATCAGGACCATCTGGACATTGCCCGGTTCCAGCCCGGCCGCGATCACGATCGGGCGGGCGAGATCGTTGAGCAGTGCCTCGGTCTCGGCATCGCGCAGGATCGATTGCGCCATCGCCGGCTGCACCAGCAACGACAGCGAAAGCAGCAGCGCAACCAGCCAGCGCGCGCATGCGGCGGCGGTTGCGGGGATCAGGCGAAGGGTGCGGCGCATCCCGCCGGGTCTCCCTTTATCCGCCTGAACAAAAGATGAAATGGCGACGGCCCCGATGCCGGGGTGGCCGGGACGCAACGCATCCCGGCCCCTTCCCTGCCCGAGGGCCGTCGCCTTCAGGCGATCAGTTCCCGAAGGTCCGCTGCCACCAGCCACGGCGCGGCGCTCCCGCTTCGGCCGCCACCGGCTCCGGCGTCGGCTCGGCGGGCGCTTCGGCCACGGCCTCGGCCTTGGCCGGCGCAGCCGCCGCCTTGGCCCGCGTCGTCCGGCGCTTCGGCTTGGCCGGCGCTTCCTCGGTTGCGGCCGGCGCCTCAGCTTCGGCTGCTGCCTCGGCAACGACCTCGGCCTTCTTCGGCGCGGCCTTGCGACGGGTGCGCTTCGGCTTTTCGGCCGGCTCCGCCTCGGCCACCGGCTCGGGTGCCACTTCGACGGGCGCCTCGGTCACCGCGACTTCGGCCTCGGTTTCCTTGCGCGCACGGGGGCGACGACGGGCACGCGGCTTGGCCGGCGCTTCCTCCTCGGTGGCCTCGGCCGGCGCAGGAGCGGCTTCCTCGACCGTCGGGGCGGGTTCTTCGACCGCCACGGCTTCGGCCGGCTCCACCGCAGCTTCATCCTCGACGGCTTCGGTCGCTTCGCCCTCGGCGGTCACGCCTTCCTCGCCACCACGGCGACGGCCGCCACGACGGCCACGGCGGCCACGGCGACGGCGGCCATCGCCCCGTTCGCCCTCGGCATCCGCCGTCGCTTCCGCGTCGTCAGCGGCATCCGCCGCCAGTTCGGCTTCGTCTTCGGCGGTCTCAGCTTCGCCAGCTTCGTCGGCTTCACCGGCCTCGGCCTCGGCCTCGCGCTCGACGCCTTCGCCATCCTCACGGCGGCCGCCACGACGGCGACGGCGACGGCGACGGCGACCATTGCGCTCCTCGCCACCATCACGCGCGTCGCGCGCGGTTTCGGCATCGGCCTCCTCGCCGATTTCCTCTTCTTCCTCTTCGTCCTCGATATCGAGGATGTCGTCATCCTCGGGCTCGATCGCGATCGGTTGGGGCAGGCGCGGCGCATAAGCCGGCGGCGGGCCCGAGGATTCGACCGTCATGCGCGCGCCTTCCAGCGAGCCATCCGACAGGATTTCGATCAGAACGCCATAACGCTCCTCGATCTCGCTGATTTCGGCGCGCTTGCGGTTGAGCACGTAAAGCGACGCTTCCTGGCTGGCGCGCAGCACAAGGCGCGAACCACGGCCCCGCGCGGCCTCGTCCTCCAGCATGCGCAGCGCGGACAGGCCGGCCGACGAAGCGGTGCGGACAAGCCCGGTGCCTTCGCAATGCGGGCACTGGCGGGTCGATGCTTCGAGCACGCCGGTGCGCAGGCGCTGGCGGCTCATTTCGAACAGGCCGAAGCTGGAGATGCGGCCGACCTGGATGCGGGCGCGATCGTTCTTCAGCGCCTCCTTCATCGCCTTCTCGACCTTCCGGTTGTTCGAGTTCGACTCCATGTCGATGAAGTCGATCACGACCAGGCCGGCCATGTCGCGCAGGCGCAGCTGGCGGGCGATCTCGTGCGCGGCCTCCAGATTGGTCGAAAGCGCGGTCTGCTCGATATTATGCTCGCGCGTCGATCGGCCCGAGTTGATGTCGATCGACACCAAAGCCTCGGTCGGGTTGATCACCAGATAGCCGCCCGACTTGAGCTGCACGATCGGCTGATACATCGCCGCCAGCTGATCCTCCACCCCGAAGCGCTGGAACAGTGGCACCGCGTCGCTATAGGCCGCGATCTTCTTGGTGTGGCTCGGCATCAGCAGCTTCATGAAGCTGCGCGCCGCGCGATAGCCGTCCTCGCCCTCGACGATCACCTCGTCGATGTCGCGGTTATAAATGTCGCGGATCGCCCGCTTGATCAGATCGCTGTCGCCATAAACAAGCGCCGGCGCCTCGGAATTCAGCGTATTTTCGCGAATCTCGTCCCACAGCCGGGCGAGATAATCGAAGTCGCGCTTGATCTCGGTCTTGGTGCGCTGCAGCCCCGCCGTACGGACGATGCAGCCCATCGTCTTCGGCAGGTTCAGTTCGGCCATGATCGACTTCAGCCGCTTGCGATCGGCCGCGTTCGAAATCTTGCGGCTGATCCCGCCGCCATGGGCGGTGTTGGGCATCAGCACGCAATAGCGGCCAGCAAGCGACAAATAGGTGGTCAGCGCCGCGCCCTTGTTGCCGCGCTCTTCCTTGACGACCTGGACCAGCAGCACCTGGCGACGGCGGATGACGTCCTGAATCTTGTAGCGACGACGCAGGTTCATGCGCTTGGTGCGCAGCGCCTCCACGGCGTTCTCGTCGCCACCGCCAGCCGAAGTCGGCTTGCGGCGCGGGGTTTCCTCGCCGTCCTCGCCATGATGTTCGCCATCATCGGCATGGTCGTCGTCATGATGATCCTCGTCATCATGATGATCGTATTCGGCTTCCTCGCGCTGGCGCAGCGCCTCTTCCTCGGCGGCGTGCTCGGCTTCCTCGCGGAGCAGCGCGTCGCGATCCTCCTTGGGGATCTGATAATAATCCGGGTGGATTTCCGAAAACGCCAGGAAGCCGTGGCGATTGCCGCCATAATCGACAAAGGCCGCCTGCAGCGACGGTTCGACGCGCGTCACCTTCGCCAGATAGATATTGCCCTTGAGCTGCTTGCGCTCAGCGGACTCGAAATCAAATTCCTCGATGCGGTTTCCCTTGACGACGGCCACGCGGGTTTCTTCCCGGTGGCGCGCGTCGATCAGCATGCGCATGGTCATTTATTATTCTCCGGGCGCGTCCGCTCTCCGCTAGTCCACGGCGCGGCGCGCGATATGAAAGGGGCGCCGGCAGCGGCATCATGTTGATGCCGCGCCCGGGCGCCCGGTTACGAACGTAAGACATTGCCTCTGCTGCATCGTCACGTCCGTCGCAGTGCGACAGGAAGGCGCCCCAAACCGACGCGCCAGCACCTTCCCAGGTGCGGCGGAGGTTCGGGAAATCATGACTCATGCAGCGTCAACCTAAATGTGGCCGCGGATGCGGCCCTGTTCCGAACGGGCCCTTCCATGCCGGAATGCGGGCAGCCGTGCGGATTGTTCGCTGCTAGCATCTGCATAAGCGCGGGGCAACCCGCGCGCGTTCAGCACGACGCACAATCGAGACCTTTGGTAAAGTAAGTGTTAGTGCCTATGCTTCAAGATTGACGAAGAACGCGCTACGGGGCGGGCACGACATATGATCTCGCGCATCGCGCAGGGCATCGGCCGCACGTTGGGCCGCCGCCCGGCACCAGAAGAAGAAGGGGAGACCCGGCCGATTTCCGCCTTGTTGCGTATCGCCTGCCTTGCGCTGCTTGCCTTGTTCGTCGCCGTGCCGATCGACGCGGCGTCGGTTCGTGACGTCGAGATCGTCGGCGACAGCATCACGCTGCGCTTCGACGCCCCGGTTGAGCGCGCCTCCGCCTTCACCGTCGATGATCCCCGGCGGATCGCGATCGATATCGTCGGCGCGCATGCCGGCACCGGCGGCAAGGCCGGGGGCCGCGTCGCGACGATCCGGCAGGCGCAGTTCGATGCCAACACGGCGCGCGTCGTGCTCGATCTCACCAGCCCCGCCATCGTCAAGGGCGGGGGCTTTTCCACCGACGGCCGCTCGCTCGTGCTCGAAATCGATCGCACGACGCCCGCCGCCTTCACCCGCAGCACCAAGGCCGCACGCCGCGTCTTCGAGCCCCCCGTGGCGGTCCGCGCCGCCGCGCCGAAGCGCAGCGACCGTTCGGCCGTCCGCGTTCCGCTCGACCGCGACCGCGCTGGCGGGCCGCCCCTGCCGCGCGTGATCGGCGCCCGGGGCACGGGCCGGCCGCTGGTGGTGATCGATGCCGGCCATGGCGGCCACGACCCCGGCTCCATCGCCGCCGACGGCCGGCAGGAAAAGGACGCCGCGCTCGCCATCGCCCTCGCCATCCGCGACGAACTGGTCGAATCCGGCCGTGTCCGCGTCGCCATGACGCGCGATCGCGATCGCTTCCTCGTGCTCGGCGAGCGGCGCGAAATCGCGCGGCGGCTGGGTGCGGACCTGTTCCTTTCGGTCCATGCCGACAGCGCCGCCAACACGGCCGCGCGCGGCGCCACCATCTACACCCTGTCCGAAGTCGCGTCGGACCGCGTGGCCGCTGCGGTCGCCGCGCGCGAAAATCGCGCCGACGTGCTCAACGGCGTGAATCTCGGCGGCGAGAATGAGGACGTGTCGTCGATCCTGTTCGATCTCGCCCAGCGCGAAACGATGAACATCTCGGCCGATTTCGCCACCCTGCTCCAGCGCGAAATGGCGACCAAGGTGTCGTTCAAGGACGAATTTCATCGCTTTGCCGGGCTGATCGTCCTCAAGGCGCCCGATGTGCCCTCGGTGCTGCTCGAAACCGGCTACATCTCCAATGACGACGACGCGAAGCTGCTCTTTTCAAAGGGCTATCAACGCGATGTTGCCCAGGGCGTGCGCCGCGCGGTCGAGTTGCACTTCGCCCGGCAACTGGCCAGCAACTGATCGCCTCCCTGCTGGCAAAGCCGCCTTAACCTGCTAGATGGCGCACAAGATGGAAGACGGGTCGCCCGAGAATTTGCACATGAAGCTCCGGCGCACGGGCGACGGCATCGGCCCGGCGATTCGTGCGCTATGGCAGCAACGCGCCGTCCGCTGGGCGAGCTATTTCGTCGGCGCGATTCTCGTGCTGTGGCTGGCCATCTGGCTGGTCTTCGCGCGCGACCTGCCCGACGCCGATCAACTGCTCGCTTACGAACCGCCACTGCCGACCAATGTGCGCGACATCAACGGCATGCCCGTCCACAGCTTCGCCCGCGAACGGCGCGTGGAGCTTGCCTATGACGAATATCCGCAGCAGCTGATCCACGCCTTTCTGGCCGCCGAGGACAAGACCTTCTTCTCGCACAGCGGCGTCGACCTGACCGGCCTTGCCGGCGCGGTGATCGACTATGCCTCCAAGCTCGGCTCGGGCGAGCGCGCCAAGGGCGGGTCGACCATCACCCAGCAGGTCGCCAAGAATCTCCTGCTTGGCGACGAATATTCGCCGACCCGCAAGATCAAGGAGATGATCCTCGCCTACCGGATCGAACAGGCGCTGACCAAGCAGCAGATTCTGGAACTCTACCTCAACCAGATCTTCCTCGGCCGGAACGCTTATGGCGTCCAGTCGGCCGCGCGCGCCTATTTCGACAAGGATGTCGATCAGCTCAGCCTGCCCGAAATGGCCTATCTGGCGATCCTGCCCAAGGCACCGGCCAATTATAACCCCGATCGTTTCGCGACCCGCGCGCTCGAACGGCGCGGCTATGTGCTCGCCCAGATGCAGGCCAATGGCTGGATCAGCGACGCTCAGCGCGCCGAAGCCGCCGCCGCGCCGCTCGGCACCGTCCACCGCGCCGCCGTCGTGCGGCGCGATATTGGCGGCTATTTCATGGAAGAGGTCCGCCGCGAACTGATCGAGCGTTATGGCGAAAGCGCCAAGGACAGCCCGCACAGCGTCTATTCGGGCGGCCTGTGGGTCCGCACATCGATCGACCCCAAGGTGCAGGCAGCGGCCGAAACCGCGCTGCGCGACGGGCTGGTCCGCTATGATCGCGGCAAGGGGTGGAGCGGGCCTTCGGGCAAGATCGACCTCGGCGATGGCTGGCCCGGCCGGCTGGCCGCGGCGCGCGTCGGCACCGGCTATGCCGATTGGCTCGCCGCCGTCGTCCTGTCCAAATCGGGCGGCAGCGCGGAGATCGGCTTCACCAGCGGCGAAACGGGCACGCTTTACGCGGGCGCCGCCGCCATGCCCAAGCGCGGCGTCGGCGGCCAGGCTTTCGATTTCATCGCGCCGGGCGACGTGATCGTGGTCAAGCGCGAGGGCGCGGGCTATGCGCTGCGCAACATCCCCAGTGTTTCGGGCGGCTTCGTCGCCGAAGATCCGCATAATGGCCGTGTGCTCGCCATGCAGGGCGGGTTCGACGTGCGCGGCTCCTCGTTCAACCGCGCCACGCAGGCGATGCGGCAGCCGGGTTCCAGCTTCAAGCCGTTCGTCTATGCCGCGGCGCTCGATGCCGGGATGACGCCGGCCTCGATCATCGTCGACGGCCCGTTCTGCGTTTATCAGTCGGCGCGCCTCGGCCGGAAATGCTTCCGCAATTTCTCGGGCGGCAATGCCGGCCCGCAGACGATGCGCTGGGGCGTCGAACAGTCGCGCAACCTGATGACCGTGCGCGCGGCCAGCCAGACCGGCATGGACAAGGTGGTCAAGACCGCCAAGGCGCTGGGCATCGGCGATTATCCGGCGGTCCTCGCCATCTCGCTAGGGGCCGGCGAAACCACCGTGCTCAAGCTGACCAACGCCTTCGCCATCCTCGCCAATAATGGCCGCGAACTGAAGCCGACGCTGATCGATTATATCCAGGATCGCGACGGCAAGACGATCTGGCGGGCCGATACGCGGCCCTGCGAAGGCTGCAACGCCAAGGATTATGATGGCGGCGCGATGCCCCGCCCGCGCCCGCGCGGCAAGCAGGTGATGGACGCGATGACCGCCTATCAGACCGTGCATATCCTGGAAGGCGTGGTCCAGCGCGGCACCGCCACCATCTTGCGCGATCTCGGCCGCCCGATGTTCGGCAAGACCGGCACGTCGACGGGGCCGACCAATGTGTGGTTCGTCGGCGGTTCGGCCGATCTCGTGGCGGGCGTCTATCTGGGCTACGATCAGCCGCGTTCGCTGGGCGGCTATGCCCAGGGCGGCACGGTGGCAGCACCGATCTTCCGCCAGTTCGCCCAGGCCGCGATGAAGGATATGCCGGTCGTTCCCTTCCGCGCGCCGCCGGGCATCCGCATGGTGCGCATCGATCGCAAGTCGGGCCGCAAGGTCTTCGCCGGCTGGCCGACGTCCGAACCCAAGGCGGCGATCATCTGGGAAGCCTTCAAGCCCGAAAGCGAACCGCGCCGCACCATTCGCCGCGAGGAAATCGACAAGCGCGCTGCCGAAACCAAACAGGCCACGCGCAGCGCCGACAGCGATTTCTTGCAAAGAGAGGGCGGGATTTACTAACCCGTCCGCCAAAATTATCTCCGTCGTCCCGGCAAGTGCCGGGGCCATGGTTCCTTCCGCACGCGATGCCATCGCCTGGGCAGGGAGACATTGATGCCAACCTGCGTTGGCATGGCGGCCTGCAGACACTCGGAGACCGATAATGCGCGCCGAAGCGCAAGCCTATGCCGACCAGATCAACGACGCGCTCGCGCTGCTCCGTCGCTTTCTCGATTGGGATCGCGCGCTCCGGCGGCTCGACGAGCTCAACAACCGCGTCGAGGATCCCAAATTGTGGGATGATCCCAAGGCCGCGCAGGAAGTGATGCGCGAACGCCGCCGGCTGGACGAGGCGATCACCGCCACGCGCGCGATCGAGACCGAGCTCAACGACACGATCGAACTGATGGAAATGGCGGAGGCGGAGGGCGACAGCGCGCTCGTCGACGATGGCGTCGCGACGCTTGCCGCACTCGCCGAACGGGCCGAGCGCGACAAGGTGCAGGCGCTGCTCGCCGGTGAGGCGGACGCCAACAACGCCTATATCGAGGTGAATGCCGGCGCCGGCGGCACCGAGAGCCAGGACTGGGCCGGCATGCTCCAGCGCATGTATGCGCGCTGGGCCGAACGCCATGGCATGAAGGTGGAACTGGTCGATTTCCATGCCGGCGAACAGGCGGGCATCAAATCCGCGACGCTGATGATCCGCGGCGAAAATGCCTATGGCCACGCCAAGACGGAAAGCGGCGTCCACCGCCTCGTCCGCATCAGCCCCTATGATTCGGCCGCGCGCCGCCACACCAGCTTCGCCAGCGTCTGGGTTTACCCGGAAGTCGACGACGATATCGATATCGAGGTGCTCGACAAGGATCTGAAGATCGACACCTATCGGGCGTCGGGCGCGGGCGGCCAGCACGTCAACACCACCGATTCGGCGGTGCGCATCACCCACGTCCCCACCGGCATCATCGTCGCCTGCCAGAACCAGCGTTCGCAGCACAAGAACCGCGCGGAAGCGATGAAGCAGCTGAAGGCGCGCCTCTACGAGCAGGAACTGCAGAAGCGCGAGGCCGAAGCCACGGCCGGCTACGAAGCCAAGACCGAGATCGGCTGGGGCCACCAGATCCGTTCCTACGTCCTGCAGCCCTATCAGCTGGTCAAGGATCTGCGCACCGGCGTCACCTCGACCTCGCCGTCGGACGTGCTCGACGGCGATCTCGACAGCTTCATGGCCGCCGCGCTGTCGCAGCGCGTGACCGGCGAGAAGGTCGACGTGGAGGATGTCGACTGATGCGCCTGGCGCTTGCCGGGGGGCTTTTGGCCGCATTGCTTGCGGCCTGCACCCCGGCTGCGCCGCGCGAGGATTCGGACGTGCGCAGCGATGCCTTTCCGGCCGCGCACCGCCCCGTCGCCCCAATCGTCTCCAGCCGCTATTCGACCGAGGAAGCGCGCGACCGGCTGCGCGAGGCGGATAATGTGATGACCCGATCGGGCGTCGCACGCGGCATGACGGTGGCCGATATCGGCGCCGGCGAAGGCTATTACACCATCCGCCTGGCGGCCCGCGTTGGCGAGGACGGCCGGGTGCTGGCCGAAGACATCGTTCCCGAGGTGCGCGATGCGCTGGCCGAGCGCGTCAACCGCGAGGCGCTGGACAATGTGAGCGTGCGGCTGGGCGAACCCGCCGATCCCAAGCTGCCGGCGGCCAGCTTCGACCGCATCTTCCTTGTCCACATGTATCACGAGATCGGCGCGCCTTATGAGTTCCTGTGGCGGATGCGCCCCGCGCTGCGCCCGGGCGGCCGGGTCGTCGTGGTCGATTCGGATCGGGCGACCAGCGATCATGGCACCCCGCCCGCGCTGCTCGACTGCGAAATGAAGGCGGTGGGTTATGTCCGCGTCGAACAGGTGACGATGCCGCAGGCGGGCGGCTATCTCGCCATGTATGAAGCGCAGGGCCCACGCCCAGAGCCGGACATGATCAAGCCCTGCGTGCTGAAGGAACCCGCCCCCGCCGCGCCGACGGCCGGCAATCCGCATGATCGCTAGGCGCTAAAGCAGCCCCATCGCGCGGAAGCTGCGCCAGCATCCGCCGCCCAGCACAAGATGATCGATCAGGCGGATATCGAGCACCGCCAGCGCATCGGCCAGCCGCCGCGTCGCGCACAGATCCGCCCGGCTCGGCGTCGGATCGCCGCTGGGATGGTTGTGCGCGATGATCACGCCACAGGCGCCGGCAAGGATCGCGTCGCGCGCGATCGCCCGAATCGGCACGTCCACCGTTTCCGCATCGCCCGGTGCCGGTGTCGAGCGGGCAAGCAGCCGCCCGGCGGCGTCGAGATGCGCCACGTGCAGCACCTCGCGACCGCCATCGGCCAGCACCGACGCGAACAGCGCGACCGCATCGTCGCTCGTCCCGATCGGCGCGGGCCATGGCCTTGTCGCTCCCATGGCCGATGATTCGATCAGCCCTGCGTCGCCGTCCACGCCATGCTGATCCGGATTCGCACCGCTTTGGATGAAGCCCGGAAGTGCCTCGGCGGAGAAACGGGGCACTTGGCGATGGCCACCGCACCCGCCATAAGCGGCGGCGATGGACAATTATCTCGCGCTGATCCGCCGCATCCTCGATGAAGGCGCCGAACAGGCCGACCGCACCGGCGTCGGCACGCTATCGGTTTTCGGGCACCAGATGCGCTGGGATCTCGCCAAGGGATTCCCGCTCGTCACCACCAAGAAGCTGCACCTGCGCTCGATCATCATCGAGCTTCTGTGGTTCCTGCGCGGGGATACCAACACCCGCTGGCTGAAGGACCGCAAGGTCAGCATCTGGGACGAATGGGCCGACGCGAACGGCGATCTCGGCCCGGTCTATGGCAAGCAGTGGCGCGACTGGGAGGGGCCGGGCGGCGTTCATGTCGACCAGATCGCGGCGCTGATCGACCTGATCAACCGCGACCCCGGATCGCGCCGCCAGATCGTTTCCGCCTGGAACCCGGCGGACCTGCCGAAAATGGCATTGTCGCCCTGCCACTGCCTGTTCCAGACGCATGTCGCCAACGGGCGACTGAGCCTCCAGCTCTATCAACGCAGCTGCGACGTGTTCCTGGGCGTGCCGTTCAACATCGCGTCTTATGCGCTGCTCACCCATATGCTCGCCCAGCAATGCGGGCTGGAGCCGGGCGAGTTCATCTGGACCGGCGGCGATTGCCATCTTTATTCCAACCATCTGGAACAGGCGCGCGAACAATTGAGCCGCGATCCCAAGCCCCTCCCCAAGCTCGTCATCAAGCGCCGGCCGGAATCGATCGACGCCTATGAGTATGAGGATTTCGCCGTCGAAGGCTATGAAGCGCACCCCCATATCGCGGCGCCGGTGGCGATATGACGCGGCCGCGCATCACCTTCTTCGTTGCCCGATCGGATAACAATATGATCGGCAAGGACGGCAAGCTGCCCTGGCGGCTGCCGGAGGATCTGAAGCGGTTCAAGGAACGCACCATGGGCAAGCCGATGGTGATGGGCCGCAAGACGTTCGAAAGCCTGCCCGGCCTGCTGCCCGGCCGGCGCCATATCGTGCTGACCCGCGACACCGGCTGGGCGGCCGCAGGCGCGGAAACCGCGCATTCGGTTGACGAAGCGATCGCGATCGCCGGCGATGTCGAGGAGATCGCGGTGATCGGCGGCGCGGAAATCTATGCGCTGTTCATGCCTTATGCCGATCGGATCGAGCTGACCGAGGTTCATCGCACGATCGACGGCGATACCAGAATGCCGCCGCTGGGTGCGGGCTGGCGCGTCACCGATCGCGAAATGGGCGGCCCCGATTTCGATTTCGTGACGATCGAACGCAACCGCTGATTGTGCCATCGGCCACGCTTTTCTATAGCCCTCGCGCGATGGAAAGGCTGACCAACGATGCGCCCCTGCCCGACCGCCTGCGCGGGGGCGTGATTGCGCTCGGCAATTTCGACGGCTTTCATCGCGGCCATCAGGCCGTGGTCGCGCGCGCGCGCGATCTTGCCCGGGCGGATGGCCGGCCGCTGATCGTCGCCACCTTCGATCCCCATCCGGTGCGCTTCTTCCAGCCCGATGCGGAACCCTTCCGGCTGACCACGCTCGACCAGCGCGAACGGCTGTTCGCCGGCGCCGGCGCGGATGCGATGCTGGTCTTCCACTTCGATGCGGAGCTGGCGAGCGAGACGGCCGAACAGTTCGTCGCCGAACGGATCGCCGCCCGCACCGGCGCGGCGGCGCTCGTCACCGGGCAGGATTTCACCTTCGGCCGGGGCCGCGGCGGCAACACCGCCGTGCTCGCCACGCTCGGCGCGGCGCACGGCATCGCCACCGAAGCGGTGGCGCCGGTGGCCGACGCGACGGGGCCGATTTCGTCCAGCCGGATTCGCGACGCGCTGAAGGCGGGCGATTGCGAAACGGCGACCGCGCTCCTCACCCGCCCCTTCACCATCGAGGGCCCGGTTCTCCATGGCGACAAGGTTGGCCGCCAGCTCGGCTTTCCGACCGCCAATCTCGACATGGGCAATTATCTGCGCCCGGCTTATGGCATCTATGCGGTGCGCGGGCATTTGCCCGATGGCCGCGTGGTCGGCGGGGCCGCCAACCTTGGCATCCGGCCGAGCTTCGATCCGCCCAAGGAACTGCTCGAACCCCATTTCTTCGATTTCGCCGGCAGCCTTTATGGCGATACGATCGCGGTCGAGCTGGTCTCCTTCCTCCGGCCCGAGGCCCGGTTCGACAGCCTGGAGGCGCTGCGCACCCAGATCGACGCCGATTGCGCCGAAGCCGAACGCCGTCTTGCGGCGGCACCAACGGTGCCCTAGTGCCAGCATTTCCTTTTCGCTGAGCCTGAAACCCCCATGTCCGACGCACCCGATTATCGCGAAACCGTCTTCCTGCCGAAGACCGCCTTCCCCATGAAGGCCGGCCTTGCCGCGAAGGAACCGGCGATTCTGGCGAAATGGGCGGCGGACGATCTTTACGGCCAGCTCCGCAAGACGCGCGAGGGCCGCGAACGCTTCATCCTCCACGATGGCCCGCCTTATGCCAATGGCGACATTCACATGGGCCATGCGATGAACAAGGTGCTGAAGGACATCATCGTCCGCAGCCAGTCCCTGCTCGGCAAGGATGCGCCTTATGTTCCCGGCTGGGACTGCCACGGCCTGCCGATCGAATGGAAGGTCGAGGAAGCCTATCGCGCGAAGAAGCTGAACAAGGATGAGGTCGATCCCGTCCTGTTCCGCGCCGAATGCCGCGCCTATGCCGAAAAATGGGTGGGCGTGCAGCGCGAACAGTTCAAGCGGCTGGGCGTGATGGGCGATTGGGACGATCCCTATCTCACCATGAAATTCGATGCCGAGGCGGCGATCGTCGGAGAACTCTTGAAGTTCGCGGAATCCGGCCAGCTCTATCGCGGCGCCAAGCCGGTGATGTGGTCGCCGGTCGAAAAGACCGCACTGGCCGAAGCCGAGGTCGAATATGAGGACATCACCTCGACCCAGATCGACGTGGCGTTCGAGATCGTTTCGACACCGCTGGCCGACCTCGAAAATTCTCACGCGGTAATCTGGACGACCACCCCGTGGACGATCCCGGTCAATCAGGCGATCGCCTACGGGCCGGAAGTCGACTACTCGCTGCTTCACCTCAATCGTGTGGACCAGAAGCAGGGCTCCGGGTGGGGCGAGGTCAGCCACGTGCTGGTCGCAACGGCTCTCATTGATGACGTCTGCGCGCGGCTCGGTATCGCCGATCATATTGTTGTCTGGTCGGGCAAAGGCACCGATCTCGCCGGCACCGTCGCCCGCCATCCGATGCACAAGCTCGGCGGCTTCTTCGCGAAGCCGCGTCCGTTCCTCGCGGGCGATTTCGTCACCACCGATACCGGCACCGGCCTCGTCCACATGGCGCCGGATCATGGCGAGGACGATTTCCTGCTGTGCAAGGCCAATGGCCTCGATCCGGTGTTCGCGGTGGCCGATGACGGCAAGTATCGCGAGGACTGGGCGTGGCTGGGCGGTCAGGGATCGGTCATCAACCCCAAGTTCAACGCACCCGACGGTCCGATCTGTTCGGATCTGCGCGAAGCCGGCGCGCTGCTCGCCGCCAGCTACGACTATAAGCACAGCTATCCGCATAGCTGGCGGTCCAAGGCGAAGGTGATCTTCCGCTGCACGCCGCAATGGTTCATCCCGATGGACCGGCCGATCAAGGACACCGCCATCCCGCGCTGCGCGGAGGAGGAGGCGATCCTCGCCCGCCAGTCCAACGCCGCGACCTTGCGCGAAACCGCGCTCGACGCGATCGAACGGACGCGCTGGGTGCCGGAGAAGGCGCGCAACCGCATCCACGCGATGGTCGATGGCCGGCCCGACTGGGTGATCAGCCGCCAGCGCGCCTGGGGTGTGCCGATCGCGCTCTATGCGAACCGCAAGACGGGCGAATATCTGCGCGATCCGGCGGTCAACGCCCGCATCGTCGAAGCGTTCAAGGCGGGCGGCGCCGATGCCTGGTTCACCGCCGATCATCAGGCGCTGCTCGGCCCCGATCACGCCGCCGCCGATTATGAGCCGCAGAACGACATTCTCGACGTGTGGTTCGATTCCGGCTCCACCCACGCCTTCACGGTCGAGGCGCGCTATGGCGAGGGCGTTCGCGCCAACCTCTATCTCGAAGGCTCGGATCAGCATCGCGGCTGGTTCCAGTCCAGCCTGCTCGAAAGCTGCGGCACGCGTGGCCGCGCGCCTTATGAAGCGGTGCTCACCCACGGCTTCGCGCTCGACGGGCAGGGCCGCAAGATGTCCAAGAGCCTCGGCAATGTCGTCGATCCGCTCAAGATCATCAACGAAAGCGGCGCGGACATTCTGCGCCTGTGGGTCGCCTCGACCGATTATTTCGAGGACGTGCGTATCGGCAAGGAGATCCTGTCGGGCACGTCGGACGCCTATCGCAAGCTGCGCAACACCTTCCGCTACCTGCTCGGCGCGCTCGACGGCTTCACCGATGCCGAGCGCGTGCCCGTGGCGGAGATGCCGGAGCTGGAACGCTATGTGCTCCATCTCCTCGCCAGCCTGGACGCCGAACTGCGCAGCGCCACCGATGGCTTCGAATTCAATGCTTATGCCCGCGCGCTGACCGATTTCGCCAACAACGATCTGTCGGCCTTCTTCTTCGATATCCGCAAGGACAGCCTCTATTGCGATGCCGCAGGATCGGTGAAGCGCCGTGCCTATCGCACCGTGCTCGACACGCTGTTCCACGCGCTCGTCCGTTATGCCGCACCGATCCTGTGCTTCACGGCAGAGGAAGTGTGGGCGACGCGTTATCCGGACGCGGCCAGCATCCATCTGCAGGAATGGCCCGTGGTCGATGCCGGCTGGGCCGATGACGCGATCGGCGCGAAATGGGATCGGCTGCGCCAGCTGCGCGCGCTCGTCACCGAAGCGGTCGAACCGCTCCGCCGCGAAAAGCAGCTCGGCTCCAGCCTTGAGGCGGAGATCACGCTGGCGCTGGGCGATGCCGGCGATCGCGCGCTCGTCGCCTCGGTGCCGTTCGACGAGATCTGCATCGTCTCCGCACTTGCTGTTGCCGAAGCCGCCGAAGGCGTCGCCGTCGCCGTCACCGCGCGCCACAAATGCGGCCGTTGCTGGCGCCATCTGCCCGAAGTGACGCAGGACGGCACGCTCTGCGCCCGCTGCGACGAGGTGGTGAATGGCTGAACAACGCGCGTCCCGTTCCCGCCGCAAGCTCGGGCTGATCACGGCCGCGATCATCTTCCTGTTCGATCAGCTGCTCAAATGGGTGATGATCGGCCCGCTCGACCTGCAAACCGTGCGTGAGATCGAGCTGACGTCCTTCTTCAACCTGCGCTGGGTTGAAAATTACGGCGTTTCGATGGGCTTTCTCACCGCCGGCAGCGCGCTGGAACGCTGGCTGCTCGTCGGCATGACGGCCACCATCGCCACCGTCGTCCTCGTGTGGATGTGGCGCGAAAAGAGCCGGCCCGACACGATCGCGCTCGGCCTCGTCCTCGGCGGCGCGCTCGGCAATATCGTCGATCGTGCACGCTTCGGCTATGTCGTCGATTTCCTTGGGCCGCATATTGGCGACTGGTATCCGTTTTTGGTCTTCAATGTCGCCGATGCCGCCATTACCATCGGTGTCCTGCTCCTCGTGCTGCGCGCCTTCCTGACGCGTGACCGATCCGATCCTGCGGAGAAATTGAATGCGTAAGATTGTCCTCGTTGCGGCCGCCACCGCCTCGCTGCTGGCGCTTTCCGCCTGCGGCGGCAAGCAGGGCGGCGTTTTCGCGGGGCGCAGCGGGCCGGACGAGTTCGCCGTCGCCCGGCAGGCGCCGCTGGTGATCCCGCCCGATTTCGCGATGGTTCCGCCCAAGCCCGGCGCGCCGCGCCCGATGGAGGCGGATTCGTCCACCCAGGCGCTGCAGGCGATGTTCGGCGGCCAGGCCCCGCGCAGCGGCGCGGAAAGCGGCCTCGTCAACCAGGCCGGCCAGTCGGGCGCCCCGGCGATCCGTTCGCAGGTCGCCGATCCCGCCACCACCGTGGTCGACAAGGGCGCGGTGACGCGCGACATCCTCGCCGCCCCGGAAGGCCCGGGCCAGGAAGCCACGGCCACGACGCCGCAATAAGGGCAAGGGCGCTGCACCCGGCGGCCCTCCACCCTCGCTCCGGCGGATGCGGGCGGCCCGCGCCGCCACCGCCGGACCAACACAGCGCCCGATGCGCCGGCTGATCCTCCGCCGCCTCGTTTCGGCGGTGCCAACGCTGCTCGCCGTCGTCATCCTCTCCTTCGTGCTGATGAAGCTCGCGCCGGGGGGGCCGTTCGACGGCGAACGCGCGCTCGATCCCGCCACCCAGGCCGCGCTCGCCCGCGCTTATGGCCTCGATCTGCCGCTGCACGAACAGATCTGGCGCTATCTATCGCGGCTGGCGGTCGGCGATTTCGGCCCGTCGCTGGTCTATCGCGATTTCTCCGTCACCGATCTCGTCCGACAGGGCCTGCCCGTCTCGCTCACCCTCGGCGCGCTGGCGCTGGCGGTGGCGCTCGTCCTCGGCATCGGCGCCGGGCTGCTGGCCGCGTCGCGCGCCGGTCGCCCGCTCGATCATGCCCTGATGCTGGCGATGACGCTGCTGACCGCGCTGCCCAGCTTCGTCACCGGGCCGCTGCTCGCGCTCGTCTTCGCGCTGTGGGCCGGGTGGCTGCCCGTCTCCGGCTGGGGCGATGGCGATGCCGCCCATCTCGTCCTGCCGGTGATCGCGCTCGCGCTTCCCGTGGCGGGTGCAATCGCCAAGCTGGCCCGCGCGGGGCTCGCTACGACGCTCGCGCAGGATCATGTCCGCACCGCGCGGGCACGCGGGCTTGCCCCCATCACCGTCCTCGTCCGCCATGCGCTGCGCCCGGCGCTCGTCCCCGTCGCCAGCTATCTTGGCCCGGCGGCGGCGGGCCTGCTAACGGGCGCGGTGGTGATCGAAACGGTGTTCGCGCTGCCCGGCCTCGGCAGCTATTTCGTGCAGGGCGCATTGAACCGCGATTACCCGCTCGTGCTCGGCGTCGTCACGCTCTACGCCGGGCTGATCCTGCTGTTCAACCTGCTCGCCGACCTGATCTACGGCTGGCTCGATCCCCGGATCCGCGGCTGATGTTCACGCGGCTGCCGATCATCCTCCTCGCCCTGATTCTGCTGGCCGCGACACTCGGGCCATGGGCGTTGCCGTGGCGGCATGACGTCATCGACTGGTCCGCTGTCCGCGTGCCACCCGGCAGCCCCGGCCATTGGCTCGGCACCGACGCGGTGGGGCGCGACCTGCTTGCCCGCGCGCTTGCCGGCACGCGGATCACCCTGCTGGTCGCCGCCGCCGCCGCGATCGTGTCGCTCATCTTCGGCGTCGCCTGGGGCGCGATTGCCGGCTGGCGGGGCGGCAAGGTCGATGAAGTGATGATGCGCATCGTCGACGGGCTCTATGCCCTCCCCTTCATGTTCGTCGTGATCCTGCTGATGGTGCTGTTCGGCCGGTCGATCCTGCTCGTCTTTCTCGGCATCGGCGCGGTCGAATGGCTGACGATGGCGCGCGTCGTGCGGGGGCAGGTGCTGGCGCTGCGCGAACGCCCCTTCGTCCTCGCCGCCGAAGCCGCCGGCGCGCCGCCGATCACCATCATCCTGCGCCATCTCCTCCCCAATCTCGCCGGCATCGCCATCGCCTATCTGTTGCTCACCATCCCGCAGGTGGTGATGATCGAAAGCTTCCTCTCCTTCCTCGGCCTCGGCGTGCAGGAGCCTGCGACATCGCTCGGCATCCTCGTCAAGGAAGGCGCCGACGACATGGATATCGCGCCGCATGCCCTGCTGCTGCCCGGCGGTATCCTCGTCGCCATCCTCGTCTCGCTCACCCTGCTTGGCGAACGGCTGCGGGACCGCTTCGCATGACCGTCTATGCGGTCGAACGGCTGGCTATCCGGGCGGGCGATCACACCATCGTCGAAGATGTCGGCTTCACGATCGCGGCGGGCGAATGCGTCGCGCTGGTCGGCGCATCGGGATCGGGCAAGAGCCAGACCTGCCTCGCCCCCTTCGGCCTGTCCCCGCTCCGCGCTCATGGTTCGGCCCGGCTTTGTGGCGAGGAGTTGATCGGCACCGACGAAGCGACGCTCCGTCGGCTGCGCGGCCACCATGCCGGTTTCGTCTTCCAGCAGCCGCTGACCGCGCTGACCCCGCATCTCAGGATCGGCGCACAACTGGCGGAAGCATGGTCGCAGGCCGGGGCGCCGCGGCCCGATCGGCGCGAGCTCGCAACTCTTCTCGCGCGCGTCGGGCTCGATCGTGCTGACGAGCGCCTCGATCAATATCCCCATCGCCTGTCGGGCGGGCAGCGCCAGCGGGCGATGATCGCCGCCGCGATCGCCCATCGGCCGAAACTGCTCGTCGCCGATGAACCGACCACCGCGCTCGATGCCAGCCTGCGCCGCGGCGTGCTGGCGCTGCTTGCCCAATTGCGTGCCGAGGATGGATTGGCGCTGCTCCTCGTCAGCCACGATCTGCCGGCCGTTGCCGAACATGCCGATCGGGTGGTCGTGCTCGAATCGGGGCGCATCGCCGAAGCCGGACCGGCGGCGCGCGTGTTCACCGCGCCCCAGGCCGATTATACCCGCGCGCTGATCGCGGCGAGCCCACGCCTCGCCGATCCCGCCCCCGCTTTGCCCGCCCCCGGCGCGCCGCTGATCGCCGCGCGCGACATCGCCGTCAGCTTCCCGCTGCCCGGCTGGCGGCGCGGGCGGCTGGCGGCCGTCGACGGCGTTTCGCTCGATCTGCGCGCCGCCGAGGGGCTGGCCATCGTCGGTGGATCGGGATCGGGCAAGTCGACGCTCGGTCGCGCCATCGCGCGGCTCGGCCCGATGGATGGGGGGCAGATCACGTGGCGCGGCAAGCCCTGGCCGTCACGGCGCGACATGACCGCGCAGCATCGCCGCCTGATCCAGCCGGTGTTTCAGGATCCGATCGCCAGCCTCGATCCGCACTGGAAGGTGGCCGACATCATTGCCGAGCCCCTTCGGCATCTGCGCCCCGATCTCGATACCGCGACGCGGGCCGAGCATGTTGCCCGCGCGCTCGATGACGTCGAACTGGGGTCCGACTTCGCCACCCGGCAACCGGCCCAATTGTCGGGCGGGCAGGCCCAGCGCGTCGCCATTGCCCGCGCGCTGGTCGCGAGCCCGGAGGCGCTGCTGCTCGACGAGGCAACTTCGGCGCTGGACGTGCTGGTCGCCGGGCGCGTGCTCGATCTGCTCGAACGGCTCCAGCATGCCCGCCAGCTCGCCATCCTGTTCATCACCCACGATCTTGCCGTCGCGCGGCGATTGTGCGGACGGATCGCAGTGATGGACGCCGGCCATATCGTCGAACAGGGCGCGTTCGACGACGTGGTGCGCGCGCCCCGCCATCCGGTCACGCAGGCGCTGGTGGCCGCCAGCCCATGAAAATAGGGGCCGCGGTCGCCCGCAGCCCCTGCTTCCTGTTCGCGAACTGCTTCGGGGTCGTGCTTAGAAAGCGAAACCGACCGAGAAGACCACGCCGGCATCGACGTTCGGCAGGTCGCCAAGGTCGGTGTCGACATATTGGATGCCGGCCGTGATCGCGCCGAAGGTGGCCGACGCGCCGATCGCCCATTCGGTATAGCTCGACGGGCCGAGATCCTGGTTGCCGAGACGGCCGGTCAGCGTGACCGGCGTGTTCGGGATCGCCGCCGAAAGCTGGCCGTAAAGATAGACATAGTCTTCGTTGCCGGTGGCATCCGACGACGGCGCCCAGTTCACGCCGCCCTTGGCCGTGACCGGGCCGAAGGTGTGGGCGACCGAGACATAGGGCTCGAAATAGTCGCTGTCGCCATGGCCGCCGGGATAATAATAATAGACGACCGCCGCATCGACCGTGGTGCCGGAAGCGACCTCGCCGGTCCAGCCGGCGTAAAGATCGATTTCCCATTCGCCATAGGTGTCGGTGTCGTCGAGGTTCGACATCCAGGTGCCGCCGTAAAAGCCGCTCGAATGGCTGAGCGTGAGCGTCGGCTGGATGGCAGGATCTTCATCCGAAAGCGAAATGCCGCGGAAGCGATAGTCCGAAACCGCGGTCACACCGCCGCTCAGCGCCCAGTCGCTCGTCGATTCGGCTTCATCAGCGGCGAATGCCGGCGCGGCGGCAACGGTAAGCGCCAGGGCCGAAAGACCCATTACGAATTTGCGCATGAAACGTGTCCCCTTCTTGTGCTCGCGTTCCATCCTGCGCCGTCGGCGTCCGGCCTCATTTTCGCGCGATCGCGCGGCGGGCGGACTTCCTCTGAACGGCCTGTTTGTGCCCACTCCCCCGGCGCTGCACAAATAAAATCGCCAGTTACATTGCGGTAGTGAGACAAACTGTTGCTGCATCGCAACAGATGATGACCCCTTTGCCGCCCTGGACAGTGCCGGTGGTTAGCCATTCCTTAGCGGTCGGCCGCTAACATCCGGTTGATTTTCGACACCGGGGACGGAGCCATTGTTTCAATCCGCGCAGCGATCCGCCGCGAGCACCGACGACGCCGCGCAACGGCTCGGGCGGCTGGTCGGCGCGCTTGGCCTGGTCGAACAACTGGCCGGTGAATCGCATGAGCTGCCCGCCGATCCCATCGCCATCGCCGCCGGTTATCGGCAGGCGGGGCCGATCGCGCGCCGCCGCTTCGACGCGCTGATTGCAGAGACCGCCGCCTTCGCCGCCGCCGGCATCGAAATATTGCTGCGCCAGCGTCAGGGACGCGGCGAATGCCGGGTCGCCGCCGCGCGCCTTGCCAACGAAATGCGCGCGGCGATTGCCGAAATGATCGCTTTGGTCGGCCCCCGCTAGAGCGCTTTCCAAGCAGGTGGAATCACCTGCTGATTCGGAAAATGCGGTAAACAAAGAGCTTAGGCTGTAGTGACATTTTAGGGATTCACGTTGGACTGGATTTCTGATTCAACGCTGGCTTTTGGAGGTTGGCGTGGAAGGGGAAGTGCTGCGGGACGATCAGTGGGAGCGATTGCGAGAGTTTGTTCCGGGCGGCCGCAAGGGTAAGCGCGGCCCGCGCAGTGATGGCAGACTGTTTCTCGA
>NZ_FZOS01000002.1 GCF_900188165.1 Edaphosphingomonas laterariae | reverse complement strand
CTTGACCGCTTGTCTCGCTCACCGCCGCAGAATTGCCCTCACTGCGGATGCAGCCTCATCAGATACCCTGCCAAACTTCTGCCAAAGTAGTGCTAAGGCCTGTTACAGCGACAGGCGCGCCTGCCCCAGAGGTTTCGCGGTTGAGTTGATATTCTCGTGATGGCCGTCCTCGCTTATGACGGCGCCCTGCAAGGCTCGGCATGGGGTAGCCTGACCGATGCCCTGGCCTGCCTCCATCGCGCCTCGGACGAACCCTATGGCTGGCCTGGCGACTGCAGCTTCGATGCCGTTGCTATCGAAAATGACCGCACCGGGAACTGCCCCGACTTCTGGGCGCAGCACCGTCTGCTCCGCCATCTCCATCACCCTCCAGCGACATTCTTCGAAGCCCTCGACCTGCAGGCCGATTGGCGAGAGCGCCGGTCTATAGCTTGTGGCCGTGGCTCGTACACCTGCGCCTGTTTGGCGACGCCTATGCGGGCGCCATCAGGCATGAGCTCGACGTACTGGGCTGCTCAAGCGTCCATTTTCCCGACGAGACCAAGCGTCTCCATCGAAGATCGCCCGATCTCGTACAAAAGTGCCTCCCAGACGATATGTTGGCTCGTTTGAGAGCGAGCGCTTTCATCTTGCCACACGCCCATTCCTACCGATTGCGCGCCCGCCCCCTTCCCCATTTTCCTGTGGCCCCGCCCATCCCCCTGCGGACGCGCGCGGCCCCGCGAACCAACAAATCACCGCCCGGCCGGTCCGCCATCCGTGACAGTCCGCAGACATCCGCGTACGAGCCCTGCCTTCGCCACATTGGAGGACAGGATCATGCTGCCGTCACGCACCTTCAGCGTCTCGATCGATCGGGATTGGCAAGCGCTTTACGATCGGATCTGGCGGCCCGAATTCTTCCCGAAATGGGCGTCTGGCCTCGCGCAATCGGAACTCCGCCAGGATAAGAGGGGCTGGTTGACGGACGGCGCCGAAGGGCCTGTCCGCATTCGGTTCACCCCGCATAATGACCATGGCGTGATGGATCATTGGGTCGAGCTGGAGGATGGAAGCGAGGTCTATGTGCCGTTGCGCGTGATCCAGAATGGACGCGGCGCGGAGGTGATGCTGACCCTGTTCCGCCAGCCCGACATGGATGACGAGCGTTTCTCGGCCGACGCCAAATGGGTCGTCCGCGATCTCAAGCGATTGAAGGAAGTGGTGGGCCGCTAGGCGGCCTTGGCGAGCGTCTCGATGCGCCGTTCGCGGGCTTTACAGACGAGGATTCCCGAGAAGGGCCTTTGCCCGCAGCATCCCGCTTCCTGCGGACCTCACTCCAATCGACATCGGAGCAAGAGCCGATGCTCAATATCTGCTCCCGACCGTCGTCTCGATATTATTATTTCCACGACTTTCCGCCGCCTGGCTGAACCTGAAGATACAGCCCGCCACCATCCGCCATCTTGTATCGCTGCGCGCAAATGCGCGCGATCTCCAGCGGTCAGATGCGGAGAAAATATCGCTGATTTCTGGGGTTTGCGAAGACGCCGATGGGCAGCGGCGGTCTGCAAATTGGAGCGGGTAGCGGGAATCGAACCCGCGCGTTCAGCTTGGGAAGCTGACAGGCTACCATTACATCATACCCGCCTGTGGGCCGCCGGATAGCGCGGCCGCGCGCGCTTGGCAACGGGTCAGGGCAGCAACAGGCTGCCATCCCCGTAAGAATAAAAGCGATAGCCGTCAGCGATGGCGTGGGCATAGGCCGCCTGCATCCGTTCGCGGCCCATCAGCGCCGAAACCAGCATGAAGAGGGTCGATTTGGGCAGGTGGAAATTGGTCATCAGCCCGTCGATGCCGCGAAACCTGTAGCCGGGCGTGATGAAGATCGCGGTATCGCCGTCGAAAGGCCGGATGATCCCATCCTCTCCCGCCGCGCTTTCGATCAGGCGCAGCGAGGTGGTGCCGACCGCGATCACCCGCCCGCCCGCCCGGCGGACCGCGTTGAGGCGGTCGGCGGTGGCCGCGTCGATGCGGCCATATTCGGCGTGCATGCGGTGATCGTCGGTATCTTCCGCCTTGACCGGCAGGAAGGTGCCCGCGCCGACATGGAGGGTGAGCGTGACATGGCCGATGCCCCGCGCATCGAGCGCCGCCATCAGATCCGGCGTGAAATGGAGCGCGGCAGTGGGCGCGGCGACGGCGCCGGGTTCGGCCGCGAACATCGTCTGATAATCGTCCGCGTCGCGTTCGTCCGCCGCGCGCTTGCCCGCGATATAGGGCGGCAACGGCATGCGGCCCGCGCGTTCGAGCAGCAGTTCGACGGGCTCGTCACCATCGAATTCGAGGAGGATCGAGCCGTCATCGCCGCGCGACGCGGCAAGCGCCGTCACGCCCGCGCCGAATTCGATGCGATCGCCGTCGCGCACGCGCTTGGCATTGCGGACGAAGGCGCGCCAGGCGCGCGGCCCTTCGCGCTTGTGCAGCGTCGCCCCGATCCGCGCCTCGCCCCGCCGCCCTTCCAGCTGGGCGGGGATGACGCGGGTATCGTTGAACACCAGCAGATCATCGGGACGCAGGATATCGGGCAGATCGCGGATGATGCGATCGGCCATGCCATCCTGGTCGACCACCAGCATCCGCGCGGAATCGCGCGGCGAGGCCGGGCGCAGCGCAATCCGCTCCGCCGGAAGATCGAAATCGAACAGATCGACGCGCATCGCCGGCCCCTGAAACGCTGTACGGGCTTACTTCTTCTTCGGCTTGTCTTCCTGCAGGTCGCCGCGCAGCACGCTTTCGACCGCCTTCTTGCCGACCGCATCCTCGACCGGCGTGGCCGGGGCGGTCGCCGTAGCCGCAGCCACCGGAAGCGTCGGTTCGGCCGCTTCGGTGCGGGCACGGACGATCCGCGACGGATTGGCCGGCGGCTCGCCCCGTTCGATCGCATCGACATATTGCATGCCGGAGATGACGCGGCCGACCGCGGTATATTTGCCGTCGAGCCGCAGCATCGGCGACAACATGATGAAGAACTGGCTGTTGGCGCTATCCTCCGCTTCGGCGCGCGCCATCGACAGCACGCCGCGGACGTGCGGCATATCGTTGAACTCGGCCTTGAGGTCCGGCAGCTCGGAACCGCCGCTGCCATCGCCGCTGGGATCGCCGCCCTGCGCCATGAAGCCTTCGATCACGCGGTGGAAGACGAGGCCGTCATAAAAGCCGCGATTGGCCAACGTGCGGATACGTTCCACATGATGCGGCGCCTTGTCCGGCCGCATCAGGATCTTGACCGTGCCGCCGGTCGACAATTCGAGGTCGAGGATATTGGCGGGATCGGGCGCCGGCGCCGTCACGGGCGCGACAGGCGCCACCGGGGCGGCTTCCTGCGCGAAGGCGGCGTGACATGCGAACAGGCCGGTGACGGTGGCCAGCAGGATCTTCAAACGCATCGACACTTATTCTCCCGACGGGGCGGCCAGCGCCATGCCCCGAAACCCCTTGCCTGTTGCTGAACGCTCAGTTGCCCTTGCGCCCGATCGTCGCCACGCGCGCGCCCACTTCCGCCGCGACGGCCGCCGGCACGAACTTGTCGATCGCGCCGCCATATAGCGCGATTTCCTTCACCAGCCGCGAAGCGATCGGCTGCAGGCTGACATCCGCCATCAGGAAGACCGTTTCAACACGATCGTTCAGCTGCTGGTTCATGCCCGCCATCTGATATTCATACTCGAAATCGGAGACGGCGCGTAACCCGCGAACGATGATGCTGGCACCTTCGCGATCGGCGAAATCCATCAGCAGCGAATCAAACGTGACGACTTCGATATCGCCGTCGATCCCGGCCACTTCGCGGCGGATCATCGCCAGCCGTTCCTCGATCGTGAACATCGGCGTCTTGGACGGATTGGTCGACAGACCGACGACCAGCTTGTCGACCAGCTTGGCGCCGCGCCGGATGATATCGATATGACCCAATGTGATCGGATCGAACGTGCCCGGATAGACCCCGACGCGCTTCATTCAACGATCCCTTTCGATAACATAAGCGGCAACCGCGCGGAGCAGATCGGCTTCCTGGCCGAAGCCGGCAAGATGCGAAATAGCCTGTTCGACCAGCATTTCGGCCTGCTGGCGCGCGCGTTCCTGGCCGAGCAGCGAGACGAAGGTCGCCTTGCCGGCGGCCGCATCCTTGCCGACCGCCTTGCCGGTGGTTTCGGCATCGCCTTCGACATCCAGCAGATCATCGACGATCTGGAAGGCGAGGCCGACATCGCGGGCATAAGCGCGCAGGCGGCCACGGCCTTCGGGCGGCACATGCCCCATGATCGCCCCCGCTTCGAGGCAGAAGCCGATCAGCGCGCCGGTCTTGAGCTGCTGGAGCCGAGTGACCGTCGGCAGATCGAAGCTTTCGGTTTCGGCGGCGAGATCCATCGCCTGCCCGCCGGCCATGCCCGCCGGGCCGGAGGCGCGGGCGAGTTCCGCCACCAGTTCGATCCGCACAAAGGGATCGGCATGGGTGGAATCGTCGGCCAGGATTTCGAACGCGACCGCGTGGAGCGCATCGCCGGCCAGAACCGCCGTCGCCTCGTCGAACGCCTTGTGGACGGTGGGCTTGCCGCGACGGACGTCATCATCGTCCATGCACGGCAGGTCATCGTGGATCAGCGAATAGACATGGATGCATTCGATCGCCGTGGCGACACGCATCGCGGCCATGCGATCGACATGGAAGAGATCGCACGCGGCGCAGACGAGCAACGGCCGCAGCCTTTTGCCCCCGCCGATCGCGGCGTGGCGCATAGCAGCATAGAGCCGGCCGCGCGCATCGTCCGGAACTTCGAGCAACAGATCGAAATGCCGGTCGATTTCGGCCGCCACCCGTTCCAGCGCGGAACCGAGCCCGGCAGGCGTATCGATCACGTCGCCATCCGAAGGGCCGTCAGCCGGCATCGAAACCCTGCGTCCCCGCCGGCCGGCCATCCGCGCCCAACCCGATCTTCTCGATCCGCGCCTGCGCATCCTTCAGCCTCTTTTCGCACTGGGCGCGCAACGCATCGCCTTCGGCATAAAGCTTGATCGAATTGTCGAGCGTCTCTTCGCCGCTTTCCAGCCGCTGGACGATCGCCTCCAGCCGCTTCAGCGCGTCCTCGAAAGAGAGTTCGGAAATGGTATCTGCATCCTGGCCCATGCCCGGCTTGTGGCGGGCGGTCGCGCGGGGGTCAAGCCACGCTTGTCGATGATGCGGCGCCAGCAGCCCTGGCGCGTTCCTCGGCAACCAGTTCCTTGCGGCTGAGCTTGCCGATCAACGTCTTGGGCAGGTTCAGGCGCACGTCCACCGCGACGACGCGTTCATGCTTGCCGAGCCGGGGGTTGAGCCAGGCCATGATCTCCTCGCCCGTGGCCTCCGCCCCTTCGTTGAGGGTGACGAACGCCTTGGGGCTTTCGCCGCGATAGGGATCGGGAATGCCGATCACCAGCGCCTCCTTCACGGCCGGATGGCCATAGAGCACGGCTTCGACCTGGCTGGGGAAGACCTTGAACCCGCCGACCGAGATCATGTCCTTCAACCGATCGACGATGCGGATATAGCCGTCGGCGTCGATCAGGCCGACATCGCCAGTGCGCAGGCCGCCGCCGACGAACACATCGGCATCGGCATCCGGCCGGTTCCAGTAACCCGCCATGATCTGCGGGCCGTGGATAACGATTTCGCCGGGCTCGCCATCGGCCGCCGGCTTCGTCGGATCGTCGCGATCGACAAGGCGGAAGCTGGTCGCCGGCAGCGGCTGGCCGATCGTGCCGGTCTTGTTCTCGCCTTCATAGGGATTGGTGCTGGCGATACCGCTTTCGGTAAGGCCATAGCCTTCGCACAGGCGCGCGCCGGTGACCGTTTCGAACCGGGCCTTGAGTTCGGCCGCGAGCGGCGCGCCGCCCGAAATGCAGACGCGCAACGACGAGAAATCGGTCGTGGCGGTCTTCGGATGATCGAGCAGCGCCTGATACATGGTCGGCACGCCGGGCATGGCGGTGGCGCGGGTGCGCTGGATCGCCGCCAGCGCCTGCGCGGCATCGAAGCGCGGCAGCAACACCATCTCGCCGCCATTGAGCACGGTGCGGTTGAGCACGGCGGCATTGGCGAAGATATGGAACAGCGGCAGCACGCCCATGATCCGATCCGCATCATCCGCATGCGGATCGATCGCGACGATCTGGCGGGCATTGGCCGTCATCGCCTGATGGGTGAGCTTCGCGCCCTTGGGCGTGCCGGTGGTGCCGCCGGTATATTGCAGCAGCGCGACATCCGTTTCCGGCTCGATCGCCACGTCGGGCGCCTTGCCATCATTATGGATCAGTTCGGAGAAGGCGATGATCCGCGGATCATGCGGCCGCTTCGCCACCTCCTTGCCGCGAAACAGCCGGTAGAAGAGCGACTTGCCGGCCGGCAGCGCGCCCGCGACCGATCCGACCACGAGCTTTTCCAGCCCGCTGCGCTCCATGACCTGAAGCGCGGTCGGCAGCAGCGCCGCCGCCGAGATCGTGAACAGGATGCGCGTGCCCGAATCCGCGACCTGATGGGCAAGTTCATCCACCGTGTAGAGCGGCGAAAAATTGACCACCGTCGCCCCGGCCGCCAGCGCGCCATAATAAGCCGCGACATAATGGGGGACGTTGGGCAGGAACAGGCCGACGCGATCGCCCTTGCCCACGCCCAGCGCCGCAAGCCCCGCCGCCACGCGGCGAACGCCCGACCAGCTTTCGGCATAACTGAACTTGCGGCCCATGAAATCGATCAGCGCCCGATCCGGCCACCGCGCGGCCGATGCGGCAAACATCGCCGGCAGGCTAAGCGGCGGATATTGGGCATCCCAATCGGTGGGATGGCGATAGGCGCTACGCCAGACGGATGCAGGATCAGCCATGACGCTTACGTAAACTGGAAGCGCGGGGGATGCAATCGGGCCGAGGATGTTATCGGATGCGCGCCGCTCCCCCTCCGGCCCAGCCTGTTTAGGAAAGCCCGGCGCGGAGGCCAAGCCCCTCCCCCGTCAATCGACCAGACCGCCACCCCGCAGGCGGGCGATTTCGGCATCCAGCGCGGCCGTGACGCGGCGGCGCTGGGCGTCGGGCAGATCGGCAGCCCGGATGTCGGCCCGTGCATCGCGCAAGGCATCGGCCACCTGGCTGCGGATGGCCCGCATGTCGACGCAGTTGCGGGACAGCGCCGTGATCGCCGCGCGATCATCAAGGCCGGCGGCGTCGCGCCGGGCCCGTTCGCTGCATCCGCGTTCCATATCCAGCCGCGCCGCCGCGAATGCCGCGCGCACCTCGCTATCGACGTCGACATTGGCGAGCGCCCGCATTGCCTGCGCCCGCGCCTGCTGGGCCGAAGCCCGCGCCTCGCGCTCCGCCACGCGCGCGGTGGCGATGCTTTCGCGCGCTTGCGCCACGGCCTCGGCCGCCGCCGCACGGGCTTCGGCCACCGCTGCAACGCGATCGGCCTCAGCGGCGGCCTGCACGGCCACTGGCGCGACGGGTGCCGCAGGCGCCACCGGGGCAACGGGCGCGGTGGGCGCTTCAACCGCGACAGCCGAAGGCGCCACCGGCACCGGCTGAACCGCCGGCAGGGCCGCCACCGGATCGACCAGCGCAAGCCGGGGCATTTCGACCGCGCCGCTCGCCGCGATGCCGCCGGTCGCGGTCAGCATCAGCCCGCCGCCGACCAGCAGCCCAACCAATGCCGATCCCGCCAGCCGCCGCACGCGGCTCCGTTTCGCTGCCGCCATCATCTTCAATCTCCTCTTGATCTGGGTCGCGCCGAGCGCACAGGCGGCGGCCGGCGTGGCATGGCCGGCGGACTTCACCAGCGCGGTCGCATAGGCATGGCGCTCGCTCGTCGGCTCGTCGGCCAGCACGGTTTCGTCGCAAGCCAGTTCCTGATCGGCCCGGAAGGCGCGGTAGGCGATGTGCGCGAGCGGATTGAACCAGTGGAGCGAGACCAGCACCAGCGCGACCAGATTGGCGATCAGGTCGCCACGGACATGGTGGGCAACCTCATGCGCGATCACCAGGCGCTGTTCCTGACGGCTGTATCGCCGGGTGAAATCGCCGGGCAGCAGGATGCGCCGCGCAAGGATGCCCGCCGCAACCGGCCCGCGCACGCCGGCGCTGACATGGACGGCAATGCCGCAGCGGCGACAAAGAAAGGCCGATCCCCGCAGCGCCATGCGCAGGAAGTGTCGATAGAGGCCGATCTGCCAGCCGAAATACAGCACCGCACCGGCCAGCCAGATGCCCAGCCCGATCGCCAGCCAGTCCGGCCCCGGCACGGGCAATGGATCCATGCTCGCCACCGGCATCGGCGCGGCCACCGCATGGTCCAGCATCGAAAGGTCGATTCGGATCGGCACCTGCGCCGCCACCGGCTCCGCCATTTCGGGCAGCGGCGGCATCACCAGCCGCAGCACCGGCAAGGCCCAAAGCGCATAAGCGACGCGCGCGCCGAACGCCCGGGCCACCCTGCCCCGCACCAGCAGCACGACCGCCATCAGCAGGCCCGACGCGATCAGTGCTTCCGCCACCCGGCTCGCGCTCAGCCAGTCGGCGCTCATGGCTTGAGCGCCTTCAGCAGCGCCTCGATCTCGGCGATGTCCTCAGCGGTCAACTGGTCCTGTTCGGCCAGATGCGCGACGAGCGGCGCGGCGCGGCCGCCGAACAGCCGGTCGATCAGCCGCCGCGATTCCCGGGCGGCATAATCCGCCCGCGCAACGAGCGGGCGATAGAGATAGCGGCGGCCATCCTCTTCATGCGCCAGGACGCCCTTGGCGAGCAGGCGGGCAAGCATGGTCTTGACCGTGCGGTCGCTCCAGCCACGCGCCGGATCGATCCGCTCCGCCACCTCGGCCGCGGTCAGCGGCGATTCGTCCCACAACACATCCATGACGGCATGTTCGCCATCGCTGATTCGCTCGGCCACCGGCGTCCCTCCGATTACATACGTAGTCTTATTTGACTACATACGTAATCGTCAAGCCATAAGGCGCGAACGCGATGCGTGCGGCGCGCGCCACGGCAGCCGGCGGGTCAAGCCACCTGCCGGACAGCCATCTGCAATGCTGGAAAAACTGCGGTGGACGGCGGTCACGAAGCGGTCGGCCGCCCGATTCGCGCTTAGTGGCGGTGCTCGCGCCGCAGCTTGTACCGGCCGTCGACATAATCGTCGAAAATCCCGGCAATGGCGGGGTGATCGATCGGTTCGTCGCTTTCGTCATATTCCAGATTCTGCTGGCTGACATAAGCGACGTAGCTGCTCTCCGCATTTTCGGCGAGCAGATGGTAGAAAGGCTGATCGCGCGCGGGGCGCACGCCCTCGGGAATCGCCTCATACCATTCCTCGCTGTTGGCGAAGACGGGATCGACGTCGAAAATCACTCCGCGAAATTCGAGCAGGCGGTGCCGCACCACATCGCCAATGGCGAAACGGGCGTGCGCAACGGGCGGCGCGATGAGCTGCGCCTGCCGGTCGAGAGTCAGCGAAATGTCCTTCGTCATGGTGCCAATCTAGGGTTTGTGATGCCGGACGCAAGCTCAACGCTTGGCAAGCCCGAAATCATCCGCTAAGGGGCGCCCCTCATCGACCGGGACGCACCGTTTTCACGGGCCCGTTCTTTCAGCGGAGAGGTGGCTGAGAGGTCGAAAGCACCGCACTCGAAATGCGGCGTACGGGCAACTGTACCGTGGGTTCGAATCCCACCCTCTCCGCCACCTATTCATCCTGATGAGTACGCAAGGGTCCACAAGCCCGCAAATTTGCGCCATTTTTCACGCCGGATTAGTCCGCATGAGTCTACATTTGTTCTCATGCAGCCGGTGCGTGATATGGTCAGATCTATGGTATGCGATTCGGGGGATATGGTATGAGCCGCCTGACGGACGCCAAGCTGCGCGCCGCCAAGGCTGCCGAGAAACCCTATAAATTGACCGATGGCGAGCAGCTCTATCTGCACGTTTCGACCGCCGGTGGGCGAAAATGGCGGATGAACTATCAGTTCGGCCGCAATGGGCGAGACAAACCCGTCCAGAAAACGCTGACTATCGGCAGCTATCCGGCGATCTCCTTGAAGGATGCGCGCGCGGCGCGTGACGCGGCGAAGGCTCTGCTGGCCAAGGGGATGGAGCCGAAGCCCGGCGACCTGTTTGACCGGGCGGCCCCGGCGGCCGATACGCGGCCGACCTTTGAAGCGATCGGACGAGCGTGGCACAAACTGCAGGCGAAGCACTGGTCGCAGGTCCACACCAAGGACGTCCTCGAAAATCTAGAAAAGAAGGTCTTTCCGACGCTGGGGCGCGCGCGGATCGAGGAGATCGAGGCGCCCGAGGTGCTGGCGGTGCTACAATCCATCGTCGATGGCGGTGCCGTGGAAACCGCACACCGCACGCGCCAGCGGATCAGCGCCATCTTTGTCTATGCGATCGCGACCGGCCAGGCGGCCCGCGACCCGGCGGCGAGCCTTGCCATCGCCTTGCCCAAGATCCCGAAGGCCAAGCCGCAGCCGGCGGTAACATCGCTCGCCGGCGTGCGCCAGATCCTGATTGATTGTGAGGCGGAGCGCTGCCGCGCCCCGACCAAGCTGGCAATCCGGCTGCTGGCCCTGACCGCCGTTCGCCCCAACGAGCTGCATTCGGCGCGATGGCAGGAATTCGAGGATCTCGACGGCGACGAACCGCTATGGCGCATCCCCGCGCACCGCATGAAGGGCGATCGGGATCGTAAGCAAGACGTCGACGGCGACCATCTCGTCCCCCTCGCCCCGCAGGCGGTGGACATTCTGCGCGCGCTGCACCCGCTGACCGGCGACCTCGAGCTGATGTTTCCGAGCGATCGCCACGTCCATCGGCCGATGAGCGAAAACACGCTGCGCGCGCTGCTGATCCGCGCCGGCTATTATCAGCGTCATGTGCCGCACGGGTTCCGGTCTGCGTTCTCGACGATCATGAACGAACGGGCCGAGCGCGAATGGCGCGACATGGGCCATACTGGGATCGCGCCCGATCGGGCGATCATCGACCTGATGCTGTCGCACGTCCCCAAGGACAAGGTCGAGGGCGCCTATAATCGCGCCGCCTATATGGCGCGCCGGCGCGAGATCGCTTGCGCATGGGCGAGTATCCTGCTCACGGACATGTGGCCGCCGCAGATCCATATCGGGCAACCGATCCGGTGGGCGGCGACCGGGCCGGGCAAGCCGCGCGGCTGATATCGGCTACCGGGCACGGATCGCCGCCGCGATTTTGGCGAGATCGTTCACGACGGCCTCCCCTTGATCCAGGCATCGACGTCGCCTTCGCTCCACCGGGAGCATTTGGCGCCAAGGCGCTTCGGCGCCGGGAACTGCTCGGCGCGGACCATCGCGTAGATGTGTGAGCGGGAAAGCGCGGTGCGTTCCATGACGTCGGTGATGCGCAGCAGGCGCGAATTCGATGGGATGTTCATGCGGTAGCCTCAATTTTTGGCGCCTGCGCGCGGTCGTTGATCTGTTCCCATGCAGTGCGAAGGCGCTCGACGGCCGTGGCGAAATGCGCGGGGTTCTTCTCGATGCCGGTGAAGCGCTTGCCGGCGCGGATCGCGGCGACGCCGGTGGAGCCGGTGCCCATGAACGGATCGCAAATCGCTTCCCCGCTCACGTTGCGCAGGATCTTCTCCATCACGGCCATCGGCTTGACGGTCGGGTGGTCAAACAGCTTGGTCGGCATCGAATTGGCGTGGATCCAGCGGTGCATGTCGTGATGTTCGCCGATCGGATGATATCCCCGGTTCCAGGCATGAATGAATGGCTCGGTATCGGGCAGATAGTGGCGGTTGCGCATCGGCATGGGGTTGGGCTTCGTCCACATCAGCAGCGCGAAGCGGTGGAAAACGCCGTCGAGATAGGGCAGCAGCTCGGGCAACTGGTCGTTGTGGCAGAACACGGCGACAGCCCCGCAGAGCAGCGGATTGATGATGGTCCGGTCGAACCCTTGATCGAGGCCCTCGGCAACGATCCGGTCGGCGCCGACGCGCGACTTGCGGAACGTCCCGCCGCCCGAATTATCGAACAGATAGGGCGGATCCATGACATCGGCGTCGAAGAAGCCGAGGCTGGGCCGGATCTGATAGGCATCGCCGCAATAGAGCGTCGCCGGGCCGATCTGGACGGGCGACGTCACCATGGCATGTCATCCTCCGCCTCGGCCGCGACGATCGCGACGCCGTCGCGGTTGGCGAAGAACAGGCCGGGCAACTCGCTACCTTGCGGCCGCCCTCCCTCGATCCACCCGAGGCTGGCGGCGACCAGCGCGCGGGCTGTCGCCCACTCGCCGGCGCCGCGCAGCTCGACGCCGTAGCCTCGGCCGTCAAGCGGATCGTGGCCGGATTCGCGGAGCATTTTCAGCATCGCCGGCGTCATGCTGCCAGCCTCGTCAAATAGCCCTCTAGGTCGATCTGGCGGCGCGCCAGCTCCAGCGGGCGAAGCGTCACAGCGAAGCGCGAGGCGCTCGACCCGTCGAAGCTGTCGACGCCGGCGGCCTCGCAAAACCGGATGCGCCGCGCCGTGTTCACCCGGCCAACATGGCAAACGGCACTCCGCCGATGCGCGATCCGCGCCCATTTGGCCATCGTCGCCAGCTTCCATTCGGTGCTGCCGCCGACGAAAATCCCGACTTTCGGGCCGAGCCAACGGGTGATCCGGCGCGCGATCGTCTCCATGCCGTCTTGCACAGCGATCAGGAAGCGTGTCCCGCGCAGGGCGACGCGCCGGCGGAGTTTGCGAAGCCAGGCGATCGACATCTCGAAGGATGGGACGCCGCCCATGACGATATCGGGCAGGATGATAAAATCCGCGCCCTGTCCGAGCAGCTTCACCGCCTTTTCGAAGGCGGGAACGTCGAACGGTTCGCCGCGATTGAAGGCCGTCCAGGCGCCGTTGTCGAGCGCATAGGGAAAGCCTTCCGTGCGCAGCACGCCGCGAGCTGACACCATAAGGCGCCAGCCTGCATCGCGCAGGGCCGCGAGATTGCGCTTTGTCCCGGTGCGGGAAGCATAGGCGATCATGCTGCCAACCTCATGCTGATATAGGCTCCCCATTGGTCGGACATCGCGTTGGCGAGGCCGGGGTAAGTCTGACTGCGCGCGCGGGCGCGATCTTGGGCGTGGCGACCCCAGCCTGAATGCCGGTGGACGCGGCTCCATGCCTTGTGTTCGGCCGTGCCTGGACGCGGCGGGGTGAGCTGGTCTGTCGGGGCCAGCGGCGGCAGGTTCACCAGCTCGAGGCCGGTCGCCTTCAAATAGGGATCGCCGAACCACCACGGCTGCACGAACTGGACGAAGCCGCGCTTCGTCAGGCTGATCGCATGGCGGTGCATGATCGGATTTTCGACGGCGCGGTGCGGGATCTGCTTCGCGTCGCGGAGCGCCCGATAGAAGGCGGCCGCGCGATGCAGCTCGGTCCAGCGCTTCGGATCGGGCCCGTTGATCTTCTTTCCGCCGATGTAGAGCCATTTCGCGCCCGAGTTGCACAGCACGGTGCAGGGCGGATGCATCACGGCGAGCAGATCCCAGCTATCGTCCAGATGATCGAGAACGTTGCCGCGAATATGGCGGTTGCTGCGATCGTCCGCCGGCTCGATGTCGCATGACCAGGCGTCGAAGCCGCGCTCTTCGAACGCGCGGCGAACAACGCCGCTGCGCTCGCAACCTATAAGGACGCGCTTCATGCCGTCACCAGATCATATTCGAGGAGATAGCCGGCGTCGGAGACGCGCAGCGTGATCCGGCGGCCGTTGGAATAGTCGGCGACGAGCACGCGTAACCAGTCGCCCATGAACCACCCAACGGCCTCAACGGGATCGCCAAAACGGTCGGGCACGCCCTTGGAGCGCAGCAAATCACCCGACGATTCCCGATCCATGGAGGTGCGCTCCCACTCCTTGGAGGCGCCGTCGGGGTTCCACCCGCTCAAATACAGGCCGTTAGCCATGGGGGGCCTCCCCCTTCGCGCGCGTGTGGATTTCGTATTCCCATGGCGCGTCCACGTGGATGCCGCGATATTCGAGCGCCGTGGCGCATCGGCCGCACCCGAGATCCTGCCAATGATCGCGCAGGCATTCGATCGGCATGTCATTGAGATATGCGCAGGCGTAGCATTTGGCGCCGTTCACCGTTTCCCTAGTCGTCGGATTAACCACGGAGCTTCTCCCAAATGGCCTGGTCGCGCTCGCCGGCGACGCGTTTCAGCGTGGCCTTGGCGAGCTGGTGGCGGGCGCGGATGCGCGTCAGGGTGACGCGCTGGTGGATGGCGATCGCGGCGAGCGCGGCGATGATAAGAGCGGACGTTGGGGTCATGCGGTTGCGGCTTCCGTCTGGGGCCGGCCCTGCAGGGTCGCGGCGAGCTGAGATGAGTCCCGCTGGCGCCGCCCGACCGTGAGCGGGCAAACGACCTGCATCAGCCAGTGATTGGCGGCGCGGCGGAGTGCGTAGGGGTCTTTCGAGCCGTTCGGTTTCAGGCCGGCAGCGAACAGGCCGACAAGGTCATGAGTCCGATCGGCCAAGATCAGTGCGCGGGTGACGGGCGCGTTTCTGATCCACGGCCCTCGTGCCCAGATCGCCGGTAGCCGTTCGGCGACGAAGCGAGCGAGTGGAGCTGTGATGGCCGGATCGACGCCCACCAATTCCGCCATTTTCGCCATCATGGGCCATGCGTCGCCAATCGCTTCGAAGTCGGTTGACGCGAAATCGAAAGCGTCCAGCAGCGAATGTCGCTGGCCATGATTTCGGAGAAAATCGCTGGTGAGCACGAGCAGCCATCGAGCAGCGGCATCATCCGAACCGTCGTTGGTGACAGAGATGGCAAGGTCGCTGATGAATGGGCTGGGAAGGACGGCCGAGGTGGCGTTCGCCACCGACGGGGTAAGTCCGATCATGGGTTTTCCCTCCCCACAGAGTTTTCCGGGATGCCCATCATCGACCGCGCTTCGCCTTGGCCGCCGTGGCGGCGAGGAAGAAGGGCAGTGCGATCAGCGTGACGACGATCGCGAGCGCGCGCCAGATGCCCTCGACCGGAGGCTGCGGGCGGCCTTGGTTCGCGGGCGACATCAGGCCATCCCCAGCGCGGCTTTGTAGGTTTCGAGGATCGCCTCGTTTTCGTCGCGCGTGTGCTTGTCGAGCTTCATCAGGGCGATGACCGCGCGCAGGCCCTTGGTGTCGAAGCCTGTTCCTTTGGCCTCAGCGTAGACGTCCTTGATGTCGTCGCTGATCCCCTTCTTCTCGTCCTCGAGTTTGATAATCCGCTCGATGAACAGCTTGAGCTGCTTGCCGGCGGACGTAAGTTCAGTGCTGGATTCGGACACGATTTATCCTTCGGTTAGGAGGTGATGGCCGCGATCAGGCGCGGGCCGAATTTGGCGATGAGGACGATGGCCGCGAAACCGACGCCGAGCGCCGCGCCCCACATGACGGCGGCGAGATCGGCGGGATCGGCGGCGCGGGCGAAACGGCGGGCAATGCTGGGCTGTCGGCGGCGGATCTCGAGACCCGGCTTGCAGGCGCGGCAGCGACATTGCATCGGGTGGACCGGGTTCGCGGCGCGGATCATCAGAAGTTATCCGGCTTGCGATCGGCCTCGGCGCAGCGTGTGCAAAGATCGGCATTGTCTTCCGACCACGTCACGTCGTTGCCCTGCCGGTCGATCTGATCGGTCCACTGATCCCAGCCGCATCCGGCGCAGAGACGGGGATGCTGATGCGGCGGCAGCGTGCAGAGCTGGTGATAGACATCGAGACTGAACGGGAAGGCGCGCGACATGTCGGCCGCCTCGAGCGTCGGCATCATGCGGAAGCCGGTCTGCTCGAGCCGGGCGATATTGCTCTCGACATCGTCGCGATGTTCCGGGCGGTGCCAGTAGGGGCGGGCCGCCTGGGCGATCGTAAGGCCGGCGGCCTTGCGGCGCAGGCGGACATAATCCCACGGGTGGATCACAGGCCGGGGTGCCGGCTGTTCGATCATGCTTGCGAGAGAACGGACTGCGTTCATTTTCAGCCTCTCACGGGGCGGTGAAAGACCCAGCAACGGACGGCCCCGGCGCCCTCGTTGCGGGAATTGACGGTGGTGATTTCGATGAAGCGGCGGCCCCGCGACGTTTTCAGCGCGCGGATCAGCTCGGTGTGGCTCGGCAGCTCCAGACGGCGTTCGGCGCAGCGAGCCTCCATCTCGTTGAGACGGACGGCGATCATGCCTTCCGCTGCCTTGCGATGGTGGTTGAGGCGGCCGCTGGTGTCGGTCGCCTTCTCGTTCTCTTCGAAATAATCGAAGCGTTCCCAGAACAGCGACACGATGGGATCTTCGCTGTTGACCGCGATCTGCCGATCCTTGGCCATCTGGACGATCATCGCGGCCGTCTGCGCCTGCATGTCGTCGGTAACGGGCACGATGGCGCGCAACGCGTCGAGAAAGGCGAGCAGCTGGCCGTGCGTCTTGGCCAGTCGATTGGTCTGGATCGCGCGATCGGCGAGCAGCTCGCCCTCATATTGCGCGAAGGCCTGGCGGAACCGTGCCATGATGTCCGCCTCGCGGCGGGCGGCGTGGATGATGAAGCCCGAGACCTTCTCGATCGGCCATTGCTCGAGCGTCTGCGCGGCGACCTTCGTGGCTTCCGACCAGCCTGTCATGTCGAAGCCGATCGACATGATGCGTTCGAGGATGGCGCGGCTCGCGTTGACCGGCTCGTTCTGCTCGATGACGATCGCGCCCCGGAACGGCGGCTCGAAGGTCTCCATGCCGCTGTTCTTGACGCCGCGCGCGCGGACGGTGCGGCCGTTATAGGCGGTTTTCAGCTCTTCCCATTCGAACTTGCGGGCGTGGCTCGCTTCTTCGCGGCGGTCGCCTTCGATCAGCACGACGGGCAGGTTGCCGACCTTGCCGAGATTGCGGGCCATCGCCGCCGGCGTTGCCTTGGCCGGATCGAAGCCCTCGTAATTTTCGCGGCCGAGCAGCTTCCACATGAACTCGACCAGCGTCGTCTTGCCGGTGCCGGGCAGGCCGTGCATTTCGAGAAAGGGGAAACTTTTCTGCTCGATACGAACCTGTTCGGCGAACAGCGCGCCGAAATAGAAGGTCAGGCAGACGAGGCCTTTCGGGCCGTAGGCGGTCCAGAGATCCGAAAGCCATGACGTGTCGAGCCGATCGGCGTCATAATCGATATCGAGCAGCCGCTCCGCGGTGCCGAGCTTGAGCGCCTGCTTGCCGATCTGGAAGAAATCGTCGTCGTTCGGGTAATAGACCCGACCTTCGGACACGGCGATATCGCCGAACACATAGGCCTTGGCGTCGCGGCAATAGCCCGTGAAGCCCAGCGGTCGCACGTCGGGAAGATCCGGCGTCTGCTTCTGCAGGATGCGCGTGAGCTGGTGGGCATTGCCGGTCCACACGCCGCCGAAGGCGAATAGCCGATCTTCGAAATTGGAGGCCTTGCGGAGCTGCGCGGCCGAGAAACCGCCCTTGACCGCAGGCCGCTTCTCGCTGGGGAAATCGATGTTGAGGAAATAGACGGTTTCGTCCGTCGCCTCGTCCCGCTGCCGATACAGCACGCGGAATGCGCAGTTGGCGATTTCCTCGACCATGAGCGCCTTGCGCGACGCCTCGAGGCGGATATCCTGTTCCTCGCCCGGCTCGATATCCTCGAGCTTGCGAGCGCGTGCCTGGCGATATTCGGTGACGCGTTCCTCGACGGCCGCCGCGTCGATCGACGCCCAATAGGTGCGGCTGCGAAAGGTGAAGGTGAAGCTGTTCCAGCGATAGCGGCTCCACAGCAGATACGCCTTGTCCTGCGCGGACGGGGCCAACAGCACTTCGCCATTCCACAGATAGTCGGCGCGGTGCGTGTCGGTGAGCCGGTCGAGCGCCAGCAGGTCGTTCCAGTCGAGATCGCGACCGTTGTCATCTTCCTCGAGCGGCTGCGCGGCGCTGGCATCCCAGCCATCGTTGCGCGCCTTCTCGACATGCTCGCGGCTGTGCTTGGTGCCCGCTGCGCCGGCGTCATAAGCGAATATGAGGCGGGGGCGGCGTGTCGGCTGATCCGAACCCGCGATATGCAGGCGCAGCGCCTTGAGGAACTCCTCGGGATAGTTGTAGCACGACATGGTCGAGGCGGCGCGCTGTCCCGCCTGCTCAAGCGCCCATGCGTTGAAGATGCCCTCGGCGAACCAGATATCCTTGGCTGCCGCGAAATCTTCCATGCCGATGTCGGGGCGGCTCCACGCCTGCCCCTTGTACGACTTGCCCGGCGCGAAACGGGCCTTGCGGTCGAAGCGGCCGGGCTGGTCGATCAGCCGTTCCCACCATGATCCGCCCGGCAGCGGAAAGCGCACCGTGGCCGAACCGATGCCGCGATCGGGATCGTTATAATATTCCTGGCTATACGCCTCGCGCATCCCGCGCAGATCGAGCCGGCGCGCCTGGCTAAGATAGGCGTCGGCGGCGGCGTTGGGGTTCTGCGGCGTCGGCTTGTAGCGTTTCGACCAGCTGTCGAAGATCTCGGGATAGCGATCGCGAACCGATTGTTCCCAGCCGCATTTGTTGAGGCGGCCGCACTTGATGACCCACGGGTTGTCGGCGCGGGCATAAACCTCGCGGCCCGAGCATTCGGGGCACTTTCCACCGCGCAGCCAATTGCCGCGATCGGTTTTCCAACCGAACTCGGCCTTCATCTTGGAGAGCAGTTCGTTGCGGATGTCGTCTCGCATTTCCATGTGCGGGGCGGGCTTTCAATCGGCAAAGGGGGAGCGTTCCCGGCGGCACGGTGCGCCGGGCGGCGAAGTTCAGGAGCTGGGGGCGAGGCGGCCTAGCGGCCGTCGATCAGGTCAATCGACGGGCACTTTCCGGTGGATCGGCGTCATCGTTTGCGGGCCGGGGTAAATTGTCGTTGCCGGGCGCGGTGCGCGCGCGCCGCCGATCCTGATTGCCGCCGGGGATGGTGACATTGGGATCGGGGGTGAGGCTGGGCGCGATGGTCCGCAGGATTTCGATCTGCACCACGAAGATGTGGCCGCATTCTTCCGTCTCGCAGACGATACGCGCTTCGCGTGCCAGCGGCGTGATCTGCTCGCTGGTGCGGACGCTGCCGGGACCGTGGCAATGGGGGCATGGGATCATCGCCCCCCGTTTCCTTTTCATGCTGCCTCCCCTGTTGAGCCGGCCTGAATGCCGGGCAGAAAGGATTTCAGGCGGCCGAGCAGGCGCGTGATGGCGCCGCTGGCCTCCTCGGTCTCGGCGATCGCGTGATGGATCGCGGTGGGCGACGCGCCGGCCTGCGACGCGTGGATCGAGCTGGCCACGGCCTCGGCCGATTCACGCGCCGCCTGGGCGATATCGCCGGCAAGCGCGATCCGATCGGCGAACGCATCGGCCATCGAGGTTTCGAGCTGGAGCGCGTAGGACCGCAGCAGCGGCGCGCTATCGCCGCCGGCGGCCAGATAGGCCCGATCCAGCGCGATCGCCTGATCCAGCGTCGGCGTGCCGCCGGCGTCGCTCTCGCTCCACAGCCTGACGGTGCGTTCGGAGCGATCGACGATCGCGGCGGCGTCGCCCCAGCCCAGCAGACCGGCAACGCGGGTGATGGCGAGCGAGAAGGTCAAAGGATCGCGGCGCTTGGTCATCGGCCCACCTCGGTTTCAATCGCCTCGACTGCTTCAACCAGCGGGCGATACGGCGCTATGCGGAGAAAGGGCGCCACTGACGGCGCCGCGATGACGGCTTTTGCCGCCATCAGCAGCGCTCGCCATCTCGTGTCGACCGACTGCGAAATTGCCGCCGGATCGCAAACGACAACCCCTTGGCGGGGCTCTATTTCATGGCCAGTTGGATAGATGTCGGGGCGTAGCAGATGGCGTGAGATGCCGGTCGCTGCCTCGACTTTGAGTACGTAGTCGGGGGGCAGACGCTTTGAACTTTGCAGCCACTTCCAAACGGTGGGCTGCGAACGCCCGCAAAGACGCGCCATGGCCGACTGCCCTCCGACAATCTCCACCGCTTTTTCAAGCGCTTCAAACGGGGTTTTCGCCGTGTCCATAGGGGCATCTATAGACAGGGCTATAGGGCGGTCAATAGACAAATTGAACTTTCGGCCTATAGCCGCGTCTATAGGGTGTGCGCCCATGGATCTTGGCGGCCGCATTCGCGAGAGGATATATGCGCTCGGCTTGTCCCAAGCTGAGCTGGCGCGGCGCGTCGGGATCAGCCAACCAAGTATCAACCACCTCATCAAGAGTGGTGCCCAAGGGTCGAAGCATCTGCACTCGATCGCTAGGGTGCTGAAAACGACGCCAGAGTACCTAGCTGGCCAGACTGATGATCCATCGGCAGGGTATGTGCCAGCGCCGTCCCCTGAAATGGTGGCGAGCGAGCTGGGGATCGTCCCGATCCGCGAGATTGACCTCCGTTTCGGCATGGGTGCAACCGACCTCGAGGTGCCGGTGACGACGACGGTGCGTCACTTCTCGCGGGATTGGATCAAGCAGTATACGGGCGCATCGCCCGATCACCTTTATTTCGCGCAGGGGATCGGAGATTCCATGGCGCCGACGATTCTGGACACCGACCTACTGCTGATAGACGCGTCCGAGCGGGATTTGCGTCTGGCCGACAAGATATGGGCCATCGCATACGGCCATAGCGGCATGGTCAAGCGCCTGCGGTCGATGGCGGACGGGTCGGTTAAGATATTGAGTGACAACCAGGCGGTGCCGCCCGAGCTGGCCTATGATGGCGAGCTGCACATTCTTGGCCGCGTGGTAGCAGTGATGCGCAAGATTTGACGTCGAGACGGGGGTTCCATGAAGAAGATGGTTTTCGTTGCCGCCCTGGCGATTGCGGTCAGCGGGTGTAATCAGAAGGCAGCGGAGGAAGACACGAAGCCAGCGGCCGAGGCCGCACCGGCCCCTGAAAAGACCGTGACGGCTGCCGACGTCATCGATCATTTCAAGAAACAGGGCCTGCCGATTAGCGATATCACGGTTTACACGGCGGAGAATGATCCCAACAAGCTTTTGGGACGTCCCAATCAATACGTCGCAAAGGCGAATTTCTTCGACACTCGACACCCAGCCGATGAGGCGAACAACACTGTCGAGATTTTCGCTTCCGAAGAATCCGCGAAGGCGCGGCGTGATTATGTCGAAGCAGTGACCAAAGACATGCCGATGTTGGTCCAATATCAATTTCTCGCGGGCAACATTCTGATCCGGCTTGATAAAGCCGTCACGCCAGCGGAAAGCGAGGAATATCGGAAGGCGCTGGACGCTTTTGCGGGATAAGGCTGACACCCATTTTGTAGTAACAATCTGCTTGACGCCTCTTCATATTGTTACTACAAAATAACCCATGATGATCGTTTGGGACGAAGTGAAGCGCCTCGCCAATATCGGCAAGCATGGCTTCGATTTTTCCGATCTGACCGGGGATTTCTTCCTCTCCGCGCGTATCCGCCCGGCCAAAAGCGGGCGGCATATGGCGATCGGTCGGCTGAATGACGGAACGATCGTCGTGATTTTCGCGACGCTCGGGACCGAGGGCCTCTCGGTCATTTCGATGCGTCGCGCGAATCGGCGAGAAAGGACACAGATCGATGGCTAAGAAGGCATGGCCCAGCTTCGTCACCAAGGATCTCGGCAACTCCGATGCGGACGCTGCCGAGATGGAGCGGCGCTGGCTGATCTATCGCGATGAGATGAGCGCGCTGATCGCCGCAGGCGGCGTCCATCAGGACGATGATGGCTGGTGGGTCTGCGATGCGACCGGCGAGCTGATCGGGCCGGACCCCGAGATTGAGCGCCCGCTCAACTTGCGAGAAGCCGGGGCGGCGGTTTCCTTCGACCAGGCGTTCCCCGGCCTCGCTGCCAAGATGCGTCCGCCGCGCGGGGCGCAGAAGAAACCGACCAAGGTGAGCACTACGATCCGGCTATCGCCAGACGTGCTGGCGCACTTCCGCGCGTCGGGCGAAGGCTGGCAATCGCGGATCGATGCGGCGTTGAAGGAATGGATCGCGGCGCATTGAGCAAGGCAGTCTAAACCGCCTCCATCTCCAGTGACGTCGTGAAGCCACCGCTCTTGGCGAGACGGTGCGATACGGATGCGATCAGCCATTTGGTCGCGTCGATCTCGGGCTTGAACCCCTCGGCCGTGATGCGCCGTTCGGGATAGAGATCCGGGCGCGCGATCGCGAGTTCGAACGACAGCTTTACGGGCAGGCGTGCGCGGCGGCTCTGTTCGGCCTTGGCGCCGGCCAGCGCCGCCGCCTCGCTGGCATAGGTGCGCGATAGCTTGCGCGCCTTGCCGCTGCCGGCCTTCACCGTCTTTTTCTTGCCTGTCGCCAGATCATGATAGCCGGCCTCGACGGCGGTGGCCTCGTCCTGCTTCTCGATCGTGTAGCGATGGCGGTCGCCGGTTTGGCGCTGGATCGTCGCCGGCGGGATCGGCTTGCCGCTCGCCGTCATGCCCGATCCCACGGGCGCGAAGATCAGCGCGCCGGCCTTGATGGTCGCCACCGCGTCATGTTCCTTGCCCAGCCTGCGCAGCAAGGCGAGATCGCTTTCGCGGCTCTGCACGATGGCCTTGACGGCCAGGCCGGCGAGCTGGCCGGCGACGCGTGGCGTGAGCTTGTTGCGGCCGGCGATATCGGCAACCACCGCGCCGATCGTCGTGTCTTTCCAGCTCTGTTCGCGCCGGTTGCGCAAGTCGCTCGACAGATCGGCGGATCGCGCGCGCAGCGTGATCGCGTCGGGCGCGCCGGAATGTTCCACCGAATCGACGATGAATTCGCCCTTGTCGATCAGGCCGATCGGAACGCCGGTGCCGCGCGAAAAGCCAAGCTGCAGCTTTAACCGCGCGCCCGGTTTCGGGATGGCAAGGCGGCCATCCTGATCGGACAGGCTGATATCGAGCTGATCCGCCTCGCCGCCGCGCTTTTCCGACAGGGACAGCGATAGCAGGCGTGGCTCCATGGTCGACGTCAGATCCTTCCCGTCGAGCATGATGCGCCAGGCCGCCTTGGGCACGATATAGGTCATCGCCGTTCACCCGCCTGATCGGCCGCATCGTCGACCCGCAGCAGATCGATCGCGAAATCGATCGTGCGCGGCGTGCCATCGGGAAAGAAGGTGCGATAGCGTTCGTCGATCGAGGTGATGACGAAGGTGCCATAGACCCGGCCTGCGCCGTCCACCAATGGCTGCGCCTCGCCATCCTCGGCCATGCCGCGCAGCGTGTCGATCGAGGCAACGCCGTCGCCCAGCTCGACCGAGGTGATGCCGGCGAGCGAGATCGTCTCATCACCGATCCCGACGAACTGCGTCGCATCCCGCGCGCCCACGCGCGGCGACCGGGCGAACACATAGTCCATCTTCCGCTGGAGCTGATCGTGCAGCAGCGTCGGGATGGAAAAGACGAACATGCCGAAGCCCATGATGGCGTTGCTCATACGAAGCCTCCGAAATCGCCCTCATCATCGTAGCTGGATCGTTTGCCCGCCGCCTTCTCCCGCTCAATCTCGCGGACCTTCTGCGCGACCAGATCGGCGAGCTGCTCCGCGTCCATTCCCGGTGCCGCGTGGATGTTGAAGGTATAGCTGGCGGCACCGCCGCCGCCGGCAACGGTCGCGGCGGCGGCGGGCGCCGCCATCGGCGCCGCCGCGATCGCGGGCACGGCTGCCCCTGCCGCCAGTGCGCGGGTGAGATCGCCGGCAATGCCCTTCACGCGTGCGATCGGCCCGCCCTCGTTGGCGCCGATACCTTGATCGAGGCCCTGCATGACGAAGCCGCCGATCTGCGCGAAGACGCGGCTGGGCGAATGGATGCCGAGCAGGCTGCGCACGCTTTCCGGGATCATGCCGGCGATCCGGTTCACCGTTCCTTGGAGGCTGGGCACATAAGAGAGGAGGCCGTTCACCAGCCCCTTGATCGAATCCACGCCGAACTGGAACAGCAACGAAGGCAAGGCGAGGAAGCTGTTGAAGAACAGCGTTTTCATGGCGCCGAACAGGAAGCCCGCCGCCGATGGCAGCATCGCCGCGACTTGTTTCAGCCCTTCCCACAGGGCGTTCCACACCATTTTGTGGAAGCTCCAGAGCAGGCCGATCACGCCGACAATGCCGCCGTCGAACGCCTGTTTCAGCTGCGTCCAGATCCCGGAGAAAAACGCGACGATGCCATCCCAATTGTCATAGATCAGATAGGCAGCGGCAGCGACGGCGGCGACGGCCGCAACGATCAGCAACAGGGGCGCCAGCGCGATGCCGAGCGGGGCGGCAGCGGCCGTCAGCGCGGCAAAGCCGAGCGCCAGGCCGCCCAGCAGGATCAGCAGGCCCGCGCCGGCGGCCATGAACATCATCAGCCCCTTGGCCAGCTTCGGATGCTCGCCAGCCCATTTGCGCGTGGCGCTCGCCGCGCGGCCGACGATGCCGGCCAGCTTGACGACGGTCGGCAACAGGGCCTTGCCCATGGTGATGTTGAGGCCCGATAGCGCATTGGCCGCCAGGCCGGTCGCGCCTTCCGTCGTGCCGATGCGGTTGAGAAATTCAGCGTGCATCGACCCGGCCGTGTTGCTGGCATCGCCGACCAGATCGAGCCGCGCTTTCAGGCCGTCGAGATTGGTGAGCAACGGCGCGATCGCCGCGACGCTTTCCGATCCGAAAAGCTGGGTGAGGGCGCCCGCCTGCGCTTCCTTGGGCAGTTTGCGCAGCCGCCCGAACACATCGAGAATGGTGGCGCCGGCGTCGCGCTGCATGTCCTTGGCGACATTCACCGCATCCAGCCCCAGCGCGCGGAACGCCTTGGCCTGCGATTTCGTCGCCGCCTCGCCCTTGGTGAGCGCCAGCATCGTGTTCTTGATGCCGGTGGCGGCAACCTCGCTCGGGATGCCGATGGAATCGAGCGACGATCCGAGCGCGGCGATTTCGTGCGCGACAAGGCCGCCCACCGCACCGAGGGAGCCAATGCGCGTCACGATGTCGCTGATATTGGCGGCCTTGCCGCCGAAGGTGTTGGTCAGCGCGTTCACGCGATCGCCAAGCGCGCGAATATCCTGCTGGGGAAGCTGAAACGCCGCCCGCCACTTTGCCATGGTCTCGCCGGCGATATCGGCGGTCATGTCGAATGCGACGCCCATTTCCGCCGCGTCGCGCGTGAATTCCTTTAGCTGGGCGCGCTGATCGGCCATCGGGCGGCCCAGCTTGTCCATGCCCACGCCAGCGGCGCCGGCGGCAGCGGCAATCGCCGCCAGCTCGGCGGCGGCGACCGGGATATTATCCTGCATGTCGAGGAAATCGTTCGACAGCCCCTCGATCTGCGGCCGCGTCATATTGGTGACCTTGGCGACGTCGGCCATGGCGCTTTCAAGCGTCATCGCCTGTTTCACCGCGCCGACCACGGGCGCGCCGGCGGCGACACCGGCGCCGATCATCGAAAGGCCCGCCGTCGCGGCCGTGCCGCTAAGATCGCGCATCTTGTCCGAATTGCGTCGCGCGGCCTCCATCTTGCCCAGCTGATCGGTCTGCTGTTTCAGCCTGGCCGTCGTCGCCGCCACCTCGGTGCGCAGCCGGCGCTCATGTTCCGCCAGCCTGCCGGTGTTGATGCCTGCATCGCCAAGATCGCGGCGGAGCTGCTGCAGCTTTTCGGCCTGCTGCTGATGCTCGACCTTCAGGGTACGCGCCTCGCGCTTGGCGCGTTCGAAGGCGGCGGCCATCTTCTTGGTCGGGCTATCGGTCGCCGCGATCTCGCGGGCAAGGCTGGCAACCCGGCGCTGCGCCTCGCCCATTGCCGCCTCGGTTTCGCCGAACTGCTGCTTGAGCGCGCGGAAGGTGGCGATCTTGGCTTGGCTGGCCTGCAGGGCGCGCAGCTTGTCGTTGGTATCCTTCAACGACCGTCCTGCGCCCCCCGACGCTGCAGCGACCGATTTGAGCGGGGCGGTCAGCCGGTCGAGGCCCTCGAGGATGACCTTCATGCGCAGGTTACGGTCAGCCACGGCGGCGCTCCATCAGGATTTTTCGGGGGGCTGGGTCCGGCGGGCGGCCTGCGCGCGCCAGCCCATCAATTCGGACAGCGACATGCCGTCCATGGCAGCGGGCGGCCAATGGAAGATGACCGCCACGTCGGCCATCGCGTCCTCTATTGTTCGGGGGCAGCCGTGCGGCGCCGATTCTGCAACAAAAAATCCCCGATCTCGATCCCGCAAGCGAGCAGGTCATCGGCCTCCAAGGCCATGGCTTCCGGCTTGGTGAGCGGCGGGATGGAGATGCGCGGGATCAGCGTATGGAGCGCGTCCGCCTGCAGCTGGCCAAGTTGGACCAGCGAGATCCCGCGCAATTCGCCGCCGCCGGGCTTGCGGAGCTGGATGCTCTCGATCTTCGTCTCGCCGCGAATGATCGGCGTGTCGAGCGGGACGGTGCGGATCTTCGGGTTGCTGGTGGTTTCGGCTTCGTCGGCCATGCGGGCAATCCTTGGGAGAGTGAAAAAGTGGCGGCCCCGGCCTCACGCGCGGGGCCGCCAGTCGGCGGAGAGGGGGTTAGACGCCCAGCGCGGCGCGGCGGGCGGCGAGGCGATCGACGCCGTCGACGATCAGCTTCATGTTGATCGGATCGATCTCGATCACGGTCGCGCCGTTCCAGACGAGCTTGTAATAAGCGAGCGCGGACTTGACCTTGAACTCGCCCGGCTCGCCCACCTTCGCTTCGCCCGGATCGATTTCCTCATGACGGCCGCGCACGATGACCTCGATCGCGTCATAGGCACCGGTTTCATCGTTCTGATAGGCGCCGACGAAGCGCAGGCCGACGCCGGCGATCGTCATCAGGCCATATTGGCCAAAGATCTGCCGGATCGGCCCGCCATAGGTGTGCTCCACCTCCATCGGCTCGCCGCCCATGTCGATCTTGACGGCGCTGTCCATGCCGGCGCCGCGATACTCCTCCAGCTTGCGGACGAGCTTGGGCAGCACGATCGCGTTTGCCTGGCCGAGATAGCTTTGCGCGTCGTTGAACGTCGCCATGTCCTTGAGGATGCGTGGCAGCATGGAAGAAGGCTCCTGTCAGATGGAAAGGTGGCGGCGCGCGATGGTCAGACCTGCTGACCGCCCGCGAACTCGGCGAAGTAGGAATCGGTGATGCGCTGGGTCAGCGTGAGCTGCTCGAGCGGCGGGACCGGCGTGTAGTCATAGTCGATCCACAGCTTGCCGGCGGCCAGCGTTGCGGCCGTGTTGCGTGCGGGATCGTACCAGGCGTTGAACCCCAGCACCGCGCCGATCGACTGCAGCTCGCGCCCCTTGGCGTTCACCGTCTCGACGATATCGGTCACAAGGCTACGGCGCAGCGGCTTGTCGATCGCCCACAGCAGCCCGGCGCCGATCGTGTCGATCAGCACATGCGCGGTGCGCACCGCGCTTTCGAACTGGAAAAGCGGCTCGCTCGACAGCGTCTTGTTGCCCCAGAATCGATAGCCGCCATTGGCCCGCACCACGGCGGTGATGCCCGCGTCGTTGAGCAGCTTCGCCTCGCTGTCGAGATTGGTGATATCCCACTGGATATCCTTCTCCAGCCCGACAATGCCCTGCAGCTCGACGTTCGACAGCGTCTTCCAGAATCCGGTGTCGCGGTCGATCGCCGCGCGCAGGCCGACAGCATGGGCCGCCGCCGGGCTGGTGACGATGGCGCCTTCCTCGTCCACCACCTTCACGTTGGGGTAGAGCAACATCAGCTCGCGCGCGGCGAAGCCACCGGCATAGGTCACGGCTTCCGCGATCGTGTCGCCCACGGCGGCGGCATAGACCATCGCGCGCAGCTTCTGCGCGACGATGATGAACGCGGTGGTCACCGCCAGCGTATCGAGGCCCGGCGCGGCAAGGATGCGCGGCTTGATGCCGATCTGCCCTTCGGCCGCCAGCAACGCCTGCATCCCGGTTTTCAGGCCATTGGCAGCCGTCGTGCCGATGACGGCCGCATCGGTTGCCGCATCGTCGGCGCCGGGCGCGACGCGGACGAGGACGATGACCGGCTTGGCATGGTTCGCGATCGCCCGCAGCGCCGCCTTCATCGTTCCCGTATCGCCGGCGGCGCCGATCGCGGCTTCGACATCGGTGACAAGAACGGGGCGATCGAGCGGGAACTTCACCGCGTCGGCAGCAGGGCCGGTGACGACCAGGCCGACGATCGCGGTGGCGGCGGTAGCGATCGAGCGAACGCCATCGTTCACCTCGACGGTCTGGATACCATGGAAATCGGGCACGGGCGGTCCTTTCAGGCGGAGAGAGGGACGAGAAGGCGGGTGAGCTGGTTGGCCTGCGCCACGTCGCGGCGCTGGCCGATCACGGCGATGCTGGCCTTGCCGTCAGCAGAGACGGTGAGATCGAAGGCGGTGACACGAAGGCGCGGTTCCCAGCGTGCGAGCGCGATGGCGCTGGCGGCATACAGGCGGACAAGGCCGGCAGCGTTCAGGGGCTGATCGATCATCAGCGGCAGCAGCGATCCATAATCGCGACGGCCAAGCCGCGTGCCGATCGGCGTCGTCAGGATATCGCGGATCGACTGGCGAAGATGCTCCTCGCCAGTGATCGGCTTGCCGCTGCTGGCCGACATGCCCCGCATCGTCAGTCGCGATCGAGGAGATCGGCCCAGCCATCAACGCTCGCGACGCCGGCGGGGAGGAACAGAGCGGCAAGGACGAAGCATATGGCGGTTGAGAGCAGCGACAGGGCAAAGCTCGCTACAATCACCGATCCCAAGGCCAGAACGGCGAAAGGCAGGACATATACGGGCGGCTGCGTCAGCAGTAGCACGCCGGCCAGCAGCAGCCAGATCAGCAGCTTTGCGGCTCGCGAGATGGCCAGCGGCTCGACCGCATCGAACAGTCGAGACCCGAGAGCGAAGTGGAAGGCGCAGGCGGCGGCAAACGAGATCAGATCGAGCGCGCCATCGAACAGGGGCCATGTCTCGTCGAGGCTGGTGAAGGTGGCCAGCGCCGATCGCGCCGCGATCAGCAATGCCGGCACCATCAGCCAAAGCGAAAAGAGGTTCAGTCGACGAAGGAAAGCGATCATGCGGGCACTCCGGTCTGGGCGGAGCCGGCTTGGACGCCGCCATGCTTGTGGGATTTGAGGCTGATGCCGCCGCCGATCGCGTCTTCGCTGGCGTCCAGCGTGCCGGATACGGTGACATTGCCGGTGATGGTGACATCGCCCGTGATCGCAACGCCGCCCTGCGCATCGATCGCGACGCTGCCGTCAGGGATGGTCGCGGCCAGATGGTGCGCGGCCATGTCGTAGGACAGCATGGCGTCGTCATCGAATGCGATGGCCACGATATCGGCGCTGCTGGCGGGCGGCGGGAAGGCATCGCAATAGAGCGCCGGCAGCACGAACCCGGCGTTGGTGTCGCCCTCCGCGCAGAGCAGCAGGCATTGTTCGCGCTCGCTGGGCGGCGACCAGATCCGCACGCGCCCGGCACGAATGGCGAGCCAGGGGAGCGGCCCTGTCGTCATGTCGCCGATCTCCACGGTGCAGGTCCGCGCCACCATATCGACGGACGCGATCACGCCGGGGCGAATGATATCGCCCACAAGTCGCTGAATATCAGGATTTCCGCTCATCGTGCGGGACCATGGATCAAGCCCGGCGGAACCGGCACCGACGCTATGTTGTGGAAAGCGCATCCCACAAGATCATGCGCGGCTTCCTTGCGGTACCGTTCTGATCTATTGGCGGAATAGGGCGCGGAGCTGGGGGGCTATGGTGAAGCGTTGTCTTGAATTTCTCGCCATCATATTGGTCGTCGGCAATACTGCGATGCTGTTGTCTGCTCGGGGGGATAGCGAGGCGGCCGGCATTCTGAGCGACGTGCTGGACGGTGCATCGCACGATGATGACCCTGATTATTTGCGGGTCGTGGCGCGTCGCTCAGCGGAGAATGCACGGGAACCGGCCCCCGAAGTCGTCGCCATATTCATGTCAGCCGTAACGCCGGCCGCCGATGCGACTGCCTGGCGCAACGGACCAACTCCCGAAGCCCTTGCGTCCAACCGCTGGCCGGCGACAACGCCCTCGCCGGCGGACAGACCCACCGGAGGCGCCCTTCCATGGTTCATGTTCGGCGGCGCGATCGCGGTGGTCATGTGGCGGATGGGCGCGCGGCGGCGGGGGCAGCTTGGACAGCAGCTCTAGGCCACCATCGGGATAGCATCAGCCCGCCGCCACTCAATCCCGAGTAAATCGATCGAGCCGCCGAAAGGCCTGCCGGCAACGCCCGAAATCAACAGGTTCAAGCCCGAATTCCCCGCGTTTACCGGGTCGCAGACAATTTCGAGCGCGTGCAGGCCATTAAGGGTCGGTAGTTCATGCTGTGGAGCGGCAGCGCCGGCGGCGCCGAGCGTCTTGGACAACGGCGGATTGACGTTCTGGGTTTGCAGGCGGAGCCTGGACAATCCGGTCACATTGTTGAGATTTACCAAGGCCCGTCCTCGCATCCGGGTAGAGGCTGGGTAGGCGAATACAACGTACCGACCGGCAAGCTGGATGTCGGAAGTAGAGACTGGAGTGCCGCTTAGCGCGACATTAATACACGGCCAGTCACCGCCGTATCGGCTACCCAGATCGGCGCAGTTTGCGACCGAATACGTGAGTTTCGTATCACCGTTGAGGGTTCCCGATCCTGTAAACGTCGCCGGCGGCGTCCCCACGACGCTGGAGGTGTCGACCTTTGTAAAACTGTCCGTGCCACCCATCGCTACGAAGCGTCCACCCGTCCCGAGGATATTTCCACGGACGGCGGTCACACTGTTGAACGCGATCCCCGATCCGATCAGCTCGACCGGCCGGAATCGATAGAGCTGTTCGGCAACGGCCTCGACGGCAAACGACTTCCGAAAGATGCCATAAGCGCTGCAATGGAGGCCGTCATTCGTCACGGCTCCAAAGGTTCCGCCCGCTCCGCCGATGGGGATGAAAGATGGACTTGCCGGGTCCAGCATCCACGGCATGGCGTCCACGAAGATCGCATCCGCAACGACCCTGCAATAATCCTCATAGGCGCGGTTCGCCGATGCGATTTGCCCCTGCTGCGTAGCAGTCAGATTGGTGCGCGGATCGATCGACATCAGGATAAGATTGCGGCAACCCGCCGCGCGGATCACATCGTGATAGTTTCGGATGTTGGCGATGATGGCTTCCGAAGTCATATTGGCGAGCACGACGTCATTGGTTCCGATCGTCATGACGACGTCAATGATATCCCCGGTTGCCGATGCAGTTTCGATCGCGGTGACGATCGTTGCCATACGCGCCGGGCTGGTCAGATTATTGCCGCTGTTGGACGTATTGGTGCCACCAACACCAAATTGCCGACCACCGACCCACGCGTCCAGATTGAGGCGCGCGACGGCCCACTCAAAAGCTCCGACGCCTTCGCCCGTCTTGCTGTCGCCGTCGCCCCACAGCTGAACAAAGGGCTGCGCCCCGATCAGTCGGTGGGCGGGCAGTGCAAAATTGCTGCCTCCCTGCGCGACCGGGATAAACATCGAGTTCGACAGCGGACCTGCCATTGCCAGCTCGGAAATCATCTTGTCAGCCATGCCCGCCCTTTCTCATGCAATCCATGCCGGACCTTGGATCAAGCACCCTCGGCCCGGCATCGATGCGATCTTGTGGGAAGCCTGCCCGACAAGATCGAAGGCTAGGCGGCCGTCAAAGCCTCCAGCGGGAGATTGGAGATGATCAACTCGCCCGCCTCGGTGTGGCGGGTGCCGATCTGATAGGTGGTGTTCACGGGCAGCTGGGCGAACCGGGCAAAGGTTTCACGCACGTCGGGATTGTCGTTGATCGACAGCAGGAATCGGCCTTTGATGCCGCCGAGCTGGGACGCGAGCGCCGCGAAGTCCGCACGGGCGAAGACATCGGCGCCATAATCCCGCTCGCAATTCCAGTAGGGCGGGTCGAGATAGAATAGCGCGCCGGCGCGATCATAGCGGCGGATGAAATCGCCATAGGGTAGCTGCTCGATCACCACGGATCGCATCCGCTCATGGAGCGCGGCGAGCATCGGCTCGATCTTGCCAGCGTCGAAGCGCGCCGGCGCGGCCGCGTCCACGCCGAAACTGCGGCCGACGACTTTGCCGCCAAAGGCAAGGCGCTGCAGGTAGAGGAACCGCACCGCGCGCTGCAGATCGGTAAGGTGCTCGGGATCTTGCGCGAGCATCCGCCGGAACTCCGCACGGCTCGAAACGCGAAAACGAAGCTGATCGATCACATAGGCGGGATGTTCGGCCAGGCAGCGGAACAGGGTGACGATGTCGCCGGAGATATCGTTGATCGCCTCGGCGCGCGGCCGCATCTTTCGCCGCAGGAAGATGCCGCCCATGCCGACGAACGGTTCGGCATAGCTGCTATGCGGCGTGCGATCGATAATCGCGCAGATCCTGCGCGCGAGGTTGCGCTTGCCGCCGATATAGCCGGCGACGGGAGAAACGGGGTTAACGGGTTCAAGCGCGCTATACATGTAGGATTTCCTGCGCAAATGGGTTCCCCGGTCGACCGACACGGGGGATCGAAGGGCGGCGCGCCGCCCGGAGAATGCGAGGCAGGATCTCGCAAGGGTGAGGGATGTTGACGCATCCCGCCCCCCTCGGGGTTGCGACGATGGCCTTGGGCCACCGCCGGATGCTTATTCGGCCGCTGGCTCGGGTTCGTTGCCGATGACGCCCAGGCTGATCTTGGCCGCAACGCCGCGCCCAACCTCTTCCGCGCGGGTGCGCGTGGCGGCAGCGTCATAGCTGCCATCGGATTTCAGCACCGCGTTGATGCTGCGCTTGTGGGCGATTTCGCCGGTCTTGAAGGTGGCAGGAACGCTGCGGGTTTCGGGATCGAACTTGCCGAGGGTGATCTTCATGGCTTCTCTCTTGGGCTGGGGATCAAAGGGCGGCAGGGGCGACAGGCCAGATGGCGGCGCCGGGATCTTCGGAGCAGCTTTCCGGCAGGTCGCGGAGGGCCTGGCGATATGCGGTCCATTCCGCCCGCCGCGTGGCGGTGAACGGCGCGTCGGGCAGCACCGCGAAATCGCTTTCCCGCAACAGCCGGTCGCGCTTTTCGCGCAGACGGCGGAGCAGATCGGCATTGTCCAGCGGCGGCGGATCGACCGCGACGGGATCACCATTTTCGTCAGGCATGATGATCCGCCCCAGCTGGCCCTGCGCGAGCAGTTCCTCGCGCCGCTGCGCCGTGACCGGGCGGACATCCGCCGGGAAATCGACGTGGATGTCCGCATCGTAGAAACCACGCGTCGAGGGGCTGAAATAGAGCGGCATGAACGATGATCCTCAGTTGCCCAGCGCCATCCACCAGGCGCTGGCCGTGGGCGCGGCATTCCAGAAATCGGCGCCGGTTTTGGATACCTGATAGGGCAGGGGACAGTTGGCCTGCGCATCGCCGTTGCCCAGCTCGGTCGCGACGCCGGAATGGATGTGAAAACAGGCGTTGGGGAAGGCGATGGGGAAGGTGATCGACCCATAGCTGTTGCTCTGCACCGTCACCCGGCCCCATTGCAGGATCAGGCCATTGGGCAGCAGGCAATAGCCGGTGGCGGCCAGCGTCCCGCTCGGGATCAGATCGCTTGCGTGCAGGCCGTCGAGCAGATCGGCGTCAATGCCGGTGCCCGATCCATCAACCGTCAGCAGCTTCGCGCGCACGTCGGCGGCCGTGTAGCTGGCGGCGTTGAGCGGCGTGTAGCCCAGCCGCGCTGGGACGTTCGAATAATAAGAGCCGTCCTGACCATCCAGCAGATCGGCGTCGATACCCGATCCCGAGCCATCGACCGTCAACAGCTTTGCGCGGATGTCGCTGGCGGTATAGCCGGCGGCGTTCAGCGGCGTGTAGCCGAGGCGGCCGACCACATCCGTGTAATAGCTGCCCTGCTGGCCATCGAGCAGATCAGCGTCGAGGCCCGATCCGGCACCGTCATTCGTCGCATCCCAGACGGTATAGCCGGAGCGCGTGATTGCCCCGCCCACATTCAACGCGCCGCCCGTCGTCATCGACATCAGGACGCTGCCGCTGCCGTTTTCCCAGCTCCAAGCCCCATTGTTGAACCAGCGCATCGGCATGGCGCTGGAAACCGACCCCCAGTTATTGCAGTAGATCGCATTGCCGGGAGCGGACATCACAATTTCGGAAGCATAGATCCGCCCGGTGAAAGACGCGCCCGTCAGCAGCGCGAATTCCGTCGCCTGGCGGCCGTCGAGCAGATCAGCGTCCAGCCCGGAGCCGGCGCCGTCATTCGCCGAATTCCAGATCTTGCGCCAATCGTTCCAGGCGCTGCTGTTCTGCTTGTTGCGCCACTCCAGATCGCCGCCATAGGAAAAGCGCATCTGGACGGGGCCGGTCGATCCGAAGGCATTCAACGTCAGCAGCGTCGCCGAAAATCCGCTAAACTGCTCGTAATAAATGCCATTGCCGGCAAGGTCGCCGATCGCGCCGGTCTGAACAACGCCACGATAGGCGATATAATCGGCACCATGCTGGCCATCGAGCAGATCGGCATCGAGGCCCGACCCCGCGCCATCATTGCCGGCGTGCCAGATCAGGCTGTTGCCCCAGCGGACATCGACCGCAGAAACGCGCAGCGCGTTATTCTGCGCATAAGTGGTCGCGCCGGAGATCGAGCCGATGGCGATATAGGCATATTGCGGGGTCTCACTGGAGCCATAGGCGCCGTAGATCGCGCGGACGTCGCTATCGCTGTTGCCGGAGATTGAATAGCCGCGCGCCCACCCGCCGACATAGCCGGTGCGGGAAGCCGCCACAGACATGCCGCTCGCCTGGCTTTCCGCATAGCTGCCGGCAGGTTGTTTCAGGATATAGCGATCATCGTGCAGATGGGCGCCGGTGGCGAATGCGCTGGCATGCTGGCCGTCGAGCATGTCGGCGTTCAGGCCGTTGCCGTGGCCTTCGTCCTTGAGCGCCGCGCCCTTGAGCGACAGCGCCATGCGCAGTGCCACCGCGCTCGCGCTGGGGAGCAGCGATTTCATGAAGGCCGATGGCGCCCCGGCACCGAGGCGATCGTTCAGCCAACTGGTGACGGCCGCCGACATCGCCTTGGGCGTGACCGCGCGGGCCACGTCCACGCCGGTCGTTGCCTCGGCGTCCGTCGCCAGCTCGACAACGCCGAGCATTTCCGTCGTCGCCGGCGGATTGAGGAAATTGGTATCGCCGAAGCTGATATCGGTCGCGGCGATATCTTCGAACCGGCAGTCGATCGCCAGCAGCAGCATGGAGGCCGCCGCCTTTTCGGCGATCACGTCGGCCTGGCTATAGACGGCGAACAGCGTGCCATCGCCAAGATACAGGCCCACGGTGCGCACCGTGTAGCTATCGGCGCTTTCATCGCGAACGATCAGGTGGATCGTGTCGGGCGAAACGGCCGTGCCCGCCAGCGTGGCGATGCGCTTGGTCTCGTTCGGGATGGCGACCGTGGCCGGCGTCGCGGCGATCGTCGTCGGCGATACGCCGCATCGCGCGATGACAACCGGCGCGGTGCCAGTGTGCTGGGCATTGACCAGCGCCGCGCGACCGGCGCTGGTGATGATGATTTCAAGGGCCATGGTCGATCCCGGCTAGAGAGGCAGGCGGCGCAAGGTCGATCAGTCGAGGCCGAGGACGAGCGTGCCCACCGGGAAGCTGACGCTGGTCCCTACGGCCGCCGTCTTCTGCCCGTTCAGGATCGTTCCGCGCATCAGCAGGTTGCCGCCGGCGGCCGCATCGAACAGGCCGAAATGGCTGATGTCCGCCGCACCGGCGGCGGCGCCGTAATCGACGACCGCGCTGTTGCTCATTTTGCTGGCGCCGCCGACGTCGCTGATCGGCCCGAACGTCGCTGCCACGCGGCCCGCCGCGCGGATCGTCGTCGTCACCTCGGCGCCGCCGGTGCCGGCGTCGAGCGGATCACCGTTGAACAGCCCGACATAGGCCGCCACCGGCGCCGGCGGCATGGCCGTGCCCTTCAACCACTGCAGCACCTTGGTTTCGAGATAGTCGCTCATCGCGGTCATTTTCGGTCTCCCTGCGGGCGCCAGGCGTAGCCATGGCCAAAAAGATTGATGATCGGGGCGCCGGGCATGACGCGGCGGATCTCGGCAATGCGGACTGCCATGCTGCGCCCCGCGTCTTCGCCCTCGCTGCCGATGCGTTCGGCGAGGACGCCATGGCTGACGGCGGCACCGCGGGCCTTGACCAGCGCGTGCAGCGCTTCGAACGTCGAAGGGCGTAGGCGCACCTGCTGACCGCGCCAGATCGCGATCCGGCTTCCGGGATCGAGGAACAGGCCACCGCTCCCGATCGGCCGGTCCTGCCGAAGATCGTAACCGCAATGGTTGCAAAAGGCCGGGCCGAAGGGCTGCATCATTCAGCCTCCATCAGCAGCGCGCCACCGTCCTCGAGCAGCAGCCGCCCGCCATCTTCCAGACGAAGCGAAGCGAGCAGCATGACGATGGCCACATCGCCGCTCGCCTGGCCGGCGCCTTCCGCCTCGGCCGCGATGGGAAGGGCGGTGGCCAGATCGCCGGCCGCTTCGCCGGTGGCGACGGCATCGGCGGCGATCGGCAGCGTCATGGCGATATCGCCGGTCGCCTCGCTTGTGCCCTGCGCCGCGCCTTCCATGGCCGATCCGGCGCGCAGATCGCCCTGCGCCTGCCCCTGCGCAGCGGCTTCACCGCCAAGGTGGATCGCCAAGGCGGGCGCGGCCTGCGCCTGCCCCTGGCCGCGCGCCTCGCCCGTCAGGTCCGCCGCGATCGCAATGTCGCCCGCCGCGTCGCCCGCACCCTGCGCCACGCCTTCCAGCGACAGGCCGGGCGGCGGCACATAGGCGGCGGCAGCAAAGGACAGCCGGGCATAGACGGCGGGGCGGATTGCCCCGACCAGGCCGATGCGCGCAGTCGCGGTCAGGCCTTGCGTGAAGGTGAAGTGGCTGCGCACCGGCTTGGCGCGGATCACTTCGGCGATGACCTGATCGACGAAGGCGGCACTGGCCGGCGCGTCATCACGATCGAGGTTCAGGACCAGCTCGAAAGTGTGGGGCGTCCCGCGCGGCGCGGTTTCCCACCATTCGCGCAACGCGACCGATCCGCCGAAGCTGGCGACGACGGTGCGCACCGATTCAACGGTGCCCTTGCGCCGTGCGATCGGGATGGCCTGCCGCGCGCGCGCGCGCTTGATGCTTTCGGGCCAATCGGATGACCATGCGTCGAGCGACAATTCCCACACCAGCCACGGCAGCAGATCGATCGCGCTGGTTGACGGGTTTTTCAGCGTCCGCAGCGGCGTCGGCACATCGCCGATCCGCGCGATCGCCTGTTCGATCGCGCGTTCCAGCATCGTGGCGTTGGGCGGCAGCAGGCTCATCGCCTACTCACCAACCCCGACATGGGTGACGGTGATGGCCGAACACCAGCTCGCCGCGTCGCGATCGAGGATGATATCCGCCGCCGGGGCGATCAGGTTGACGTTCTGGACGCCCTCGCTGTGGAGCGCGGCGAAGATGCCCGAACGCGTCACGTCGCGACCCAGCCGATGGCTGTCGTCGATATAGGCATCCAAGCGCCGGCGGGCCTCGGCAATAACGACGCTGCCATCGGGGCCGGCAAAGGTGCGCACCTCGGCCGTGACGACGAAGGGCACGATGGTGGCGCCCTGCACCGTGACGAAATCGGTAAGCGGGCGGACGCCTTCGCCGGAGATCCGCGTTTCGACGATATCGAGCAGTTCTGGCGACGCGGTGCCATCGCCGAGGCGCGACAGCACGGTGACAACCACTTCGCCGGGGCTGGGGCTGGTGGCGCTCGCGTCGAGGACGTCCGGGTCGGCCGAAAGCGTGTGAAAGATGTAGGCGCCTTCGGGGCCGGCGACCGAGAAGCCTTCGGGCGCGAGCACGATCCTCCGCCGGAAATCCACGTCGGATTCCATCGTCGGCGCAACGCCGAGCTGCTCATCGCCGGGATCGAGCATCAGGCGCTGGACGCCCATCAGCGCGCCCAGATTATCGAGATCGGCCCCCATGGCATAAGCGACCATGTTGGCGCGGGCCGCTTCGTTGACGCGCTGGCGGATCAGATGCTCGCGATAGGCGGCGACCTGCAGCAGCTTGACCGCCGGATCGGATTCCACCGTCGCGTCAAAATCGGGCAGCAGCTCCACCAGGCGCGCAAGCATCGCCGCGTAGATCGCCTCGTAAGACAGCTCCTCGATCAGCGTCGGCGCGGGCAGGCGCGACAGATCGACGGCGGTGAAGGTGGCGGAATGGTCGGCCATGGCGCCATGTCGACGACGATCGCCGGCGGCGGCCATAACCCCCTGTTGTGGAAAGCCCTTCCCACAAGATAAGCGATCAGGCCGCCTTTTGGTCGAGGTGGGTGATGAGCAGATCGAGGACGCGGTTGCGCTCCGCGACGGTCATGCCGATCAGCACGCGGCGCGGATATCGCACCGCCGGCGCCTTCGGGGCGGGGCGATCCGATCCGCCGTCCTGATGGATGCCGGCGATCGCGGCGGCGCTGCCGCTGAACCCGACCCAAAGTTCCAGATCGCTGGCGTCCGAACGCAAATAGCGGGCGCCGCGCAGCTTGCGGAACATGGCGCGACGGCGGATCGATCCGCGCCGGCGCAGCTTCCCGCCGGCACGCGCCTTATCCTCGGCCTCGACGGGCAGCCAACGGTCCACCTTGTCCCAGAAGAAGCTGCGAATGCCGCCGGCCTCGATGTCGAAGCCGGTGAGCAGCGGGCCTTGGCGGACCCAGCTTTTCATGACGACGAGGCGAGGGGCTGGCGATCCCTTGGGATAGAGGAAGCGCACGGGATAGGCGCCGGGCGTGGCCGGTGGCCGTTCCTTGCGCGGAGCGTAAGCGCCGCCATCGGGATCGCGCTGCGCGGCGATGCGCGCGCCCTGCGATTTGCGGAGATCCCGCGCGATCGCGCGCAGCAGCCGGCGCCGCTCGGCCGCCGACAGGCTGGCGACCATGGCGCCGGCCATGCGCTCCAGCTCTATCAGCTCATTCGCGTCGATAGCCGCCACGTCAGGGCTGGAATTCGGGATCGCTGGTCTGGGCGATCAGCGTATCGCGCAGGAAAAGCTGCCACAGCTTCGCGTTGCCGGGCAGCAGATCAAGGTCGCGTGGGTTTCCGGGGTTCGGGTGGCTGACAGCATAGCCGCCGTCTTCGCGCGGCGTGACGACGGCGGGTTCGGTCAGCGCGACGCGGATCGAAACGTCCTGGCTATCCTGATCGAGGATTTCGGCTTCGAAGCTGAACGGTTCGACGCCGGGACGCCCCAGCAGCTCGGGCTGGTTGTCGGCAATCCACGCGAGGATCGGCACGACGAGATGGTTGGTGCTGCCCGTGAAGCCTTCGAACACCAGATTGACGACATAGCGATATTCGAACGACAGGCTGGGGCCGTGGCCGCCCGCGACGGTGCCGTTGTCGATGAATAGCGCCAGGCGTTCGGGATTGTCGCGTAAGCCCGGCACCGTTTCCAGCAGCAGCTTCTTCAGGCTTTCCGCCTTGCGCATCAGCGGTCACCCGCGCAGGCGCCGGGCACATGCCAGCGGATCAGACGGACAAGTTGATCATGCGTCGCGGCAGAGAAGGCGGCGATCCGTTTCATGGCCGCGCGCACCGGGGCCGGGATCTGCGCTGCCGCGTCGGTCGGGAAACCTTCCGGCGCCTGCGGGCACAGGATCAGGTCTGCCGGCGGGGGATCGTTCACCGCGACGGCGACGATCGCAGCGGGTGGAGCGTCAACGGCCCGGTGGGCGCAGGCCGCCAAGGCCATTGAGAGCATCAAACCAATCGCCGGCAACGCGGTCATCCGCAGGCACTTCTTCATCGGCTTTCTCCATCTGCCGGGCAGCGTCGAGGCGCGCGCCCGTCTGGTTGGCGGCAAGGGTTCGATCATCGGCGATCTTGGTGGCGCGCGTGGCCGCCGCGTCCGCCAGCAGGCGGTTGCTGGCGGCCTGCGATTCGCGATCGATGCGTGCCAGTTCGGCAATGCGCCGGGTGCAGGGCACGCCGCCGCCCTCGGCCGCCGCGTCGAAGCTGCTGCCGGCGGCGAGACAGGCCGTGTTCGCCCACGCGGCGAGCCGATCGCGATCGGCGCGCGTGGTGGCCCATGTCGCATAGAGACCGGCGGCGACGGCGGCGAGCAGGATCAGGATCACGGTTTCCCGCGATCCGGTCAGCAGCGCCCATGCGGATCGGACGAGCTTGATCATCGTCAGGCTCCGCCGGATGGGGAGGGGGGCAGCCAGCCGGGCACTTCGGCCTGCACGTCGAAGCACGGGCAGACCTTCGTCCATTCGAACGGATCGACCTTGCCGTTTCCGTTCAGATCCGGCGACAGATCGCGATGGCCGAGGATGCGCGCGGGCGGGACGTTGTAGCGCCGGGCGACGCTACGGACGAGGCTCGCCAGTGCCGCCTTCTGCGCGGGCGTGCGGGTGTCCGCCGGCTTCCCGTTCGCATCGAGACCGCCGACATAGACGATCCCGATCGAAGATGCGTTGTAGCCGGCGGCGTTGGCGCCGACCTCATATTCCTGCCGCCCGATATGGACGGTGCCATCGGCATAGATCACGTAGTGATAGCCGCAGGGCCGCGATGCGCCCTTGCCGAAGCCGCGCGCCTTATGATCGCGGTCGATATCCGCGATGGTATAGGGCCGCCCGACGCGCGTGGCGGTGCAATGGACGTTGATGCGGTCAATTTTGCGCACTGTTACAGCCTTCCACGTCGTGGATTGGACAATCGTTGCAGGGAGATGCGAGGGTTAGGCAGGCGCGAACCCGCTCGATCAGCGAGGCGAGATGCGCGCGCTTATCCTCAGCCGCTGCCCTTCGCTCCGCCGGGATCTCAACTCCGCCGATCAGCAGCCATGCATCGCACGATGTCCGTTGGTCGGGTGTAAGCGGATCCACGACTACGTAGGCACCCGTGACGGGATCGACTTCGCAGTGGATCCCATCGATCAAATCCACCTGAAACATCGATTCACAGGGGAGGGATAGGCAGTCCATCAGCGGCCCTTTCCGAAAAGGCGGTCAATCAGCCGAGCAGGCAGGTCCGCCAGCACGTCGCCGGCGGCGGCGATCACGCGCGGCGTTGCATCGAAGGCGAGAAGCGCGATCGCGAAGGCGATCGACTGCGCGACGAATTCGTTCCAGCCCGTCAGCTGGATCACGCCGATGGTGGCGTAATAGCTGACTGTCGAGCCAACGACCCATTGCAGGATGCGCTGGCGCCAGGGCAGGCCCGGCTTCCATGCCTGTGCGACAGCCGATCCGATCAGCGACGGGGCCAGCGCGCCAAGTGCGGACAATGCGGGTTCGAGGATGTGGCGAAGGTCCATGCGTCAATCCCACAGGTTGATAAGAGGGTCGGCGACGGCGACGGGCGCCATGTCGGGGATGGTGACGGGCGTGCCGAGCGGCAGCACCGGCCCGAAATCGGCAAGGCCGGGATTGGCTTCCAGCACCGCGCCGATCGCGGCCGAGCCGAGTGCGGCCTCCCGCCAGATCAATGCATCGAGCGTGTCGCCCTGGCGCGCGCGGACCATGATCGGCATCAGATCAGTTCGACCGTGGTGCGGCTCTTGCCCAGAATGTCGCGCACGGCATGGAGCGCATCGCGGCGCAGCTCGCCCACCGAAGGGTCAAGATCCTCGGCGCGGCGTTCGCCGGGGCCGGTGATATCGATGTCGCGATAGCGTTCGACGATCTCCGCCTTCGCGTTGAGGGCGACGGCGCGGACATAGAGGTGCAGCAGGCGCGACTGGCCGTCGATCGACGGCGCGGGAACGGCGGCGAGCGAGGCATGGCCGGCGGCGTCCTGCCCAGCCTGCCATGCGCCAAGATCGTTGGTCACGGTGATGATGGCGGCAATCAGCGCCTCGCGCAGCCGCGCCGGCGTCACCGCTTCGCGGATGCGATAGCCTTCGCGGATCTTGCGCGGATCGATTGCGGGAAACCAGCCGCCGGCGATCGGCGCGTCGGCGGGGCCGGGTTCGGGGGGAACGGGTGGATCGTCGAGATTGATGACGAAGGACATCGGGCCGCCTCACGGGCTTACGGGGGTGAGGATCGGGGCAGAAAGCGGCCCTGCGGCCATGATGGCCTCCCGCTTCGCGCGATCCGCCCCCGAGCGCCGGGGGGCGAGCTGGTCAGGCGGCGGTGCCGCCCTGATCGGTATCGGCCGGGGCTTCGCCCTCGGCCTTCGTTTCGGTCTGTTCAGCGTCGGTCGGGGTTTCGCCCCCGCCCTGTTCGGCCGCCTTTTCGGCCGCTGCCGCAGCGGCGTCGATCACGGCGATCAGCTTTTCGGCGCGCTTGATCCTGCCTTGCACGCCGATGCGGCTGTCGTGGCCGTGTGCCTTGCGGAAGGCATTGGCGGCGGCCAGCAGCGCGGTGCGCGCGGCGGGGCCGGCTTCGGCTTCCTCGCCCTGGCGCATATGTTCGATGCCGATCGCCTTGTAGAGCTTGGCGCGCGGTTCATCGTGCAGATCGATGTCGTCGGTCAGCGTGGCGACGCGTTCCAGCACGGCCAGCTCGAACGCCTCGCCGGCATTCTGCTGCTTGAGCGCCGCGTCGGCGATCTCCTCGAGGACAACGGTGGCGACGTCGCGATTGTAGCGCGCCGGCATCGCGACCTTGTGCCGGAGCAGGAAGGGGACGAGATCCAGCGCTTCGCCATAGGCCGCCGTGTCGATCAGCCACACCATATAGGTCGGCACGATCTCGGCCGTGGTGCCCGCGCCGACGCCAGCGTCCGCCGCCACCGTACCTTCGACCCAGCTCTGATATTCGGGCAGCATCACCGCCTTGGCCGCGATCTTGCCGCTGACCGCCTTGATTTCCTTCAAGCGGCGGAGATCATGGGTGAAGCGCAGCGCGACTTGCGCGGCCGCGCGTTCTGCCGGTGGGTTTTGCGCTCCCGCCGCCGGCGTGGGGGTGCCGGCGGCGGGAGGCTGCCCCGCCCCACGATTGGGAGCGGACGCAACGGTTTGGGCAGCAAGGATGCGATCCCTGTGACGGCGAGCGAGGCTCATGTGCGTGTCCTGTCAGGTGGGGCGGTTAGCGAAGGCCTGTGTCGGCCGATCAGGCGGGCTTCTTGCCCATGACGATGTTTTCGACGAAGGCGCAGCGGCCGTAATCCTCGACCACGAAGTCCTCGTTGACGCTCTCGTAATTCTCGATCTGGTCGAGCGCCGGTTCATCCTTGATCTGGCGGCGGCGCGTCTCTTCCTGCCAATAGATCGACAGGTTATCGAGGCTGGTGATCAGCAGGCCATCTTCCGGGAAGAAGGGCACGATGATCGCGCGCTTGCCGGCGAGCTGCTTGGGCAAAGTGAGGATGCGGTGCGCCGCCTCGCCCTCGGTCGCCGTATCGCCAGCGGCCTGCAGCAGGTTCAGATACTTGTCCTTCACCAGCTTCCAGCCGACGATGACGACAAGATCGGTATCGCCGCGATGCCAGGGATCGAGCAGATCCAGCGCGTCGAAGGCGAGCGCATCGAGATTGGCGTAATCGGCCTTCGCGGTGGCGATGTTCGTCGCGTCGGCGTCGACCACCTCGACACCCGAAGCGACATAGATCGCCTTGGTCGGGTTGGCGGTCAGCGCGCCGTCGTCAAGATAGCGCGCCGGCGCGCGCGTGCGGATCTTGTGGAGCCAGCCCTCGTTGACGTCCTGCAGCAGCGGATTGGCAACGCGATCGGTCCCCGCCGCCGCCGACGTGCCGTTGAAGCCGATCATGATCCGGTCGCGGCCCTGCTGTTTCAGGATCGCATCGCGCAGCAGCGTCTGGAACTCCGGCTTATGCCGCCATGCGTCGATCTTCGCATATTTGATCGCATGGTCGTAATTGGTCTGCCGGCAGAAATAGGTGCCTTCGTCCGAGGTGTCGGTGGGGTCGGTCGGCGTGCGGCGATTGCCGGCGGCCGTGTTGGTGCGCCCGGCGATGGATCGGGTGACGCCCACACCTACCTTTTGGCCGGTCTGCTCCGGCACGCCGATGATCTGGATCTGCTGCAGAAACTCGCTCGATTCCTGAATCTTCTCTTCGAGCGTCTGTTCGACCGCGGGCGAGACGGTGAATTTGACGGATGCGTCGGCGACGCCGTTCAGCAGCGCGATCTGGCTGACATAGGCGGTGAACAGCAGGCGGGTCGAGTTGCGCATTGAGTGCTCCTAGGGGCGGGCTGGCAGGGGCGTGGGCGTGCGGTTGCGGGCGCGGATCAGCAGTCCGTCTGGATCGTCCCGCCGCCGCCGGTCGCCGGGGGGCGGGTGAAATTGCCGGGCTGTTCGGTCTTTTCGAGCTGGGCCTTGAGCGCGCCGAGATCCGCCGCGAGCTTGTCGACGCGGGCGGTGGTGGCAGTGGCCGAGGTCTCCATCGCTGCCGTCATCCGCGACATGCCCTCGGCCAGCTGCGCGAGCGCGACATTGTCATTGGCCGGCTTGGGATCGGGCTGCGCCGGCGGCTCCTGCTGTTGCGGCTTGGCGGTCAGGCTTGCGAAAAAGTCTTTCACCGCTGCGAATGCGCCGGCGCTGGGATCGGGCGCCGAAGGCTCGATGGCCAGTTCGATTTCTTCCGCCGGCGTGAACAGGTTGGGCCGCGACATGGCCGCGAATTTCAGGGGTTCGGTGCCCAGCGAGGCCGGGCTGTCCGTCACCGCCAGGCCGACCAGATAGGCCTTGCCCGTGCCGGCGAAATTCGGGTGGATCTCGCACGAGGTGAACAGCTTCTGCCCGGCCTTGTTGATCTCGACCAGCTGATCGTTGGCCTCGATCTCCGCGAACAGGCCCAGACGGGGCTGATCCTTGCCGTCGATCTTGAGTGAAACCGCCTCGGTTTTCAGCGACAGCACGGAGCCATAGGCGTTGAAGGGCCGATCGGGGCTGTAACCGGCGATATGCTCGCAATTGATGCGCGCCGTATAGGTGTCGGGCGTGTAGGACGCGGCCATTTCTTCCAGCCACTGGCGCGTGATCTCACGCCCGTCGACGGTGGCGCCTTCGACGGCGATGCGGAAGAATTTGGACTTGGCCATGAACGGTCCCTCGGATTGCTGCAGCGTGGCGTGATCGCCGCCGAACAGGGACCGAAGGGGCCGTGAGGCTCAAGCAAGTCATGGTGTGGGAAGGTATTTCCACAAGATGACGGCCGTGGGCGGGGCGTGGGCGCCGCTTAACGTCCGCCGCGATGAATGATGCGCGCGTCCCTCCGATCGTCCCGCCTGCCTATGTGCAGTTCGATCCGCGCCGCCATGCGCGCAGCCTGTTCTGGCGTGGCTGGGGCATCAGCCAGATCGCCGACGAATTCGCCCTGCACGGCATTGCGAACGAAAAGGGCGATGCGATCGCGCGCTCCACCATCGAAAGCTGGAAGCAACGCGATCGCTGGGACGATGCGCCTTCGATCCGCAAGCTGGAAGACGCGATCGAAATCCGGTTCATGGCGCTGGTCGCCAAGGAGAAGAAGACCGCCGGCGACCTCGCCGAGCTGGATTCGCTCGGCCGCCAGATCGCCACGCTTGCCCGCGTCCGCCGCTATGAAGAGCCGGGCGGCCATGAGGGCGACCTCAACGAAAATGTCGGCAACCGCAACGCCGGGCCGCGCAAGAAGCCGAAAAAGAACCATTTCACCGAGGAGCAATGCGCCGAGCTGAAGCGCATCTTCCTTGCCGGCCTCTACGATTATCAGCGCAAATGGTGGGACGAGAAGGATCAGCGCACGCGCATGATCCTCAAGTCGCGCCAGATCGGTGCGACCTATTATTTCGCCTTCGAAGCGCTGATCGACGCGATCGAAACGGGCCGAAACCAGATCTTCCTGTCGGCCTCCAAGGCGCAGGCGCATCAGTTCCGGTCCTACATCGTCAGCTTCGCCAAGCTGGTCGGGGTGAGCCTCACCGGCGACCCGATGCTGATCACGTCGGATCTGCGCCCGGCCGAGGAAGCGGCGGCCGAATTCCACTTCCTTGGCACGAACTTTCGCACGGCGCAGGGCCGGCACGGAAATTTCTATTTCGACGAATTCTTCTGGGTCCATTCGTTCGAGGAGCTGAACAAGGTCGCCTCGGGCATGGCGACCCATAAGAAATGGCGAAAAACCTACTTTTCCACGCCATCGACTGTCGCCCACCCGGCCTATCCCTATTGGACGGGCGAGCGCCGCAACCGGCGACGGAAAAAGGCCGATCGGGTTGAATTCGATGTCAGCCATGCCGCGCTGGCTGCCGGATCGGTCGGGCCGGATCGGATCTGGCGCCATATCGTCACCATTCGCGACGCCGAAGCCGGTGGCTGTGACCTGTTCGATATCGACGAGCTGCAGGACGAATATGCGCCCGACGAATTCGCCAACCTGTTTGGGTGCGAGTTTGTCGATGACAGCCTGTCCGCCTTCAAGTTCAACGACCTGATCGCCTGCGGCTGCGACAGCCTGGCCGATTGGGAGGATTTCAACCCCGACGCCGATCGTCCCTATGGCAGCCGATCGGTGTGGGCGGGCTATGATCCGCAGGAAAGCGAGGACGGCGACAACGCCGCGCTGGTCATTGCCGCGCCGCCGCTGGTCGAGGGCGGGCCGTTCCGCCTGCTCGAGCGCCACCAGCTCCGGGGCTTGGATTTCGAGCAGCAGGCCGAATTCATCAAGGCGGTGCTCAAGCGGTACAACTGCACCTATCTCGGCATCGACGCCAAGGGCGTCGGCGCCGGCGTCTATCAGCTGCTCGCCAAGCCGGGCGCGATGCCCAATACCGCCGTGGCGAAGATCGAATATTCGCTCGAGCTGAAAGCCGGCATGATCATGAAGGCGCAGAACGTCATCCGGCGTGGCCGCCTGGCGTTCGACGGTGGGTGGCTGGATCTCGTGTCCGCCTTCGTCTCGATCAAGAAAACGCTGACCACCAGCGGGCGCAACGTCACCTTCAAGGCCGGGCGCGGCGGCAATGACGGCCACGCCGATCTCGCCTGGGCGACGATGCATATCCTGATGAACGAGCCGCTCGACGGGAAGGAACGGCCGAAATCAACCATGGAGATTTTCTGATGAGCAAGCGCGCGCGCCGCATGAGCCGGGCCGAGGCCCGCGACGCCCGTTCCGGCGCGATCGAGGCGTCCAATGACAATCGCGGCATTCAGGCGTTCAGCTTCGGCGATCCCGAGCCGGTGCTTGATCGCGCCACCATGCTCGAGATGTTCGAATGCTGGCACAATCATCGTTGGTACGAGCCGCCGGTGCCCTTCCATGGCCTTGCCCGCGCCTTCCGCGTTTCGCCGCACCACAGCTCGGCGATCCTGCTCAAGCGCAACCTGCTGGCTGCCAGCCTTGATCCGACGCCCTGGCTGTCGCGCAAGACGTTCATGGCTGCCGTGATGGACTATCTCGTTTTCGGCAACGCATTCTTCGAGATCCGGCGCAACCGCCTGGGCGGGGTGCTCGATATCGGCCACAGCCTCGCCAAATACACCCGGCGCGGCGTGAAGCCGGGCACCTTCTGGTGGACGCCCAGCCAGCGCGACGAGGTGGAATATCCCGAAGGGCGCATCGCCGCGATCATGGCGCCTGATATCAATCAGGAGATCTATGGGCTGCCCGAATATCTGTCGGCCCTGCAGTCGGCGCTGCTCAACGAAAGCGCGACACTGTTCCGCCGCCGCTATTATCTGAACGGCAGCCATGCCGGCTATATCCTGTACGCGACGGGCCAGTTCGCGGATGGCGATGTCGACAAGATGAAGGAGGCCCTGAAAAACGCGAAGGGACCGGGCAATTTCCGCAATCTGTTGCTCCACGCGCCCGATGGCAAACAGGATGGCCTCAAGCTGCTGCCGATCGCCGAGGCCGGGGCGAAGGACGAGTTTCTCGGCATCAAGAACACGACGCGCGACGACGTCCTAGCCGCGCACCGTGTGCCGCCCCAGCTGCTCGGCATCGTGCCCGCCAATGCCGGCGGCTTCGGCGATCCGGCCAAGGCGCTAGACGGGTTCTTCGAACTGGAGATCGAGCCGCTGCAGGCCGTGTTCCTCGATCTCAACGATCAGCTCGGCGTCGAAGCGGTGCGCTTCCGCGAACGGGTGCGCGCCGAAGCGGCGTGATAGATCACGAAAGGAAGCGGAGACATGACCGTCAGACCCGAAGCCGACGCGATGATAGCCTTCCTGAACGAGTTGCTCGCGCTCGACAGTTCCTTTGTGAACGACCTCGTTTCCCATCGACCGCCCTGCGGGTGTGCAATTGCGAACCATCCCTCCGTTCAAGTGGCGAAGCATGGTGACACCTATCGCACTGGTATTCTTGGCGTAATCAACGGGTTTTTGGGAACAATCGACCACGGCCCTATGGCGGGCTGGGGGCCCATTATCGCCGTGTTTGAAGGCGATACGATTGCCCGGTTCCGCAGAACTGACGGCTAATTTCCAAAGTCAGGGCGTCGGGAAACCGGCGCCCTTTTTGTTGTCGGCGACGGCGAAGATTTCCTCGCGGATCGCCGCCAGGCGGTCGCCGAAGGTTCCCCATGTCGCCGAGATCTTCGCACGATCGTTCACGCGCTCCACGATGCCCTGAAAGGTCTCGAGAGATAGGCCGAGGACCGTCGCGTCGATGCGGAGCTGCTCGACCTGATAGAAGCGGCGCGCGTCGCCACGCCGCGCGCCGATGAACGCAAAGCGCCTGATGGCAGCGTCGTCGCTGGTCGCCAGCTCGAAAAAGCGGCGCTGATACTCCTGCAGTCCGTCCATGCCAGCGTTGTGATCGGTCACCATCCTCATGTCCAGTCAGTGGTGCCGACGCACCATGCGGTCGAACTCGGCCGCGAGGGCTGCCGCCCCGAGGGGGCGCCCCGCTCGCCGCGACCCCAAATCGCGCGCTTTTCCCCCCGCCTCGCCCGCGCACTTTTCATGTCCCTTTTGATGCACGATCCGATCAGGCCGGAAATGGCCGGCAGCCTAGGCCGATGAATGATCTGCAGAGGCGACGCGCTGATGCGCTTTGATGCAGCCACCGGCCCCACTCTTATCGTCCAGGCGCGCTTGCGGGTGGATCACGGCGCAGCGGTCAATCCGCGTGAGGCTTTCGCCGCCGGTGGCCGCCAGAGGATATGGCATAGGCGGGAAACCGCAACATCCGCTACCTGCCCCGAAATCGATAGGTCAACCTATTGGATTGCAATGGAAATCTGTGTTGCCTTTGAGGCGTTACCTTTCGTCACCTCTGGCGCGAAAAAACGCAACACCCGCAGAAATCCTAGGGTTTTTCGATATGAAATGTTGCCTTTTTCTAACGTTACCTTGTTGCGGTGAGGTTGCCCTTTTTGTTGCGTCAAAAACCGCAGATTTCCGCCAAGGTAACGGATGTTGCCTTTTTTCCGGAATAGCCGTCATCATGTAATGGCCGGCTCCGTTCCACAGCCACCGCCACACTCAATGGCGAGAGAACGACGCTGATGGCATAAACTCGAGCACAGCCTTTTCCGCGAGCGCCAACTCTTTGAGGATGTCGTCGCGCGCGCGCACCGCGACCGCGCACGCGATCAAACAGCGCGAACAGCCGCGCGAGCAGGCGGGTGTCGCCCGGTAGATGTTTGGCATGTCGCCAGGGTGAGCGTTCGGTCTATGATCGGCCGCAGCTTTAGCCATGGGGTCTGATCCCTCGGTTGGAGTTAGGCCCGGTGTAAGGTTGCCGCCTTATACCGGGCCGCATCACTTCTCATACATATTATGAGAACGTCAATGAAATAATGAAGGGTGTCGGTTTAACCGACACCCTTCATTAAAGGTTTGACAAGCTCATACGTTTACAAGATGCATCTTGTCATGAAAAAGGATCACCCCATTGCGTTCCGCGTGGACGCCGAGCTTAAATCGGCCTTGGAGAAAGCCGCCAAAGATGATCAGCGGTCGCTGTCATCTCTTGTGGTGAAAATACTCACTGACTGGCTTCGCGCGAAGGGTTATCTGCAGGGGTGAGAGACCGCGTGGACGCTCTAATTCCGATTGATTTCGATGGCGAAATTTTCCGCATCTTGGGCCGAAACGGTGAGCCTTGGTTTGTCCTACCTGACCTTTGCCACGCTCTCGGGATTCGCAACTCGCGAGATGTGGCGTCGCGCCTAGACGACGAAGACAAAGCGACTATTCAAAGTGCGACCCTTGGCGGCCGACAGGAGGTGACTCTCGTCAGCGAACCGGGGGCGCTGCAGATAATCCTTCGATCTGATGCGGCTCTCAAACCGGGCACAAGCGCTTATCGTCTCCGGCGCCTGGTAACCCACGAAGTCCTCCCCTCGATCCGCAAGCATGGCTGCTACCCGCCGCCCGCGATTGATCCGATCGCGGCCGACAGCCTGTACGATGGCATTGAGAAGAGTGTTGGCGATCGTTTCCGCGAGGAGCGGCTTCGCTGGGAGGCGGAAAGTGGCAAGCCGCTGGCCGCACTCCCCGGTTTCTCGACCCCGATCATCCGTGCGATCGAACAAGGTCACGGCGGTATCCGAAAAGGCAAACGCATCGAGGTGCTGATCTACGCCGAGATCGACGTGCTCTATGTGTTGACAGGCCGCCGACAGATTACGGGGCAGGAAAGGCGCGTCATCAATGCGATGCGCGATGGCGGCGATGTCCTACGCTCGACGGTGCTGGCTCGCGCCAACGCCATCAAGCTGCTGGCTAGCAACGCCTAGGCGCTATCGAGCCGGGATCTCACACCGATCGCCGAATATGGTAAGGTATATGGAAAATGGCGGGGAGGTTCGCCGCTTAGGCTCGTTATATCAATTCGTTAGGCCGATTATTTAACGGCCACCCTCTCCGCCATATTTTCAAACCCGAAAACTGTTTAAAATCATCCACCTCCGGTGGGTGATTCATCGTCTGCGGACCACGGCATGGCGCCTGAATTCACGCGCTCGCAAAGCTGTGGGCGCCATCGTCACTGTGGCGCTTAATCGTCCGAGACAGTCGCTCCGATCCCGAGGGAAGCCTGCGCCTGCCACGGCCCGCCAGGCGAGGCGCGCGGCTTAGCCGCGCCTGCTCGCCGGGGGCCTTTCCTCTCGATCAAATTTCGTCGTTGAGCTGCACATCCAGCAGCGGCCCATTCCAGCCAGCCTGCGCTTTTAGCGGACCGCGCCTTTCATCAGCAGGCGGGGGAGCAGCACCATGGCGCCGAGCAGCGGCCAGCGGCGTTGCCAGGGCTTGATCGCGATCGCGGTGCCGGCGTGGCGGTTGATCTTCCACGCCAGATAATCGATGCCGCCGGCGAAGGTGGCGCTGGCCTTGGCCAGCCGGACGAGGGTGAGCGCCTTGCCGCGCCGCTGGAGCGCGCGCCAGCGGGCCTGCGCGCGGGTGCGATCGGCCGGCGAGTAGATGGCGGCGGGATCGATGCCGGCGGCGGCGAGCGCCGGGGCGGAAAAGCGGCGATAGCGATCGGGATCGGCATCGACGATCGCGCCGGGGCGGCCACCACGTTCGGCCCGCAATTCGGCACCGTAGGTGAGGGTGAAGCCCTGCCGCCAGAGATCGAGCGGATCTTCCGCGGGCGCGGCGCGGGTGGGCGCCGCAAGCGCGAGCAGCGTCGGCGCGGCCTGCGCGACAGCGGCAACCGCGCGCGCCGCCGCCGCTTCATCGGCGGACCAGACCAGCCGCGAAGGTTGGGCGAAGCGCGCCCAGACCGAAACATTATCCGCCTTGGTGGAGCAGAGCCGGGCGAAATCCGCCTCGCTCAACACCGCATATTTGGCGGCGAGGCCATCCGCTTCGAACGGAAAGACATTGGGCGGGATGAGCCGGTTGGCGGAGGGGAGCCAGCTTTTGCCATAAGCGGCGCGATAATCCGAAACGATCAGGTAGAAATCGAGCATCAGCCCGTCGAGCCGGGTTTCGCGCAGGCAGGAGCCGTAGAAGAGCACGGCGCGCGAGGCACCGCCATAGCGCGCGGCGATCGCGGCGGCGAGCTTCGCCGCACGCGGATCGACCGGCTGGCCGAGTTCGGCCGCCACTAGGGCAACAAGCGCATCCATAAGGGGCGTTATGCGCCTTTCAGGCCGCGAGGCGGAGGAAAGGCATCGGCGGCGTCTGCTTCAGCACGATCGGCCGGCCCTTGTTCGCCTGGAACAGTTCGCCGTCGAGGATCACGCTGGAACGATCGCCTTCGATGCGGATCTCGTCACCGCGCTGAAGGTGAACCCCATCCAGCGCCTGCCGGTCCAGCCGCCCGAACGCCGCCGCCACCATCGCCCGCAGCAGCGACAGCGGGCGCTGTTCGACCATCATCAATTGCAGGCCCGAAGCCCCCGCCCCGCCCGTCTTGCTGCCGAGCAGCAGCTTGTGGAGCGTGGTGACGATCAGCAGCGCGAAACGGCCTTCGATTTGGCCCTGGCGAATCAGCGACACGCGCACCTGGCTGGGGCGCGGCGGCAGGAACGCGGCGCGGATACCGAAGATCAGCGACATGAACACGGCCAGCGCGGTCAGCACATGGCTGAAGCCGTTGGGCAGGCCGAGCGGGTAGATCTTGTTGCGGCAGAACAGGATCGAATCGGCCAGGCCCGCACCGCCGAGGAACATGCCGAGCACCGGCCGCACGCCGCCATCGGACAACGCGATCAGTTCGCGCGGGACGATATGATCGGTCATGTCGCCGCGCGCGATTTCCAGCACGCGTTCGAGCGCGACGATGGCATCGCCCTTGGCGCCGAGATCGAGCGCGATCAGGTTGGTCTTGCCGTTGGGCAGCACCGCCACCGGCGGCGGCGAATCGCCGAAATGGCCGCCAAGGTGAAGCTCGGTCAGCGCCGCCTGCACCGTGCCGTCGCCGCCGTTGATGACCAGCACCTTGGGCTGGACGCGCGCGATGGTGCGGAAGGCGGCCGAGATCTGATCGATCGATTCGACCTCATAATGGAAGATTTCGCCATGCTGCGCGCAAAAGCTGCGGATGCGCGGCAGCATCGCACGGTTGCCCGTAGAACGAGGGTTAGACAGCAGGGCGACACTGACCATATTCTTACCTCGACGCCGTCTTGATCGGCTTGATCGACAATCCCTGGATATAATTGAGGACCACCGGCACGTTGCGGGCGTGGCCGCCGACCGAGATCACCACTTCGTCATATTTGGGCTTGAGCGAAACCAGCGAAAGGCCGGGGTTGCGCGAAAAGCCGCCGCCGTCGTTGCGGCTGGACTTGCCGTTGCCATCGACATCGTGGCGGACGGCGACCGCATAATTGCCCGGCTTGGGCAAGGCGACGCACACTTCCATCGGCCCCGATGACGAGACCGGCAGGTCGACCCGCGACAATTTCTTGCCCTTGGCCAGAAAGTCGTCGGGATTGCCGCCATAAATCTGGACGCGGAGATTGCCGGTCCGCGCCTTGAAACCTTCGACCTTCACCAGCACGGCCGCGCCCGATGCGCCGGATGCGCAGGATGCGGCATCGGGGCCGAGCACCGCCGCCTGGGCCGCGCCCGCACCCACGCCCAAAGACACGGCGAAAGCCGCGACGGGGATGGTTACGAAGCTCGTCAGTTTCAGCATGACCTCTCTACTCCCGGAAGCTATAGCCGGGCTGAAAACGCGCCCGGCGGGATACGCATGCCCCCGACGCATTCCTTAATCGGCTGCGATTGCGGCCAGATCATGGTGACGAGGCGACCATATTTTGAGACTTGCGAGCCTCACCGACCGCTATCTGGCCCGCCTGATCACGATGCCGCTTGTCGGCACGCTGGTCGTCGCGGCGATGCTGCTCGTGCTCGACAAGATGTTGCGGCTGTTCGATTTCGTCGCCAGCGAAGGCGGCCCGGTGAGCGTCGTGTGGAAGATGCTCGCCAACATGATTCCGGAATATCTGTCGCTGGGCATCCCGATCGGGCTGATGCTGGGCATCCTGCTCGCCTTCCGCCGGCTTGCCCTGTCGTCGGAGCTGGACGTGCTGCGCGCGCTGGGTGTCGGCTATGGCCGGCTGCTCAAGGTGCCCTACATGTTCGCGATCGCGCTGGCCGCGCTCAACCTCGCCATCGTCGGCTTCGTCCAACCTTATGCACGCTATGCCTATGAAGGGCTGCGGTTCGAACTGCGATCGGGCGCGCTCGGCGCGTCGATCAAGGTGGGCGAATTCACCCGCCTCGGCAGCCGGATGACGCTGCGCGTGGAACAGAGCCGCGACAGCGGGCGCGACCTTTCGGGCATTTTCGTGATGACCGAGACGCGCGACGGCAAATCGCTGGCGGTGACGGCGGAACGCGGCACCTTCATGGCGACCGACGATCCCGACGTCATCATCCTCCGGCTTTCCAACGGCACGCTGGTGCATGACGCGCCGGGCTTCCGCACGCCGCGCGTGCTGAGCTTCGTCGGCCACGACCTGCCGATCGACCTGCCCAAGATGGAAGCCTTCCGCCAGCGCGGCGGCCGCGATCTCGAAATGACCATGCCTGAGCTGGTGATGACCGCGCGCGACCCGGAAACGCCGCAGCAGACCCGCAACGAACTGCGCGCCAATTTCCATTTCCGGCTGGTCGAGGTGGCGACCATGTTCCTGCTGCCGCTGCTGGCGGTGGCGCTGGCCATCCCGCCCAAGCGTTCGACATCGTCGCTGGGCGTGTTCCTGTCGATCGTGATGCTGGTGACGCAACACAAGATCAACGAATATGGCGAGGCGCTGGGCGCGCTGGGCCGCGTGGACCCGCTGATTTCGCTGTGGGTGCCGTTCCTGGGGTTCGCGGGGCTGACCTGGTGGATGTATTACACCATCGCCTTCGTGCCCGGCGGCCAGCCGATCGGCGCGCTCGAACGCTGGGCGGCGAAGGCCGGCAAGGCGCTGAAACGCTGGTGGCCCTTTGGCCGGCGGCTGGAGGCGGCGGCATGAACCTGCGCTTCTTCTCCTCGCGCACGATCACCTGGTACATGGCCAAGAAGTTCGTGCTGACCAGCCTGGGCGTGCTGACCGCGCTGGTGCTGATCCTGCAGACGCTGGACCTGCTGGGCGAATCGGGCAACATCCTGGCCTATCCCGGCAATGGCGAACCGCAGCTGTGGCAATATGTGTCGCTGCGCATCCCGCAGCTGATCCAGCGCTTCCTGCCCTTTGCGGTGCTGCTGGGCGCGATCATCACCTTCGTCACGTTGAACCAGAACAGCGAGATCATCGCGATGAAGGCGGCCGGCGTTTCCGCGCACCAGATCCTGGCGCCACTGATCCTGGCCAGCCTGTTCATCGCCGGCCTGTCGCTGGCGTTCAACGAACGCATCGTCGCCCGCGCGACCGCGACGCTGACCGCGTGGGAGGCGGCCGATTACGGCCCCATCCCCAAAGACCGGGGCGTCGTATCCAATGTCTGGGTGCGCGATGGCGACGATCTGATCCACGCCGATCAGGCGAGCGGCCGGGGCGCGGCGGTGCAACTGACCGGCGTCGAGGTCTATGACCGGATCGGCGGCACGCTGGAGACGATCATCAGGGCGCAGAGCGCGCGTTACGATCGGGGTGGCTGGCTGCTCCACGATGTCCGCCGGTTCGACGTGCAGCGCGGGGTGGAAACCACCCTGCCCAGCCTGACCGTGGCGCGCGGCGTGACGCCTGATCGCTTCACGCTGGCCAATGTGGACGCCGACGAACGCAATTTCGCCGAACTGCGCGTCGCCATCGCCGACCTGCAGGCCGCCGGCCGCCCGACCGAGGCGCTGGAAGCAGGGCTGTGGCACAAGCTTTCCGGGCCGCTTTCATCGGCGCTGATGCCGCTGCTGGCCGCCGTCGCCGCCTTCGGCCTCGCCCGTTCGGGCCATCTGTTCGTGCGCGCGGTGATCGGCATGGCGCTGGGCTTCGCATATTTCGTCGCCGACAATTTCGCGCTCGCCATGGGCAATATCGGCGCTTACCCGCCGATGCTGGCCGCCTGGGGGCCGCCGATCCTGTTCTTCCTGATCGGCGAAACGGTGCTGATCCGCACCGAGGAATAGCCGCCGCCGCATCCACGGCCTTATTGCGCCCCGAAACCGCCGCATTGCGATTACATTACCGTTCACGTTAAGGACGCTATCTGCGTCCGTTCATCATGCCATTCTTCAAGGATCAGATTGCAGTGAAGACCACGGAATCGATGCGCGCGGGCTTCTGGAACCGTTCGCACCATCTGGACAGGATGACGCTGCGCGAACTTTGGATCGCCTATTTCCAGTATCCGGCGATCATCGCCTATCTGGCCGCCGCCGCGGGCGCGATCGGCGTCTGGGCGTGGCGCCCGGCAACGCCGGTGCAGACGCTGGCGGCGATGCTTGTCGCGACGCTCGTCTATCCGCTGGTCTGGTACTGCCTGCACCGCTGGGTGCTGCACAGCAAGTGGATGTGGAAGTCGAAGCTGCTGGCCCCGACGTGGAAGCGCATCCATTACGATCACCATCAGGACCCCAATCATCTGGAGGTGCTGTTCGGTGGCCTGCACACCACGCTGCCGACGATTGCGGCGGCGACGATGCCGATCGGCTATGCCATCGGCGGCATCGGTGGCGCGGCGATCGCGATGGCGACGGGCCTGATCACGACCTGCGTGTACGAATTCTTCCACTGCATCCAGCACCTTGCCTACAAGCCGAAGAACAAGTGGGTGGCATCGATCAAGCAGCGCCACATGCAGCACCATTTCCACAACGAAAATGGCAATTACGGCATCACCAACTATTTCTGGGATCGCCTGTTCGGCACCTTCTACGAAAAGGCGGGTGAACGGCCGAAGAGCCCGACGGTGTTCAACCTTGGCTACACGCAGGAAGTGGCCGAGCGTTATCCCTATGTTTCCGATCTGTCGGGCGGCGTCGCCACCGGCCATCCCCGCAAGCGCCAGAACGGGTGACATCGATGACCGGCGCGATCGCCATCAACCCGGTGGCGACCGCCGCCGACCGCAAAGCCTTCGTCGAGCTGCCGTGGCGGCTTTACGCCAATGACCCGCATTGGGTGCCGCCGCTGAAGGACGAGGTGCGCGGCCTGATCAACCCGAAGAAGAACCCCTGGTTCGGCCATGCCGAGGCGGCCTTCATGCTCGCCCGGCGCGACGGCCGGGTGACGGGGCGGATCTCCGCGCAGATCGACAAGCTGGTGCTGGCCATGCCCGAGATACAGGGCGGCGGCCCGGGCGTAGGCCATTGGGGCATGTTCGAGGCCGAGGACGCCGAAACGGCGGCGGCGCTGATCGCGGCGGCCGAGGGCTGGCTGCGCGATCGCGGCATGACCCGCGCGATGGGCCCCTACAGCCTGTCGATCTGGGACGAGCCCGGCCTGCTGGTGAAGGGGCATGATCATGCCCCGACCGTGATGATGGGCCACCACCGCCCCGATTATCAGGCCTGGATCGAAGCCGCCGGCTATGATGGCGTGCGCGATCTTGCCACCTATGATCTGGATATCACGCAGGAATTTCCGGTGCTGGTGCAGCGCATCGTGGCATCGGGCGAGCGCAATGCGCGGATCAACATCCGCAAGGTCGATAAATCGCGCTTCGACGAGGAAGCGGCGCTGCTGCTGGGCATCCTCAACGATGCATGGTCGGACAATTGGGGCTTCGTGCCTTTGACCGACGCCGAGATCGCTTATGCCGGCAAGAAGCTGAAGCCGATCGTGTTCGAGGATTTGATCCGCGTCGCCGAGGTGGATGGCGAACCCGTCGCCTTCATGATGACGCTGCCCGACCTGAACGAACTGACCCGCGACCTGAACGGCGATCTCTTTCCCTTCGGCTGGGCCAAGCTGCTGTGGCGGCTGCGCAAGCCGCAGGTGAGGACGATGCGCGTGCCGCTGATGGGCGTCGTCAAGCGCATGCAGGCGACGCGGCTGGCCAGCCAGCTTGCCTTCATGATGATCGAATATATCCGCCGCGACGCCGTGACCCGCTATGGCGCGACACGCGGCGAGATCGGCTGGATCCTTGAAGACAATCAGGGGATGAAATCGATCGCCGAGACGATCGATAGCCGCGTCAACAAGCTCTACCGGATCTACGAAAAGGCACTGTGATCGGCATTCCGGCCGCCGCCACCACGCGGCGGCCGGACGTTCGATCCGAAAGCGCGCGTACCGGGACTTTCCCTGACCACTTATCCGGGAAAGGACTGATTGCCGCCCCTCTGCGCACAATCCAGAAATGGCACGTCATAAGGGAGACGTGCGCCCATGCGGATCATCGGCAAGCTGTTGGCTGGGGCGATCAGCCTCGCCATTTCCGGCACCGCATATGCGCAGGCGACGCCGCCCCCCGCCGCACCGCCCGCCCCCGCCGCAACCACTGGCGAAGTGGACAAGCAGGCGCTGGCGGCGCTGCAGGTCGCGGTGGATTATCTGCGCAAGCTCAAATCCTTCGAGCTCCGCGTCGAGGCGACGTCGGACGAGGTGGTGGACGACGACACCAAGATCGAGCTGATCGATCAGGTGCGCTACGATTTCACCGGCCCCGACAAGCTGTTCATTGACTGGCGCAGCGATCGGGTGTCGCGCCAGCTCTACTTCAACGGCAAGACCGCCACCGTCTTCGCCCCGCGCATGGGCTATTATGCCTCGCTGGCGATGCCCGGCACGGTGGAGGATTTCCTGCTGAGCGCCGCGCAGGATTACGGCATCATCTTCCCGCTACCCGATATCTTCCTGTGGGCGATCAAGACGGTGCCGCCCTATAAGGCGCAGCGCGCGCTCCGCGTCGGCTATGCCCGGATCGCAGGGGCCGATACCGACCAGTATCTGTTCCGCGACGGCGACGTCGACTGGCAGGTGTGGATCGAACGCGGCGAGCGGCCGCTGCTGCGCAAGATCGTCCTCACGTCGCGCACCGATCCGCTCCAGCCGAAATATTCGGCGCTGTTGCAGTGGAATCTGAACCCCGAACTGACGCCCGATCGCTTCACCTTCCAGCCGCCCGAAGGGACGCGGCCGATCGATATCGTCAACTTCCGTGCAGCGGGAGCCGCGCAATGAAAATGGGTCGATCGCTGCTGGCCGCCGGCGCCACGCTGGCCCTCGTCACCTCCGGCATTCTGGCCAGCGCCGCCGAAGGGCGTGGCGCGCGCATGGGCATCCACCCCGGCATGGGCGGGCGCGGTGGCGCGATGCGGCCGCCCCATGGCGGAGGCGCCGGTGCGGGCATCCATGATCTCAACCGCCGGGGCGATGTCGGCTGGGACCGTGCGAGCCACGGCCCGCCCCGCCCCGGCCCGGACCCAAGGCCACCCCGGCCCGGGCCGGACCCCCGGCCACCGGGCCCCGGCCCTGGGCCGGGGCCGCACCCCCGCCCGCCGGGCCCGCCACCACGGCCTTTGCCGCCACCCCCGCCGCCGCCGGCCTGGGGCTGGGGCCCTTATTGGGACTGGTATGACAATGACGATGATTTCGCCGTCGGCATGGCGGTGGGCGCCGTCACCGGCGCGGTCGTCGGATCGGCCGCCGCATCGTCATCCTCTACGACGGTCGTCGTGGCACCCGCCGTCGGCACGGTGGTCGTCACCCTGCCCGCCGGATGCTCGGCCGTGATGATCGGCAACATCACCTATCAGCAGTGCGGATCGGCCTGGTATCGACCGCAATATGTAGGAACCAGCCTGCAATATGTCGTGGTGGCGCCCCCACGCTGACCCGCAAGGCAAAGGAGATCGGATGCTCATGGCGGGAGTGCGCCGCGCCGCCGGCCAACCCCGCCGACACACAGTCCCCCCACCCCGCTTTTCGGGGCTCCTGGCCGCGATGGCATCTTCGGATCCCGTCGCGGCCCATTTTTTGGTTGGCTGGCCGCGCGGGATGGATCAGATCCCCCCGTGCCGGCCGGATCTCGCGATCGCGGAAGGCGCCAGGCAGCGAGCGGCGTCGGCGCTGGCCGCAATCCTCGCGCTCAGAGGCTGATTGCCCGATTCCATAAGCCCGTTCCCGAACGCGAATGTCCGAAATGCCACAGCCAGCGGATAAGCGCATTTCTACGCGCTGGTAGGCATTGCAATGCCGCTGCGCATATTGCAGCCTCCCAAAAAAATAGACGCCACTTTGCGCAAAACCCTGGGGAGGATGACTTGCAGAATCGACGCGTATACACCCATGCCGGTTGCCTGATTGCCGCAGCGATGATCGCCGCGCCTGCCGTCGCGCAGGATACGGGAACGTTCAACGGCCTCGAAGACATCGTCGTCACCGCCCAGAAGCGTTCGGAAAGCCTGCAGGATACCCCGCTCGCGGTGAGCGCGGTGACTGCCGACACGATCGAAAGCCGTGGCATCAAGGACATCAGCAACCTGACCGCGATCGCGCCGAGCATCAACGTCGCGACGGCGCCGGCATCGAGTTCCAACACCAACATCTTCATCCGCGGCATCGGCGATCAGGAACCGATCCTGACCAGCGACGCGCCGGTGAGCATCTATGTCGACGGCATCGTGCTGGGCCGTTCCACCGGCGCCGTGTTCGACCTTGTCGATCTGGAGCGGATCGAAGTGCTGCGCGGGCCGCAGGGCACGCTTTACGGCCGCAACACCATCGGCGGCGCGGTGAACCTGATTTCGGCCCGGCCGGCGGACGAGTTCGGCGGCAAGCTGAAGTTCGGCTATGGCAGCTTCGATCAGTGGCAGGCGCGCGCGTCGATCGACAGCGGCGAGCTGGGCGACAGCGGCGTGCGGATGAAATTGTCCTACATCCATCGCCAGCAGGACGGTTTCGTCGACGATCTCGACGCGCCGGACAACCGCGATCCGGGCGCGCTGAACATCGACGCGATGCGCGCGGTGCTGGAATATGACAAGGGCGGCGACCTGCGCGCCACCTATGCCTTCGACTATAACCAGCGCGAGAGCATCGCGGCCGCCTTCCAGGCGACAGTGATCGATCCGGCCGTGCTAGCCTATATCAACAATTCGCCCAATTTCGGCGGCAACGCCCCGCAGCTTTCGACCAAGCGGCTCGACAAGTTCCTGTCGGACGACGAAGGCCTGCTGACCGACCGCGTCTATGGCCACACGCTGACGCTGGAATATGATGTCAGCGACGATCTGACGATCAAGTCGCTGACCGGCTATCGCAACTGGAAGAATATCGACCGCGGCGACGAACTGGACGGCCAGGGCGGCCTGCTCGGCTTCCAGCTCGATCCGATCCTGTTCTTCGACGGCACGGTGATCCCGCTCGGCGTGCAGCCGGTGCACCTGTTCACGTCGAACAACCGGCGCGGCCAGAACCAGTGGTCGCAGGAAATCAACCTGCTCGGCCAGGTGGGCGACAATTTCGAATATGTCGTCGGCTTCTTCTACTTCAAGGAGAAGAGCTACGAGCAGAACAACCAGTTCCCGACCATCGTGATTTCGGATCAGGCATCGGTGCCGCTGGCGACACCGCTGATCTACCGTCACATTTCGAAATCGATGGCCGGCTTCGCGCAGGGCACCTATCGCCTGACCGACCAGCTGAGCCTGACCGGCGGCATCCGTTATACCGAGGACAAGAAGCACCTGATCCAGCAGGCCGCGTTCCAGCGCGACCTGAAGGCCGATTTCAACAAGATCAACTGGGCCGCGACGATCGACTATCAGGCGACCGACGACTTCCTGGCCTATGCCCGCGTGTCGACCGGCTACAAGGCCGGTGGCTTCAACGCGCGGTCGAGCAACGACGGCTACAAGCCGGAGGATCTGACCAGCTATGAAATCGGCATCAAGTCCGAGCTGTTCGATCGCCGCCTGCGCCTGAACCTCGCCACTTATTATTCGATCCACGAGGATCTGCAGCTGCAGCAGTTCCAGGCGGGCACGGCCGGCGCGTCGAGCGTCACCGTCAACGCCGGCAAGGCGAAATATTGGGGCGTCGAAGGCGAAATCCAGGCGGTGCCGGTGGACGGCCTGACGCTGGGCACGTCGGTCGGCTATATCGACCGCAAATATAAGGAGTTCCTGATCCTCAATCCGCAGACCAACGAGATCGAGGATGTGAAGGACACTGCCCGCTTCCCCTTCTCGTCGGAATGGACGGTGAATGCGAGCGCGCAATATGACGTGCCCGAATTCGATTTCGGCCAGCTCAGCTTCCGGGTCGATTATAATTACCGCAGCAAGATCTGGTTCCACCCGACGCTGGTCGGCACGCCCTATAACGACGTGATCGCGAGCCCCGGCCGCGGCCTGTTCGACGGGCGGATCACGCTGTCCAAGCTGGCTTTGGGTAGCAATGAAGCGTCGATCGCGGTGTGGGGCAAGAACCTGGCCGACAAGGAATATCGCGCCAACGGCATCGACTTTGGCGGGCTCGGCTATGCCGGCAACGTCTATGGCGAGCCGCGCAGCTTCGGCATCGACCTGAACTATAATTTCTGACCCGCGTCAGAAGACCAGAAAGAGGGGCGCGTCCATGCCGGGCGCGCCCCTTTTTCATGGGCGAAGGGCGGACACGATCCCGCCTCCCGCCATCAATCCATCGCGGTCGCCAGCTTCAGCCGGTCCCATCCCGTGGGCGGCTTGTGCTTGCCGAACGCGATCGTCACGCTCTCGATCGTGCCGGTGAAGGGGAACAGCCCCTTCTTTTCATAATCGGCGCAGACCGGCGAGATGCAGTCCATGCCGACATCCATGCACTCGGTGCCGCAGCGTTGCGGCACCTGTTCGTCGAGATGGACGGCCGCCATGGCCTTGCCATCGATCCCCAGCACGGCATCGGCGGGGCAGCCGGGGGTGTCCGCTTCCGGCGTGAAATCCAGCGTGATGACGTGCTTGCCGGCCGCCAGCTTGTCGGGCGCGACGGCATCGAAGCGTTTGAGGCCGAAGAAATTATAGTGGAAGCGCGGCCTGCCATCCCACAGGAAGAGCGAGAAGCCCGCCGCATCGCCACCGAGCGCGAAGAGCACCCCTTCCGCCCCGCCATCGGGGATTTCGACAGGCACCGTCATGCGGAACGGCACGCCGATCAGCTTGGGGCCGCTGCCTTCGGGCAGGCGGGTCATGCCGGGGTAGAAGACCACTTCGTCGCGCCCGAAAAAATAGCTGGGGCGCAGCGTGACATCGAGCCGTTCGGCAAAGCTGTCGTCGAGCGGGAACACATTATATTTGGCCGCTTCCGTCAGGAACAGATCCTGCAAGGCGCGCAGCCGTTTCGGTTCCTTGGCGGCCAGGTTCACCGCCTGGCTGAAATCCTTTTCGATATGATAGAGTTCCCACACGTCGTCGTCGAACCCGCCTTCCGCGTGCAATTCCCACGGCAGACGGCCATGGCGGCAAGCCGCCACCCAACCATCGGCATACATGGCGCGATTGCCGAACATCTCGAAATATTGCCGGGTCCGGGCGCTCGGCGTCTGCGCGTTCGCCTTGTCGAAGGTGTAAGCGAAGCTGGTGCCTTCGATCGGCCGCTGGATATAGCCGTTGACCTCCTTGGCTTCGGCGATGCCCGCCACTTCCATCAGCGTCGGCATCAGATCGATGCAGTGGTGGAACTGGCTTCGGAGCGCCCCCTTGTCCTTGATCACCTTGGGCCAGGAAACGATCATCGTGTTGCGCGTGCCGCCGAAATGGCTGGCCACCTGCTTGGTCCACTGGAACGGCGTGTCGCCCGCCCAGGCCCAGCCGACCGCATAATGCGGCGAGGTGCCCGGCATGCCCCAGCGATCGGCGGCCGACATCGAATCCGCCATGGTCGGCTCGCGCCCGTTCAGGTTCATCAGTTCATTGGGCGTACCGACCAACGAGCCTTCGGCCGATGAACCATTGTCGCCGATGATGTAGATCACCAGCGTGTTGTCGAGATCGCCCATCGCGTCGATCGCGTCGACCACGCGGCCGACTTCATAATCGGCATGTTCCAGGAAATCGGCGTAATTTTCGGCCTGCACGGTGAACAGCTTCTGGTGATCGGGCGGCTGGCTGTCCCATGACGGGATCTGCTCCGGCCGGGGCGTAAGGCCGGTGCCCTTGGGGATGATCCCCATGTCCAGCTGCCGCTTGTGCACCTGTTCGCGATACTGATCCCAGCCCATGTCGAAGCGCCCCTTATTCTTGCCGCGCCAGTCGAGCGGCGGCTGGTGGGGGGCGTGCGCCGCGCCGGCGGAGAAATAGGCGAGATAGGGGCGATCAGGGGCGATGGCCCTTTGCTGGCGGATCCACGCAATGGTTTCATCGGCGAGATCGCGGGTCAGCTGATAGCCTTCGTCCGGCCGCCGGGGCGGTTCGACCGGCGTGGTGTTGCGCACGAGCGAGGGATAGAATTGGTCGGTCTCGCCGCCGATGAAGCCGTAGAAATAGTCGAAGCCCTGATAGGTCGGCCAGTTGTCGAACGGCCCGGCCGCGCTGGTCAGATTGTCGGGCACATTATGGTTCTTGCCGAACCAGGCCGAGGTGTAGCCCGCCTGCTTGAGCATTTCGGCAAAGGTGGCGCAGCTCTTGGGGATGATGCCGCAATAGCCGGGATAGCCAGTGGCAATTTCCTGAATCACGCCGGCCGCGACACTGTGATGGTTGCGGCCGCAGAGCATCGCGGCGCGCGTGGGCGAGCAGAGCGCGGTGGTGTGGAACTGGTTGTAGAGCAGCCCCGCCTTGTGCATCCGTTCGGCCGTCGGCATCCGCACCAGCCCGCCCGACACGCTGGGCCAGCCAAAACCGACATCGTCGAGCAGCACCAGCAGGATATTGGGTGCGCCTTCGCGTGCTTGCTTGACCGGCGGAAAATCGGGCGTCGAATTGACCGCATACATGCCGATCCGCGCGTTGGGGAATTCCCATTCCGGCTCGGGCAGATGATTGCGGTCGATGTGCAGCGGAAACTGGGGGCCTTTCTTGTCGGTCATGGTGACGTCTCCGACTCGATGAGGATCAGGCCCGCACGGAAGGGGCCGGGATGCCGAGCTTGCGCCTGCCCTTCATAGGGGCGCCATCCGGGCCGCCACGGACGCGGGCATCGGGGTTTCCCCCCTCAGGGACGGCCGCGGATTGATCGCGATCCGTGTTCAAAATCGCGCGAAACGCTATTGGCGCCCGCCCTGTCCGGGCGGACAATGAACGCCGAGACGATATTTCAAGCAGGAGAGGCGACGACATGGCCGGCAGCCAGAACAAGATGGGCAAGTTCGACTGGGCGGATCCCTTCCTGCTGGATGACCAGTTGACCGAGGACGAGCGGATGATCCGCGATACGGCCCGGGCCTATGCGCAGGACAAGCTGCAGCCGCGCGTGATCGATGCGTTCGCCAATGAAGTGACCGACCCCGCAATCTTCCGCGAAATGGGCGATCTCGGCCTTTTGGGCGTCACCATTCCCGGCGAATATGGCGGCGTGGGTGCATCCTATGTCGCCTATGGCCTCGTCGCGCGCGAAGTGGAGCGCGTGGATTCGGGCTATCGTTCGATGATGTCGGTGCAATCCTCGCTCGTGATGTATCCGATCCATGCCTATGGATCGGAAGAGCAGAAGCAGAAATATCTGCCCAAGCTGGCCAGTGGCGAATGGATCGGCTGCTTCGGCCTGACCGAGCCGGATGCGGGTTCCGACCCCGCCGGCATGCGCACCCGCGCCGAAAAGATCGACGGCGGCTATCGCATCTCCGGCGCCAAGACCTGGATCAGCAATTCGCCGATCGCCGATGTGTTCGTGATCTGGGCGAAATCCGACGCGCATGGCGGGGCGATCCGTGGCTTCGTGCTGGAAAAGGGCATGAAGGGGCTTTCGGCGCCCAAGATCGAAGGCAAGCTTTCGCTGCGCGCATCGATCACCGGCATGGTGATGATGGACGGGGTTGAGGTGAGCGAGGATGCACTGCTGCCCAATGTCGAGGGGCTGAAGGGGCCGTTCGGCTGCCTCAACCGTGCGCGTTACGGCATTTCGTGGGGATCGCTGGGTGCCGCCGAATTCTGCCTGCACGCCGCCCGCCAATATGGCCTCGATCGCAAGCAGTTCGGCCGCCCGCTCGCCGCGACCCAGCTCTACCAGAAGAAGCTGGCCGACATGATGAGCGACATCGCGCTCGGCCTGCAGGCATCGCTGCGCGTCGGCCGGCTGATGGACGAGGGGCGGTTCGCGCCGGAGATGGTGTCGATCGTCAAGCGTAACAATGTCGGCAAGGCGCTCGATATCGCGCGCCAGGCGCGCGACATGCACGGCGGCAACGGCATTTCCGGCGAATATCAGGTGATGCGCCACGCGATGAACCTCGAAACGGTGAACACCTATGAGGGCGCGCATGACGTGCATGCGCTGATCCTCGGCCGCGCCATCACCGACATTCCGGCGTTCTGACGATGCCCCCCCTGAGCAAGGCTGGCGCGCCGCTCGCCGGGCTCAAGGTGGTCGAGCTGGCGCGCATCCTCGCCGGCCCATGGATCGGGCAGACGCTGGCCGATCTGGGTGCCGAGGTGATCAAGGTGGAGGCCCCGGCGGGCGACGATACGCGCCGCTGGGGCCCGCCCTTCATCGACAATGCCGATGGCAGCCGCGACGCCGCGTATTTCCACGCCACGAACCGCGGCAAGCGATCACTGGTGATCGATTTCACCACGGCGGAAGGCCAGGCCGAGGTGAAGCGGCTGGCGGCGGATGCCGACGTGCTGATCGAGAATTTCAAGGTCGGCGGGCTCGCCAAATATGGCCTCGATTATGCGAGCCTCGCCGCGATCAACCCACGCCTGGTCTATTGCTCGATCACCGGCTTCGGGCAGGACGGCCCCTATGCGCCGCGCGCCGGATATGACTTCATCGTCCAGGGGATGAGCGGGATCATGGACCTGACCGGCGATCCCGCCGGCCAGCCGCAGAAGATCGGCGTCGCCTTCGCCGACATCATGACCGGGCTTTACGGGGTGATCGGCATCCAGGCCGCGCTGGCGCAGCGCGAACGCACCGGGCGCGGCCAGCAGATCGACATGGCGCTTTATGACGTGATGACCGGCGTGCTGGCCAATCAGGCGCTCAACTATCTGGTGTCGGGCACCGCGCCGACGCGGCTGGGCAATGCCCACCCCAATATCGCGCCTTATGAGGTGTTTCCGACGAGCGACGGCTGGTTCATCCTGGCGGTGGGCAATGACGGCCAGTTCCGCCGTTTCTGCGCGATCATGGGCATCGCCGAGGACGCCCGCTTCGCCAGCAATGCGGAACGCGTGGCGCACCGGACCGAATTAAGCGCGCTGGTGGCCGAAGCGACCCGGCGTTGGGAACGCGATGCCCTGCTGGCGAAGCTGGAGGAAGCGGGCGTGCCGGCCGGGCCGATCAACACCGTGGCGCAGGCCTTCGCCGATCCGCAGATCGTGCATCGCCAGATGGCGCTGGCGCTGGATCGCGGCGACGGATCGGCACCGATCCCGGGTGTCCGCACCCCGATCCGCTTTTCGGATGCGGAGCTCGAGCTGGACCGCCCTTCGCCGCTGCTGGGCCGCTAAAGCGCCTGAACGCCCTTCAGGAACGCCGCCACCGTCGGCCCGCGCGGCCGTTCGGCATGTGCGATCGACAATGCGGCTTCGAGGTCGTCCGCACCGTCGAGCGGGCGGAGCACGACATCGTCGCCGGCCAGCCGGCGGACCGCATCGGGCACCAGCGCCACGCCATAGCCACCGCCCACCAGCCCCACCACCGTCAGGAAATCGCGTACCGGGCGGATCGGGCCGGGGGTGAAGTCATCGCGCCGTGCCAGCCCCGCCAGCATCCCGCCAAAACCCGACAGCGCATCGAAATGCGGCGAGATCAGCGTTTCGCCCGACAGATCGGCGAGCGCGACCCGCGCCGACGCCGCAAGGCGATGCCCGGCCGGCAGCAGCACGTGCATCCGTTCGCGCCGCAGCACGGTGAGCAGCACGCCGGCCGGCGGATCGTGCCGCGCGCGCACCAGCCCGATATCGAGCAGGCCATCCTCGATCATCGCCAGCTGGCGCGGCGTTTCCATCTCGGTCAGCCGCACCTCGACATCGGGATGTTCCGCGCGGAAGCGGCGAAGCAGTTCGGGCAGCAGTCCCGAGAAGATGGCCGAGGCGACATAGCCGATGGCGACATGGCCGATCGCCCCCTGCCCCGCGCGCCGGCCGACATTTTCCGCCTGCTCGGCCGCCTGCACGGTCCGCCGCGCCTCGACCAGAAACAGCTCGCCCGCTTCGGTCAGGCGCACGGCCGCGCGTTTGCCGCGCGTGAACAGCGGTGCGTCAAGCCGATCCTCAAGCTGGCGGATGCGCGCGCTCAGCGCCGATTGCGCGACGTGCAGGCGATCGGCGGCGCGGCTGAAGTGCAGATCTTCGGCCACGGCGATGAAATAGCTGAGCGACTTGATATCGAGCATTGCGGCCCTGCTTATAGGCGGGCGCCGGCCTTCACGGCCAAGCATTTATGCGCGCTGGAAGATTTGCGCTTTCGTCGCCTCAGCCGGCATCTTCGTCACCCCATGCTTGTTTCGGCAACCAAATGGGACGATCCTTCGTAACCATAAGGCGACGATTCCGGCGTGGGGCCGCATCGCCGCCGATGTAAGGCGTTGAACGGGCGGACAGGCCATGGCCAGGGTGGGGACTTATCTTCTATGCATCGGCGCGCTGGCGACCGGCCTTGCCATGGCCGGGCCGGGCGAAGCCAAACGCAGCAAGAGCGATACGGCGAGCGCGCCGGCGGCTGCACCTTATGCCGGGCCGGTGATCAAGGCTTATAAGCGCGATCCCCTGCCGATCTTCGACGATGCGGGCGACGTGGTGCGCGAGGTGACGCGCGGCGCGCTGCCGCCGATCGGAACGGAAGGCGCACGCGTGGTGCGCGCCAAGCCCGGCTTCGTCGGCATCATGCTGGACGGCGAGCTGGCGTGGCTGCGCATGTCGATGGTCGATTATGTCGGCGACGTGAAGGCGATCAAGTGCAACGCCACCACGATCGAATATGCGAAACTGGAAGAAGAAGGCCTGGATCAGTCGCTGGGGCTTGGCTGCGCCAAATAGCATCGGCCGAGGCGGTCCGGCGACACATAAGGAGGGGCGGAACCATGAAGACGGGCACCATCCTCGCAATGGCGGGCGCCGCCATGTTCATGTTCGGCACGGGGGCCGACGCGGCGCCCAAGAAGAAGCGATCGGCCACCGCCGCGCCGGCCGCGCCCGCCCCGGCCCCACAGCCGGCGGTGTTCGTGCCCGAACCGCCCTTCGTGCCGCTGAACGGCTGCCCTGCGCCCGGCGCCGGCACGCTGCCCGCCGCGCAAAAGCTGGACAAGAAGGCCAAGGGCAAGTTTTCGCTGACGAAAGCCCCGCTGATCGCCACCCTGCCCGCTGCCGAAGTGTGCGCCAACAACCAGCGCATGCGTTCGGGCGGGGTAGCGGGCGAAGCATCGCTGGGCCTGTCCGCGCAGGTGATGAACACGCGCTCCGCCCGGCTGGACCTGTTCGCCATGCCCGCGACCGAGCTGGAATTGCGCGCGGTGCTCGATCGCTTCGCCAAGGCGTGGCCCTATGCACCGCTGGAACGGACGCCCAAGATCCTGTTCCGGGCGAGCGACGCTTATGAAGCGCAGGCCCTGCCCGACAATACCATCGTCGTTTCGCTGGGCCTGCTGGAAGCGGCGGAATCCGATTCCGAGGTGCTTTTCGTCCTCGCCCACGAATATGCCCATCTGCTGCTGGGCCATTTCACCAAGGCCGAAGCGATCAGTGGCGCGAAGAAGAGCGCGACCGCGATATCGCAGGTCTATCAGGTCGGCAGCTTCGCCAATTCGCTGCGTGGCAGCGGATCTGTATCGGGTGCGCTGTCCAACGCGCAATCGGGCGCGGCGCGATCGGGCCGGGATGCCGCCCGCCTGTCCGAAGCACTGACCTTCGCCGTCGACGATATTGTCGCGCCTTCGTGGAACCGCGATCAGGAGGATCAGGCCGATGCACTGGCGATCGACCTGCTGATCGGCAGCAACATGACGATCGATACCTACGCCAATGTCTTCGCGCGGCTGCAAAAGGCGTTCGAGGCGGAAAAGGCATCGCGCGACAAGCGCGAGGCACTGGCCAATACGTTGCAGGACAGCCTGACCAGTTCGGTGAAATCCATGGCCAATGCCGGCACGGTGACCAGCCTGGCGACCGGCGGATCGATCAGCGCGCTGGGCACCAATCTGCTGAAGGGCACGGGCAGTTCGCTGCTGAACAATATCGGATCGGTCACCAAGGCCGTGGGCGGCGACACCCATTTGCCGCCGGAAGAACGGCGCAAGGGGCTGGCCGCTTATTATCAGGCCGGCTACCCGACCGCCGACCCGCCGATCGACACCGGCGCGATGATCGGCCGGATCAAGGCCAATCCCGAATTCAACCGCGCGACCATGCTGAAGGCGAATTATATCCGCGCCCGCCAATCCTATTTCGACGGCAATTATGGCGGCGCCGACCAGCAGTTGCGCGCGCTGGGCGCCGGTACCCGGCAGACGCCGACCTTCGTGAACTATGTCGCCGGTCTGTCCGCGCGCGATGCCGGCAACACGGCGATGGCTGCCAGCTATTTCGATGCCGGACGCAGTGGCAGCGGCGTCCAGAATCTCCAGCTTTATGAAAGCTATGCCGAAATGGAGATCAACACGCGCGATACCGCCGCCGCCGAAGCGGTGATCGGCGACGGCGTGGCGAAGTTCAAGGATCCCGATCATTTCAAGAGCATCGAGATCAAGCGCGAATTGGCATCGGGCGATGCCGCTGGCGCGCAGGCCACTTATGGCCAGTGCATGGCGGTGAAGGGCCGGGACTATATTCCCGAACGCTGCAAAGCGGCGATGCCGCAGGCCGCGCAGGCGAAGAAGAACCCACTGGGGATCGACCTGCCTTTCGGCAACTGATCCGCGCGGAACCACGCCAACCGGGACAAAGCCTCTCCCGGAACAAAGCCACTCCCGGAACAAGGACGCCGCCGCATGACGCCCAGCCGATCCGCCGCCCGCCGCCATGCGCTGCTGCTTTCCGCCTGCCTGATCGCCCTGGCCCCGCTTTTGGCGGCCCCGGTGCTGGCGCAGGCCGCCGGCGGGCGCAGCGTAGACCCGGCATCGATCCCGCCGTTGCGCGCACCGACGGCGGCGGAACAGGCGCAGATCGAAAGGATCACCGCCGCCCTTGAAACCGCCACCGCCGAACGGCGCTGGGCCGATGCCGTGGCGCTGGGCAAGCAGGCGCTGGCGATCGAGGAAACGACCGCCGGGCCGGACCATCCCGAAGTGGCCGGCACGCAGGCGCTGATCGCGGGCTGGCTGGCCAATCAGGACAAGTTCGCCGAGGCCGATCCTTATTATCAACGGTCCTATGCGATATTCGCCAAGCGGCTGGGCGACGGCCATCCGCTGACGATGACCGCAGCCAATAATCTGGCGACCAACTATCAGGCGCTCGGCCGCTTCGCCGATGCCCAGCCGATCTACCAGCAGGTGCTAGATGCCAGCATCGCCACTTATGGCGCAAAGCATAAGCGCGTCGCGCTGGCCTATAACAATCTCGGCTTCAACCTCGCGCGGCAGGGGCGCTATGCCGAGGCCAAGGCCTATTATGACAAGGCGCTCGCCACCGCCGATGGCGCCATGGCCGCCGACGATGTGGATCGCGCACTGATCCTGAACAATGTCGCCGCCAGCCTCGACGCGCTCGGACGTCCGATCGAAGCGGAGCCGCTCTACCGGCAGGCGCTGGCGCTGCGGCTCGCCAAGCTGGGCGACAAGGATCCGCGCGTCGCGGTGAGCTACAATAATCTCGGCTATAATCTGAACGCGCAGGGCCGCTATCCGGAAGCCGGCCCCGCTTATCGCCGGGCGCTCGACATCCGTGTCGCGCGCGACCCGCAGGCGCGCGCGACGGCGACGAGCTACAATAATGTCGCGCACAATCTGAACCGGCAGGGCCGCTATGCCGAAGCCGCGCCGCTTTATGCCAGGGCGCTGGCGATCTGGGAAAAGACCTATGGGCCGGACCATCCGATCACCGCGATCGGCCTGTCCAACGTGGCGGTGAACATGGAGCGGATGGGCAAGGCCGCCGACGCGCAGCCGCTGTTCGAACGCGCGCTCAAAATCCGTCAGGCGACGCTGGGCGCCACCCACCCCGATATCGCGACCGGCCAGATCAAGCTGGCGCACGATCTGGCCAGCCAAAAGAAATATGCGCAGGCCGCGCCGCTTTACGAACAGGGCGTGGCCGCGCGGCGATCGCTGCTTGGCCCACAGCATCCGGCGCTGGCCGAGGCGCTGACCGATCAGGCCGATATGCTGGCCGACATGGGGCCGGCGCAGCGCGGCAAGGCGGTGGCATCGGCGCGCGAGGCGGTGGAGATCGTGCGCCTGCGCCGCGCGGCGCGGCTGTCGGGCGAGGCGGCGGGCGAGGCCGGCGGCATCCAGCAGACGCTGGCGCGCGTCGGCGCCGAGGATGCGACGCGGATCGACCCGCTGGCCGGCGCCTTCGGCAGCATGCTGCGCGCGGCATGGCTGCGCGGCGGCGACGCGGCGGGCGAGGCGCCGGCGCTGCGTGCCGAAGCCTTCACCGCCGCACAGGATCTCGGCACATCGGCGGCGGCGCAGACCATGGCGCAGACCGCCGCGCGATTTGCGGCAGGGAGCGACACGCTGGCCGGGCAAGTGCGCCGGCAGCAGGATCTTTCCGCCAAGGCGCGCGAGATTGATGCCCGCCTGCTCGACGCGCTGACCAAGGGCGATGTGGCGCGCGCCAATGCGGCGCGGACCGAACTGGCGAGCACCGCCGCCAGCCTGAGCGCCGCCAACCGGCAGCTGCGCAAGGATTATCCCGATTATGCCGAACTGGTGCAGCCCGGCGCGCTTTCGATCGCCGAGGCGCAGGCCCGACTGAAGCCCGACGAGGCGGTGCTGCTGGTCATTTCATCAGGCGCCGACGTCTATAGCTTCGCGGTGACGAAGGAGAATGCGGCCTGGGCGCGGGCGGACGGCGCCGCACCGCGCATCGCCAAGGGGGTTGAACGGTTGCGCTGCCAGGTCGACACGCTGACCTGCCCGCGCAGCGCCAGCGACGTCGATCTCAACGCCGGGGCGCCGGCCAATTCGCCCTTCGTCGCCAAGGGCTATCCAGCGTTCGACCGGCCCACCGCCTATGCCCTCTATCGCGATCTGGTGGCGCCGGTGGAGGCGACATTGCAGGGCCGCAGGACCGTTTATGTCGTGACCTCGGGCGCGCTGGCCGGCCTGCCGCTGGGCCTGTTGCCGACGGCAGCGCCCGCGCCGGGCGAGGATGGGGCCGACCCCAAGATACTGGAAGCGACCCCCTGGCTGGCCGATCGCTATGCGCTGTCCAACCTGCCTTCGGTTTCGGTGCTGCGCGCGATGCGCCGGTCGGCGGCGGCAGGCGCGGGCTTCATCGGCTATGGCGCGCCGGTGCTGGACGGGCCGGACAAATCGGGGCGCGGGCTCGATCCCAATGTCTCGGCATTCAGCCCCGCCGGGCCGGACGGCATACCACTGGCCAACCCCGTCATGCTGCGCACGCTGAGCCCCCTGCCCGGCACCGCGACCGAGCTTTCCGCCATGGCGAAGACGCTGAAGGCCAGCGCGCGCGAAATCCACCTCGGCAATCAGGCGACCGAGGGATCGGTGCGCAGCGATCCGGCGATCCGCAAGACGCGCATTCTGGCCTTCGCCACCCACGGCGTGCTGCCCGGCGAACTTTCGGGGCTGGAGGAGCCGGGGCTGGTGTTCACCCCGCCGGCCAGCCCGTCCACCCGCGACGACGGACTGCTGACCGCATCCGAAGTGTCACGGATGAGTTTGTCGGCGGACTTTGTGATCCTGTCCGCCTGCAACACCGCTTCGACCGATGGCACGCCGGGCGCAGACAGCCTGTCGAGCCTGGCGCGATCGTTCATCTATGCCGGCGCTTCGGCGCTGCTGGCGAGCCACTGGCGCGTCGCCGACGATTCCACCGCCGCGCTGACCGTGGAAACGCTGGGGCTGCGGCAGGCCGATGCCAGCCTGTCGCGCGCCGATGCGCTGAAAGCGGCGATGGCGGCGATCCGCACTGGCAAGCGGGCGGACGGGTCAGCCGTGCCGGGTTGGACCGACGGCTGGACGCACCCCGCCGCCTGGGCGCCATTCACGGTGATTTCCGGCGGGGAGTGAGCCGGCCCGGCGGCCCGCTTATTTCCGTTTCACCAGCTTGAGCACGCCGACGATCGCCGCGCCGATGACGACGCCAACCACGCCGGACAAGGCCGCCTGGACGACCCAGCCTGCAAACCCAGCGGCGCCCGGAACGGCATGCGCCGCCGCTTCGGACGCGTGGTGAACCCAGCCGGGGATCGGCGTCAGGTGGAAATGTTCGAGCCCGTGGACGATGATGCCGCCGCCGACCCAGATCATCGCGGCGATGCCGATCACCGACAGCGCCTGCAGCACATGCGGCATCCCCTTCACCAGCCCGCGCCCGACCGCGCGCATGAAGCCGAGCCGCCCCTTGGCGAGATGGAGGCCGATATCGTCCATCTTCACGATCAGGCCGACGACGCCATAGACACCGATGGTGACGAGGAAGGCGACGACCGCGAGCACCGTCGCCTGCGTGCCTAGCGAGCTATCCGCCACGTCGGCGAGCGCGATCGCCATGATTTCGGCCGAGAGGATGAGATCGGTGCGGATCGCGCCGCTGACCTTCTGCGCCTCCACCTCGGCGGCATTTTCCATCGCGCCGCCGGCATCGCCTTCATCATGGTGGCCCGACAGGCTGTGCGCGATCTTTTCCACGCCTTCGAAGCAGAGATAGGCGCCGCCAACCATCAGCAGCGGGGTGATCGCCCAGGGCGCGAAGGCGCTGAGGCCAATGGCCACGGGCAGCAGGATCAGCAGCTTGTTGCGGATCGAGCCGAGCGCGATCTTGCCGATCATCGGCAGTTCGCGATCGGGCGAGAAGCCGGTGACGTATCGCGGAGTGACGGCCGTGTCGTCGATCACCACGCCCGCTGCCTTGGTGCCGGCGCGGCCGGCGGCGGCCGACACATCATCCAGCGAAGCCGCGGCGAGCTTGGTGATGCCCGCAATATCGTCCAGCAGCGCTACCAATCCCGTCGGCATCCGTCGCAACCCCCTTCAGCCCAAAGCCGTTGCGTCCTCGTAGCGAAGCGGCCGGGCGATGCAAATAAGCGCCGCGCCCGGCCGCGCCTGCCGATCAGCTGCGACTGGGCTTGGGCCGACCGATATTCTCCGCCTCCTCCCGCGCCAGCTGGCGGGCGAGCTTGGGATCGGCATTTTCGGGCGCGTTCAGGGGCTTCTGATCGCGATGCACGCCTTCCAGATCGGAATGCACGCCCTTGCGACCGGCGGGGGTTTCAGGGGGCTTGGCCATGGGATCTCCTTTGCCGCCATGAACCATCGAACCGCCGCCCCGGTTGCCTTCACCCCGTCCGTCGATTTTTTTGCGGGGCGGCTGGAACCACCGCCGTTCCGGCTCGTTCCCGCAATTCGGATAGCGACCTTATGCCCCCCCGCTCACGCTATCCGAACCAGGGCCCGGAAACCGCCGATCCTCCCCCCGACGGCGATTTCCGGGTCCGCACCTTTTTGGGGGACAGCCACATCGTTGGGACATCCGCGCCGGCAGATTCGCATCCGAATATGCTTATCGCCGGGAACCGGACCGCCTTCAGAACATTGTTTCTCCGGCTCACCGCGAGGTGGCGTTTGAAGGAGCATCAGAATGCGCAGGATTTTCACGCTTGCCATGGTTGCCGGGGCGCTGATCGTTTCGGCCTGCAATACGGTGGAAGGTGCCGGCAAGGACGTTCAATCGGCAGGCGAGGCCGTGGAAGACGTGGCCAAGTAAGCTTATCCGCATGACAAGCCACGGAGGGCGCGGTCAGCCGGCCGCGTCCTCCGCTGTTTTATCGCGGGCGCGCCGCTTTTCGGTGAACCAGATCGCGATCAGCGCCAGTTCGTAGAGCAGCACCAGCGGCACGGCGAGCATCAGCTGCGACACCACATCAGGCGGGGTGAGCACCGCCGCGATCGCGAAGGCGGCGACGATGGCATAGCGCCGCCCCGATTTGAGCTGCTGGCGGGTAACGATGCCCGCGCGTTCCAGCAGCATCAGCAGCACCGGCAGCAGGAAGGCGACGCCGAAGCCGAAGATGAACTTGGTGACGAAATCGAGATAATTGCCGACGCCGGGCAATGCTTCCTGGCTGACCCCGCCGACATCGCCCTGATAGCTGAGCAGGAAATGCAGCGCGACCGGCATGGCGAAATAATAAGCCATCGCCGCCCCGGTCAGGAACAGCACCGGCGTGACCGCCAGGAACGGCAGCAATGCGCGCTTTTCCTTGGCATAGAGGCCGGGTGCCACGAACTGCCAGAGCTGGTTGGCCACCACCGGGAAGGCGAGCATCATCGCCGAGAAGAAGGCCACCTTAATCTCGACGAAGAAGGCTTCGAAGATGTTGGTGTAGATCAGCTTGCCCTGCCCGGCCCGAAGCAGCGGCTGGACGAGGAAGGCGAAGATCGGCTTGGCGAAATAGAGGCAGAGCGCGAACGCCGCGCCGAGCGCCGCGAAGCTCCACAACAGCCGCTTGCGCAGCTCGATCAGGTGATCGAGCAACGGCGCCTTGGTTTCGTCGATTTCCTTCATGCCGGCTTGTCCGCAGGCGTATCGCCGGACAGCGGCAATTCGGGTTGGGCGGGCGCCACCGAAGTGGGTGCGGATGCGGGCGCCACGGACGCGGGCGGCGGCGTTTCGGGCGCAAGATCCGGCGCGTCGACTTCGGGCGGCTGATCCGGCGCTTCGGGCGTCGTCACCTCGGTGGCCGGCAGGGCCGTCGCCTGCGGTGCGCCATCATCGCGCAGCACGGGATGTTCGCGCATGATGCGGGCATTCTCCTCCGCCCATTTGCGCTCCATCTCCTCGATTTCGGACTGGCGGATCATTTCGTCCATGCCCGATCGAAAATGGCGGGCCATGCCACGCGCCTTGGCGACCCACTGGCCGACGATGCGCATCAGGCGCGGCAGATCTTTCGGCCCGATCACGACAAGCGCGACCAGCGCGACCAGCATCAGCTCGGTTGGGGCGATATCGAACATGCGGGCTTCGGATACTCTTGCGGCGGGCCGTAATCCATAGGCGCAGGACAAGCGCCCTGCGGCGCCGCCACGGCATCCGGGATCCCCGCCGAAGCGGGGATGGCATCAGGGCTTATTGCTGGGGCCGATCGTCCTGCATCGGCTGAAGGTTGCGATCGGCATTCGGCTCCAGCGGCGGCTGGGCCTGGAGGCGCGGCGCCGGCTTGGCCGCCTCTTCCTCTTCGCTCATGCCCTTCTTGAAGCTTTTGATGCCCTTGGCGACATCGCCCATCATGTCGGAAAAGCGCCCCTTGCCGAACAGCAGGAGGACGATGATCCCCACGACGAGCCAATGCCAGATACTGAGGCCACCCATGTAATTTCTCCTAGTGAGCCCCCTATCTAGTCGTCTGCGTCGCCGCTTTCCACCTCTAGCTGCGCGAAGGCGAGATCGACCGGATCGAGCAGGCCGGCGGCCTTGAGATCGTCGATACCCGGCAGATCGCGGCGGCTGGAAAGGCCGAAATGCGCCAGAAACGCAGGCGTGGTGGCGTAAGTGAGCGGGCGGCCGGGCACTTCGCGCCGGCCGGCAGGGCGCACCCAGCCCGCTTCCATCAGCACGTCGATCGTGCCTTTGGAAATCTGGACCCCGCGAATCGCCTCGATCTCGGCCCGGCTGACGGGTTCGTGATAGGCGATGATCGCCAGCGTCTCGACCCCGGCGCGGCTCAGCTTGCGCGCCTCCTCGCGATCGCGGCGCAGGATATAAGCGAGGTCGGGCGCCGTCTGGAAATGCCAGCGGCCGCTGCGTTCGACCAGATTGATGCCGCGCCCGGCATAATCGTCCGCCAGACGCAACAAAGTGCGCCGCACATCGCCCGCCGTGCCCACTGCGGCCATGATCTCGGTCAGCGTGAGCGGCGCCTCGGCCGCGAACAATGCGGCTTCGACTGCGCGGGCCAGATCGTCGGGCGGGTTCATGCGGCGCGGATCATCAGCGGCGCGAAATGATCGGCCTGTTCGATATGCGCCTTGCCCTGCCGGGCGAGTTCGAGCGCGGCCAGGAAGCTGGATGCCAACGCCGAACGGCGATATTCGGGATCGAGCGTCGGCGGCAGGAAGCTTTCGAGCGACGCCCATGCGATCTGGACGCCGATCATCCGTTCCACCCGGCGCATCGCTTCATCCAGCGTCATCACCGGCCGGCGCGAAACGACGTGGAACACCGGTTCGGTGCGCGCGCGGACGGTGCCATAGGCCGCGATCAGATCGTAAAGCTCAACCTGCCAGGCCGCCTTGCGGACGACCTTCAGCCCTTCCGGTGCGCCGCGCGCAAAGACATCGCGGCCCAGCCGGTCGCGCGCCATCAGCCGCGCCCCTGCCTCGCGCATGGCATCGAGGCGCTGGAGCCGCAGCTGGAGCCGCAGCGCCAGTTCTTCGGGGCTGGGATCGATCTCGGGATCCTTGGGCAGCAGCAAGCCCGATTTGAGATAAGCCAGCCACGCCGCCATGACGAGATAATCGGCCGCGATCTCCAGCTTGAGCGCCTTCGCATCCTCGATGAAGCGCAGATATTGCTCGACCAGGGCAAGGATCGAAATCTCGCGCAGATCGACCTTCTGTGCGCGTGCTAGGTTGAGCAGCAGATCGAGCGGCCCTTCCCACCCGTCGAGCGTGAGGGTCAGCGTATCGGGCTGCGCCAGCGGGAGTTCGAAATCGTCCACGATATCGGGCATGGCGCCACGCTAGCGCGGGTTTCGCCGTCATACCAGCGCGGGCTGGTACCGCGCGACGCGGCACGTGGCGCCGGACGTAGGCGGCCCCAGCCTCCGCAGGGGAGATGGCCGAGCGTCAGGCGTAGCCCAGCAGCGCATCCCGCTTGGCGACGAGTTCGGCAAAGTCGATGCCCGGTGCGCGGCCCGCCACCGTGGCCATCGCGCGATCGAGACGCGCCTTGGCCTCGCCACCGATCGGGCCGACCGCGCCGGCCACCGCCTGCATTTCGGTCATGTCGCCCGAACAATGCAATGCGATGTCGCAACCCGCGCGCAACACGCCCGCCGCCCGCTCGCCGAAATCGCCCGACAGCGCGTGCATGCCCAGATCGTCGGACATCAGCAGATTATCGAAGCCGATCCGCCCGCGAATGATATCGCCGATCACGCGCGGCGACAGGCTGGCGCATTCGTCTGCATCCCATGCGGTGTAGACGACATGCGCGGTCATCCCCATCGGCGCGCCGTTGAGCGCGATGAAGGGCGCGAGATCCTTTTCCAAATCCGCCTCGTTCGCGGTGACGACGGGCAGTTCGACATGGCTGTCGGCCATCGCGCGGCCATGGCCGGGAATATGCTTGACCACGCCGACGACGCCCGCCGCCTGCATGCCTTCCAGCACCGCGCGGCCAAGCGCCGCGACGCGCAGGGGCTCCGCCCCCAGCGCGCGATCGCCGATAATGTCGTGCGCATCGGGCTGACGCACGTCGAGCAGCGGCAGACAGTTCACGTTGACCCCGGCTTCGAACAGCATCGTCGCGATCGCCTGCGCATTGGCGCGCGTCGCCTCGATCGCCGACGCCGGTGCGACGTCATAGAGCCGGTCGAACAGTTCGGCCGTCGGGAATGCCGGCCAGATTGGCGGCTGCATGCGGGCGACGCGGCCGCCTTCCTGATCGATCAGGATCGGCACGTCGGCGCGCCCCGCAACATCGCGCAGCGCATCGGTGAGCGCGCGCAGCTGTTCGGCGGTTTCGACGTTGCGCTTGAACAGGATGTAGCCGGCCGGATCGACATCCGCGAAGAAGGCGCGCTCGTCGGCCGAAAGCGTGGTGCCGGCAAGGCCGAGGATCAGCGGGGTCATGGCTTCAGCCTTTTCAATCGTCATCCCCGCGCAGGTGGGACGCCATATGCTCGGACGTCGGGCCCTGGCGAAGCGCGGCGTTTACGGATCCCCGCCTGCGCGGGGATGACTTGGGTTATCTTAGACCGGGTTGCAGGGCTTGCCCGCCGCCTTCAGCGACTTGCAGGCTTCGCGCGCGCCGATGCCGCTCGCCCGCAGGCGATAGAGCGTCTTGCCGCCAACCTCGACCGTGGTGATGGAGCGGTTGAGCTTGCCCAGTTCGGGGAATTTCGGCGCCAGCCGGCCCCATTCGGCGATCGCGATCGATTCCGAATTGAACGCGCCGAGCTGGATGGTGCCGCCCGCCATCGCCGGCTTGGTCATCGGCGCGGGGGTGCCGGGCAGCAGGTTGGTCGGCTGGCCGGCCGGCTTGGCGGCGGGGGCCGCCGGCTTGGCTTCGGCCGTGCGAGCCGGCGCGGGGGTTGCCGGCTTCGGCGCCGGGGCAGCAGCGGCGTTGGGCGCGGGGGCAGCGCCCGCCACCTGCGACGGCGGCAAGGTGGTCGTGCGCACCGGCGCGACATCGACCGAAACGCCGGCGATCGGCGCTTCGGGCTGGGCATGCGGGTTGATCGTCGAATCGAGCGTCTGGCCCTCGCTGGTCGCGTAGGCCGCGTCGCCTTCGCCCTGCACGGCCATGCCATTGGCGATCGCGCCTTCGGCCGGCACCTTGTAATCGCCTTCGGGCGCGGCGATCAGTTCGCCCGATCCCGACGGCGCTTCGCGGTTGCGCATCCAGAAGATGCCGCCGACGACCAGGCCGATGAACACCAGCGCCGCGATCACCGCGCCGATCAGCTTGCCCAGGCCGACACCGCCCTGATCGTCCTCGTCCTCGACCGCTTCGAGCCAGGGCAACCGATCTTCGTCGGCGAGGCCGAAGCGGCCCCGATCAGCGTCCGTCATCAATGCATCTCCTCGGCCGCGGCGACCCCCATGACCGCCAGGCCGTTTCGGATAATCTGCCCGATCGCATCGGCCAGCGCCAGACGGGCTGCCGTGGTTTTCGCATCATCCGTCAGCAGGAAACGCCGCGTGGGATCGTCATTGCCGCGATTCCACAGCGCGTGGAAGGCGGCCGCCAGATCATAGAGATAGAAAGCGATGCGGTGCGGCTCGTGATTGACCGCCGCGCCTTCGACGACGCGCGGGAACTGCGCGCCGAACTTGACCAGCGCGAGTTCTTCCCCGTCGAGCAGCGCCAGATCGGGCGCCGGCAGTTCCATCTTCGCTTCCGCCAGACGGCGGTGGAGCGAACGGACACGGGCGTGGGCATATTGGACGTAGAAGACCGGATTGTCCTTCGACGCTTCGACCACCTTGGCGAAATCGAAATCCATCTGCGCGTCGGCCTTGCGGGTGAGCATGGTGAAGCGCACGACATCCTTGCCCACTTCGCGCACCACATCGGCGAGCGTGACGAAGCTGCCCGAACGCTTGGACATCTTCACCGGTTCACCGGCGCGGAGCAGGCGGACCATCTGGACAAGCTTGATGTCGAGCGGAACCTTGCCGCCGGTCAGCGCCTTCACCGCCGCCTGGATGCGCTTGACCGTGCCGGCATGGTCCGCACCCCAGATGTCGATCAGCTGATCGGCCTTCTCCGCCTTCTGGGCATGATAAGCGAGGTCGGTGCCGAAATAGGTGAGGCTGCCGTCGGCCTTCATCACCGGACGATCGCTGTCGTCGCCGAATTCGGTGGCGCGGAACAGCGTCATTTCCACCGGTTCCCAATCGTCGGGAAGCTCGCCCTTCGGCGCTTCGAGCGTGCCTTCATAGACGAGGCCATCGGCGCGAAGCTTGTCGAGCGCGGCTTTCACCCGGCCGTCGGTCTGCACCTTGGCCTCGGACGCGAACACATCATGATGGATGCCGAGCAGCGCGAGATCGGCGCGGATGAGGTCCATCATCGCCGCGACCGTCTTTTCGCGGAACAGCACCAGCCATTCGCTGTCGGGCGCGTTGACGTAACGATCGCCGAATTCGGCGGCCAGCTTCTCGCCGATCGGGATCAGATAATCGCCGGGATACAGGCCTTCGGGGATGGTGATGCCCTGTTCGCCCAGCGCCTGCCGGTAACGCAGATGCGCCGAACGGGCGAGCGTTTCGACCTGGCTGCCGGCATCGTTGATATAATATTCGCGGGTGACGGCGTAGCCGGCATATTCCAGCAGGGTGGCCAACGCATCGCCCACCACCGCGCCACGGCAATGGCCCATGTGCATCGGCCCCGTCGGGTTGGCCGAGACATATTCGACATTGACGCGTTCGCCCGCGCCCAGCTTCGACCGGCCATAATCGCCGCCATCGGCCAGGATGGTGGCCAGTTCCTCGCGCCACGTCTGATCGGTCAGCCGGACGTTGATGAAGCCGGGGCCGGCCACTTCGGCCGACGCGATTTCGGGCAGCCGGGCGAGCTTGGGCGCAATCAGCGCCGCCAGTTCGCGTGGATTCTTGCCCGCCGGCTTGGCCAGCACCATCGCCGCATTGGTGGCGAGATCGCCATGCGACGGATCGCGCGGCGGCTCCACCGCGACATTCTTGCGATCGAGCCCGGCCGGCAGATCGCCCGCGGCGGCAAGTTCATCGAGGATCTGGCCGATGCGATCGGCAAAACGGGCATAAAGGGTCACGGGCTCAATCCGGCACGAGGGAATTGGGCGGGCCTTAGCGGAAAGTGGCAGCCCAGGTCCATCATCGACGCACGATCATCCGGAACGGACGGACTTCGGACCCAGATTCCGTTGCGCCGCTTAGGCTGAGGCGGGACGCTTACGCCGCCATCGCAAGCAGGCAGGGGGACGGGGCGGATGAAGATCGTTGATCACAAACTGGAAGGCGCCTGGCGCGGGCATTCCCCCAATAGCGGCGGAAAGCTTTCCGCCCCCAGCCTGCTGGTGATGCATTATACCGTCAGCGGCGGCACAGGCCCCGAAGGCGTGACCGATTATTTCCTGTCGCCCAGGGCCAAGGCATCGGCCCATCTGATCGTCGGCCGCAACGGCAAGATCAATCAGGTGGTGCCGTTCGACGTCCGGGCCTGGCACGCCGGCACATCGGTGTGGCGGGGCAAGCCCAATTGCAATGATTATTCGATCGGGATCGAGGTGGACAATTGGGGCCGGCTGGCCCGCGCCGAAGACGGCAGCTTCCGCTCCGCCGCCGACAAGGTGGTGCCCGCCGATCGCGTAACCAAATTGCGCCACAAGCATGACAGCGTCGATGCCTATTGGGAAATCTACCCCGAAAAGCAGCTTGCCGCGCTTGTCGATGCCACCCGCGCCATTCTCGACACCTATCCGTCGATCCGGGAAATCGTCGGCCATGACGATATCGCCCCGATCCGCAAGAGCGACCCCGGCCCGGCCTTTCCGATGTCGCGCTTCACCGGGCTGGTCGAAGGACGCGCCGGCGGCCCCGTCACCCGCACCGTCATCGCCTCCTCGCTCAATGCGCGCGGCGGACCGGGCGTGGAATATGACGTGCTGGGCACCTTCGCCAAGGGCACCAAGCTCGCCGTGCTTTACGACGAGCCCGGCCTATGGGCGCAGGTGCGCGGCAAGCTCAGCAACGGCAATGAAGTGACGGCCTGGGCGGCGGACCAGTTCATGGCCTGAGGCTGGCACGCCGCCCGCCTGCCGACCACAAGCCTTCCGATCACAGGCCTGCCGATCACAGGCCTTCCAATCACAGGCCCTCGGGCATCTCCACCGGGCCGACCACGTCGCAATGGCGGGCGACGGCGTAACGATCCGTCATCCCTGCGATGAAATCGGCGATGTGGCGGGTGCGGGCGGGTTCCTGTTCGGGCAGCGCTTCGCGCCAGCCGGCCGGCAGCAGCGACGGATCGGCTCGATAGGCTGCCGTCAGCCCGGCGACGATCCGTCCGGCCTCGGCCGCGACCTGCAACTGGCTGGGATGATGATAGAGCCGGGCATACATGAAGCGTTTGAAGGCGCGTTCCTGCTCCGCCATTTCGGGCGAGAAGCCGACGAGCGGCCGGCCGGCGGCGCGAACATCCTCCACGCTCGCGGGCCGAACCTCGGCAAGCCGCGCGCGGGTCTCTTCCAGAAGGTCATTGACCATCCGGCCGATCTGTTCGCGGATCAGTTCCGCCACCAGCCGGCTGCGCGGCGCATCGGGGTGGCGCGCCTGCACCCGCGCCCAGCCCGGCGCAACCAGCGGCTGGGCCACGACATCGTCCAGTTCGATCAGTCCCGCGCGCAGGCCATCGTCGATATCGTGATTGTCATAGGCGATGTCGTCGGCCAGCGCCGCCACCTGCGCCTCCAGCGAGGCATGGCTCGTCAGATCGAGCGGGAAATCGGCGTCGATCTCGGCCATCGCCCAGGTGGGGTTGAGGATCGGGCCATTATGCTTGGCCAGCCCCTCCAGCGTTTCCCACGTCAGGTTCAGCCCGTCCCAGCGCGGATAAGGGGTTTCCAGCCGCGTCAGCACGCGCAGGCAATGGGCGTTGTGATCGAAGCCGCCGGCATCTGCCGTCGCCGCCTTCAGCGCCTCTTCCCCCGAATGGCCGAAGGGCGGGTGGCCGATATCATGGGCCAGGCAAAGCGCCTCGGTCAGATCCTCGTTCAGGCCGAGCGCGCGGGCGATGGTGCGGCCGATCTGCGCGACTTCCAGACTGTGGGTAAGCCGCACGCGGAAATGATCGCCATCGGGCGCCACGAACACCTGCGTCTTGTGCCGCAGGCGGCGGAACGCGATCGAATGGATGATGCGATCGCGATCGCGCTGAAAGGCATCACGCGGCCCCCGCGTCTCGCCCCCGCCTTCGGCATGGCGGCGGCCACGCGAACGGGCGGGATCGGAAGCATAAGGGGCAAGCGCAGGCATGCCCGCGCCTTTGCCGGGCGCCGCCGGACAAGTCCAGCCCGCCCGGCCCCGGTGCCCGATTTGCCCCCTGCCCTATTTGCCCCCTGCCCTATTTGAGCGTCAGCTTCTCCACCGGCACGCCGGCGCGCGAGGTGAACTGGATCGTCGACATGCCGCCCTTGGCGAGCTGGTTGACGAAGCCCTGCGCCTCCTCCTCCGTCTTGAACGGGCCGACGAGCAGGCGGTTGGACGCCCGCCATGACGACACCCAGGGGGAGCGGCCGTTGAAGAATTTCGGCTTGTCGGCCTTCAGCCGGGCCCAGACCTTGGGAAGATCGGCCTTGTTCTTGCCCGAGGCGACCTGCACCCAATAACGTTCGGGCTGCGCGGCCTTGGCCTTGGCAGCTTCCTTCGCCTCGGCATCCGCCTTGGCCTTTGCTTCGGCCTTGGCTTTCGCGTCCGCCTTCGCCTTGGCGGCGGCATCGGCCTTGGCCTTGGCATCCGCTTTCGCCCTGGCATCGGCCTTAGCCTTGGCGGCGGCTTCCGCCTTTGCCTTGGCCGCTGCGTCGGCCCTGGCCTTGGCGGCGGCTTCCTCCTGCGACTTCGCTTCGGCCCGCGCCCGCGCCTCGGCCGAAGCCTTGGCCGCCGCGACCGCCGGATCGGCCGTCGTCAATTCCGCATCGGGGCCGACCAATGCGGCCATGCGCGTCGGCGGAGCCGCAGGCGTGGGCGCTGGAGCCGGGGTCGGGGTGCGCGCAGCCGTTTTCGACTTTGAGGTCGCCGCGGCGCCATTGGTCTCGTCCGCACCCGGACGGCGGCGCGGCGCCTTGGCGGCGGGATCGGGCTTGGCGGCGACGCGCTCGACAGCCGGCGTTTCGATCGTGGCCTTGCCCAGCGGAGTGCCGGTTGGAACCAGCGGCGCATCGGGCCGTGCCGACGCGGCGGTGGGCTGCCCCGCCGGCTTCGCCATCACGGCATCGGCGAACAGTTCGGCATCGGAATAACGACGCCCTTCGGACGGGAAGCGGCCGAAATGGACGGCCAGTGCCTTTTGCGGCGCCTTCAGCTGGCCGAGGCGACCGAAGAACTGGCCCATGGCGTTGGCCTGCGTACCCGGCATCACCGCGTTCACGGCGCGCTGTGCGCCGGCCTGATCACCGGTCAGCGCGAGTACGAAGGCGCGCGTGCGCCACGCCGCGCGATCGCGCTGGCTGACCAGCGGGTCGAGCACGGTGAGCGCGCCTTGCCGATCGCCGGCGATCGCCATCGACAAGGCCAGCCGCTGGGTGATCTCGTCATCATTGCGGGTGCGCAGCGCCAGCGCATAATCGGCCTGCGCGCGCTTATTGTCGCCGCGCAGGTCATAAGCGAGCCCGCGATCGCCGGCGATATCCGCCTCGCGCACGCCAAGCGACACCGCCTCGTCGAACAGCTTGAGCGCCGCGCGCGGCTGTTCCATCTGGACGAGCGACGATGCCAGCCCCGCCTTGGTGCGCCCGTTGCGCGGCGAAATCTCCTCCGCACGGGCATAGAAAGCGAGTGCCGCCTGCGGATCGCCGACCAGCAGCGCCGCCCGCCCCGCGCCGAGCAGCGAATTGAAATCGCGCGGGTTGGCCGCCAGCATCCGCAGATAGCGGCTGAGCGAATCCGCCGGATTATCGGGCGAAATCAGCGCCGAATAGGCGCTGTCCTGCGCCGCCGCCGGCAGCGGGGCGACGGTGAGCGCGAGCAGCGCCACGGGCGCGACATGGCAGACAAAACGGGCGATCGACGGGAAGCGGAAAGGCATGATGGCGTCCCATAGAGGGAGCCGGCCGCCGATCCGCAAGGGATTCGTTGCGCCGGCACGTCGATCCGGTGGCGCTAAGCGACGAGGCGGGGAACCTTTTCGCATAAAGGCCGAACCGGCCAAAAACAGCCCGGCCCGGTGGCCATCCGCCCCATAGGGACGGCGACCACCGGGCCGGCCGATCGGCGTGAAGCCGAAGCTTACTGGTTATAAGCTTACTGGTTATTCTGGCGGTTCAGGAAGCGCGGCACGTCGGCACCGCGATCATCCTCCACCTGCGCCTTGGCGGCGCCACGGGCAATGTTGGACATGCGTTCGAACAGCGTGGCGCCTTCCCGCCCGCGCGAAGCGGCCTGGGCCGGCTCCGGCGCCGGGGTGAGCCAGGGGCGCGTGCCCGCATCGCCCGTATCGGCGAGGTCGGCGCGCGGCGGCACCGGATTGCCCGACACCGGCGGCGTCAGCGGTTCGCCGAGCAGCAGTTCATCACCCGCCGGCTGGACGATATCGTTGGCCGAGAGGTCGAGCGCATCGGCCTGCACCGGAACCGGCGGCTCGAGCGTGATTTCGGGCTGGGCCGGCGCGGCCACGGGCGGCGGCGCGACCGGTGCGGGCTGGATCACCGGAGCAGGCGCCGGAGCAGCGGCCTGCGGCGCGGCGACCGGGGCCGGCTGCGGCGCGCTATCCTTGCGCGCGGCCGGGAAGGTGAACAGCTTGGCCGGTTCCGGCGCGACGGCGGCTTCGGCCTCGATGCCGGTGGCGACCACCGACACGCGGATCTTGCCTTCCAGATCATTGTTGAACGCCGAACCCCAGATGATGTTCGCGTCCGGATCCACCAGTTCCCTGATGTGGTTGGCGGCCTCGTCGACCTCCATCAGGCGCATATCCTCGCCACCGACGATCGAGATGATGACGCCCTTGGCGCCCTGCATCGAAACGCCGTCGAGCAGCGGGTTGGCGATCGCCTTTTCGGCGGCTTCGATGGCCCGATTGTCGCCCGAGGCTTCGCCCGTGCCCATCATCGCCTTGCCCATTTCGCCCATCACCGAACGGACGTCGGCGAAATCGAGGTTGATGAGGCCCGGCATCACCATCAGGTCGGTGATCGAACGCACGCCCTGCTGGAGCACCTCGTCCGCCATCTTGAACGCTTCCTTGAAGGTCGTGTTCGGATTGGCGACGAGGAACAGGTTCTGGTTGGGGATGACGATCAGCGTATCGACATGCTTCTGCAGCTCCTCGATCCCGCTTTCGGCGGACTTGCCGCGACGATTGCCTTCGAAGCTGAACGGCTTGGTGACGACGCCGACGGTGAGGATGCCCTTGTCCCGCGCGAGCTTGGCGATCACCGGCGCGGCCCCGGTGCCCGTGCCACCGCCCATGCCGGCCGTGATGAAGCACATGTGCGCGCCATTAAGCGCGGCGTCGATCTGCTCCATCGCCTCTTCGGCGGCGGCGCGGCCGATTTCGGGGCGAGCACCGGCGCCAAGCCCTTGCGTGATCTTGAGGCCGAGCTGGATGCGCTGTTCGGCGGCGGACGCGTTCAGCGCCTGCGCGTCGGTGTTGGCGACGATGAAATCCACGCCCTGCACGTCGGAGGTGATCATGTTCGCGATGGCGTTGCCCCCGGCACCGCCCACCCCGATCACGCTGATGCGGGGCCGCAACTCATCAACTTCCGGCCGCATGAATTCAATCGTCATATCACCAACTCCGCTGAACCGCGCGCATCGACGCGCCCCCCGAACAAGAATCTAGCATCACCCGAATCGCCGACGCACGCGAAAAATGTGGTTGGGCGCCGGTTTGACCATTAATTTTTCAATACCCGTTCCTGAATGCCGCAATCATACGCTGGATCATGCTGCCGCCGCTGACCCGATGGACGGTCTGTGCGGACGGCACGATCGAACGCAGATCGATGGGATCCGACGCCGCATAATGGATCAGCCCCGCCAGCGTGGCGAAGGCCGGGCCGCTATGCGCTTCGGGCAGGCCGGCCAGCCCGCGCGGGCGGCCGACGCGTACCGACTGGCCGAGCAGCCCTTGCGCATAATCCGCAATCCCCTTCATTTCCGCGCCGCCGCCGGTGAGCACGATCTGCCGGCTGACGGGCCCGGTGAAACCGAGAGCCTTCAAGGTCGCGCCGATCTCGCCCATCCAGCGTTCAAGCTGCTGGCGGATGATCGCGATCAGCTGCGCCCGGGTGATCCGCATCGGATCGGCCCCATCCTGCGCGCCCGAAACCGGCACGATATCGATCATGTCGTGATTGTCGCGCGGGGACGTCATCGCCGATCCGTAAAAGGTCTTCAACCGCTCCGCGTCGAAGCGACGGGTGCCGAGCGCCGAGGCGATATTGTCGGTGATGTCGGCCGCGCCCATCGGCAGCGACGCCAGCCCGACGAGCATCCCGCCGGCGAACAGCGAGACGTTGGTGACGCCCGCCCCCATCTCGACCAGCGCGACGCCGAGATCGCGCTCCTCGTCCGACAGCACGGCCATGCCCGCCGCGATCGGCGAAGCGACGATCGACTTCACCGCCAGATGCGCAGACCGCACGCAGAGATCGACATTGCGCACCGGCGAGGCTTCGGCCGCGACGACATGGATGTCGACGCCCAGCCGGTCGGCATGGAGGCCGAGCGGCGTGCGCGTGCCCTTCAGCCCGTCGAGCGTATAGAGCGTCGGCTGGGCATGGAGGACCATGCGGCCTTCGGGATCGATGGCGTTGCGCCCGGCGTTCAGCAGTGCATCGATATCCTGCTGTTCGATGCGATGGCCGCCAAGATCGACCTCGACCGCGGCGAGCTTGCTGACCAGCCCGCCGGCCGAGAAGCTGACCCAAACTTCCTCGATATTGGTGCGCGCGATGCGTTCGGCCTGTTCCACCGCCTCGCGGATCGCGGCTTCGGTGCGCTCCATGTCGGCGACATAGCCGTGGCGCACGCCCTTGCTCTCGCGCTGCCCGGTGCCGAGCACCTGGATCTCGCCGCCGCCCTCCGGCACCTCGGCGATGAGCGCGCAGACCTTGGAGGAACCGATGTCCAGCGCGGTGATCAGATTGTCTCGGGCCTGCGCCATGATCCTGTGTTCCCCCCGAAAAATTCCCTAGATGCTTCGTGCTTCGCTTGTCGTGGCCGGTGGGCTTTCGCCCCCTTCTTCCCGCTGCACCGCGGGCCGGGCCGTTGCCGCCGCCTGGTCCGTGGCGGCCCGTGGCGCCGGCCGGACGATGATCCGCCCCGGGTTACGCATGTCGAAGCGCAGCATCCCCTGCCCCAATAGCCGCATATTGCCGTCGCGATCGGCGAAATCGGCCAGCGCCGCCTTCGCCTGCCCCTCGCCTTCGGGCAGCGACAGCGTTTCGCCCGAACGGAAGCGGATATCCCAGCGGCGATCGCCCACCCAGCTCGCGCCGTCGAGCATCGGCTTCAGCTGGGGCGAGGCCTGCAACAGGCGATCGAGCGCCGCGACCTGATAATTGGCATTGGGGCCGATCAGGATCGGCAGATCGGGCAAGGGCGTGCCGCTCAGCCGGAGCTGTTCGATCACCCGGCCATCGGCATCGATCAGGTGCAGCCGCTGGCGGTGTTGCCAGATCGCCGCCGGCTCGCGCTCCACGATGTCGATCACCAGCGTATCGGGCAGGCGCCGCGACACCCGCGCATCCTTCACCCAGCCCTGCTGGAGCAGCCGGCCACGGATTTCACCGATATCGACCAGCGGCATGGCCAGCGCCTGCGCGGAAAAAGCGGCGTCTTCCACCGGCGCGCGGTCCATCCGGTCGATCCCGGTGATCTCCACCTTCTTCACCGCGAAGCCGGCCTTGCCGATGCCTTCGCCCAGTTCGGTGCCGATCATCTGCGGCAGCCGCATGGCGAGCACGCCCGCAACGACGCCACCAACCAGCAGCGCCGCCAGCGCATAATTGGCGCCGCGCCGCACGGCGGTCGCCACCGGAGGCGGCAACGAGGCGAGCAGGCTCTTGTGGACGGCCGGCTTCCGCGCGCGGCCCTTGGGGGCTGCACGCTTGCGCGGCTGGGCGCCGCGACGGATGGTAGCGCGGTCGTCCCCCCGGCTCACATCGCCTCCTCTACGATCCGCTGAACCAGCTCGGCATAGCTCATGCCCAGATAGCGCGCCTGTTCGGGCACGAGGCTGAGCGGCGTCATGCCCGGCTGGGTGTTGACTTCCAGCAAATAGAGCCCGGCTTCGCCCTGTTCGTCATCCCAGCGGAAATCGGACCGCGACGTGCCCTTGCAGCCGAGCAGCTGGTGCGCCTTCAGCGCCATCGCCTTGGCGGCTTCGGCGATCGCGGGCGGAATCTCGGCCGGGCAGACATGCACCGTCATCCCGTCGGTATATTTGGCGTCATAATCGTAAAAGCCGCTCTTGGGCTTGAGCTCGGTAACGGCGAGCGCCTGTTCGCCCAGCACCGCCACCGTCAATTCGCGTCCCTTGATGAAGGGTTCGGCGAGAAGCTGGTCGAAATGCTGCCACGGCCCTTCGCTGTCGCGCGCGATGGGCTGGCCATAATTGCCGTTCGCGGTGACGATCGCGACACCGACCGACGAGCCTTCATTGACCGGCTTGAGCACGAACGGGCGCGGCATCGGATCGGCGGCATAGAGGCTTTCGGACGCGACGATCACGCCTTCGGGCATGCGCACGCCATGCGGCACCAGCTCGTTCTTGGTGAGCTGCTTGTCGATCGCGATCACCGAGGTGGCGAGGCCGCTATGGGTATATTTCAGGCCCATGATGTCGAGCAGGCCCTGGATCGTGCCGTCCTCGCCCGGCGTGCCATGGAGCGCGTTGAACACCACGTCCGGCTTCGCCTCATGGAGTTTCAGCGCGACATCGCGGTCCATGTCGATCCGCGTCACCTTGTGGCCCAGCGATTCCAGCGCATCGGCCACGCCCGCGCCCGACGTCAGCGACACGTCGCGCTCGGCCGACCAGCCGCCCATCAGCACCGCGACATGGAGGGGCTTCACACTCATTTCGCCACTCCCACGCGCTGAATTTCCCATTCCAAAGTCACGCCCGATTGCGCCTTCACCTTGTCCCGCACCTCCTCGCCCAGCGCCTCGATCTCGGCGGACGAGGCATTTCCAAGGTTGAGCAGGAAGTTACAATGCTTTTCGGAAACCTGCGCGTCACCCTTGCGCAGGCCCCGGCACCCCGCCGCGTCGACCAGCGCCCAGGCCTTGTGGCCCGGCGGGTTCTTGAAGGTCGATCCGCCGGTCTTGGAACGCAGTGGCTGCGAAGCCTCGCGCTCGGCCGAAATCCGGTCCATCTCCGCCTGGATCGCCGCCGGATCGGCTTTATGCCCGCGAAAAGTGGCGCTGACGACGATCGCGCCTTCGGGCAGGTTCGAATGGCGATAGGTATAGCCGAGATCTGCCAGCGCCAGCGTCTTGCGTTCGCCTGAGCGCAGGACGACATCGCATTCGACCAGAACGTCCTTCACCTCGCGGCCATAAGCGCCGCCGTTCATGCGGACAAAGCCGCCGACCGTGCCGGGGATCGAGCGCAGGAATTCGACCCCGCCGATCCCGGCATCGCGCGCCGAGGAGGAGACGAGGATGCCGCTCGCCCCGCCACCGCAGCGCAGCATCGTCGCGTCCACCTGCTCCACCTTGCCGAACGCCTTGCCCAACCGGACGACCACGCCCGGCACGCCGCCGTCGCGCACGATCATGTTGGAGCCGAGGCCGAGCCCCATCACCGGCACCGCCGGATCGAGCGCGGCGAGGAAGCTCGCCAGATCGTCCACGTCCTTCGGTTCGAACAGCCATTCGGCCGCGCCACCGCTTTTGAACCAGACGAGCGGCGCCAGCGGCGCGGCTGCCGTCAGCTTGCCGCGCACGGCCGGCATGCCGTCCGCCGGATGGGCCAGCGCCGCGTTCACTTGATCCCCCACAGGCGGAACCAGCTCTTCCACATATCCAGCCCGGCTTCGGCCGCCTTCGTTGCGGCCGTCTGCGCCGCAGCCGCGCCTGCTCCCGCCCGGAACGCCTTTTGCGCGGCGTCGAGCTGGGCCCGATGCAGCTTCAGCATCTCCTCCTGAAAGTCGACCCAGGCGGTGAAGGGTTCCATCAGCTAGCGGTCTCCCGCACGCGGGCGATGCCATCGGCCAGGCCCGCCGCCCATTTGGTGATGTCGCCCGCGCCAAGGCAGATCACCATGTCGCCCGGCTGGGCGACGGTGGCGAGTTCGGCGGCGAGCGCATCGGCGCCGGCGATCGTCTGCGCGGCGCGGTGCCCGCGATCCTTGAGGCCCTTGACCAGCGCGGCGGCGTCCACGCCGTCGATCGGCTGTTCGCCGGCGGCATAAACGGGCGCGACATAGACCATGTCGGCGTCGTTGAACGCCTGCTGGAACTCATCCATCAGATCGCGCAGGCGGGTGAAGCGATGCGGCTGGGCGACCGCGATCACGCGGCCCTCCACGCCTTCGCGCGCGGCCGACAGCACCGCCCGGATTTCCACCGGGTGATGGGCATAATCGTCGATCACGGTCACGCCATCCAGCTCGCCCACCTTGGTGAAGCGGCGCTTCACCCCGCCAAACTTGCCGAAACCGGTGCGGATCACATCATCGGGCACGCCCATTTCGATCGCCACGCCGATCGCGGCCAGCGCGTTCTGGACATTGTGGCGGCCGGGCATCGGCAACTCGATCCCCTCGATCGAACGGGTCGATCCATCGCGGTTGCGGATGATCGCTTCGAAGCGGTTGCCGCCCGGGATCGGCGTGACGTTGACGCCGCGCACATCGGCCTGCGCCGAGAAGCCGTAGGTGACGACACGGCGATCGCGCACGCGCGGGATCAGCGCCTGCACTTCCGGGTGATCGAGACAGAGCAGAGCCGCGCCGTAGAAGGGCACATTTTCGACGAATTCGAGGAAGGCATCCTTCACCGCGTCGAACGAGCCATAATGGTCGAGATGCTCGGGATCGATATTGGTGACGACCGCGATCGTGCCGTCGAGGCGCAGGAAGCTGCCGTCGCTTTCGTCGGCTTCCACCACCATCCAGTCCGACGCACCGAGCCGGGCGTTCGAGCCATAACTGTTGATGATCCCGCCGTTGATAACGGTGGGATCGACGCCGCCGGCATCGAGGAGTGCCGCGACCATTGAGGTGGTCGTCGTCTTGCCGTGCGTGCCGGCCACCGCGACCGTCGATTTCAGGCGCATCAGTTCGGCCAGCATCTCGGCCCGGCGGACGACGGGGATGCGACGTTCCAACGCCAGTTCCACCTCGGGATTGCCGCGCTTGATCGCGGTCGAGGTGACGACGACGGCGGCATCGCCCAGGTTTTCCGCCTTGTGGCCGATGGCGACGGCAATGCCGCGCTTGCGCAGGCCTTCGACGACATAGCTTTCCGCCACGTCGGAACCCTGCACCTTATAGCCCAGATTGTGCATCACCTCGGCAATGCCCGACATGCCGATGCCGCCGATGCCGATGAAATGGATGGTGCCGATATCCTTGGCGACGCCCTTCACGCAAATGCCTCCCGGCCGCCTCTCGACGGCGAAATTTCGGCCGGCTGAACCGGCAATGGATCCATGATCGGCGTCCGCCCCAGGCTTTCGACGAGGTCGGCGAGCGCGGCGGCCGCATCCGGCCGGCCGCAGCCCCAGGCGCGCCGCGCCGCGTTCTGCAACGAACCGGGCTCCAAAGCCAGCTTCTGCATCTGCTTGGCAAGCTCGATGGGGGTAAAATTGCGCTGGGCGATCGCGCGCGCGCCACCGGCCTCGTGCAGTTCGCGGGCATTGGCGGTCTGGTGATCGTCCATCGCCGATGGCAGCGGCACCAATATGGCCGGCCGCCCCGCGACCGTCAGTTCGGCGATGGTGGACGCCCCGGCCCGCGCGATCACCAGATGCGACCAGGCCAGCCGTTCGGGCATGTCGGGCATGTAAGTCGCCAGATCAGCCGGGATTTCGAGCGACGCATATTTGGCGCGCACGGCTTCGATATCCTCGGCCCGGCACTGCTGCGTCACCTGCAGGCGGCGGCGGAAATTGGGGGGCAGCAGGCCCAGTGCCTCGGGCACCACCTCCGACAGAACCGACGCGCCCTGGCTGCCGCCGGTGACGAGCAGGCGGAACACGCCGTCCTCGGTCAGCGGCGGGAAGGGCTGATCGCGCAGCGCCAGCACCTCGTTCCGCACCGGATTGCCGACAAGGTGCGTCTTGCCTTCAAACTTGGGCTGGAGCCGTTCGACCACAGGATAAGCGGTGGCGATCGCATCCACCTTGCGCGCGAGCAGGCGGTTGACCCGGCCCAGCACGGCATTCTGCTCGTGCACGGCGGTCGGCACCTTCTCCTTGAAGGCGGCAAGCATCGAGGGCAGCGCCGGATAGCCGCCGAAGCCGATCACCGCAGACGGTTCGAACGCATCATAAAGACGGCGCGCCATCTCCCGCCCGGCGCGGATCGACCGCCAGGCGCGGATCCAGCCGAGCGGACCGCCGGCGGCACGGCCGGCCGGCAGGATATGGGTCTGCGCGCCTTCGAACAGGCCGGGAATCTTGGCGCCGCGTTCATCGGTGACGAGCGCAACGCGATGGCCCCGGCGCATCAGCTCGGTGGCCAGCGCATGCGCCGGAATCATGTGGCCGCCGGTGCCGCCGGCGGCGAGGACGAAGTGACGGGTCACGGCCACGGAAGGACACTCATTTGCCGCTCCATGTAACGACATAGGGCGATCGTTTCAGGAAGGGATTGCGCTTGGTGAAGGCGAGCAGCAGGCCGAAGCCCATCGAAACCGCCAGCAGCGACGAACCGCCATAGCTGATGAACGGCAGCGTCATCCCCTTGGAAGGCACGAGCTGGACGTTGACCGCCATGTTGATCACCGCCTGCAGGCCGAACTGGATCGCCAGCCCGGAAGCCGCGAGGATGACGAACTGGTCCTCCTCGTCCAGCAGTTTCAGGAACACGCGGACCATGATCGCCAGATAGATGATCGCGATGACGATGCACGAGATCAGCCCGAACTCCTCGCCGATGACGGAGAAGATATAGTCGTTATGGGCTTCGGGCAGGCGGAATTTCTGGACGCCGCCGCCCGGCCCGAGGCCGACCATGCCGCCATTGGTGATCGTCGCATAGCCGACATCGACATGATAGGTGTCGCCCGTGCCGGTCATGAACTCGATCACGCGGTTGCGGCCGTTTTCGTAGAAGACGAAGGCCAGCGCCAGCAGGCCCACACCCGCCCCGCCGAGCATCATCAGGAAGCGCATCTGCACGCCCGAAATGACGAGCAGGGCGGCCCATACCGCGCAGAAGATCACGGTCTGACCGAAATCGGGCTGCTTCATCAGCAGGGCCGCGATCACCGCGACCAGCAGGCCGGTCAGCGGCACCACCGGCAGGCTGCGATCCTGCGCGCGCAGCGAAAGCATCCACGCGATGGCGACGACGAAGAAGGGCTTCAGGAACTCCGACGGCTGGAAGCGGAAGGGATCGACGCCCAGCCAGCGGACGGCGCCGTTCACTTCCGTGCCCGCGATCGGCACCAGCATCAGGCACAGGCCGAAAAAGGCGGCAGCGGCCAACGACAGGCGCTTGGCCAGGCCCTGCGGCAGCATCGACACGCCGATCATCAGCGGCACGCCCAGCCCTGCCCAGATGATCTGGCGCCAGAAATAATGGAGCGTCGGCACATGATCCTTGGCGGCGGCCGACGGCGACGCGGCGGCAACCGCGATCAGCCCGATGCCGATGAGCATCGCGACCAGCAGCAGGAGGACGCGGTCGATCTCCCAGAACCAGGTCGCGTACCAGCTACGGTCGGCACGGCCGAGCCGCACCACCTGCGAAGGCTTCTGGCGATAGACCGTCGACCCCGTCATCCAAGCGCCTCCACGGCCGCGCGGAAGGCATCGCCCCGTGCTTCGAAATCCCGGAACTGATCGAACGACGCACAGGCTGGCGACAGCATCACCACCTCGCCCGGCTTCGCGGCGGCGGCGGCATCCTTCACCGCCTGTTCCAGCGTCACGCTCTCCGTCACCGGCTTGCCGGCGACGCGCAGGATATTGGCGAACAGCGGCCCGGCCTCGCCAATCGTGTAGGCCGCGACGACATGGCCGTAATGCGGGGCGCAGGCGTCCAGCTCGTCGCTCTTGGGCAGGCCGCCGAGGATCCAGTGGACCTTGGGATATGCGGCGAGCGCCGGCGCGGTCGACATCGCGTTGGTCGCCTTGCTGTCGTTGACGAACAGCACGCCGTTGCGTTCTCCCACCCGTTCCATGCGGTGCGGCAGACCGGGATAGCTGGCGATCGCCTGATCGATGACATTGCCGGGAACGCCGAGCAGCATCGCCACATTAGCCGCAGCAACCACGTTCTGGGCATTGTGCGGTCCCTGCAATGCGGGCCAGCCGGCCTGATCACCGGCCTGCGCGCGGCCGAAACGGAAGGTGCGAGGCTTGCCGATCCGTTCGACCGTGCGGGCAATCTCGCGACCGGTTTCATCGTCGACACCGATGAATGCGGTGCCATTGCTGTTCTGCATGCCGAACAGGCGCGTCTTCGAAGCGGCATAGCCACCGAAATCAGGATAGCGATCGAGATGATCCGGCGACACGTTGAGCAGCACCGCGATGTCGCAGGCGAGGCTGTAGGTCAGATCGATCTGGTAGCTCGACAGTTCGAGCACATAGACGCCCATGCCCGCATCGTTCGGGGCCAGCGGATCACGGCTCAGGATCGGCAGGCCGATATTGCCGCCCATCAGCGTCGGCAGGCCGGCGACTTCGAGGATATGCTTGATCAGCGCCGTCGTGGTCGATTTGCCGTTGGTGCCGGTGATGCCGACCACCTTGTGCGGCGGCAGCGTCGGCCGGGCGAGCGCGAACAATTCGATATCGCCGATCAGCGGCACGCCGGCATCCGCCGTCTTCTGGCGGATCGGGTGGCGGATGATCGGTACGCCGGGCGAAACCACCACGCCGTCGAAGCCCGTGAGGTCGATCTCCAGCGGATCGGCGAGGGTGACGCGATCCGCCACCTTGGCGCGCGCCTCTTCCTTCTCGTCCCACGCGACGACTTCGGCGCCGCTGGCGAGCAGCGCGTCGACCGTCGCCAGCCCCGACCGGGCGAGGCCGAGGACCGCATATTTCTTACCGGCAAAGACGGAACTGGTGATCATCTGAGCTTCAACGTTGCAAGGCCGGCCAGCGCCAGCACGAAGGAGATGATCCAGAAACGGATCACCACGGTCGGCTCCGACCATCCCAATTGTTCGAAATGGTGATGGATCGGCGCCATGCGGAACACGCGCTTGCCCGTGCGCTTGTAATAATAGACCTGGATGATGACGGACACCGCTTCGAGCACGAAGAGGCCGCCGACAATCGCCAGCACGATTTCGTGGTGGGTCACCACCGCCAGCGCACCCAGCGCACCGCCCAGGGCCAGACTGCCCGTATCGCCCATGAACACCGCCGCCGGCGGCGCGTTGAACCACAGGAAGGCAAGCCCGGCGCCGACGATGCAGGCGGTGAGGATGATGAGATCGCCCGCGCCCGGCACATGCGGAATGCCGAGATAGGTGGCGAACTTCACGTTGCCGACCATGTAGGCGATGACGAAGAAAGCAAGGCTGGCGATGATCACCGGCATGGTGGCCAGCCCGTCCAGGCCGTCCGTCAGGTTCACGGCATTGCCCGCGCCGACGATCACGAAGGCGGCGAACAGCACGTAGAACGGGCCGAGATCGATCACCGGGCCGTTATAGAAGGGCACGTATAATTCGGTGCCGTTGCCCGAAACGATCAGCCAGCTGGCGATGCCGGCGATGGCGAATTCGGCCGCCAGCCGCACCTTCCCCGAAACGCCCTTGTGGCTGCGCTTCTTCACCTTGTCATAATCGTCGAGGAAGCCGATCAGGCCGAAACCGAGCGTCACGAAGATGCAGGCCCAGACATAGCGGTTAGACAAATCCATCCACAACAGCATCGAGATGGTGATCGCGGTCAGGATCATCAGCCCGCCCATGGTGGGCGTGCCCACCTTGGCGAGGTGCGTCTGCGGGCCGTCGGTGCGAATCGGCTGGCCCTTGCCCTGCCGCACACGCAGCCAGCCGATGAACTTCGGGCCGATGATCAGGCCGATCAGCAGCGCCGTGATCGCGGCGGCGCCGGCACGGAAGGTCAGATAACGGATGAGGTTGAGAACGCCCGGAAAATCGAGCTGGTCGGCGATCAGGTAGAGCATGGCATTTTCCCGGCCGCAACCGCCCCCGAACCGAGATGCTCGACAAGACGGGCGAGCCCGATGGCGTTGGACCCTTTAATCAGAACCGCATCACCGGCCTGAATGACGCTTTCAAGGCGTTCCAGCGCGGCCGCGGCGTCGGGCACATGCGCGAAATCCATGCGGCCCTCAAGCTCATTCGCAAGCGCCGCCATTTCCGGCCCGACCAGCAGCGCGAAATCGACGCCGGCCCGCTGTAGCGGCTGCGCCAGACCCGCATGATAAAGCGGCGATTTTCCGCCCAGTTCGCGCATGTCGCCCAGCACGACGATGCGGCGATCGGCCTTTTCCTCGCCAAGCAGCGCGATCGTCGCCGCCATCGAGGCGGGGTTGGCGTTGTAGCTTTCGTCGATGACCAGCGCCTCGCCGCCTTCCACCGGCGCCAGCACGCGACGGCCACGCCCGGCGAGCCCCGCCATATCGGCAAGCGCAAGGCCCGCGGCAGCCAGATCGCCACCGACGGCGTGGACGGCGGCGATCACCGCCATCGCGTTCGACACCCAATGATCCCCCGGCGGGGCCAGCGTGAAGGTGAGTTCGGCATCCGGCAGCGTCGCCGCGATCAGCGTGCCGCGCGGGCCGCGCAACGCTTCGCGCGCGCGAATATCGGCGCCCTCGCCACGCCCGAAGGTCCAGATGCGATCGGCATGGCCGCGCGCGGCGGCGATCAGCCGGTCGCGATGCGGGCTATCGAACGGGATGATCGCCGTGCCGCCGGGCTCCAGCCCCTGGAAGATCTCGCCCTTGGCGTCCGCGATCGCCTCCTCGCCGGCGAAGAAGGCACTGTGCGCCGGCGCGATCGCGGTGACGATCGCCACCTGCGGACGGACCAGCCGGGTGAGCGCCGCCAGTTCGCCGGCCGCGCTCATCCCCATTTCGAACACGCCATAGCGCGTGTCCGCCGGCATCCGCGCCAGGCTGAGCGGGACGCCGACATGGTTGTTGTAGCTCTTCAGCGAACGATGGGCCTGCCCCGGCGTCGCGCGGTCGAAACAGGCGAACAGGGCTTCCTTGGTGCCCGTCTTGCCGACCGATCCGGTGACGCCGATGATCGCGGCCTGCGTGCGGGCGCGGCTGGCCTTGCCCAGCGCGTCGAGCGCGGCGGCGGTATCGGCAACCAGAATATGCGGCCCGGCCACCGGCTGGCTAACGATCGCACCCGCCGCCCCGGCCGCGAACGCCTTGTCGGCAAAGCGATGGCCATCGGTGGTTTCGCCCTTCATCGCGACGAACAGGTCGCCGGGGCCGACCTCGCGGCTGTCGAAGGCGACGCCATTGGCGGAAAAATCGCCGAACACCTCGCCATCCGCGGCGGCGGCGATGTCGAACGCGGTCCAGAGCGGGCTGCGGCTCACGCGGCGCACTCCCGCGCGACGGTCACATCGTCGAACGGCAGCACGCGATCGCCGACGATCTGGCCCTGTTCATGCCCCTTGCCGGCGATCAGCACGATATCGTCGGCACCCGCCTCGGCAATCGCCGCCGCAATCGCCTCGCGCCGGCCGCCGATCTCGATCGCGCCCGGCGCACCGGCCAGCACGTCGCGACGGATCGCGGCGGGATCCTCGCTGCGGGGATTGTCGTCGGTCACGATCACATGGTCGGACAGGCGGACCGCCACTTCGCCCATTTGCGGGCGCTTGCCGGTATCGCGGTCGCCGCCGGCGCCAAATACCGTGATCAGCCGGCCCTTGGCATGCGGCTTGAGCGCGAGGATCGCGGCTTCCAGCCCATCGGGCGTGTGGGCGTAATCAACATAGACCGGCGCCCCGCTGCGGGTGATGACCGCGCGTTCGAGCCGCCCGCGCACCGGCTGCACCCGGCCGAGCCCGGCCAGCGCATCCTCCAGCCGGCCGCCCGTGGCCAGCACGAGGCCGAGCGCGGTGAGCGCGTTTGCCGCCTGATAGGCGCCGATCAGCGGCAGTTTCACGACATGGCGCTGCCCGTCGATTTCCAGCGCCAGCGTCTGGCCGAGATGGGTGGGCGTGCGCTCGACAAGACGGACCGCCTCGCCTGCGGCACCGACATCAATGATCCTGAGGCCGCGTTCGCGCGCGATCTCGATCACGCGGGCCGACGCGGTATCGTCGGCCCATATGACCGCCGTGCCGCCTTGGTCGACGACCTCGCTGAACAGGCGCAGCTTCGCCTCGAGATAGGCCTCCATCGTGCCGTGATAATCGAGATGATCGCGGCTCAAATTGGTGAAGGCGGCGGCCTGCACCGGCAGCCCTTCGGTGCGGAATTGCGACAGGCCGTGGCTCGATGCCTCGAAGGCGACATGCGTCACGCCTTCGCGCCGCAGGCCCGCGACGTTGGACAGGAAGGTGGCGACATCGGGGGTGGTGAGCCCGGTCGAAACCTGATCTTCCGCCGTGGTGACGCCAAGCGTGCCGATCGACGCGGCATGGTGGCCGGCAAGCCGCCACAGCTGGCGGGTCAGTTCCACGGTCGATGTTTTGCCGTTGGTGCCCGTCACCGCGACCACCGTTTCGGGGAAGGGCGCGAAGAAGCGGGCGGCCAGGCGGGCGAAGGCGCGGCGCGGTTCGGCATCGGCGATATGCACAGCGCCCGTCACCGTCGCTTCCGGCCGCGCGACGACGGCCACCGCCCCCGCCGCGATCGCCGCCGGAATGAAATCCTCGCCATTGAAGCGCGTGCCGGTGAACGCCCCGAACACCGTGCCGGGGGCAACCTTGCGGTGATCGATGGCAAACCCGGTCACGGCCGGGCCGCCTTCTTCCCCGGTCAACGCGCCAAGCCGCATATATTATTTGCCCTTCTCTGGACGGACATACTGAAGCACTTCCGTCAAATTCACATCGCGGTTCTCGTCGGGCGCCACGCCAAGCAGCGGCCCGATGCGCGACACCACCTGCTTCATCACGGGTGCCACGTTCCAGCCGGCGGTGCGGAACCCGTAGGTTTCCTTGGTCGGCTGGGGCTCGTCGAGCATCACCACCACCACATAGCGCGGCTCGTCCATCGGGAAAACGCCGGCGAAGGTGTTGACGACGGCGCCGCGCGCATAGCGGCCGCCAACGGCCTTTTCCGCCGTACCCGTCTTGCCGCCGACGCGATAGCCCACCGCATTGGCATTCTTGCCCGTGCCATTGGTGACGACGAGGCGCAGCAGCGCGCGCATCTGATAGGACGTATCCTCGGTGAACACGCGGCGACCGGCCGGCACGGGATGCTGCGGCCCCGTCTTCATCAGCGTCGCCGGGCGCCAGATGCCGCCGTTGAACAGGGTGGCATAGCCCGTCGCCAGATGCAGCGGCGTCACCGCGATGCCGTGGCCGAAGCCCACCGTCATCGTCGCGATCTCGCCCCAGTTGGCGCCGGGCGAAAGCGTGCGGCCGCGTTCGCCAAGCTCGATCGAAACCGGTTCCAGGAAACCCATCTTCTTCAGGAAGGCGCGCTGCCGATCCGCCCCCACCTGCGCCGCGATCTGCGCGGTGCCGATGTTGGACGATTCCTTCATGATCTCGGCCACGCTGCAACGGCGGCCGAAGGGATGGGTATCGGTGATGGTGAAGCGGCCGACCTTCAGCCCCTTCGGGCAATCATACATCTTGCCGAAGCTGTCGATATAGCCGGTGTCCATCGCCATCGCGACGGTGAACGGCTTGAAGGTCGATCCCAGTTCGTAGACGCCCAGCGTGGCGCGGTTGAACCCGGCCTCGGGCGATGCCTTGCCCGGCGCATTGGGGTTGATTTCCGGCAGCGAGGTCAGCGCCAGCACTTCGCTGGTCTTGATATCGAGGACGATGCCAGCGGCGCCGATCGCGCTGAAATGCGCCATCGCCTCGCCCAGTTGCGATTCCAGCGCCTGCTGGACGCGCGCATCGAGCGCGAGCTGCATCGGCTGATCGCGCAGCACCGGATCGGTCAGGCGCTTGTTGAACTCGCGCTCCAGCCCGGCTGCGCCCTGCCCGTCGAGATTGGTGTAGCCGATCACATGGGCCGCCAGCGCGCCCTGCGGATAGAGCCGCTCCGGCTCGCGGCCGAGCGCGATGCCGGGTTCGCCGATGGCGTTCACCGCGCGCACCAGTTCGGGCAGCGCGCGCCGCCGCAGGTAAACGAAGCTCTTACCTGAATTGAGGATCGCCAGATATTGCTGGGCGCTGCGTTCCGGCATCAGCTCGGCGAGCTGGACCGCGATCTGCTTGCGATTGCCTAGGATCTTGTCGGGATGGATCGCGATCGACCAGGCGTTGAAGGTGCGCGCCAGCGGCATGCCGTTGCGATCGACGATATCGGCGCGCGCCGGCACCAGCATGGATGCGCCGCCACCCTGGCCGGTGGGTTCGGCGAACACCGCCATCCACATCAGCTTGAGGACGATGAGCAGGGTGACGAAGGCGAACGCCAGCATCACCACCATCAACCGGAAATGGGCGACGGCGACGCCCATTTCGCGCTGATCGGCGATGCGAATTCTGTGGGGAGGTGCGGCGACCGCCGTCACTGGCCGCCGGCGCCGCGCTCGGAGCGCGCGATCCGGTCGAGATCGGCCACCGCATCGGCGCCGAGCAGACCATCGCCGCGCGCGGATACCTTGCGCTCCAGATCGACGACGCGATCGGGCGGCGGCTTCATATAGGTGGCGTGGCGCAGCAGCGGTTCGGCGCTGGCCACCTGTTCGGGCGCGGCCGGGCCGGCAGGCGCGGTCGGCGTGACGGGCTTCGTCGCCGCCACCTGCACCACGCGCGCCGCCATCGCCGGCGTTTCAGGCATGCCAAGGCTGGCGAGCTGGACGTCGCCATGCAGATATTGCCGGGCTTCCGGCGCCTTCAGCGCCAGCACCCGCGTGTTCCAGCGTTCCATCTGCGCCATGCTGCCGCGCGCGCCCAATTCGGTCTCAAGATCGCGAATGGCGATGCGGTTGGCCAGGATCGCGCGTTCCGTGCGTGCCAGTTCGGCGCGCTCGGACGCCACGCCCTGTGTCACGAGATAGCAGGCGAGCCCCGCAGTCGACGCTGCGGCAACCCACAGGACGGAACGGAAACGCGCTGCGGCGATCATGACAAAACTCCTTTGGGCGATACAGGCCATGCGGGCGCGGCGGTGCGACGGGCGACGCGCAGCGTGGCGGAACGGGCGCGGGGGTTGCGGGCAAGCTCCGCCTCCCCGGCGCGGACAGGTTTGGCGACGGCCTCGAAGCTGGGCGCCGGGCCGCTGGCCCCGGCATCGGGCCGATGGCGCGATCCGGCGGGCATGGCGCCCGAACGTTCGCGCAGGAAGCGTTTGACGATGCGATCCTCGAGCGAGTGGAAGGACACGATCGCCAGCCGGCCGCCGGGCGCCAGCACGCGTTCGGCAGCGGCCAGGCCGCCTTCCAGTTCCTCAAGTTCGCGGTTCAGATAGATGCGGATTGCCTGGAAGGTCCGCGTCGCCGGATCCTTCTTCTCATGCGGCTTGTGGCCGAGCGCGCGGCGAACGACTTCCGCCAGTTCGCCGGTGCGCGTGATCGGCCGCGCGGCGACGATCGCCTTGGCCACGCGGCGCGCGCGCGGCTCCTCGCCCAGCGCGTAGAGCACGTCGGCGATCAGCGATTCATCCGCATGGTTGACGAAATCGGCGGCGCTTTCGCCTTCCTGCTCCATGCGCATGTCGAGCGGCCCGTCGGCCTGGAAGGAAAAGCCGCGTTCGGCCCGGTCGAGTTGCATGGAGGAGACGCCGATATCCAGCGTCACCCCGTCGACCGGGCCGACCCCGCGCTCCGCCAACGCTTCTTCCATGCGGGAGAAGCGTTCGGCGATCAGGTTGAGCCGTCCGTCATTGGCAGCGACGATCGGCTCGCCTTCGCGGATCGCATCGGGATCGCGATCGAAGGCATAAACATGCGCGCCGGCCGCCAGCAGCGCCCGGCTATAGCCGCCCGCGCCGAAGGTGCCGTCCACCATCACCTCGCCCGGGGCAGGGGCAAGGCCGGCGACGACCTCCGTCAGCAGGACGGGATCATGGCGAGGATCATGGGCGCCGGAATCGGGTGCGCCGGTCATGCCTTGGCCCCCTTTTCCTTGAGCATGAATTCGAGCGCGCGGACAACGCGGGGCTTGTCCTGGCAATGCTCGAGGAACTTGTGCGGGTTCCAGATCTGGAAGGTCGCGCCGGCACCCAGGAAGAAGGCCAGCCCCTCAATCTCGGCGATCGAACGGAACATGGGCGAAAGCACCATGCGGCCGGCATCGTCATAATTGGCCTGCAGATAGGCGCCGAACACGTCCATCTGCTCGAAATCCATGGCCGACATGCGGTCCAGGCCATCGTCGCGCCCGTCGACGCGCTGGCCGACATAGCTGTGCAGTTCCGGCGAATAAGCGGGATCGAAGGCCTGCAGGCAGGGCAGGCGTTCATGCTCGCCGAGCAGGATGAACTTTTCCGACGACGGAAATTCGCCGGGCATCAGGGCGCGATGCGTGCGGCGATCGATGACCGTGCGGAAAGGTGCAGGGAGCGAGACTCGGCCCTTCGCGTCGACCGCGTTGAGAGCACTACCGTGGAAAAAGTCCCTGATTTCCACGTCCCAAGACCCCACTGCGACGGAGCCAGGGCCAATCCCCGCACACGCCGTCGCGCTACTCCGCGGGCGCTGGTCACGTATGGATGGAATCTCCCCCGCGCCCCGGAGTGCTATCGGGGTATCAGGGGATCAGATGGTTTTCAATACCACTGGATGGGAATCCTGTGGATTCTGATGGGCAGTTTGGGGCGCTTCACCGATCTGTGTGGCGGAAATCCGTGCCTGTTCCTCCTTTGTGCTTGTTAGCAGCCTGTGGATAAGTTTGTGAAATATTCGGGACAACCGGTGCGTTGTTGCAACGCCGACGGCCGATCAACCCGCCCGCAAGCAGCGCAAGCGCCGGGCAAAGCGCGACAAGCCAGCCGGCCTGCCAAGCGGAGTCGCTTTCTATCCACAGCACGGCATCGGCCGGATGGCGCGGGCCGAGGCCAGCCAGATCGTCGAGCAGAGCGACCGCCCATGCGCCATTGTCCGCCAGCCGGCGGAATCGATCCGTGCCATGCGATCCCATTCCCACCCACAGATCGTCGAGCAGCCAATCGGCATCGGCGACGACCAGCGCCCGCCCGGCGCCGATCGCGCAATCGGCGGCCAGGCCATCGGCAAGGATCGCGCAGGCCGCCCCCTCCCCGCTCAGCCGCCCGGGCGCACCTGGGCGGATATGGTAATGCATGCCACCGACCATGACCTCGCGGATGGCGAGCATGGCCGCGCGGTCCGGCACGAGGCGCAGGCCCCAATGCGCGATCAGCGGCGCCAGCGGCGCGGCATCGGGCGGCAGGCCCGGATCGCCGGGCGGCAATTGCGTCGGCCAGCGCAGATCGGGATCAGTCAGGATCAGCGCCCGTCCCCCTGCCCGCACCCAGCGATCGATGGCGACAAGATCATGCGCGTCCGCACGGGGCTGCGCGATCAGCGCCAGCCCCTGCGGCGCCAGCGCATCGGCGGTCGCGATCGGCCGGATCGTGAAATGGCGCCCCAGCCTTTCCATCGTCGCCGGCGCCCGCCCGCCCGCCAGCGTCGCGGCCACGCCCGCCTCGCTCCAGACGAGCGGCAGGCCACTCAGCAACTGGACCGGCGGCCGTGCAGAGCGGGCGGGCGCCTCACCCGATCCCAGCGCCGCACGCTCCACCCACGCAACCATGCCGGGCGACAGCAGCACGCCTAAGCCGATCGCCGCCGCCAGCCAGCGCCAATGGCGCCCGCCCGCCCAGGCCGCGCCGCGCAGCACCGCCTCCATCACCGCGATCATCAGCAGGCCCGCCGCGCCAGCGCGCGCGATGGGCCCCAGCGCTCCATCGCCGGACCAGCCGCCATGCCAGCCCAGCCACGCCGCCTCACCCGCCGATGCGGTGACTAGGCCGAGCAATGCTGCCGCAAGCCGCGCCCGTGGCGGCCAGCCGGCCAGCGCCATCATCAGGATCAGGAAAAGCCACGGCCGCACCGCGACGAAGGGGAAAAGATCGGCCCGGCCATGCCCGGCGATCAGGCCGAGCGCGAGCCCGCCCAGGATTTCGGCGAGCGCCAGGCAGGCGGCCGCGATCGCCACCGCGCCGGCGCACGCCATGCCGTGATCAGTTTTCGGTGGGGGCCGCCGGAGCGACGAGGTTGCCGGCCGCTTCCTCATTGGCAGCGGCATCAGGCGTTGCCGCCCCGGGCGCCATGCCCAGTTCGGCAAGTGGCTCCTTGGGCGGGCCAGCGTCCGCGAGCGCTGCATTGCTCGCGTCGACGATCACCACATTGCCTGTCTCGTCCGTCGACACCTTCGGCTCCCGGCTGACCACGCCAAACACGGCGGCGGCCACCAAAACGAGTACGAAGACGCCGGCTAGCCCGGTCAAACCGATGCGAACCCGCTGCATTCATTCCCTTCCACGATTGGAACTCAGGTGAACGCAAATCACTGTTTGCATCAAGCCTAACGCAGCCAATCGCGCTTGTCGAACGGCTTATCGCACGAGCCAGGGCGGCGTCGCGAGGCCCTTTTCGGCCAGCCAGTTCGGATTGAAAAGTGTTGAAAGATAACGAAATCCCGAATCACACAGGATCGTTACGATGGTGTGGCCAGGCCCCATCCGCCGCGCGAGAGCCATAGCGCCCGCCACATTAATCCCCGATGAAAGGCCGACGCAAAGCCCCTCGTCCATCAGCAGGCGGTGGACCTGTTCCAGCCCTTCCGCGTCGGAAATGCGGAACTGCGCGTCGACCGGCGCGCCTTCCAGATTGGCGGTGATCCGGCCCTGCCCGATGCCTTCGGCGACCGAGCTGCCCTCGGCCTTCAGTTCGCCGGTTTCATAATAGCTGTAGAGCGCGGCGCCGTGCGGATCGCTGAGCGCGATCACCACATCCTCGCGCCGTTCCTTGAGACCCAGGCCAACGCCGGCCAGCGTCCCGCCCGTGCCCACCGCGCAGGTGAAGCCGTCGATCCGGCCGCCGGTCTGCTCCCAGATCTCGGCCGCGGTGGTGCGGATATGCGCCATGCGATTGGCGATATTGTCGAACTGGTTGGCCCACAACGCATTTTCCGTCTCCTCGGCGATCCGGCGCGAGGTGTGGACGAAATGGGCGGACGAGGCATAAGGCGCCGCCGGCACCAGCACCAGCTCAGCCCCCAGCGCGCGCAGCGTGTCCTTCTTCTCCTGGCTCTGCGTCTCGGGCATCACGATGATCGTGCGATAGCCCTTGGCATTGCCGACGAGCGCGAGGCCGATGCCGGTATTGCCCGCCGTGCCTTCGACGATCACGCCGCCGGGCTTCAGCAGCCCCTGCGCCTCGGCATCCTCGACGATGAACAAGGCGGCGCGATCCTTCACCGAACCCCCGGGGTTCATGAACTCGCACTTGGCGAGGATCTCGCAGCCGGTTTCGGCGCTGGGGCCGGCCAGGCGGACGAGCGGGGTGTTGCCGATCAGGGCAAGCGAATTGGGGGCGGTGGGGGCGAGAACCATATTGGCGGAATAGCCGAGGCGCCAAGCCAGCGGCAAGCAGGCATCTCTAGGGCCGCGTGCAGAGAAACTTCGGGGCGGCGCGCCGGCCGCCCCGAAGTCGCGGGCAGATAGGGTCAGGCGAAGCTCAGCTGCACATGACGGCGGCGCATCGCACCGCCGACGAGGCCGAAGCCGCCGATCATCATCGCCCAGCTCGCCGGTTCGGGCACGGCGGCGACCGTGCCGTCGAACCGGACCTCGGACAGGCCGGTCCACGTCCACTGATCGCCATAATTGTTGAGGAGATCGAGGCGGACATAACGCGCCGTGCCCGCCAGCTCGACCAGCTGCGCCGGCAATGGCTGGGACGTGCCCTGCATCAGCGTGCCGGCGGTCGCATCGGCGAAGCTCATGCCGTCGGTGGAGAGCGAAATCGCGAAATCGCGCACGCCGCGATCGAGGCCGAAATCCACGTTGAACTGCCAGATCAGCGCCGACGACAGATCATAAGCCGCGCCGAGATCGAAGATCAGGTGCGCCGGCTCGCCGGTCGTTTCGGTCATCCAGGCATTGTTATAATTGCCGTCGTGGAAGCCGCCGGCGACGCCGCTGCCATTGATCAGATTGTCGACGTCATAGGTCCAGAAGGTGCTCGACGCGGTGACGCCGACCGGCGCGATGATCGCGGCCGAGGCGGGGGCGGCGATGGCGAGCGACGCGGCCGTCGCGGCATAAGCAAGAGCGCGTTTCATGATGATCCTCCGATCGACGGGCGAAAGGGCCGCCCGGACGGATGATCCATTAACCTTTGAATATGCGACTTTTCCGTCAGCGCCATGACAAAGCGAAGGCATGACGTCATTCGCGGCGCAGCACGCCATGGCCTTGCGCACATGCCGCCGATATCGGCCATCCGACTACGCATAGCCACGTTCAACCCGTTGAAACTGGCCCATAATGCAACGAACTGGCCGCGTTACGGCAAATCTTCGGCTTGACGTGCCGCTGCGCTGCCGCGAAAATTGGACCCGTCATGCAGAAAACCCCCCTGACCCTCGCGGCCGCCTCGCTCGCGGCCATTCTCTCGCTCGCAGCCTGCAACAATGAAGCGGATACGCTGGTCGCCAACGGCCCGGCCGATCCCGACGCGCAGACGGTTGCGGAAGCCCCGCCCGTCACCCTGCCGCCGGCGCTGACCGCCAGCCGCACCTATCGCTGCAAGGACAACAGCCTTGCCTATATCGACTTCTTCGCCGACGGCACCTCCGCCGACGTGCGCGCCGAAAAGACCGGCCCGGCCACCAGGCTGACCGCGCCGACCAAGGGCGAGCCGTTCGTGGCCGAAGGCTATAAGCTGACCGGCGACAGCACCACCGTCACGCTCGAACAGCCGGGCAAGCCGAGCCAGAGCTGCAAGGCCTGATTTTCACCTGATCGCGATTGGCCCGTCCCTTCGGGCCGATGATCAACAGGGCCGGCGGAGCGATCCGCCGGCCCTTTCCATTCATGCGTAGCCCGGCGCCCTTCCCCGGCGCCGTTCAGCCTTCCGCCATCGCGGCCATGCGGCGGTGGATCTCGTCCTCGGGCACATCCTCGACATGGGTGGACAAGGTCCACTGATGGCCGAACGGATCGAACAGCGTGCCCGATCGGTCACCATAGAACTGGTCCGCCACCGGCCGCTGCACGGTGCCGCCGGCCGCGATCGCGCGCTCGAACGCGGCATCCACGTCGGGCACATAGATCATCAGGCTGACGGTGGTGCCCCCGCGTGACTTGGGGCCGAGGTGATTCATGTCGGGAAACTCATCGGCCAGCATGACGAAAGAATCGCCGATCTTGATCTCGGCATGGGCGATGCGATCGCCATGCGGCATTCGCAGCACTTCGGTCGCGCCGAACGCCTTCTTGTAATATTCCAGCGCCTCGGCCGCGCCATCGATCGCCAGATAGGGTGTAACGCTATGATAGCCTTCGGGAATGGGGCTGACCATGGGAACCTCCTCTCAAGAACATATAGTGAACATATGCCCGATTCGGCTGCTCGAGTCTAACCCCGAATGCGCTTCCCGCCCGCGCCCGTGCGACGGGTGGTTCAAACGCGCGCCGATTTGCTCTAGAGGCGCGGCCATGACCCAGATCACCCCCGCGATCGTCGCCGAACACGGCCTGTCCCCCGAAGAATATGAACGCGTGCTCCACGCGCTCGGCCGAGAGCCGAATCTGACGGAGCTCGGCATCTTCTCGGTGATGTGGTCGGAGCACTGCTCCTACAAGTCGAGCCGCATCCACCTGAAGAAGCTGCCCACCGAGGCGCCCTGGGTGATCTGCGGCCCCGGCGAGAATGCCGGCGTCGTCGATATCGGCGACGGCCAGGCCGCCATCTTCAAGATGGAGAGCCACAACCACCCGTCTTACATCGAGCCCTATCAGGGCGCGGCCACCGGCGTCGGCGGCATCCTGCGCGACGTGTTCACCATGGGCGCGCGCCCCATCGCCAACATGAACGCGCTGCGTTTCGGCCGGCCCGATCATCCCAAGATGCGCCACCTGATCGCGGGCGTCGTCCACGGCATCGGCGGCTATGGCAATTGCGTCGGCGTGCCGACGGTGGGCGGCGAGGTCAATTTCCACCGCGCCTATGACGGCAACATCCTCGTCAACGCGATGACGGTGGGCGTCGCCGAAACCGACAAGATCTTCTATTCGGCCGCCTCGGGCGTCGGCAATCCGATCGTCTATGTCGGCTCCAAGACCGGGCGCGACGGCATTCACGGCGCCACCATGGCCTCGGCCGATTTCGGCGAGGATTCGGAAGAAAAGCGCCCGACCGTGCAGGTGGGCGACCCCTTCACCGAAAAGCTGCTGATCGAAGCCTGCCTCGAACTGATGGCGTCCGACGCGATCGTCGCGATTCAGGACATGGGCGCGGCCGGCCTCACCTCCTCCTCGGTCGAAATGGCGTCCAAGGGCGGCGTCGGCATCCGGCTCGACATGAACAAGGTGCCCCAGCGCGAAGAGGGCATGACCGCGTACGAGATGATGCTCTCGGAAAGCCAGGAGCGGATGCTCATGGTGCTGAAGCCCGGCAAGGAAGCCTTTGCCGAGGCGATCTTCAAGAAGTGGGAGCTGGATTTCGCGGTGATCGGCGAAGTCACCGACACCGGCCGCATGGTCCTCGTCCACAATGGCGAAACGGTGTGCGACATCCCGCTCGCCCCGCTGGCGGACGATGCCCCGCTCTACGATCGCCCCGCGCTCAGCCGCGAGGATTATCAGGCCTGGGCCAAGATCGCGCCGCTCGGCGACGTGCCCGCCTCTAATGATCTCGGCGCCGATCTCGTCACGCTCATGGCGTCGCCCGACATCGCGTCGCGCCGCTGGATCTGGGAGCAGTATGACCACATGGTCGGCGCCGATACGGTGCAGCGCCCGGGCGGCGACGCCGCGGTGGTGCGCGTGCACGGCTCGAGCAAGGGCATCGCGATCTCGACCGATTGCACCCCGCGTTATTGCTATGCCGACCCCTATGAAGGCGGCAAGCAGGCGATCGCCGAATGCTGGCGCAACCTTTCGGCGGTCGGTTCGCTGCCGCTGGCGGTCACCAACTGCCTGAACTTCGCCAATCCGCAGCGGCCGGAAATCATGGCGCAGTTCACCGGCTGCCTCGACGGCATGGGCGAAGCCTGCCGCCAGCTCGCCTTCCCGATCGTCTCCGGCAACGTCTCGCTCTATAACGAGAGCAAGGCCACCGGCGGCGGCTCGGCGATCCTGCCGACGCCGGCGATCGGCGCCATCGGCCTGCTGTCCGACTGGTCGAAATCCGCCACCATCGCCTTCAAGGGCGAAGGCGAAGCGATCCTGCTTATCGGTGAGACTGCCGGCCATCTCGGCCAGTCGATCTGGCTGCGCGAAGTGCATGGCCGCGAAGACGGCACGCCCCCGCCGGTCGATCTCGCCAAGGAAAAGGCAGCGGGCGATTTCGTCCGCAAGCTGATCGCCGATGGCAAGGTTTCGGCCGTGCATGACGTGGCGGATGGCGGTGTGCTCGTCGCGGTCGCCGAAATGGCGCTTGCCGGCAAGATCGGCGCGACGCTCGACGGTATCGACAGCGCCGCGTCTGCTTTCGGCGAAGATCAGGGCGTCTATGTCGTTACCACCGCCAATCCCGACGCGATTGTGGCGGCCGGCGTGCCGGTGAAGCGCATCGGCACCACCGGCGGCGCCAGCGTCGCCGGCGTCACGCTCGCCGATCTGCGCACCGCGCATGAAGGCTTCTTCCCCAAGCTGATGGGCGCCGACGCCGCGCTCGCCTGATCACCACCCCGCGACGCCGCCCCGACAGAACGGGCGGCGTCGCGGGAATGGGTGATCGGCCGCTTTGCAGCGACAAGATCCAGCAGCGGCCTTCACCGAAGCTGTCCATAGCGCCGGGCAGGATACGACAAGGGCGCCCGGATCGCCCGGACGCCCCTGCGCAAAACTGTCGATGAACGGCCGGAGGATCAGCCGTTGGTGCTGGTGTCCGTCACCGGCACGATCTTGATTTCGACGCGGCGATTCTGGGCGCGGCCCTCGACGGTCGAATTGCTCGCGATCGGCTGGCTCGCGCCGAAGCCCTGCGTGCCGATACGCGCGCTCGTCACGCCGCGCGTCGTCAGATAATCCGCCACCGATTTCGCGCGGTTCTGCGAAAGCGGAATGTTGATCGTGTCGTTGCCCGTGGAATCGGTGTGGCCGTACACGTCGACATAGGTCTGGTTGTAGCTCGCCAGCGTCTGCGCCACCGAATCGAGCGTCGAGCGGAATTGCGGCTCGATCGTGTAGCTGTTGGTGGCGAAGGTGATGCCCGACGGGATGTTGAGGAGGATCTCGTCGCCCTGGCGGCTGACCTCGACGCCGGTGCCGGCGGTCTTCTGGCGCAGTTCGCGCTCCTGCTTGTCCATATAGCCGCCGACCGCGGTGCCGGCGATCGCGCCGATGCCCGCGCCCACGATCATCTCGGTGCGATTATTGTGGCCGCCAACCAGCGCACCGAGGCCGGTGCCGAGCGCGGCGCCGCCAAGCGCGCCGATCGCCGCCTTGGACATCTTTTTTTCGCCGGTCACCGGATCGGTGGTGCAGGCGGTGGTCGCAAGTGCCGCCAAAGCCAGGCTCATTCCCGCGAGCTTGGTGGTAATCCGCATTGAATCGTCCCTTTCCCTTGAACTGTGCCGATAAAAACCGTGCCCGGGGGCGCTTGTTCCGCCGCCGTGCTGAACGCTGCCTGATGAACTTGTTGTCGGCCAGCAAGATTCCGTTCTATGGGGTTGAAGCGCCATGCCGCCCGATATTCCCCTTCAACCGTTTCCTTGGGCCGATTGCGTGATCATCCTCGCGTTGATCGCGCTCAACGGCGTTTTCGCCATGTCCGAACTGGCCATCGTATCCGCGCGCAAGCCGCGGCTGGAGGCGATGGCGCGGGCCGGGCGCAAGGGCGCGCGCTGCGCGCTTGATCTGGCCGCCGAACCCGGCCGCTTCCTGTCCACCGTGCAGATCGGCATCACCCTGATCGGCATTCTCGCCGGTGCTTATTCGGGCGCCAGCCTGGGCGGGCCGGTGGGCGATCGGCTGGCGCTGCTCGGCGTGCCGCCGGCGGCGGCCGGCGAGATCGGCTTCGGCCTCGTCATCGCGCTCACCACCTTCGCCTCGCTGATCGTGGGCGAGCTTGTGCCCAAGCAGTTCGCGCTGCGCTCGCCCGAACCGATCGCGGCAACGGTGGCGCTGCCGATGCTGTGGCTGTCGCGGGTGACGGCGCCGGTGGTGTGGCTGCTCGATCGGTCGAGCGCGCTGATCTTCCGCATCATCGGTCTCAGCCGCGAATCCGAAAATCATGTCACGGCGGAAGAACTGCACCTGATCGTCGCGGAAGCATCGAGCGCGGGCGTGATCGAGGAAAGCGAGCGCGCGATCATCTCGGGGGTGGTGCGGCTGGCCGACCGGCCGGTGCGCGAGGTGATGACGCCGCGCACCGAGATCGAATGGATCGACGCGACCGCCGATCCGCAGGCGATCCGCGATCGGCTGCTCGCCATGCCGCACAGTCGGATGCCCGTGGCCGAAGGATCGGTGGATGCGATCGTCGGCGTGGTCCAGGCGCGCGACATCGTTTCCGCCCTGCTCGACGGGCGGGCGATCGACGTGCGCGCGCTGATGCGCGACGCGCCGATCGTGCCCGATCAGATGGATGCGATGAACGCGCTCGAAACGCTGCGTGAAGCGGGCGTGCCGATGGCGCTGGTCCATGACGAATATGGCCATTTCGAAGGCGTGGTGACGCCCGCCGACCTGTTGTCGGCGATCGCGGGCGAATTCGCCTCGGATCAGGAGGAAGGCACCGATCCGCCCGTCGTCGAGCGTGAGGATGGGAGCTGGCTGGTGTCGGGATCGGCGCCCGCGGACATGATGGCCGAGCGGCTGGGCATCACGCTGTCGGAAGATCGCGATTATGCGACCGCGGCGGGCTTCGCGCTGTCGGTGCTCAAGCATTTGCCCACGGTGGGCGAAGCGTTCGACGCCGATGGCTGGCGGTTCGAGATCGTCGACATGGACGGCCGCAAGATCGACAAGCTGCTGGCGACGTCCGCCGATGGTGGCGACGATTAAGCGCCGATAGGGCCGCCGGCCAGGCGGCCGAACGGGAGGAGCAGGGCGCGCTCCCCCCGATGGTTCATGTCCGGGCTCAGCTGTCGCTGGCGGGTTCGGACTGGAGCTGGATGTAGTTCTGGATGCCCATGCGTTCGATCATGTCGAACTGTTTCTCCAGCGAATCGACATGCTCTTCCTCGCTGTCGAGGATGTGGAGCAGCAGATCGCGCGTCACGAAGTCGCGTACCTGCTCGCAATGCACGATCGCCTCGCGCAGCAGCGGGATCGCTTCATTTTCGAGGTCGAGGTCGGCCTGCAGGATTTCCTCCACCGTCTCGCCGATCTTGAGCCGGCCGAGCAGCTGGAAATTGGGGAGGCCGTCGAGGAAGAGGATGCGTTCCGACAGCTTGTCGGCATGCTTCATCTCGTCGATCGATTCGCCATATTCGAACTTGGCGAGCTTCTTGACGCCCCAATGTTCGAGCATGCGATAATGGAGGAAATACTGGTTGATCGCGGTAAGCTCGTTCTTGAGCACCTCGTTCAAATAATCGATGACCTTGGGGTCGCCCTTCATGATAAATCTCCGGCTATACGGGCGGGATTATAGCCGGAATGACTTTGGAAATCACTGGAAAATGGCGGAAATCCGCCAGTTTTTAGTTGAGAGCGTTACGCAGTCGCACGTTCCGAAGCGATGATTTCTCGTGCGAATGGCACGCATTGGCCGCACCGCGCGCGCCGGCCGAGCGAAGCATAGGCCTGGCAAGGCGAGCTATGGCCTTCCCGCGCCGCAGCCCGGACATCCTTCTCGCGAATCGCATTGCAAACGCAAACGACCATCAACGCTCTCCATCTGTCGAAGCCTTGATAGCAGCTACTGAGAGTGCCTCGCAATATCCAACTTTCGCATCGGCTGCATTTTGCCACGGGCCAGCGAACGCCACAGCCATTCCAACGGGCCATAAGCGAATCGGCCCAGCCACGGCTTGCTCCACAGCAGCATCAGCAGCCAGGCGCCAGCCACCACCCCCAACAGCGCAAAGCGACCGAGCGTGCCGTAGAGGCCCGCGCCATAGCCATAGAACAGCGCCGTCATCACCAGGCTGGCGCCGAGATAGTTGGTGAAGGCCGCTCGCCCCGCTGCCGCTACCCTGGTCCGCAGCGGCGACGGTGGCCCGGCCAGCCAGGCAAGCGCCAGCGCGGCATGGCCGAGCAGCATGAACGGCCGGGCCGGCACGCCGAGCGGAAAGGCGGCGGCCAGGATCATCCGGGCATCGAAACCGCTCCGCCAGCATAGCCACGCGACCAGCAGGGTAAGCGGCAGGCCGATCGCATAGCCGATCGCGGCGGCGCGCAGATAGCGCATGCGGCCCCAGCCACCGGTCAGGAAGCCGCTGCGCAGCCCCGCCATGCCAAGCAGCATCAACCCCAGCGTCTCGCATCCGAACAGCAGGATCTGGGTGAGCGGCAGCCATCCCGCGTCGAACAGCCGGTGGGCGACCAGCCCGGCATAGCTGCCGCGATGAAGCGCGAGGTCGCGGGCGATGGTTGCAGCGGCGGGCACGCCGAATTCCTCCTGCACCGCGCGCCAGCCTTCGCTGCCCGGCCCGTCGAGCGTGATGGCGACGAACAGGGCGATGAAGATCAGGCACTGGAGCGCGATCAGCAACAGCCCCCAGCGGATCAGATCGCGCGTCGATGCCTCGCTGAAGAACCATGCCGCGCAGCCGACCACGGCGTAGAGCAGCAGGATATCGCCATGCCAGATCAGATAATAATGGATCAGGCCGAACAGCGCCAACCAGCCCATCCGCCGGAAATGGGCGCGTTCGCTGTCCATGCCGGCGGCGCGGGCGCGATCGAGCACGAGGAGCAGGCTGGCGCCGAACAGCAAGGAGAAGAGCGCGCGCATCTTGGTATCGACCAGCACGAACTCGATCGCCCATAGCGCCAGTTCGGCCGGGCCCGCCGGGCGATAGGCCAGCGGGTTGAAATAAGCGGCGGCAGGCAGCGCAAAACCGGCGATGTTCATCAGCAGGATGCCCATCACGGCCAGCCCGCGCAGGCCATCGAGCGATATCAGGCGCGGCGGTGAGGCAGGCATGTCGCCGCCATGTCCCGCCCCGCAGGCGCGGTCAACCGCGGAACAGGCGCGGCGGCGAAGGGTTCTTCGTGCAACCCCTTCCCCATAAAGCCACAGGAGCGTCACATGGCCACCAGGGCACAGGAGAATCGTAGCCGCACGACCACGCCGGCCAACACCGCGCCACAGCGCCGCAGCGCGCCGCGCAGCCGGGCCGCCAGCACAAATCGCGATCATGCCGGCGCCAGCACCGCGACCGTGCTGGGCGTGGCGGCGGCGGGGCTGGCCACCGGCCTGCTCGCCAATCTCGGCCGGCGGGCGGCGATGCAGGCACCATCGGCGCTGGCGGGCGATTGGTTCGAGGCGGTGAAAGCGGAACATCGCGCCGCGCTGGCGCTGTTCGATCAGTTGCAGGCCACCGACAGCAGCCATCCGCGCCGGCGCGCCATCCTGCTCGGCCAGCTACGCCGCGCGCTGGAGAAGCACACCTTCACCGAGGAGACGGTGATCTACCCGGCGCTCCGCGAATGGGGCGACAAGGCCGATGCCGACAAGCTCAACCACGATCATGGCTATGTGAAGCAGCACCTGTTCATGCTCGACCGCATGGCCAAGGATGCGCCCCAATTCGCCATGGAGCTGGCGGAGTTCCGTATCATGGCGGAAGCCCATATGCGCGAGGAGGAGCGGGACATCTTCCCCAAGCTCCACGCCGCATTGACCGAGGAAAATAACAAGACACTCACTTCGGCGGCCAATTGGGAGGGCTTCAAGCTCGCCTGATCCGGCTGCCGGGGGCTCAGGGGCTTCGCGGATCAGCCCCTGAGCCCCGCATTGGCGTGGGGAAAGCCTAGGCCGTCGCGAACGCCGGGCGCCGCCAGAAGCGCGCGGCGATCAGCGCGATCGGAATGCCAACCAAAATGCAGTGCGAGAATAGCTGGTTGGCGATGCCCCAGGCGGTGTGCGGCAACGGCATATCGGGCCAGCGCATCGGCCGCACCAGCCAGTACATCACCAGCCACAGCAGCACGCCATAAGCCATGCCGGCGGCGATCGGATGCCGCAGCAGCGCGGGCATGCGCGGTGCCGCCATCATATAAGCGGCCACCATCATCGCCATGATGCCGAAATGGACGAGCGTGCCGACGATCGCCCAACCGGCCGTCGCCGTCGGCACTTCGCCGAACGGCCCGCTGGCAACGAAACGGAGGACCGCCATCGGCGGCATCCCCGCCATCCCGGCAAACAGAAAGGCGGACAAGAGATCGAGCGTGCCGGCGATCAGCGTGCCCAGGACGATCGGCTTCACCATAAGCGCATTACTCCCCATCGCCACAGCTTCGCCGGCAGCGCGGCGAAGTCAATCGCATGGGCATGACGGGCGCATTGGGTGGGGACGTCGGCAATCGCCCCGAGCAAGCGTCACTCGCCGCGCGCGGCGGCGGCCATCTCGGCGTTGCGGCGGGCGGAAGCGGCAAGCGTGCGGGCAAGGAGGTCGCGGATCGCGCCGTCCTTGTCGAGCACGTTCATCCCCTCGCGCGTGCTGCCGCCGGGGCTGGCGACGCGATCGGCGAGGATGGCGGGGCTTTCATCCGACCGGGCGGCGAGCAGGGCTGCGCCCTCCACCGTCGCCACCGCCAGCCGCGCGGCCTGATCGGCCGGCAGGCCCAGCGCCGCACCGGCATCGGCCATCGCGTCGATGAAACGGAACAGGAAAGCCGGGCCACAGCCGGACAGCGCCGTCACCGCATCGAACTGATCCTCGCGCTCGATCCATTCGACCAGCCCCAACGGCCGGGTGAGCCGTTCCGCCAGCGCCGCGGCGTCCGCCGACAGGCCCGATCCGTGGAGCGCCATCACGCCCTTGCCGATCGCCACCGGCGTGTTCGGCATCACCCGCACCACGCCCGCCGGATGCGGGAAACGCTGGCGCAGCGACGCGACCTCGACCCCGGCGAGGATCGACACCAGCAGCGTTTCACGTTCCAGCGCGGGGGCGATCCCCGGGGCCACGACATCAAGCAATTGCGGCTTCACCGCGAGCACCAGCACCGCAGGCGCCGCGCCATCGGGCGGGGGCGCGGGCAGCGCGATCACGCCTTCAGGAAGATCCTTCGCCGCCGGATCGATCACGATCACCTGGCGCGGATCGACGCCCGCCGCCAGCCAGCCGCGCAGCATGGCGCCGCCCATATTGCCGGCCCCGACCAGCCACAGCGGCCCTTCCAGAAGTTCAGACACGCAATATCCTCCAGATCGTCCCGCCGGCGCGATCGAACGCCCGGCTCAGGCCTCGCCCTGCGTCTCGATCAGGGCGGCGGCAATCGCTTCCTGCGGGTTCTTGTCGGCCCACAGCACGAACTGGAACACCGGGTAGAAACGCTCGCACTCGTCGATCGCGGCTTCGACCAGCGTTTCCGCCTGTTCGATCGTCAGCACCGATTCCTGCCCGTTTTCGAGCAAGGTGGCGTGGCGGAACAGCAGCATGCCGGACGACGCCCACATTTCGAAATGGCCGATCCACAGCTGTTCGTTGATCAGGCCGATCGTTTCGTAAATCGTCAGCCGCTTGTCGGCGGGCACGCGGATATCGGGCAGCGCCAGGAACTGGAGCACGCGATCTTCCTCGCGCCACACCGCGCGCAGCTCATATTGCGCCCAGCTGCCCTGGAAGGTGGCCACGATCTCCTCGTCGCCATTGCGTTCATGGTTCCAGCCGTGGGCGGCGAAATATTGTTCGAGCATCTCGATCGGGGCGCTGGCGTCCCGGCCGCTCTCGAAATCATCTACGGTCATATGCCCCTCCCCACGGGCGTTGCGAGGCCAGGGTGAACCCGTGCGCCACAAGTGGCAAGCGCCCGGGCCTTCGGCCCGGGCGCCAATGCGTCAGAAAGCTGTGGATGAAATAGGTTAAGCGTCGGCGGCATCCGCACCCGGCTTCGCCTTTGCTGTCTTGGGCTTGGCAGAACCCGCCTCCAGCGCGTCGAGCCGCGCCTTCAGTGCATCAGCCTCGTCGCGCGCGGCGGCGGCCATTGCCTTCACCGCCTCGAACTCGTCGCGGCTGACGAAATCGAGCCCGCCGATCCACTCCTTCGCCCGCTCACGGGCTGTGGCCTCGGCCTCGCGGCCCATCCCGGCCAGCGTGCCCGCCGCGCCGTTCAGCACCTTCACCAGATCGTCGAAAATGCGGTTCTCAGATTGCATGTCGCTTGGCGCTCCCGTGCGCGTGTCCGAATCAAAGACTGATCTGGGTGCGCGCGCGCCCGGGTGCAAGCGATTCCGCATCGGGATTAAGCCGCATCACCTCATAATTGAGGGCCGAAGCGAAGATCAGCCAGCCGAGATAGGGCAGCAGAAGCAGCCCCGCCACCGGCCGGATGCGCCAGAAACGCCATATCGTTACGGTAACGACAAGCGTCAGGATGGCGATCAGCGCCAGTGCGGCCGTCACCTGATGCGCGGCGAAGAACAAGGGCGACCAGGCGAGGTTCAGGAGCAGCTGGACGGCGAACAGCGCGATCGCCACCTCGCGCCCGCGCGCGCCGCGCGCCGCCACGATCAGCGCCAGCGCGAAACCCATCAGCACATAGAGGATCGTCCACGCCACCGGAAACGCCCAGCCCGGCGGCATGAAGGCGGGCTTGGCCAGCGCCACGAACCACGGGTTGCGGTAACCCGAATTGGACAGCCAGCCCGATCCGATGCCGAGCATCAGAACCAGCGGAACGAGCACGATCGCCCAGCGAATCAAACCCATGCGAAGCTGCGACTGCGAAGCGATCTGGCCCATTCCTGGCTCATTCCCCCCAAAAAGGCGGCCGCCCCCGGCCGCTTACTCTGCCGGCTGACTGTGCCCCGGTCCGCCGCCATTTTCCAGTGCCGCTTCAAGCTTGCGGGTCACGGCGAGCGGTGAACCCGTGCGCCGCGCCATCAGCACATAGAGCACCGGGATCATGAACAGGGTGAAGATCGTCGCGATGCTGACGCCCCAGACGACGACCACGCCGATCGCGCGACGCGCGGCCGCACCGGCGCCGCTGGCGATCATCAGCGGCACGGCGCCCGCGACCGTCGCGATCGAGGTCATCAGGATCGGCCGCAGACGCCGCACCGCCGCCTGCTGGATCGCCGCGATGAAGGCGACGCCCTCGTCGCGCAGCTGGTTGGCGAATTCGACGATCAGGATGCCGTTCTTGGCCGCCAGCCCGACGAGCATGACGATGCCGACCTGGCTGTAGAGGTTGAGCGTCTGGCCCATCACCGCCAGGCCGATCACGCCACCCGCCACGGCCAGCGGCACGGTGGTGATGATCACGCCGGGGTGCACGAAGCTTTCGAACTGCGCCGCCAGCACCAGATAGACGATGACGATGGTCAGCAGGAACACGATCAGGATCGATCCGCCGCTTTCCTTATAGGCATGGCTTTCGCCGCGATAGCCGACGGCCGTCACCTCGGGCGAGGCGGCGGCCTGTTCTTCCAGGAAGGTCAGCGCCTTGCCCAGCGAATAGCCCGGCGCCAGGCCACCCGAAAGCGTGATGGCGCGCATCTTGTTGAAACGGCCGAGTTCACGCGCGTCCGCGCTTTCGCGCACGGTGACGAGGTTGGCGAGCGGGACCAGCTGGCCCGACATCGAACGGACATAGACGCGGCCGAGATCCTGTTCGACCTTGCGGCCCGACGGATCGGCCTGGACGATGACGCGATATTCCTCGCCCCGATCGACATAGGTGGAAACGCGGCGCGATCCCATCAGCGTCTGCAGGGCCTGGCTGACGGCATCCACCGACACGCCCAGATCGCCGGCGCGCGCCGTGTTCACGTCGATCAGCAATTGCGGCTTGGTTTCCTTATAATCGGAATCGAGGTTGATGATGCCGGGATTGTCCGCCGCCGCCGCAAGGATGCGATCGCGCGCCCGCGCCAGTTCCTCATAGCTCGCGCCCGCGATGACGAAGTTGAGCGGCTGCCCGCGCCCGCCGCCCAGCGACGAAGGCGAAGTGGCGTTGCCGCGCATCGCCGGCAGATCGCGCAGCTTGGCGTTGATCTCGTCAATCACATCCTGCGTCTTGACGTCGCGGTCTTCCCACGGCTTCAGGAACAGCGTCATCGCGCCGCTGTTGAAATCCTCGGTCGCGCCGAAACTGGCGGGCGCGCGGGTGATCGCCCGGCGGATCACGCCGTCGCCCACCATCGGCAGGACGATCTTTTCCACCTGCGCCATCTGGCGTTCGAGTTCGTCGAACCCGGTGCCTTCGGCAGTGCTGAGCTGCATGGTGATGATGCCGATATCCTCAGTCGGCACCAGTTCGGACTGCAAGGTCAGGAACAGCCCCGCCGCCCCCGCCAGCAGCGCGCCCACGCCACCAAGCACGAGCAGCGGGCGGCCGAGCGCGCGTTCCAGCACGGTCGCATAGCCCGTCTCGATCCGGCGGAAGCGATCGTCCACCCATTGCGCCAGCCGGCCGCGTTCTTCGTTGCGCAGCAGCTTGGAACACAGCATCGGCGCCAGCGTCAGCGCCAGGAAGCCCGAAAAGGCCACCGCGCCGATCATCGCCGCCGCCAGCTCGCGGAACAGCAGGCCGGACTGGCCGGCGATGAACATCACCGGCACGAACACCGCGCACACCACCAGCGTGGTCGAGATGACGGCAAAACCCACCTGTCGCGTGCCCAGATAGGCCGCCGCCAGCGGGTCTTCGCCCTGCTCGATCCGGTGATAGACATTTTCCAGCACCACGATCGCATCGTCGACGACAAGGCCGATCGCGAGCACCAGCGCCAGCAGCGTCAAGAGGTTGATCGAAAAGCCAAGGAACCAGAGCACGGCGAAGGTGGCGAGCAAACAGATCGGCACCGTCACCGCCGGGATCAACGTCGCGCGCCAGCTGCCGAGGAACAGGAAGATCACCGCGACCACCAGCACGGCCGCTTCGGCCATGGTGTGATAGACGGCATCGATCGCGCGCGAGATGAACAGCGAGCTGTCCGTCCCCGTCTCCATCGTCATGCCCGCCGGCAGGTTCTTGCGCATCTGCGCCGCCACCGCCTTGGCCGCATCCGCCACGGCCAGCGTGTTCGCGCCCGACTGGCGGATGATGCCGATGCCGACCCCGGTTTCGCCATTGGCGCGGAACGAGGAATAAAGATTTTCAGGCGCCTCCTCGACACGCGCGACGTCGGACAGGCGCACCAGATAGCCGCCTGCCCCACGCCCGACGACCAGCTGGCCGAACTCGGCCGCGGTCTGGAACGGGCGGTTCACGCGCACGGTGACATTCTGGCTCTGCGCCTCGATGCGGCCGGCCGGAAGCTCCACATTCTGCGTGCGCAGCGCGGATTCCACGTCACCCGGCGTCAGGCTGAACGCGGCGAGCTTTTCGGGGTTGAGCCAAACGCGCATCGCCGGCCGCGCCTCGCCGCCGATCCGCACCTGCGCCACGCCGTCGATCGCCGAAAAGCGATCGACCAGCACGCGATCGACATAATCGGAAAGCTGGATGCGCGACCATCCCGGCGGAGCCGACAGGGTGAACCACAGGATCGGCTGGGCGTCCGCATCGACCTTGCGGATTTCGGGCGGCAGCGCGTCATCGGGCAGATCGTCCGCCACGCCGCCCACGCGATCGCGCACGTCATTGGCGGCGGCATCGATGTCACGTCCGGGGGTGAACTCCACCGAAATGTCGGACTGGCCGTCGCGCGACCGCGACGTGATCGTCTGGATGCCCTCAATGCCCGCCAGCCGTTCCTCGATCAGCTGGGTGACACGGCTTTCCACCACATTGGCGGCGGCGCCGGTATAGGTCGTCTCCACCGAAACGATCGGCGGATCGACGTCGGGATATTCGCGCACCGAAAGGGTGAAGAAGGCGACCGTGCCGACGATGGTCAGCAGGATCGCCATCACCGCGGCGAAAACGGGTCGCTTGACGGACACATCGGAGAGCAACATCGCTTACTTCTCCGCCGAAGCCTGCTTGGTGGCCTGCCCTTCCTTCGCGCCTGCCGTGCGGATGGTCGATCCGTCGGCCACCTTGACGATGCCTTCGCCGACGATCTTCTGCCCCGGCTTCAGGCCTTCCACGATCTCGATCATGCCGCTGTCGCGCACGCCCACCTTCACCGGCACGCGCTTTACCTTGTCATTGTCACCGATCAGGAAGACGAAACGATCCGCCCCCTGGCCGACAACCGCAAGCTCGGGCACCGCCGGCGCGGTCCGCGCCTTGGCCTCGATCGCCACGGTCAGCAACATGCCGGGCTTCAGCGCCAGATCGCGATTGGGCAGCACCGCGCGCACCATCACCGATCGCGTCGCCGGATCGACCACCGGGTCGATCGTGGCGATCGTGCCGCGAAACGGCGTGTCGGGAAAGGCCGCCGCCTTGGCGACGATCGGCTGGCCCTGCGCCACCGACGACAGCATCGTTTCGGGCACCGGGAAGTCCAGCTTGATCTGCGAAATATCGCTGATCGTCGCGATCTCGGTTCCCGCCGTCACCACCGCGCCGGCTGAAACCGTGCGGAGCGAGGCATAGCCGGCAAAAGGCGCGCGGATCACGCGATCGCCGATCGACGCGATCGCTTCGGCCGCCTGCGCGCGCGCCGAGGCGGCGGCCGCGATCTGCGCGTCGACGCTGGCATTGGTGGCGAAGCCGCGATCCTTGAGCGCGTTCAGCCGGGTCAGCTGCTGTTCGGCCTCGCGCGCACGGGCGCGGGCATCGGCCAGCTGCGCATTCTGCTGGCCCGCCGCCAGCACCGCGATCACCTGGCCTTGCGACACATAGCCGCCATCCTGGAAGTTGATGCGCTCGATACGCTGCGTCACCGGGGCGGACAGCGTCACCTGTTCATTGGCGCGCGCGGTGCCCACCGCCTCGATGCGATCGACGAAGCGGGCCGGCGCGACGATCGCGGCGGTGACGAGCGGCGCCTGGCGGGCGCCACCTTTCGGTTCGCCCGATCCACAGGAAACGAGCGTCAGCGCAAGGGCGGGCAATAGGAAATGTCGCATCGGGGTCCGGTTAGATCTCGCTGTCAAAGCTGCCATACGTCATTGATCGGGCCCTGCCGCTGCAGGTCTGGCCGCGCAACCCCACGCGCTGCATCCTGCTTATGGCACGGTCGGGCCCGTGGAATATTTCACGCTTGATACATGAACGTGCCCAGCCCCGTTACAGATCCGCGGTGAGGCTGAGCGTGAAGCGTCGTGGCAGATTGTAGACGAAGAATCCGCTGTCGCCCACGCCATAGCCGAATGTATTCAGAATATTTCCTAGCTGTGCGCGCAACACTGCGGGCGATTTTCCGATCGGGAAGCGATAGCGCGTGCCCAGCGCCAGCGCGGTGCGCGGCGGGACGACGAGATCGCTGCCCGGCGCGGCGCTGGCAATGCGATCGCCGACGCTTTCGAACACCGCGTCGAACGACCAGCGATCCAGCCCGCGCGGCCGCCAGTCGACACTGAGCAGGCTGTTACGCTCGATCGCGCCGGTCGGGCGGTTGCGGATCAGCCCCGCATCCACCTCCTCGCCGCTGATCCTGGCATCGAGGAACACCGTGCCGGCGACCACGTTCAACCCCTTCACGATCTCGCCCGCCAGCGACAATTCCACGCCGCGATGGCGCACGTCGCCCAATTGGCGGAAACGCTGGGCGGTATCGACATTGTAATAAGGCTTCACCACCTCGAACACGCCGGCCACCGCCTTCAGCGCGGGCGTGATGGCGATGCGCACGCCGGCATCGGCCTGGCGGGTGCGGATCGCCGGCGGGGCCTCGTTGCGGTTCACCGCATTGTCGGGCGCGACCGGGCTTTCCTCCAGCCCGCGCACATAGCCGCCATAAAGCGCGATCGTGGGCGTCAGATAGGCGGCGGCGGTGACGGAATAGAGCCACGGCTTGTCGCGCGATTCGGGCAGCGGCCCGGCCGGATCGTCGATCCGCTTGCGATAATCGGTCTTCTGGATACCGATGCCCAGTTCGCCGACATTGCGCCAGCGCAGTTCATAGCCGGCGCCGAAGGTGGTCTGCTGCACCTCGTCACGCGTGTCGGGGCCGAACACGAAATCCGGCTTGGGGCGATAATCCTTGACCGTATAGCGGGTGGGCCCGAGCGAGATCACGTCGGCGCCGCCATAGCGCCGCTTCTGATCGCGGCCGCGCGCCATCAGGTGAATGGTGTGGCGCCGGTCATTCTCGGCCAGGCTGCGCGACACGCGCACTTCGCCCGATGTCGAACGATAGCGATTGTCGGCATCGGCGATGATCACGCGGTCGGCGGCATTGCCCTCCTCGTCGACGCCGAACAGCAGGTCGGCAAAACCCATATCGACCTTGCGGTCGGACCGGACGAGGGACGCCTGCACGTCGAACCCCGCAATCGGCGCCTTGGCGATCAGCCCGTAATTGCGGTTGTGGCCCTTGGCCTCCGCCCAGGGCTGGCCGGTATAATCGAGCCGAGGCACGCGCGGCGGCACATGATCGCCGCTGGTGAAGACCAGCGTCTCAGGTTCTTCATCGGAAAAGTTGAGCTGGCCGAAAAAGGCGGTGATGTCGACGCCCGGCGCCGGGCGCCAGGTGGGGATGATCGCGAAATTCTCATAATCCGGCGTCGAGCCGTAATGCGTTTCTTCGCGATAGATGCCGAAGCCGCCGGCAATGCCGAAGCGTTCGCCGTCGATCGGCAGCTTGGCGTCGACCTCCAGGCTCATCGTCTCATATGGGCCGCCCGTCGCGACGATGCTGGTGATCGCCTTGTCGCCCGCCTTGCGCAGGCGATAATCGGCGATGCCGGTCGGCGCAGGAAAGGGATAGCCCTGCGCGGTCAGGCCGACGCGCACGGTGGACCCTTCGATCAGGCGATCGGTCAACCCCGCCTGCTGGTCGAAATACAGGCCCTCGATACGCACATTGCCGGCATCGACCGGGCTGAACCCGCGCACCTGATTGGGGCCGTACAGACCAAGCTGTTCATTGCCGATGCTGGTGCCGAAGGCATCTTCCGCCGCCGTTACGGCATTGTCCCCCGTGCGCTGGGCCAGCGCCGGATCGGTCAGAAACAGGATGGAAAGCGCGCCAAGCGGTAGCGAACGATGGGTTCTGGGAAGCATCATCCCTGCTGGCATCGCCAGGCAGGCAATCGCGCCCTTAATCGACGAACCGCAAACCCGGTTCGACAGACGGCGGAACCATCACCCCGCCGCCGGCCCGAACAGGACGGCTAAGCGCCGCCCCGGCCTTGCTTATTTCTTGAACGGATCGACGAAACCGGCGCTGTCGTCACCCTCGCCCGAAAGCGCGGCATCGGCGGCGCGGGCGGCGGCTTCACGCTCGGCGCGCAGCGCGTCGATCAGCGCCTCGCGATCGCCTTCCAGACGGCTGTCGACCGGCGCCTCGATGCCCGCCGCCTTCGCCGCCTTGGCGACGATGGCGTCCAGTTCGCGCTGCGAACACAGGCCCAGCGTCACCGGATCCTTGGGCACGATGTTGGCGATGTTCCAGTGCGTGCGATCGCGGATCGCGGCGATCGTGGTGCGGGTGGTGCCGATCAGCTTGCTGATCTGGCCGTCCGACACCTCGGCATGGTTGCGGATGATCCAGGCGATGCCGTCCGGCTTGTCCTGCCGCTTGGAAACCGGCGTGTAGCGCGGCCCCTTGGTACGGCGCACCTGTTCCGGGCCCTTGAGCATGACCAGCCGGTAATTGGCATCGGCCTGGCCCTTCTCGATCTCGGCCATGGTCAGTTCACCCGCACGGACGGGATCGCGACCGGTGAGCTTGGTGGCCGCCATGTCATCGGCGATCGCCTGCACTTCCAGGATGTGGAGGCCGCAGAAGGCCGCGATCTGTTCGAAGCTGAGCGCCGTATTGTCGACGAGCCACGAAGCGGTCGCATGGGGCATAAGCGGCTGGGCCACGGAAACATCCCTCCAGAAATAAATAGGGCCGCCCCTTGCGGAGCGGCCGATGCGTTCCGGCCGGGTGTAATGCCCATGGCCGCTTAGGGCAAGCAGAATGGGATTCAGGCCGCGGCGGCGGCCCTGCGGGCGGGAACCAGCGCCGCCAGAAACTGTTGCGCACTGGCCCGCCAGCCGAAGCTGCACCCATAAGCGGCGGCATCCGCCCGATCGAGCATGAGCGCCGCCGCGATGGCATCGCCCAGATCCTCGGCCATGGCGCCCGATCGCGGGTCGAGCACGTCGACCGGGCCGGTGACGGGAAAGGCGGCCACCGGCGTTCCGCAAGCCAGCGCCTCGATCATCACCAGCCCGAACGTATCGGTGCGGCTGGGAAAGACGAACACGTCGGCGCCGGCATAGACGCCGGCCAGCGCCTCGCCCGACAAGGCGCCAAGGAAGGCGACGGCGGGATGCTTGCGCTTGAGTTCCGCCAGCAACGGGCCATCGCCGACGACGATCTTGCTGCCCGGCCGGTCGACCGCCAGAAACGCCTCGATATTCTTTTCCACCGCGACGCGGCCGACATAGAGCATGATCGGGCGCGGCAGGCGATCGAAGGTGGGGGGCACGATTGCATCGGGCCGGAACAGCGCGAGATCGACGCCGCGCCCCCAATGGCGGACATTGGCCAGCCCATGCGCTTCCAGCACCCGCCGGATCGTCGGCGTCGAGGCGAGCACGGCCGAGGACGGTGCGTGGAACCAGCGGATATAGCGCCAGATCCACGCCGCCGGCACGCCGGTGCGCCGCGCCACATAATCCGGGAACTGGGTGTGATAGGCGGTGGTGAATTCCACGCTTTGCCGCAGGCACCAGCGCCGCGCCGCCAACCCCAGTGGCCCTTCGGTCGCGATATGCACGGCATCGGGCGCGTGATCGGCGATGATGCGTCCCACGCGATCGGCAAAGGCCAGCGCCAGCCGGATTTCGGGATAAGTGGGGCATGGCATCGAACGGAAGCGATCGGGCGCGACGAAGGCGACGTCATGGCCCATGACGCCCAGTTCGGCGGCGATCGATTGCAAGGTGCGCACGACGCCGTTCACCTGCGGCACCCAGGCATCGGTGACGATGACGATCTTCATGCCGCGATCCGCTGCCGATCGGCCAACGCCGCCCGCGCCCGCGCGGCCATTTCATCGGCCCAGTGCAGCAATTCCATCCGCCCGTCGAAATGCTCGACCAATGCGGTGCAGCCTTCCACCCAATCGCCATCGTTGTAGTAACGCACGCCACCGATCTCGCGCATTTCGGCATTGTGGATATGGCCGCAGACGACCCCGTCGACATTGCGCATCGCGGCTTCGTGGGCCACCACCTGTTCGAAGCGGGAGATGAACTCGACCGCGTTCTTCACCTTGTGCTTGGCGTGCTTGGACAGCGACCAATAAGGCAGGTCCAGCCGGCGCCGCACCGCGTTGACGACGACGTTGACCCGCATAAGCGCGCCATAAGCCGCGTCGCCCAGGAAGGCGAGCCAGCGATGCGCCAGCATGATCGCATCGAATTCGTCGCCATGGAGCACCAGCAGCTTGCGGCCGTCGGCGGTGGTGTGGACGGCCTTGCGGCGGATTTCGATGTCGCCGAACGTCATGCCGGTGAACTGGCGGAACATCTCGTCATGGTTGCCGGGGATGTAGACGACGCGCGTGCCGCGCTTGGCGCGCTTCATCACCCGCCACACGATATCGTTATGCTTGGCCGGCCAATACCATTTCCGCCGGAGCCGCCAGCCGTCGATGATGTCGCCGACGAGGTACATCGTCTCGCTGTCGGTATGGTCGAGGAAATCGATCAGCAGATCGGCGTTGCAGCCGCGCGTGCCGAGATGGATGTCGGAAACCCAGATCGTGCGGAACCGGCGCCGTTCCCCGTCACGTTCAGGGTGGGCGAATGGCGGCTCGCGCAATTCGGGCAGGTCGGCAATCGCGGCAATGCGGGCAATCGCGTCCATAAGCGGTCCCTTGTCCATGGGGCTCGCTCCGCAGCGTATCGCGAAAGATTGTTACAGTTCGAACTCGGGTGGGGGCGGCCACCCCACCCGCACCGCCATCAATCGGTGATGGCGATGTAACCCGGTGCCCGCTTGATGGCGGCGATCCAGCGCGAAATGGCCGGATAGGCGCCGAGATCGAAGCCGCCTTCATCGGCGACATGGGTATAGGCGTAGAGGCATATATCGGCGAGGCTGATGCGATCGCCGACGAAATAGCCCTGCCCGTCGCGCAGATGCTTTTCCATCACCGCCAGCGCGGCATCACCGCCTGCGCGCTTGCCTGGAATCGCCGCGCGCTGCGCCTCGGTCAGCGCATCCTCGCCCACGAAGGCCAGCCAGAAACGCAGCGTGGCGATATTGGGTTCGTGATTATATTGTTCGAAGAACATCCAGCGCAGCATATCGGCCCGATCGAACCGATCCGCCGGGATCAGGGGCGAACCATCGGCCAGCCAGAAGGACGCGGCATTGCTTTCGGGCAGCATCTGATCGCCCATCTGCAGCACCGGGATCCGGCCATTGGCGTTGACGTTTGCAAGGAAACCCGGCGTGCGGGTTTCGCCTTTCAGAATGTCATATTCCCGCCGATCGAGCGCGATCCCCAGCAAGGCGGCGGTCAGCCTGATCTTGTAGCAATTTCCGCTATTCGTATATTCGTGCAGGATGATAGGGGCCATGGCGATGCTCCGATTGCGGTGACGGCCGCATAAACCGCCACGGCGCCGATCGCCAGCATCGCCGCGCCCGCCAATGGGGCCGCCGGCCATGCCGCTTCAACCTTTCGTCAACCATTATGGCGCAGCCTAACCGCCATGGAACGCCCCCTGCCCGCCCATCTGATCCGCCGTGCCGGCGTCGCGCTGGCCGGGCTGCTGTGCGGAATGCTGTGCGCGGCCGTGCTGGCCGATCTGAAAGCGCCCGTGCCCCCCGCCACGGAAACACTTTCGACTAAAGCTATTTAGGCCCGCTCCGGCCGGGATTGCCAAACCCGATTCGGCCCCTATTCTGCCCGCTCCAGCGTGAAGGGGGCGGCACAGACGCACAAGAACGCCGGCCCGAACCTCACGCCCCAACAGGGGAAGGAGATCGGATGCCTATCGTCTATCTGGCAATAGCCTGTGGCGTGATCGCCATTTTGTACGGTTTGCTTACCAGTCGACAGGTCCTCGCCGCATCGGCGGGCAACGAGAAAATGCAGGACATCGCGTCCGCCATCCAGGAAGGCGCACAGGCCTATCTGGGGCGCCAATATCGCACGATCGCGATCGTCGGCGTCATCGTCGCGGCGCTCGTCCTCTATTTCCTCGGCCATATTTCCGCGATCGGCTTCGTCATCGGCGCGGTGCTTTCGGGCGTGACCGGCTATATCGGCATGAACATCTCCGTGCGGGCCAATGTGCGCACGGCGGAAGCCGCGCGCGGCAGCCTGCAGGGCGGCCTGACGCTCGCCTTCCGGGCGGGCGCCGTCACCGGGATGCTCGTGGCTGGGCTCGGCCTCCTCGCGATCGCGATCTTCTTCTGGTATCTCACGGGGCCGGGCGGCATGTCGCTCGATATCCCCGAAGAAAAGCGCATCGTGGTCGATGCGCTGGTGGCACTGGCCTTCGGCGCGTCGCTGATCTCGATCTTCGCGCGACTGGGCGGCGGTATCTTCACCAAGGCGGCGGACGTCGGTGCCGATCTCGTCGGCAAGGTGGAAGCCGGCATCCCCGAGGATGACCCCCGCAACCCGGCCGTGATCGCGGACAATGTGGGCGACAATGTCGGCGACTGCGCCGGCATGGCGGCCGATCTGTTCGAAACCTATGTCGTGACGCTGGGCGTGACGATGGTGTCGATCGCGCTGCTCATCACCGCGCCGCTGGCCGAAATCAGCGCACTGATGGCGCTGCCGCTGGCGATCGGCGGCGTGTGCATCATCACCTCGATCATCGGCACCTACATGGTGCGCCTGGGTTCCAGCCAGTCGATCATGGGCGCGCTTTACAAGGGCTTCCTGACATCGGCCTTGCTGGCGGTTCCGGCCTTCTGGTTCGTGACCGACTGGGCGCTCGCCGGCTTCGGCGGCCTGGGGGCAACCTTCTCGATCACCGACTTTGCCGGCAACCCGATCAGCTTCAACGGCATGGACCTGTTCTGGTGCATGATCGCGGGTCTGGTCGTCACCGGCGTGATCGTGTGGATCACCGAATATTATACCGGCACCACCTTTCGCCCGGTGAAATCGATCGCCAAGGCTTCTGAAACGGGCCACGGCACCAACGTGATCCAGGGCCTGGCGATCAGCCTGGAGGCAACGGCGCTGCCGACGATCGTGATCATCATTGCGGTGATCTTCGCCTATCAGGTGGCCGGCATCATCGGCCTGGCCTTTGGCGCGACCGCGATGCTGGCCTTGGCCGGCATGGTCGTGGCGCTCGACGCTTATGGCCCGGTGACGGACAATGCCGGCGGCATCGCCGAAATGGCGGGGCTGGACGACAGCGTTCGCGTCAAGACCGACGCGCTCGACGCGGTGGGCAACACCACCAAGGCCGTGACCAAGGGCTATGCCATCGGATCGGCGGGCCTTGCGGCGCTGGTGCTGTTCGGTGCCTACACCACCGATCTCGGCATCTTCTTCCCCGATCTCAGCGTCAATTTCTCGCTGAGCAATCCTTATGTGATCGTCGGCCTGCTGCTCGGCGCCCTCCTCCCCTATATCTTCGGCGCCTTCGGCATGACTGCCGTCGGCCGCGCCGCGGGTTCGGTGGTGGAGGAAGTCCGCGCCCAGTTCCGCGACAATCCGGGGATCATGGCAGGCACCAGCCGGCCGAACTATGCCCGCACGGTCGATCTCGTCACCAAGGCGGCGATCAAGGAGATGATCGTCCCGTCGCTGCTGCCGGTGCTGGCGCCGATCGTCGTTTATTATGCGATCACCGCCGTCGCCGGGCAGGCCAACGGCTTCGCGGCCTTGGGCGCGCTGCTGCTGGGGGTGATCGTGTCCGGCCTGTTCGTCGCCATTTCGATGACGTCGGGCGGCGGCGCGTGGGACAATGCCAAGAAATATATCGAGGACGGCCATCATGGCGGCAAGGGCAGCGATGCCCACAAGGCCGCGGTGACGGGTGATACCGTTGGCGATCCCTATAAGGACACTGCCGGCCCGGCGGTGAACCCGATGATCAAGATCACCAACATCGTGGCCCTGCTGCTGCTGGCGGCACTCGCCCACGCGGGCTGACGCCGCTTCGATTGCCTATCGGCCCCGCCCGTTAACCATTTGGGCGGGGCCATTTTTTTGCCCGCAAACCTGCCCCACCCGTCCCGTTATGGGATGAAAATCAACAAATATCGTTGTTTTACCGATGGTTATGCCACATTTCCGTTTCGTGACACCCCCGCACCAATTGTTGACCTTTCGTTCACCATAAGCCTACCCCAAGGTCGACGCCGTCTGGGTTGGGGCGGCTTGAAACAGGGGTACCATATTGATGCGTAAGCTTTTGCTCGCCCTGGCGGCAACGGCCGCCTTCGCCGCACCGGCGAACGCCGCGATCGTGTTCAGCGATAATTTCGACGGTGAAGCCGGTGGCAGCAGCACCGTGCTCAACTATACGGGTTTCGCCCAGTGGGACGTGTTCGACGGCACCGTCGATCTGCTCAACCAGCCCAACAGCTATGGCATCGCCTGCGCGGGCGGCAGCGGCTCCTGCGTCGATCTCGATGGTTCGACCGGCGATCCCGGCACGATGATCACCAAGGAGATGTTCGCGTTCAAGGCGGGTGACACCTTCACGCTCACCTTCGATCTTTCGGGCAGCCAGCGCACCGGGCCGGACGGCTTCGTCTATGGCTTCCAGTTCGTCGATCCCGACGGCCTCGCCCTTTCCGATGCGTACTTCCTGAACGCGGACGAAGATTTCGGCACCTATGCCGCGACCGGCGATTTCGGCTTTGACGGCAACCTCAAGCTGATCTTCCGCGCCGATCCCGATGGCCCGGGCAGCGACAATATCGGCCTGATCCTCGACAATGTGTCGCTCGACATCAGCCCGGTTCCCGAACCGGCGAGCTGGGCGATGATGATCGCCGGCTTCGGCCTCGTCGGTGGCGCGATGCGCAACAGCCGTCGCCGCCCGACCGCCGCGATCGCCTGATCGAAGGCAAGGACAAGAAAGGGCCTCGGCCACCCGGCCGGGGCCCTTTTCTTATGCGCGGACAACATCTTCCATCCGCCCCAAGCCGCTGCTAGCAATATCGGAAAGAGGGGGGCCTCGATGATATTGCGGACCATGACTGCGCTGGCACTTGCGCTGGCAACGCCGGCGGTGGCGGCGGAAACCACGCCGGCCACATCTGTTCAGAACAACAACACGCCGCGTCCTGCCGAGGACTTTGGCCGCGTACCATTTCTTTCCGAACCGTCGATCTCGCCCGATGGCCGGCGGATCGCCGCCCGCATCGCGATGGACGGGCAGATGATGCTCGCCGTGTTCCCGGTGCTTGCGAGCGAAGGCAAGCCGGTGTTGCTGCCGATCGCCGGCGGTGCCGAGTTCAATTGGTGGCGCTGGGTCGGCAATGACTGGCTGGCCGTGGGGATCGGCAAGACGGTGTCCATTACCGGCACCGATTTCTATGCGACCCGCATCGTCGGCGTCAGCGCCGATGGCAAGCAGGCGCAGCAACTCGCTTATCGCGATGTCGGCGAAAAGGCGGATGATCTGCTGTGGACCGCAAGGGACGGCAGCGCGCGCATCCTGTTCGCCATGCAGAGATCCATCTATCTGGGCGAGGAATTCTGGCCGCAGGTGATGGAGGCCGACCTTTCGACAGGTCGCCTGAAGAGCGCGGGCCGTTCGGCAACCGGCGTGATCGACTGGCACGCCGATGGCCAGGGCGTCGTCCGTATCGGCATCGGTTACAGCAAGGAAGGCCGCAACAGCCGGCTGCTCTATCGCGCGAAGCAGGGGGATCTGTTCCGCGTCGTCGACCGCGCGAAGAGCGCTCGCGACGAAAATTTGATGGTGCCGGCGCTGTTCCTCGCCGATCCCGGCAAGGCCGTTGCCTTCGACGACAGCAGCGGTTTCACCACGCTTCGCGAACTCGATCTCGCCACGCTGGAGCTCGGGCGCACGATCTTCCAGACGCCGGGCCACGACCTTGCCGGCATCGTCCCCAATATCGCCGGCGACAGCGTGCTGGGCGTGAGGACGCTGGAAGATCAGCCGCGCACGCACTGGCTGGATGCCGGCCTCGCCGAGATTCAGGCCGCGCTCGACAAATCCGTTCCGGGCCGCGTGGCGGACATCGTGTCGATGGATGCGGAGCAGCGACGGCTGCTCGTCCATGTCGCAGCACCCAACCGGCCCGGCGCATATTATCTGTTCGATCGCGATATAGGACGGATGCAGCGCTTCGCCTTCGTCAACGAAGCGTTCGGCTTTGCCGAGGGGCACCCGGTGAAGACCATACGCTTCAAGGCGCGCGACGGGCTGGAAATCCCGATGATCGTCACCCTGCCCCGCAACCGCCCGGCGACGAATTTGCCCGTGATCATGATGCCGCATGGCGGCCCGTTCGCGCGCGACAGCGAAAGCTGGGATTGGTGGGCGCAGTTCCTGGCCGATCGCGGCTATGCCGTGCTGCAACCCAATTTCCGCGGATCCGCGGGCTATGGCAACGCCTTCGCGGCGCGCGGCGAAGGCCAATGGGGCCTCGCCATGCAGGACGACCTGAACGACGCGCTGGCCTGGGCGGCGAAGCAAGGCATGGTCGACGCCAAGCGCGCGTGCATCGTCGGCGCCTCTTATGGCGGCTATGCGGCCATGCGCGCGGCCCAGCGCGATGGCGCGCTTTACCGTTGCGCCGTTTCCTATGCGGGCGTGTCGGACCTGACCGAAATGCTGCGCTACAACCGCCGCTTCCTCAACAGCGGCGCCGGATCCGACTGGCTGCGCGAACAGGCCCCTGATCTGCGCAACGTATCGCCGATCAACTTCCCCGCCGACATCGCGATGCCCATGCTGATAATGCACGGCAAGGAGGACCAGCGTGTCCCGGTGCGCCAATCACGCGAATTTGCGGAGAAACTGGCCAAGGCAGGCAAGCCGGCGCGCTATGTGGAACAGCCGCTGGGCGACCATCATTTCTCGCGCGAGGAGGACCGGCTGCAATTCCTGAAGGAACTGGAAGCGTTCCTCAACCAGCACAATCCGCCGGGTTGAGGCTGTCCAGCACATTGATCCGCTGGTGCACGGCCGCCTCGATCTCTTCGCGCGGAAGGCGTGGCGGCAGGGTATCGGAAAAACGGAAGATGATCGTGCCGGCCCGTTTGACGAAGCGGCCGCGCGGGCACAGCCGGCCGCTATCGAGCGCGACAGCCACGACCGGAAGGTTCAGCGCCTTGTAGAGCCCGGCAAACCCCGCGCGGAGCGGCGGCTGCTCCCCCGGCGTGACGCGTGTGCCTTCCGGAAAGATCAGGACACCGCGCCCTTCTGCGATCGCCGCACGGGCGGCCCTCAGCATCGTCCGCAGCGCACTGGCCGATCCTTCCCGATCGACCGGGATCACGCCATAATTGCGGGCAACCTTGCCCCAGCCCGGAATGTCGGCCAGTTCCTGCTTCAGCACCACGGCCGGCTGATCGAGCAGGCGAAGCAGTTCAATCGTTTCATACATCGACTGGTGCTTGGAGGCGACGATCACCGTGCCTTGCGGGATCACGCCTTCCACGCGGGTGTGGATGCCCAGCAGCACCCGGCAGCACCAGCCATGGAAGCGCGCCCAGTTCACGGCATGGGCGCGCAACGCATGCGGGCCGGCGAGCGCGACCGGAAAGGCACTGAGCACCGCGACGATCGTGCCCAGGTAGAAAATAATCGCGAACACGACCGAGCGCAGCAACGCCATCAACATCAAATCCCCAACGGTGCCGTCAGCCGGCGCAGCAGATATTTATGATATTCCTCGAACAAAGCGCGCAGGCTCGGCTCGCTCGGCACCGCATCGGCGAGGATCGTCACCTCGTCGCCCAGCGCGCGCGACAGTTCGAAACGCGCGCGCAGCATATGCCAGTCGGTGGTGACGAGCCGGATCGAGCGATAATGATGCCGCGCCACCCATTCGGCCGTTTCATCGGCATTCGATCGCGTGTCAACGGCATCGCTGCCCAGATCGACGCAACAATCGATCAGCTTTTCGGGCGCGCCATGGGCCGCCGCCAGCTCGCGCGGGCGGACGCGGCGATCAGCACCGGACACCAGCAGCCGCTTGGCCTTGCCCTGTTCCAGCAGCGCAAGACCGCGCTGCACCCGCCCCGGCCCGCCCGTCAGCACCACGATCGCATCGGTCACGCGATCGTCCGCCGGGCCGGGCAGCGCCATCGCGAACCAGGCGAAGCCGAGCATCCACGCCAGCATCAGGGCGGCAATGAAGCGGGAGATCATGGCGACCGTCCCGTCACAGGATCCGCCGGAGCGCGGCGATCACCGTCCAGCGTGCAGCGAACATGGCCAGCAGCATACCCGCAACCGGCAAGGCGGCAAGCAGCGCCCATCCCCACCAGGCCAGAGTGAGCGAACCCACCAGTTCCGACCCCAAGGCAGCGAGGCGGACGCCGAGCAGGACGACGACCGCGATCGCCCCGGCCAGGCCGAGCAGGCCGCCGGCAAAGGCGTCGATCGCGATGCGGCGCTGGAACAGGCGGGCAATCTGCAGGTCGGTCGCGCCCAGCAGGTGCATGACATCGATGGTGGCGCGGTGGCTGGTGAGCGCGCCGCGCGCGGTGAGCACGACGACCGCCGTGGTGGCCGCTGCCATCAGCACGACCAGCGCGGCCGCCAGCCATTTCAACGCGGCGAGCAGGCCGGTGAGCGGGGCGAGCGCCTGGGCATGATCGTCGATCCGCGCGGCGGGCGCGGCTTTCGCCAGCGCGGGGGCGAGGCGGTCCGCGTCATTGCCGGGCCGCAGCGTCACATCGATCAGCGCGGGCACCGGCAGATCGCCGCCCATCGCCTCCCCGCCCAGCCAGGGTTCAAGCAGCGCCGCGATCTCGGCATCGGTGACCCGCTTCGCATCGGCGACGGCGGGATGGCGGGCGAGCATCGCCAGCGCCGCACGCGCCTGCGCTTCGCGAATATCGGCGTTCGCCTCGACCACCTGGATCGTCGCGCGGTGCGCAAGATCGCCGCCCATCGCCCGCGCCGCCTGGGCAAGCGCGAGGCCGCTGGCGGCAGCGAGCACCATCAGGAACATCATGATCGCGATCACCCACGGCATCGGCCCGGCAAGCCGCGTGTCGGGCATCAGCCGGCTTTCGGCAAAGGGCACGAACAGCTTCATGCGGCCGGCCGCGACGGCGGGTGGCGCAGCGCGCCGGTGGGATCGGCGATCCGCCCGCGATCAAGCCGCATCATCTGGGCATGGGCGACCCGGCCGATCAGGTGGATATCGTGGGTGGCGACGACGATCGTGGTGCCCAGCTTGTTGAGCGCATCGAACAGGTGGATCAGCCGCCCGGCCATTTCGGGATCGACGTTGCCCGTGGGTTCGTCGGCCACCAGCAATTCGGGCCGTCCGATCACGGCGCGCGCGATGGCGACGCGCTGCTGCTCCCCGCCCGAAAGCGTGGCCGGGCGCGCCGTCGCACGGTTGGCAAGGCCCACCCAGGCCAACATCTCGCGCACGGGGCCGTCCAGTTCCTTTTCCGACACGCCGGCAACGCGCAATGGCAGCGCCACATTGTCATAAGCGGAAAGATAGGGAACCAGCCGGAAATCCTGGAACACCACGCCGATACGCCGGCGGAAACCGGGCAGCCGCGCGCGCGGCATGGTGACGATATCCTCGCCAAACAGGCGGATCAGGCCGCGGCTCGGCCGCTGGGCAAGATAAAGCAGCTTGAGCAGCGACGTCTTGCCCGCACCCGACGGGCCGGTGAGGATGTGGAAGGTGCCGGGCGCCAGAGTGAAGCTGATGTCAGACAGCGTTTCCGCGCCGGTGCCATAGCGCAGACCGACATTATCGAACTGGACGATGCCGCCCATGCCGCGCCCCGCTTGCCCTTTCCATTCGGGAATTTGCCCCGCCGCCGTCCATGGCACGGCCCGGCCGCGAAGGCAAAGGCAGCCACGAGAAATCCTGCACTTGCGGAAATCCCGGCGTGAAGCTGAAGCGGTCGCCCTGCCTGCTGAACGCTTCGCGACACCCAACCGGGGCTCACCACCCGAACTTACACAGGATTCAGGCCGGGCGGGCTTATCGGCGTCCCGCGAAGAAGGCGCGGAGCATTGTGGCCGCTTCGCTTTCGCCTATGCCCGCATAGACTTCGGGACGATGGTGGCAGGTGGGCTGGCCGAAGAATAGCGGGCCATGGGCCACCGCCCCGCCCTTGGGATCGGCCGCCGCATAATAAAGCCGGCGGATGCGGGCGAGGGAGATGGCGCCCGCGCACATGGCGCAGGGCTCCAGCGTCACCCACAGATCGCAATCGCCCAGCCGCTCATTGCCGATCGCCTCGGCCGCGCGGCGGATCGCCAGCATCTCGGCATGGGCGGTGGGATCGACCCCGCCGCGCATGGCGTTGGCCGATGTGGCGATCAATTGGCCATCGCGCATGATGACGGCGCCGACCGGCACCTCGCCCGCATCCGCCGCCTGCTGCGCCAGATCGAGCGCCAGGCGCATCGGTTCGGGAAGGGGGAAAGCCATTGCCGGGCTGTAGCGGCCGCACGGCAACCGCGCGAGTCCCTCTGTCCGGCGCCTCAATCGTCCGTCGCCTTAATCGTCCCGCGCCTTAATCGCGCCTGGCGAAACGCGGAACGAGAATCGCGCCGAGGCTGAACAGCAGCCCCGGCAGGAAGAACAGCAGCGTCAGCGCGACGCTGATCCAGAAAGTGGGGGTGATCCCCCGATCGAGGAACACCCCCAGCGGCGGGAGGAAGAGAGCCGCGATCAGCGCCAGCACCGGCAGTGCCGGCCCGTTCGCGCCATCCTCCTCCCGCACGATCAATCCGCCTTCTTCACGTCGACCGTCGGCAGTTCGACCTTTTCCTTGGTCGTGCCGACTTCGACCTTGGGCACTTCGATACTGGTGCTCTTGGTGCCGACATGCACATCGGCGGTCTTCACGTCGAAGGCCGGCGCCTGCCCGCCTTCGACCGCCACTTCGGGCAGCTTCGTCTCACGCGTCTGGTTGATGTCCACCAACCCGAAGGCGAAGGCGGCAATCACCGCCAGAATCGCAACCACGGCAACGATGAGGCCGCTCCGCATAATTCATTCTCCTTGCCCGTTCAGGACCGGGGAAATAACGAAGCCGTGGCCAACGGGTTGCATCGCGCAGCGCGACGACTGGCGGATGGCGGTTGACGAATCTCCCAAGGGTGGTTATCCGGCCGCACTTTCCGGGCAACCGAACACCTAGGACGAAGCATCATGGCGCGCATCTGCGAACTGACCGGCAAGGGCCGGCAGGTGGGACACAATGTTTCCCACGCGAACAACAAGACCAAGCGGACTTTCCTGCCGAACCTGCAGAATGTCACGCTGATCTCGGATGCGCTGGGCGAGAGCGTCAAGCTCCGCGTCTCGACGCATGGCCTGCGCTCGGTCGAGCATGTCGGCGGCCTCGACAACTGGCTGCTCAAGACCAACGACGAGAAGCTGTCGCTGCGCGCTCGTCGCCTGAAGCGCCAGATCGCGAAGAAGGCCGCGGCCTGATTTCCGCGCGGGCGGCACGCCGCCCGCGACCTTCTCAATCGAGACGGAAACGCAACAGCAGCGTCCTTTGGACGCTGCTGAAATTGTTGTCGGATGCGATCCACAGGATCGTCCGGCCGCGTTCCTGCGTCACCGCCAGCGCCTCCATATTGTCCACCGTCAGCGGTGGCACCAGTCGCGCGATTTCGCGCCCCTTTACTTCGGCACCCGTTTGAATCGCAGCCGAATCGACGATCGACAGGATCGCCGACACGCCATTGAGCGGCGTGAATCGCCGATGGAGCGCGATCAGTCGGCCATCGGGCAGCAGCGCCATATCCGTCACCACATAGCCGTCCGGCGGGCGATAGTCGAAACGCGCCGGCCGTGCGCCATCCACCGGATCGCCGGGGAAAATAAGCGCCTGTCGCGTGCCGGCGGCCGCCCCTTCCGCCTCCTCGGCAAAGACCAGCGCACGCCCATCGGGCAGGCGCACCATCGCCTCCGCACCGCCATTACGCGGCCAGCCCGCCATGTCCGGCGGCGCGACATGGCCGGTCGCGCGCGTCACCCCGGCATCGTAGCGCCAGATCGCATTGGCGCCTTCGAACCCGACCCACAGCGCACCATCGGGGCCGCGCAGTGCGGATTCGCTGTCACGCCCTCTGCGCCCGAAGGGGATGGCAGGGCCATCGGGCAGCGGCCCGATCACCCGCCCCGCAGGCGGCCGATCCCCCCGTGGTTCGATACGGAACATGCCGCCCTGATCGCCGATCGCGAGCAGGCCTTCGCCATCGACCGTGAGCGAGGATATTCCGCCGAAGCGCCGGTCGCCGCTCGTCAACACCCAGCCGCCGGCATAGGTGAGAGCGCCCACGCGCATCCGCGCCGGATCGCGCGGATCAAGCATCACGGGCCGCGCCTGAATCGCCGCGCCATGCGGCCCGCCGCTGGCCGGTAGATTCGAACCGCCCGCCAGCAGCATTCCCATCAGCGCCAATATCGTTCGCATGATCAGCGGTTTAATCGACCGGCGCGGCGCCGCCAAGCTGAACGCAGCCTAACGGGGCCGTTCAGCACCAACTCACCCGAATCGCGCGATAAGGCCTGTGTGTCGACGAAGGGCGCCCGTTCCGGCGCCGATCGGAAGACAAGGAGTAAGGGTCGTGTTCAAGACAATCGCCTTTTCGGCCATCGCCGCACTGACCGCCGCCACCATGGTGCCCGTCGCGGCCGAGGCCAAGCATTATGACCGTGGCTATAGCCAGGGCTACAAGCACGGACATTATCGCGGGGATCGCGGCTATGATCGCGGCGATCGTTATTATCGCGGTGGCCAGCGTTATTATGGCGACCGTCGCTACGATAATGGCCGGCGTTATTATGGCGATCGCCGTTACAATGGCGGCCGCGGCTATTATTCCGGCCGCTGCCGCGACAGCGGCACCGGCGGCACGATCATCGGCGCGATCGCCGGCGGCCTGCTCGGCAACGAAGTTGGCAAGAGCGCGGATTATCGCCGCGACGGCACCACCGGCGCCATCATCGGCGCGGGCGTGGGCGCGCTCGCCGGCCGGGCGATCGACCGCGACTGCTGAGATCATTTTTTCTGCTTACCCTCGGGTCGCGTAGCGAGGGCCGGGCCGGGGCTTCCCACGGGAGGCTCCGGCCCCAGTTTTTCAGGGCTGGCGAAAAATCTTGCCCGGATTCATGATGTTCTGCGGGTCGAGCGCGGCCTTCACCGCGCGCATCAGATCCACCGTCTCGCCCAGTTCGGCTTCCAGCGCATCGATCTTGCCCAGCCCGATGCCATGTTCGCCGGTGCAGGTGCCGCCCATCGCCAGCGCGCGATCCACCATGCGGGCGTTGAGCCGCTTGGCCTCGGCAAACTCCTCCGGCCGCTCGGGATCGACCACGAAGATCACATGGAAATTGCCGTCCCCGACATGGCCGAGGATCGGCGTCGGGATCGCGCTCTGCGCCAGATCGGCACGGGTTTCGAGAATGCAGTCGGCCAGCCGGCTGATCGGCACGCACACATCGGTCGACCAGCCGGTCGCGCCGGGGCGCAGCGCCAGCGCGGCATAATAGGCCTGGTGACGCGCCTTCCACAGCCGGTTGCGCTCCTCGGTCGACGTCGCCCAGTCCAGATCGCCGCCACCATGATCGGCGCTGATCGCGCGGATGATGTCCACCTGTTCGGCGACATGGCCTTCGGACCCATGAAATTCGAAGAACAGGGTCGGCTTGCAGGCCAGATCGGTCTTCGCCCAGCGGTTGACCGCGTCGATCTGGACCTCATCGAGCAGTTCGACGCGCGCGATTGGCACGCCAAGCTGGATCGCCTGCACCACGGTATCGACAGCACCGCCAAGGCTGTCGAACGCGCAGACCGCCGCCGAGATCGTTTCGGGAATGCCGTAGAGGCGCAACGTCACTTCGGTGATGATGCCCAGCGTGCCTTCAGCGCCCACGAACAAGCGGGTGAGATCATAGCCGGCCGCCGATTTGCGCGCGCGCCGCGCGGTCGTGATGATGCGGCCGTCGGCCGTGACCACCTTCAGCGCCAGCACATTTTCCCGCATCGTGCCGTAGCGCACCGCATTGGTGCCCGACGCGCGGGTGGATGCCATGCCGCCGATCGTGGCGTTCGCGCCGGGATCGATCGGGAAGAACAGGCCCTTGTCACGCAGGTGCAGGTTGAGATCCTCGCGCGTGACGCCAGCCTCCACCGTGCCATCGAGATCGGCCTCGTTGACCGCGACGATGCGGTTCATGCCCGTAAGATCGATGGTCAGCCCGCCGCGCACCGGCGTGATATTGCCTTCGAGCGATGTGCCAGCGCCATAAGCGATCACCGGCACGCCATGGCGCGCGCAGATCCGCACGGCCCCCGCCACTTCCTCGGTCGATTGCGGGAAGGCCACGGCATCGGGGCTGCGGGCAGCGTGGTAGGTTTCGTTCTTGCCATGCTGCGCGCGCACCGCCGGGCTTTGCGTGAAGCGATCGCCCAGCAGCGCCGCCAGTTCGGCGGCGGTCGCGGCCGACAGCTCGGACTCGGGGCTGGCGGGCTGGGTGACGGCGGATCGGGCGGAGGATTCGGCGGAAGCGTTCATGGCCCGCCTTATACACCCGCGATCCGGCGCGTGCGCGGCCTTGTGGCAAATTTCACGTCGAAAGCGTGACCATTGTCACCGCATCGAAACCGGCTTTGCGCCATAGTCCCCCTACCGATCTCAGAAGAGACCGGACGACGGTGGAAGCGCCAGCGGGCGCGCCCGTCGCACCATCCCCAACGAACAGTGGAGCAGGGTGATGACCAGACATCCCTTCCTGATCCCGGCTTCGATGGCCTGCATTTCGATTGCCGCCGTCGGTGCCGCGTCCATGGCCCCGGCCCTTGCCGAGCCGCCCGTCACGACCATCATGGCCGCGCCGGATGGCACCCGCAATGTCCGCATTTCATACCGCGATCTCGATCTTGCCTCGGCCGATGGGCAAAAGGCGCTCGCCGCGCGCGTCCGCAAGGCCGGGCGGGTCGCCTGCGATGCGGATGATGCGGTATCGAGCTTCGATCCCGCCCGCCGTGCCTGCGTGCACGACGCCTATGCCGGCGCCCGCCCGCAAATGGCGGCCGCCATCGCCCGCGCCCGGACCAGCGATCTCGCCATGCAGACGATGGCGATCAGCTTCGGCATTCGTTCCGCCGACAGGCGTTGAGCCAGCGTGCGGGGGAAGGCCGTGGCGCCTCCCCCGTCTGCGCCGGTTCAGCTGGTCGCGATGGCGACCGAGACTTCCATGATCGGCAACGGATCCTCGGGCATGCCGCCGATGCTGACGGCCGTCCGCGACGTGAAGTTGAAGCACATCAAGGCCACCAGCATCGACGCCACTTCCGCGTCCGAAAATTCCGCCGCGACCTGACGGGCGGCATCCGCGTCCATCCCGGCGGGAAAGCCCAGATAGGCATCGGCCAGCGCGAGCGCGGCCTTCTCGCGCGGGGCGAGCGCGCTGGCCTGATAGCCATCGGCCACCAGTTCCGCCCGATCCTCGGTCAACCCGTCGGCGCGCGCGACATCGTAGCGCACCGATTTGCAGAACACGCAGTTCACGGTGCGCGCATTGCGCAGGCGAATGATCTCGAGCAGCGTAGGCGGCACAAGGCTGTCGCGCCAGACATGGCCGTTGAGCGCGATGATCTCGTCCACCGTTTCGGGCACCAGCCCCATCGCGCTGTCGCGGATGACATTGCCCGTCTGCGTCGCGGGGCCGGTGGCGCGGGGTTTAGCCGACATAAGCGGGCTCCTTGGCGGGAAGATGGGCGGACATGGCGCGCAGGCAGCGGGCCGCGCGGATGCGGCCGTCGAGACAGCCGAGCGCCTCGATCAGAAAGACAAGGCCAGGCTCGCCAAAATGGGCCTTCACATCGTCGGCCACGGCATCGGTGATCGATTGCGGGTCGGTCCAATAATATTCGGCGAACAACAGCACCGCGCGATCGCCTTCGGAAAAACCGTCCGCATCGAATGCCGCGCCCGCGATCACCGCATCGCGCCGCGCCCGTGCGACGGTCACGCCGGCCGGGCTGGCGGCGGCCAGTTCCACCGCATCGTCATGCAGCCGTGCCAGGGTCAGGCGGCAAAGCTCCAGCAATTCGGGGGGGATATGATCCTGCCTCCACAGGCGTTCCCACAGCCGAGCGAAGCTGGCGGCGGCCGGCCCTGCCTTGGCCAACGCGTCGTCCAGACTGACGCTGCTATAGTCTTCCGTCATCGGCCTCTCCCTTAAATCGTGGACATTCAGGCGATCGGCGCAAGCGCCGCGCGAACCATGGCTGGCAGATCGGGCGCCGCGCGGCCCATCCGCGCCGCGACGCTGAGGCCCTGGCTGGTGACGAACAGCCAGCGCGCCGTTGCCACCGGATCGAGATCGGCGCGGATCGTGCCGCCTGCCTGCCCCCGCGCGATCAGCCCGGCAAAGGCGCGTTCGATCCGTTCATGATAGCCATCGACGATGGCCGCCACGTCCGGGTCCGAACGGCCCATTTCGGTGATGGTGTTGACGATCAGGCAGCCGCGCCGGTCATAGCCTTCGCCATCGCCATGGGTCGCGCCGGTCGCGCGCTCGAAATAGGCGGCCACATCGTCGACCCCCTCGCCCGCTTCCAGAATGGCCAGATAGGGCGCGGCGACCGAGGCGAGATAATGGCCGAGCGCCGCATGGAACAGCCCGATCTTGCCGCCGAACGCCTTGTAGAGGCTGTGGCGGTTGACACCCGCGCTTCGGGTCAGCGCCTCGACATCACAAGCCGCGAAGCCGCTTTCCCAAAATGATCGCGCAGCCTGCGCGATCACCGCGTCGCGATCATAAGTGACGGGCCGTGGCATGGTGGGTGAGCGCGCCTCGCGGAATTACAGAATATACATTCTGTAAATAAGCGCGCACCGCCGGTCAACGGGTATGGGCGCCGTCAGCGGCGATCGCGATCCGCATCCTCGAAAATGCTGATGCCGCCCACCGCATCGCGGACCAATTGCCGCAGCGCGGGCAGATCGGTGATCGTCAACTGGCGCGCGCGCTGGACGGCGATGCCGCGCTGGGCGAGAAAGCCCATCTCGCGCGTCACCGCCTCGCGATGGGTGCCGATCCGCGCGGCGAGTTCGGCATGGGTCGGGCACGGCTCGATCGTCGCGTCCTGGCCATCCAGCCCCTCGCACAGCCGCAACAGCTCGCAATGCAGGCGTTCGCGCACGCGCAGCGCGTTCAGCTCGAACACCTTTTCCGTCAGGCTGCGGATCTGCATGGCCAGCCGCGCGGCGAGCCACAAGGCGCCGTCACTGCTTTCGGCGACGGCGGCGCGGAAGGCGGAGGCCGGCAGGCTCGCCAGTTGGCAATCGCTGAGTGCCGTGATCGTCGCGGAACGCGGCCGTTCGTCGATCGCCGCCAGTTCGCCGAACAGCGCGCCGGCAGCGAGATCGCGCAGGATCACCTCATGCCCGCCCAGCGAATAGAGCGCGACCTGCACCTTGCCTTCGAGCACGATATAGACCTGCGTGGACGGCGCACCGATTTCCAGCACGGTCTGCCCGGCCTTCGCCCGGACCGTCGCGGCATCGCGCCACAGGCGGCCGGCAAGGTCGCCCGGCAGCGCCGCCATCGCCTCCGGCAATCGACCGCGCGCATCCGCCACGACAGCCTCCCACGATTCGTGATGAGGGTGGATCGTAATTGAGCGGAGCGCCGGGTTCAAATGATGATGATATTGGCCAAGTCCCGGTCTTTTCGACAGGATTATCGTCAAGTAGCTCGACCATTTGCAATTAGGCGATCATTTCGAACGTGCTATGATTGATCTTGATGACGCCGGATCATCCAGTGCGATGGTATAGAGCGTCGCTGGTGCCGTCTTTTGTCCATTGTCGACAATCCGGGCGATGGTGATGCAAGCCGAAACTCCGCCGTCTGCACGTCCTGCATGGCGCCGCTATCTGACGATCCTGATGACGGATCTCAGCGGCTCGACGCGGCTCGCCGCGCGCATGGAGGCAGAGGATTTCGCCGCCCTGCTCGGCAATCTGCACGACATCTACCATCGCATGATCGCGCGCCATGGCGGCACCATCGCCCAGATCAGCGGCGATGGCGTGCTGGCGCTGTTCGGCTATCCCAAGACACTGGAGGATGATGGCCGGCGCGCCGTGGAAGCCGCGCTCGACCTGCACGAAGCGGTGCGCGGCCTGCCGCTGCCGACGCCGCTGGCGGGCGAGCGGTTGCGGCTCCATTCCGGCATCCATTCAGGCCTTGTGCTGTTGCATGAGGGCGATGCCGTGCGCGGCCGCTTCGAACTGCACGGCAACGCGACCAACATCGCCTCGCGCTTCTGCGATATCGCCGAAGCCGACGAGATATTGGCGAGCGAGGCGGCACTGGGGCCGGAACGCCATTTCTTCGCCACCGGCGAACGCATGGACATCAGGGTGCGCGGCAAGGACCGGCCGATCGCGGCCTTCCGCATCGAAGGCCGTGCCGATATCGGCACGCGCTTCGCCGCGCTCGCCCGGCGCGGTCTGACGCCCTTTACTGGCCGCCACGGCCCGCTCGCCGAACTGGAATCCGCGCTGGCCGATGCGATGGCGGGGCAAGGCCGGCTGGTCGCGATCGAAGCCCCGCCCGGCGTCGGCAAGACCCGGCTTGCCGATGAACTGCTCGACAGGGCCGCCGCGCAAGGGTGCCGGGTCGTTCGTGGCGATTGCCAATCCTATCTCGGCGCGGAGCCATTGCAGCCCTTCCTCCAGATGCTGCGCGCGATCTTCGCGGTCGATGGATCGGCGACCAACCTCCGCGCGGCCGATGCCGTCGCCGCTTTGCTCTCCAGCCTCGGCATCGATCTCGCCCGCCATGGCCGCACACTGCTCCACCTCCTTTCGCTGGGCCGGGGCGCCACCGGCGGCGAACTGATCGGCGATGCCGCGACGGCGCTTCGCGACCTGTTCGATCAGCTCGCCGCGCGCGCCCCCCTCGTCCTGTTCGTCGACGACTGGCAATGGGCGGACATTGCCTCGCGCCAGGTTCTCGATGCCGTGCGCGGTCTGCAGCAGCGGCCGATCCTGATCCTCCTCACCACGCGCGACGCGGCCGACAGCGACGGCGACATTCGCGACAGCCAGATCCTGCGCCTTGCGCCGCTGTCTGACGCCGAAACCGCGGAAGCGATCGACCGGCTGATTCCCGCCATCGACCCCTTCGTGCGCGAAAAGATCGGCGCCTATTCGGGCGGCAACCCGCTGTTCATCGAGGAACTGTGCCATTCGGCGATGGTGGGCGAGGAGGAACACCGGCCCCATGCCGGCAGCGCCTGGCTCGACATTCTGATCGAGGCGCGCTTCGCCCGCCTGCCCGACGCGCAGGCCGATCTCGCCCGGATCGCCGCGATCATCGGCACCGTCGTTCCGATCTGGCTGCTCGAACGCGTGACCGGCCATGACGGCGATCACCCGCTGGTCCGCGACCTGATCGAGCAGGATTTCATCCTGCCGGGCGAGCGCGACGGCACGCTGCGCTTCAAGCACGGCATCACCCGCGACGTGATCTACGATTCGGTGGGCCTGCGGATGCGGCGGACGTTCCACCACCGCATTGCCGAAGCGCTGCGCCAGCGCGGCGCGGACAGCGGGGAGGAGGAGTTTTACGAGGCGATGGCCTATCATTTCCGCGAGGGCGGAGATGCGGCCTCCGCTGCCCATTATGCCGAGCTGTCGGGCGACAAGGCGATGGCCGCGTCCGCGCTCGATCGCGCACAGGCGCAGTATCGCGTCGCGCTCGACGCGCTCGACCAGCTCGATGCCACCGACGACCGCTATCAGCGCTGGAACGGGATCGCGCGCCGGCTGGGCCTTGCCAGCGTGTTCGATCCATCGCGCGATCAGTTCGATATCTTCCAGCGCGCGCTTGCCCGCGCGATTGCCCATGGCGATGGCGGCGCGATCGCCTGGGCCGAATATTGGCTGGGCTATCTGAACTATGGGCTGGGGGAATCCGCCAAGGCGATCACCCATTGCGAACGGGCGCTGGCCGCCGCGCGCAATGCCGGCGATGATCGCCTGACCGTGCAGATCCGCGCGACGCTGGGCCAGGCGCGGGCCGCCACCTGCGATTATGACACGGCGCTTCCCTTGCTCGACGACGCGATCGCGGTGAAGCGCAGCCATCGCAGCGGCGGGCGGCCATCGGTCGGCACCGCCTATTCGCTGGCCTGCCGGGGCTTCGTTCTCGCCGATCGCGGCCAGTTTGGCGAAGCGCAGACCTGTTATGACGAAGCACTGGCGATGGTGCGCGGCGCCCAGCACGAGGTGGAAGGATCGATCTACACCCAGCTCAGCGCCGTCAGCCTGTGGCAGGGGCGCGCAAGCGATGCCGCGCGCTATGCGGCCGAGGGCGAGCGCGTCGCCAAGCATGCGCGTTCGCGCTACCTCTACGCCATGGCCCGCGCGCTTGGCGCCTATGCGCGCTGGCGCGCCGATGGCACCGAGGAGGCGCTGCAGGCGATCGTCGAGGCGACCGCGTGGCTGGAAACCGGGGAGCGCCAGCAGTTCATCTCGCTCAACCATGGCTGGCTGGCGGAAGCACTGGTGCAGCGCGGACGCATCGCCGAAGCCCGCCACCATGCCGCACGGGCGCTGCTACGCGCGCGCAAAGGCGATCGGCTGGGCGCCGCCATGGCCTGCCGCGCCATGGCCAGCGCCGCCGCGCTGGGCCATGGCCACAAGCCCGCCGCGCATTATCTGCGCATGGCCCGGCGCTCCGCCGCTGCCCGCCAGGCGCCGCACGAAATCGCCGCCATCGAACGGTGGACGGCAGAGCATGCCATTGCGGCCGCGCCGTCCGCTAGGCCAACCGCGACACTTTGAGGACGAGCGGCGACGGCTGCAGCGTGATGCGCCCGGCATCGAACAGCGCCGCCAATATCCCCAGCATCGTCCCCATCGCAAAGGCATAAGCCGGGCAGGCATGGGTGCCATGGCCCGTATCGTGCCGGTTGCCGCCGAAGACCGGATAGACGTCGTGCCCGCCCGCCGCCATGTCCTCGGCCGTGGCGGAGACGATGCCGATGACGATCAGATCGTCCCGCTTGATCGCCACCTTGCCCAGCCGATGCGCCTTTTTCGCGCGACGCCACACCATATCGGGCGCCGGGCGCTGCTGCATCGCGCGACACAAGGGCCGCAACAACGCCCCCCGCGCCCGTTCTAGCGGAGTTGCGCCCGGCTGCATCAGATAGGCCTGCTGCACCCGCCAGATCGTCTTGCCGTCTATCCAATCGTAAAAGGCCCAGCGCAGATTGCCCTCGGTGGGCGGCAGGAAGCCCGTCATCACGCCCACGATCGTGCGGGCGACAAGATCGTCATCATCGGGAAAGGCATCGAAGATCGCGCGGGAAATCGGCGCGGTCAGCCGTTCGGGCGTGCCGCGCATCGCGGCCACGAAATCCCGCACGGCCCGGCGCTCGGCCTGGCCCTGCGCCTTGCCATAAGCGATCGTCGCGGCCGGTGGATGCGGGTAGAACACGCTGCGCGACGTCGCCATGAAATCGCCGGGGCAGCGCGGCTTGCGCGTGGCGACATCGCGCCAATCCCACGCCCCCGGCTCGACATAGCGGCCTTCCGCGTCGGGGATGCCGAACCAGCGGTGGCTCAGCATGGCGAGCACGGCGTCGATATATTCGCGCTGGATATCGAACCGCGCCTCGGCGCCGAGGCCGAGTGCAAGGCTCGCCTCGACCATTCCGTCAAGCAACCCGCTTGCCGCGCCATAGGCGTCGGCGAAGGCCTCGTCCTCGCCGATCTTCATGATCGCGGCGTTGGTCGGCCCAGCCTCCACATCATAAGCGGCGCCGCGATCATTGCCGAGGAAGATCATCCCGAAGGATGCCGCCATCCGTTCGCCATAGCCCGCCACCGTGTAGCGGCCATGCCGATCGACATAGACCTCGTCGACCAGAGCGCGGCTGCCGACGAGCACGCCGAAGGGGGTGCGCAACACACCGCCGTGCAGGTCGCGCACCGCCGCCCAGATGGCGGGGCCATCCCCCTTCTTGCCGGGATCCTTGGAATAGAAATCCTCAAGGCAGGTTCGCCAGGCCGTGAACCGCTCCGCCTCGGGCAGCGCCTGCAGCCGTTCGATCAGATCCTGGCCGGTGCGCGCACGCGGCGGCGGGCCGGCGGCGGCGATCGCGCGCATCGCCGGGATCGCCGGCATGAAGAGGTAGAGGCCCCATTGCAGTTCCACCATCGGCCCATGCGCGCCGACATCGGCCCGGACCGTGCCACCATGATCGTCAAGGAAATGGAAGGTCTGCGGATCACCACCTGCGCGCACGCCGATCAGCGGATCATGCCGGGCGGTGGCGATGCCGGTGCTGTTGCCGCCGCTGATCCAGCGCTGGATCACCTCGAACTGTTCGGCGATGCTGGAATTATACGCCATGAAGACGATGCCGCGATCGCCCTTCGCGGCGGATTTCGCGGGTGGGCCGTAAGACATGCCGCGTCGCAGGATGCGGGGCATCTGGCTGTTATCCGGCGCGCGCGGATTGGCCCGGCGCGCATGGGCCTGTAACGGGCAGACGGCGCCCTGTTCGTCGCCGGCGAAATCATAATCATTTCCGTCGCCGCTGATCTGCCCGGTCAGCGCCCGGCCATCGGGCCAGCGCCCCATCAGCTTGGCGCGGAACAGATCCCCGTCCATGCCCGCCGGACGCGCGGCAACAAGCGCGTCCAGCGCCGCCACATTCTGCCGGAGCTTGCGGACGACGAGGAAGGTGCCGTTGTCGAGATAGGCATCGGGCGGCGGCGGCGCGGCATCGCCCCGATCATTGACATGGCCGCAGAGGATTTCCCCGGCCGCGACGCGATCGCGCGCCGCCCCGGCTGGCCCCGCGCCCGCGATCCACGGCTGGCTCAGGCCATCGCGAAAACCGAAATGTTCGCGCAGCGGGTCCGCGATCGCGGCGGCGCGGCGCATCGGCTGGACGGCGAGCAGGCGGACGCCGGTCTGCCCCACCTGCGCGGCGAGCTCGGCAATGCGGCCGGCCAGCGGATGCGCGGCATCGCCGACGATCTCGTGCCCGGCATGGGCGCTGTGGGTGCGCAACTGAATCACGATATCCACCTCGGCCAGCTCGACCGGCGCGGCGGCACCGGCTTCCGGCCAGCGCGGCGGCAATTGCCAGTTGCGCGGATGGGCGGCATGAACATCGCCCAAAAGATCGGCGCGATCTTCCATGCCTTCGCGAAACTCGCGCGGGAAGCGTGCCAGCGCGGCTTCCGCCACGCCCAGCCGGCCGAGGCCATTGAAGGTGAAGGCCGCCGTCTGCCAGATCGCACCGTCGGGCTTGGCCGTCGCCTCGCTGTCCACCTCGTCCGCCAGACGATCGACAAAGGCCCGCGCTTTGGCCGCATCCACCACCTGCAGCAGCAGCAGCGCGCCGTGCGTCATGCAGGCGCGGCCTTCGTCGTGGCCCGAAAGAATGCCTGCCTGAATCTGTTCGGGCCGGATGGCCAGCCGGTCAGGCACCGGCACCGGTGGTGCGGGCGGCGTGAGGTTCAGCCAGGCAATCTGCGCCTGCAGGCGATCGCGGATCGGGGCCGGCAAGGCGGGGATCGCGGTCTGCCCCCATGGGCCGAGCAGGCTCTGGGCCGCGCGCAGCAGATATTTGCCGTGCGCGTCCATCTGGTCGGGCGGATAATGATCGGCGAGATGGTAGAGCGAGATCAGCAGCTCGATCCCCATCTGGGTGATCACCCGGCCGTCGGTTTGCGGGTTGGCGGCGCCGCGTTGCAGATCGGCCTTCGCCCGCGCCTCGGGCCGTTCCGCCGTCGCGGTGGCAAGGCGCCATTCACGCCGCACGGGATCATGCTCCTCGCGCGCCACCTGTTCCATCTCGGTCAGATAGGCGAAATCGTCGACGGTGAGGCCGGTGGAGGCAAAGAAGAAGCCGGTATCGATCTGGCTGTCGCGCACCCAGGCGGCATATTCGTCGAAGCTGTGGTCCTCCGCCGTGACATAGCCCTGGCAATTGCAGAAGATCAGATCGAGCAGCGATCCCAACGGCCGCCAGATCAGCCGGATATAGGGTTCCCACCCGCGATCGAAGGTGGCGGCAAGCAGCAGCCGGCGGGGTTCGGTATCGAGGATCGCGAGCCGGAAGGACCGGATCGAACGGATTCGTTCGGTCGCCTCCACGAACGGCTTCAGCGTGTAATATTCGCGCGATGTCTTGCGGATGCGGAACAGCGCCTCCAGCGTCGTGCGCAGGCGGGTTTCGTAGGTCACGTCCGCGAAGGAATCGATGAACCCCGGCTTGATCTCGGCGCAGACGAAGAGATCGCTGATCCCTTCCAGATGCTTGCTTTCAAACGGCTTCCCCATGGCCATCTCCGTCGGATGCGCAGGCATGCGCAGAAACGGTGGACACAACGCGACAGATTGCCGCGCCGGGCGCGGGCGACCGCATGGGTATGTCGTGGGCACCTGATCGCCGCGCGCAACGCCGGCCCGCACCGCGTCGGCCGAAAAGGGGCGATTCGCGCTATAGCATAGATGGCGGGATCGGCCTGCGGCTTCTTTGGCGGCCATGCGCGCCGCGCGCGCCGGCCGATCCCGGATTGGTCAGCCCTGGCTGCCGGCCCACCAGACGAGCAGCAGGAAGCCGCCGCCCATGAACACGTTGAACAGCGGCAGCGCGCGGAAGGCATCGCGCGCCTCGGGCTTGGCGAAACGCTGGGCAACCATGCTGGGCGTCCACAGCAGCCACAATTCGGCTGTCACCACCGTGATCCACGCCGCGACCCCGGCCCAATAGCCGAAATCACCGGCGATCAGCGCGCGGGCCTTGGTGGGCGATACCGGCACATAGCCGGAAAGCATCAGGCCCACCGTCATCGGCGTGGTCAGCACCAGCAACACCAGCCAGGCCGGGTGCGCGATCAGGCGCAACGTGCCCTGCCCGCCACCGGCCGCCCCCGGCAGGGACAGGCGCAACGTGGCGACCAGCGCCATCAGGGTCAACGCGGCGGCCACCGCCCAGATATCGAAGGCCGGCATCACGCGGCCGCCCCCTGTTCGATGGCCGGGCCGGCCTTGGCCGCCTTGTCGACCTCGAACGTCTCGCCCGGCTTGCCGAACAGCACGCCCAGCTTCTGCCGCATGGACGGCGCGGCGCGGAAATCGCGCGCCAGATAACGGAATTCATGGGCGAGGATCTTGGCCGGGTTGTTCGATTTCACCTGGCGGGTGATGCCATAGACCGGCGGCACATCCTCTTCCAGCCGCTGATAGGTGCCGAACACATGGTCCCAGATGTTGAGCAGCCCGCCATAATTGCGGTCGATGTAGAGCGGGTTGCTGGCATGGTGGACGGCATGGTTGCTGGGGCTGACGAACAGCCATTCGAACCACGGCGCCAGCCGGCCGACGCGTTCGGTGTGGCAGATCGACTGAAAGGCCGGCCCGCTCATCGCGAACAGCACCAGCACCAGCGGCTGGAAGCCCAGCAGCACCAGCGGCGCCCAGGTGAGGAAGCGATAGACGGTGGAAAACGGCGTGTGGCGCAGGTTCACCGTGAAATCATAGGTTTCGGCCGAATGATGGATCGAATGATCCGCCCACAGGATCCGCACCTCATGCCCGGCGCGATGGAACCAGTAATAACCGAATTCACCGACGATGAAGTAGATCGGCAGCGTCCACAGCTCCACCGGCACGCGCAGCGGCGTCCAATGATAAAGCTGGAACAGGCCGGCGATCAGCAGGGCGTTGAGGATGATCGCTTCGGCCAGCGGGCCGAAGGGGAAGAGCAGCATGTTGGCCAGCCCTTCGCCGTGCAGCGGGCGCTTGCCTTCGCGCCAGCGCAGGAACAGCTCGCTCGCCACGCAGAACAGCAGGAATATGCCGAACCCCGACCCGTAGATGGTGACGGCTTTCGCCACCACCGATGCAAAATCGCCTTCCATTCCGTCGTCCCATCCCTTTTCGATATGTTCTTGTTAAGCCACGAAACCTTCAGCGTTTCGCGATCAGCGCCGCGAGCCCGTCGAGCAGCCGCTCGATATGGAACGCGAAGAAATCGTCATAATGGCCAGGCGCCGCTTCCAGCGCGAGCATCGCTTTGACCGGCGCGTGGAGCCGCGCGTCCATGCTCGCCACCTGTTCCGCGCTCAGGCTGTGCGGGCTGGCGCGATCGCGCAATTCGCTGTTGATCGCGCCCATGATCACGCTCCACGCCCACAGCGTGACGCGGCCGAGTTCGCTGCCGTCGAACCCCATCCGGCGCAGCGCCTCGACCAGCATGACCGAGCGATCGAACCAGGCGATCGACACCTGCCCTTCCCAGCTGAGCATCATGATCAATTGGGGATGGCGCAGGAAGAAGGCGCGTGTGCCGTGCGACCAGGCAGCGATCGCTTCCGCCGGCGTCGCATCGGCGTCGACGGAGACGACCAGCTCCTCCAGCATATGCGCGGTCAGCGCCTGATGGAGATCGTGGATGTTCGAGAAGTAGGTGTAGAGCGTCATCGGCGTCACGCCGAGCGCGCGGGCCACGCCGTTCAGCGAAACCGTGGTTTCCGGCTCCCGTTCAAGCAGGTCGGCCGCCGCCGCGACGATCGCTTCGCGCGATAGCCGCCGTGGCCGCCCCCGTGCCCCCGCCTTCTCCTGAACCTCGGCCATTGCTTGTCCGCCGCATTAAATTATGCGGCATATAATATATGGCACAAGGGATGTTGCCAAGCCCCTCACAGGCGCGGCCGAGCACGCAGCGCAAGCCACGGGAAACGTTTCAAAAAATCTCGAAAATTCAGGCGTGCACGGCCCTCAGCGGACCTGCCGCTTCTCCAGCTTGCGGGCCAGTGTGCGGCGATGCATGCCCAGCCGCCGGGCCGCTTCGGAGATGTTGAAATCGGTATCCACCAGCGTCTGGTGGATATGTTCCCATTCCAGCGTCTTGATCGATGTCTGGCGGCCATCCACCGGCACTTCGGTGTCGCCCTCGGTCCGGCCGAACGCCGCCTCGATATCATCGGTGTTCGACGGCTTGGCGAGATAGTGGGAGGCGCCCAGCTTGACCGCCTCGACCGCGGTGGCGATGCTGGCGAAGCCGGTCAGCACCACGATCTGCATTTCGGGATCATGCGCGTGCAGCGTCTGCACGCAGGTCAGCCCCGAGGCGCGGCCGAGCTTGAGATCGACCACCGCGAAGGCAGGATTGTGGCTGGCGAGCAGTTCGACCAGCTCTTCATGGCTCGCCACCGCGACCACGCGATAGTCGCGGCGCTCGAACGAACGCTTGAGCGTGCGGGCGAAGGCCTCGTCATCCTCGACTATGAGGAGCAAACGCTCGCCGTCGTCCGTCATCGTCCATCCTTCGCATAAGCGACTGCCGCCAGCGGCAGCATCAGGGTCACGGCGGCGCCGCCGCCTTCGGGGTTGCGCGCTTCGGCCTTGCCGCCCAGCTTGCGCAGCACGTTGACGAGCAGGAACAGGCCCAAGCCACCGCCCGGACGGCCCTTGCTCGATTGATAAGGCTGGCCGAATTTCTCCAGCATTTCAGGCGCGAAGCCAGGGCCGGCATCCCGCACCTCGATGACCAGCTGGTCGGCCGCGCGCGTGGCGGTGATGCCGATCCAGTTGGGCGAAACCTCGGCCGCATTGTCGATCACATTGTCGATCACCTGTTTCAGCACGGGATCGGAAACGATCGCCATGTCCTCGCCGAAACGATCCTCGAAGCGAATGGTGCCCGCCAGCCGGCTCGACCGCCATTCGGCGACGATATCTTCCAGAAAGCGCCGCACCGTCGTCACCGCGGGCGCGACGCCACGGGCCTCACCGGCAGACACCAGAATGTTGCTGACGATGGTCTTGCAGCGCAGCACCTCGGCCTGCATGTCGGCGATGTCCTGCGCCAGATCGGGATCGCTGGCGAGACGCGGCATCCGCTGCCAATCGCCCAGGATCACCGACAGCGACGACAAGGGCGTGCCCAGTTCGTGCGCCGCGCCGGAAGCGAGCAGGCCCATGCGCACGATATGCGTCTCTTCCGCCGCCTGCTGCCGGATATCCGCCAGCGCGGCATCGCGATCGCGCAGGTTGCGGGCGATCCGCGCGACCAGCTGGACGAGCAGCACCGCGATCAGCGCGAAGCAGATGAAGCTGCCCCACAGATAAAGGTCGAACAGGCTGTCTTCATAGCCGGTCGGCAGGTCGAGCGGGCGATAGTCGATCGCCAGCCACAGCAGGCAGAAGGCCGACACGCCGACGAGCAGCCAGCTGGACCAGGGCGTGAGCAACATCGCGCCGATCACCACCTGCAACAGGAACAGCGGCGCGAACGGATTGGTGATGCCGCCGGTCTGGTGGAGCTGCCAGGTCAACGCCGCCACGTCGCACAACAGCGCCATGAACAGCTCGCCATTCTTCACCACCGCGCGGCGGCGGACATAAGGCAGGCTGGCAAGGTTGAGCACGATCAGCGCCGCCGGCGCTACCAGTAACGATCCCAGCGGCAGGCGAATGCCCATCAGGCTGTGGACGACGATGATCGTGGTCAGCTGGCCGGTCACCGCGATCCAGCGAAGCTGCAACAGCAGCAGCATGTTCTTGCGGCCGGCCGCCGCCGCCGCCGGCCCGTCTTCCGCGTCGGCGGCCTCGCGTGTCCACAGGGCGCTGATCATGCCTCGGCCTCTCCCTGCCGCAATTCATGGCGGACGACGAGCCCGGCGCCCAGCGCCAGCAGCGCGGCGAGCCCGAACCAGGTGAGGGCATAGCCCAGATGGTTGTTGTTGAAACGGATCACCGTCAGCCCGCCGATCGGGTAGCCGCCGGCATTGGCCGTGGCATCGGCGTCGATGAAATAAGGCGCGACCGGGCCGAGCCCGCGTGCGGACGCGATCGCGGCAACGTCGCGCGAATACCAGCGTTCGGCGGCGGGCTCGTTGGTGCGGAGGAAGCCGCCCTTGGGCTCGCTCATCCGCATCAGCCCGGTGACCACGGTTTCGCCGGCAACCTGCCCTTCCGCGCGCCGGCCGGGCGCCTTGCGGTCGGCCGGCACGAAGCCGCGATTGACCAGGACGGTGAAGCCGCGATCGCTGGCCATCGGCGTCAGCACCCAGAAGCCGGCGCCACGCACCGTTGCCGCCTGCACCAGGGTCTCGCGATCATGCAGGAAGCGGCCCTGAAGCCGGACACGGCGATACCCGTCGCGCGCCTCGCTGACCGACGCCCATTGCGCGAGCCCCGGCGCGGCCACGGGCGCTGCATCCACCCGCGCTTCCACCCGTGCGATCAGATCGAGCTTCCAGGCCCGCCGTTCGACCTGCCAGATGCCCAGCGCGATCAATGCGACAAATCCTGCCGCCGCCAGCAAAGCCAGCAGCAGCAGGCGCGCGGCGCGGCGCGGCGATCGTCGCTGATGTCCTGCCGCCATTCCCCCCGAAGCGTCGCGCGGGTCATCGCCCGCGCGCGCGTTTGGGTTCACGGCATCTGGCTCATGTCGTGGGACATGGGCATCATGTTGGTATTGAGGTGGTACATCACCCACAGCGACCCCGTCATCGTGATCACTACGAGGATGATCGTAAAGATGAGGGCCATCATCGTCCACCCACCTTCCGAACGGCTGTTCATGTGAAGGAAGTAGATCATGTGGACGACGATCTGGACGACGGCGAAGGCCATGATGACCATCCCGGTCATCTGGTCGTTCGCCAGCGCGTCGGTCATCACCAGCCAGAACGGGATCGCGGTCAGGATCACCGACAGGATGAAACCCGTCACATAATCCTTCATCGAACCATGGGCGTGCCCGTCGTCATGGTGGTCGCTATGGCCGTGATCACCGTGTCCGTGATCGCCATGTTCGGCGTGCGAACCAGAGCTCATCGCAGCATTCCCATCAGATAGACAAAGGTGAAGACGCCGATCCAGATGACGTCGAGGAAGTGCCAGAACAGGCTGAGGCACATCAGGCGGCGCTTGTTGGCCGGAACCAGGCCGCGACGGCTGACCTGCACCATCAGCGTCACCAGCCAGATCAGGCCGAAGGTGACGTGCAGGCCGTGCGTGCCGACCAGCGTGAAGAAGGTCGACAGGAACGCGCTGCGCTGCGGGGTCGCGCCTTCATGGATCAGGTGCGCGAACTCGTAGAGTTCGATGCCCAGGAAGGCGAGACCGAACAGGCCGGTCACCGCCAGCCACAGCTGCGTCGTGCCGGTGCGGCCCTTCTGCATCTCCAGCATCGCGAAGCCGTAGGTGATCGACGAGAAGAGCAGCATCGCGGTGTTGAGCGCGATCAGCTTCAGATCGAACAGATCCTTCGGCGACGGACCGGCCGCATAGTTCGCGCCCAGCACGCCATAGGTGGCGAACAGGATCGCGAAGATGAGGCAGTCGCTCATCAGGTAGAGCCAGAAGCCCAGCATCGTGCTGGAGCCTTCCGGGTGATGCGGCTCTTCCGCGAGGTGGTAGAGCGGCCGGCCGTCCGCCGTGTTCAGGTTCAAGCTGATATCAGCCATGGCTTATGCTCCCGCGCTGAGCAGGCGCGTCCGCTCATTCTCCGTCGTGATCACGTCCTCGACCGGGATGTGGAAATCGCGCTTATAGTTGAAGGTATGGGCGATCGCGACCGCCAGCAGCGCGACGAAGCTGAGCCCCGCAAGCCACCAGATGTACCAGATCAGCGCGAAACCGCAGACCGTGCTCAGCCCCGCCAGAATGATCCCGGTGCCCGTGTTGCTGGGCATGTGGATCGAACGGAAGCCGGCCAGCGGACGCTCATAGCCGTTCTTCTTCATGTCGGCCCAGGCATCCAGGTCGTGGATGACGGGCGTGAACGCGAAGTTATAGTCCGGCGGGGGCGACGAGGTCGCCCATTCGAGGGTGCGGCCGCCCCAGGGATCGCCCGTCGTGTCGGCCAGCTGCTTCCGCTTCATGAAGCTGACGAAGAACTGGATGAACATGGCGGCGATGCCCATGGCCACGATCGCGGCGCCGATGGCGGCGATGACGAACCAGATCTGCAGCGACGGATCGTCGAACACGCGCATCCGGCGGGTCACGCCCATCAGGCCCAGGATGTAAAGCGGCGTGAAGGCCATCCAGAAGCCGATCTGCCAGCACCAGAAGCTCACCTTGCCCCAGAACACGTCGAGCTTGTAGCCGAACGCCTTGGGCCACCAGTAGTTGATCGCCGCGAACAGGCCGAACAGCACGCCGCCGATGATCACGTTATGGAAGTGCGCGATCAGGAACAGCGAGTTGTGCAGCACGAAGTCCGCCGGCGGAACGGCAAGCAGCACGCCGGTCATGCCGCCGATGGTGAAGGTCAGCATGAAGGCGACGGTCCACATCATCGGCAGTTCGAAGCGGATGCGGCCGCGATACATGGTGAACAGCCAGTTGAACAGCTTGGCGCCCGTCGGGATCGAGATCACCATCGTGGTGATGCCGAAGAAGCTGTTGACGCTCGCGCCCGAACCCATCGTGAAGAAGTGGTGGAGCCACACGAGGTACGACAGCACCATGATGCAGACGGTGGCGTAGACCATCGAGCTGTAGCCGAACAGCCGCTTGCCCGAGAAGGTCGAGGTGACTTCCGAGAAGACGCCGAACAGCGGCAGGATGAGGATGTAGACCTCCGGGTGGCCCCAGATCCAGATCAGGTTCACGTACATCATGGCGCTGCCGCCAAAATCGTTCGTGAAGAAGTTGGTGCCGACATAGCGATCGAGCGACAGCAGCACGAGCGTGGCGGTCAGGATCGGGAAGGAGGCGACGATCAGGATGTTCGCGCAGAGCGAGGTCCAGGTGAACACCGGCATGCGCATCAGCTTCATGCCCGGCGCGCGCAGCTTCACGATCGTGGCGATCAGGTTGATGCCCGATAATGTCGTGCCGACACCGGCTATCTGCAGTGCCCAGATATAATAATCGACGCCGGTCGCCGGGCTGTATCCGATGCCCGAAAGCGGCGGATAAGCGAGCCAGCCGGTCTGCGCGAATTCACCCACGAACAGCGACATCATGACCAGCACGGCACCGGCCGCCGTCATCCAGAAGCTGAAATTGTTCAGGAAGGGGAAGGACACGTCGCGCGCGCCGATTTGCAGCGGCACGATATAGTTCATCAGGCCGGTGATGAACGGCATCGCCACGAAGAAGATCATGATCACGCCATGGGCGGTGAAGATCTGGTCGTAATGGTGCGCGTTCAGATAGCCTTCGGACCCGCCGAACGCCATCGCCTGCTGGAGACGCATCATCACCGCGTCGGCAAAGCCGCGCACGAACATGATGAGGCCGAGGATCATGTACATGATCCCGATCCGCTTATGATCGACGGTGGTGAACCACTCGTTCCAGAGATAACCCCAGAGGCGGAATTTGGTGATGGCACCGACGGTCACGAGGCCGCCGATGACGACCGCGATGAAAGTCGCGACGACGATCGGCTCGTGCAGCGGCAGCGAGTCAAGCGACAGGCGGCCGAAGATCGGGCTCAGGGCAGCGGCGGGATGCGTATCCATGGAAAGCTCAGCTGACATCAGGAGTTCGTGGGACGCGAAGGCTTCGCGTCAGCGGTGGCGCTTGCGCCGGGACGGGGCAGGCCGGCGCCGGTGAGCGGCGCCTGATCGGCGGCCGGACGGGCGGCGGCAGCCTGCCGCACCGGCGCCGGGGGCGCGCAGATCGCGCCGACGACGACGGGTTCGGACGCCAGCACCGCACCACGGCGGGCATGCTTGTCATAGGTAAGCTGGCGGACGTTGCGGATGCCTTCCTTGCCCAGGCCGCCCTTGGCGTCGATCGCCATCATCTCGCTCATGCACATCTTGCCGGGCTCGACGCACATGTTGACGATGGCGTTGTAGAGGCCCTCCTCGATGCCCGCGAAACGCGCCACCGGCACATTTTCGCTCGGCTGTTCGAGCTTCAGATAGACATTGCGATCGAGCGGGCCGTTGCCGGCCTTCGCCTTGGCCACCCACTCGGCGAACTGCGCGTCGTTCAGGCCATGGAAGCGGAAGCGCATGCCCGAGAAGCCGGCGCCGCTATAGTTGGCGGAGAAGCCCTCATAATTGCCGGCCTTGTTGATGACGGCGTGGAGCTTCGTCTCCATGCCCGGCATCGCATAGATCATGCCGGCGAGCGCGGGGACATAGAAGGAGTTCATCACCGACGACGAGGTGATGCGGAAGTTGATCGGCCGGTCGACCGGCGCGGCAAGCTCGTTCACCGTGGCCACGCCATATTGCGGGTAGATGAACAGCCACTTCCAGTCGAGCGCGACGACCTCGACTTCCAGCGGCTCGACCTCGGCCGCGATCGGCTTGCCTTCGGCCACGCGGGCGATCGGGCGATAGGGATCGAGCAGGTGGGTGCTCACCCAGGTCAGCGCGCCCAGGCAGATGATGATCAGCAGCGGCGCCGCCCAGATCAGCAGTTCCAGCTGAGTCGAATGGTCCCATTCCGGCTCGTAACGGGCTTCCTTGTTCGACTGGCGATAGCGCCAGGCGAACAGCACCGTCAGCGCCATCACCGGCACGATGATGACCAGCATCAGCACCGTGGACGCGACGATCAGCCACGCCTGCTGCTGGGCGATATCGCCGGCGGGATCGAGCACCACCGCATTGCACCCGCCCAACAGGGCAAGCGCGCTGAGGAGAGCGAGCGGACGCGCGCCACGAAGGGCCCGCAACAGGGAGGCGGCTGACGGAATCATGGCCCGGCGCCTAATGCTGCATCGCGGCGGGCAACATAGGACATTTTGTCCAATCCCCTTGTTCATCGCGGAGAGCGAAGGGGGATATAGTCTGCTGCGCTTGCGTAGCGGGCGACTCGTGCCTGATTGAAATTTGTTCAGGGCCGCGCAGGCGCGCGGCCGTCCGCGCTTGTGCCGGACCGTGCTTGTAAGGAGTGATTGATGAGTGCAGGGACGGCAGCCGCCGGCGCAAGCGGGCAGGACGCGCGGCACGGAAAGATTTCGCCCGGTGAGATCGCGATCGGCGTGATCATCGGCCGGACGTCGGAGTTTTTCGACTTCTTCGTCTATGCCATCGCATCGGTGCTGGTGTTTCCGAAGGTGGTCTTCCCCTTCGTCGATCCGCTGACCGGCACGCTCTATTCCTTCGCGATCTTCGCGCTGGCGTTCGTCGCCCGCCCGATCGGCTCGCTGATCTTCATGGCGGTCGACCGCGCTTATGGCCGCGGCATCAAGCTTACCATCGCCCTGTTCCTGCTCGGCGGGTCAACCGCCGCGATCGCCTTCCTGCCCGGCTATGAAACGGTCGGCATGGCATCGGCGGTGCTGCTCGCCCTGTTCCGCATCGGCCAGGGCCTTGCGCTGGGCGGCGCGTGGGACGGCCTCGCCTCGCTGCTCGCGCTCAACGCGCCGGAAAAGCGCCGCGGCTGGTATGCGATGATCCCGCAGCTTGGCGCCCCGCTCGGCCTGATGGTGGCCAGCGCGCTGTTCGCTTATTTCGTCTATGCGCTGCCGGCCGCCGATTTCCTTGGCTGGGGCTGGCGCTATCCGTTCTTCGTGGCGTTCGCGATCAACGTCGTCGCCCTGTTCGCGCGGCTGCGCATCGTCGTCACGCCCGAATATGAACGCCTGTTCGAAACCCGCGACCTGCAGCCCGCGCCGGTGATGGATACCGTGCGCCAGGAAGGCCGCACGATCGTGATCGGCGCCTTCGCGCCGCTCGCCAGCTTCGCGCTGTTCCACATGGTCACCGTGTTCCCGCTGTCCTGGGTGTTCCTGTTCACCGAGGAAGGCCCCTATCGCTTCCTGCTGATCGAAGTGATCGCCGCCGCGTTCGGCGTGCTGGCGATCATCGCTTCGGGCCTGATCGCCGACAAGGTCGGCCGCCGCACCCTGCTCGGCTTCTCGGCCGCCGCGATCGCCGCCTATAGCGGCTTCGCCCCGCAGCTGCTCGACGCCGGGGAACTGGGCGAGCTGGCCTTCATGGTGCTCGGCTTCATCCTGCTCGGCCTCGCCTTCGGCCAGTCGTCGGGCGCGGTGTCGTCCAGCTTCTCGCCCACCCACCGCTACACCGGTTCGGCGCTGACGTCGGACCTTGCCTGGCTGGTCGGCGCGGGCTTCGCGCCGCTGGTCGCGCTGCTGCTTTCGGCCAATTTCGGCCTGATCTCGGCCGGTGCCTATCTGTTGTCGGGCGCGATCTGCACGCTGCTCGCGCTTTGGATCAACAAGGGCCTTGCCGGCTCGATGAACTGATCGGTTCGGCCGCCCCGCCTTGTCGCGCGACCCGCGCGTACATAGGTGGGGCGGCATGACCATCCCCCACCCGCTCGACCGCCCTGTCTGGAACGCCCTTGCCACCGGCTGGTCGGCCCTGGCGCAGGGCGATGACAAGGCCCGCCGGCTCGATCCGGCCTTCGGCCCCTTCGCCGCCAGCGCGGACGGCTCCCCCGAAAATCTTGCGGCGCTGACCGCGCTGCTCCCGGCGGACGGCGCCTTGTGGATCGTCGAAACCGGCGCGCTCGCCCCGCCGCCCGGCGCGGTGCAGCTGCGCACCACCGACCTGCACCAGATGGTCGCGCCGCGCATCACCCCCGCCGCCCCGCATTTCACCATCGAACCGCTCACCGCCGCCGATGCCCCGGACATGCAGGCGCTCGCCCGGCTCACCGAGCCCGGCCCCTTCGCCGCGCGCACGCATGAACTGGCCGAGTTTCTGGGCGTCAAACAGGATGGCAAGCTGGTCGCGATGGCGGGCGAACGGATGCGGCCGCAGGGCTTCGCCGAAGTCAGTGGCGTCTGCACTCACCCCGATCATCGCGGGCAGGGCTATGCCGGCGGGCTGATGCGCGCGGTGGCGGAACGCATCCTCGCACGCGGCGAAACGCCGTTCCTCCACGTCTATCCCAGCAACACCGGGGCGATCGCGCTTTACGAGGCACTGGGCTTCGTCCTCCGCCGGCCGATCACGCTGACCCTGCTGGCACGCGCGGACGCACCGCCCGCCGCATAATCCCCCATCCATCGACGGACCGGCGCCGGCGGGTTAGCATCGCCGGCATGACGCTGGTCACGTTCCCCGAACTCGGCACGGCCTGGTATGTGTTCGAGTGGCTGATCCGCCTCGTCATGCTCGTCGTCGTGCCGCGCCGGCGCGCGCCGACGGCGGCGGCCAGCTGGCTGTTGCTGATCTTCTTCCTGCCCGTGCCTGGCCTGCTGCTGTTCCTCGCCATCGGCAGCCCCAAATTCCCGCAATGGCGCAGCGATCGGTTCCGCCGGCTCGCCCCGCGCGCCGACGCGCTCGTCGCCCGGCTTGCTGCCGCCCCCGCCACGCTGGACGGGCGGGACAAGGATATCGCCGCCCTCGCCCAGCGGCTCGGCCGTCTGCCCCCGGTCGGCGGCAATGCCGTTGCCCTGATCGACGATTATGACGGGATGATCCGCCAGCTGATCGCCGACATCGACGGCGCGCGCCGCTCGGTCCGCCTGCTCGTCTACATCTTCGCCGACGATGCGACCGGGCGCGCGGTGATCGCCGCTCTCGCCCGCGCCGTGGCGCGCGGGGTCGCCTGTCATGTGCTGGTCGATCCGGTCGGCTCGCATCGCTGGGTGCGCGGCACGCTCCAGCTGCTGCGCGCGGCCGGCGTCGACGTGCGGACGACGCTGCCGATGCGGCTGCTGCGTGGCCGCACCCGCCGCGACATGCGCAACCACCGCAAGCTGTTCCTGATCGACGGCGCGATCGGCTATGCCGGATCGCAAAATATCGTCGACAAGGATTTCCGCCCGGGCGTCGTCAACCGCGAACTCGTCGTGCGCGCCGAAGGCCCGATCGTCGCGGAGATGGACGGGCTGTTCGTGGCCGACTGGTTCCTCGAAACCGAAGCGATGCTCGATGCCGCCCCGGCGATCCCGCCCGCCGCCGGCCCGGTCACCGCGCAACTGCTGCCGAGCGGCGCGGATTTCCAGCGGCGCGGCTTCGAAACGCTGCTCGTCTGGCAATTGCACCAGGCCCGTCATCGCGCGGTGATCGTCACCCCCTATCTGATCCCCAACGAGGATCTTCTCGCCGCCATGCAGACGGCATCGCTGCGCGGGGTGGAGGTCCATCTGGTCGTATCCGCGGTGGTCGATCAGGCGCTCGTGAACCTCGCCCAATCATCCTATTATGACGAGCTGCTGCGCCATGGCGTCCGCATCCACCGCTTTCGCGATTATCTGCTCCACGCCAAGAGCGTCAGCATCGACGGCCGCCTCGCCATCGTCGGATCCAGCAATGTCGATATCCGCTCCTTCCAGCTCAACGAAGAAGTGAGCCTGCTGCTGTTCGGCGCGGACGCCGCGGCCCCGCTCGATGCGATCCAGCGCGGCTATATCGCGGGCAGCGACGAACTGACCCTCGACGCGTGGCGCCGCCGGCCGACGCCGCGCAAGATCGGCGAGAATCTCGCCCGGCTGATGAGCCCGCTGCTCTGACAGCCGGGCACCCGCGCTGGAACGCACGCCGCCCGACCGAGTTGTCCACCTGTATCGGCCCTCCAGCGAAAAGGTTGCCGGCCATGATCCTTCGCATCGCCGCCCCACTGTTTGTCGTCCTCGCCTGCGCGAGCGGCGCCAACGCGCAACTGCCCACCGAACTGCCCAGCGCGTCGGCCGGGATCCCCGACCTCGCGACCCAGGGCATCGGCAACGCCGCCGGCGTGCTGGGCTATTGCATGAAGAACAAGCTGCTCGGCAGCGCGCCCGATGCGGGATCGGTGCTCGATCAGCTGAAGCAAAAGCCCGAAGCCGAAAGCTCGCCCGATCTCGCGGCCGGCGAAGCGGGCAACATCCAGCTTGGCAATGGCGGCAGCTTTTCGATCGACAAGGCACCCAAGCAGCTGAAGTCCAAGGCCTGCGACATGGTTCTCAAGCAGAGCAAGTCGCTGCTTTAGGCCAGGTGCGCGTCAGGGGCGGAAGGTGGCGCTCAGTATGAAGCGGTCCGATCCCTCGCCCCAATTATATTCGGCCTGCAGCGCGAAATGGCTGCTCAGTTCGAGGTTGAAGCCGTTGATGATCGCCCAGGGCTGGTGGGTCGAAAGATCGACCCGGTAGCGCAGCGTCACCGGATCGCCATCCTCGAACGCCGGCCCGCTCTGCACCACGCCCGATACGCGCGCGTCGAAGTCGAAATAATTGGCGCCCACATAAGGCGTCAGGATCACCGATTCGTTGAAATGCAGGCGCGGCCCCAACCGCAGGCTGATATCGGTGGTGGTGAGATCCGATCGATCGCCGGATGCGATGCTGAAGGTGCGCGCGATCGATGCGGCGACGAACCAGTCGTTCGATCCATAGGCCAGGATCGAACCCAGCGTGATCGCCGTGCTATCGACCTTCGCTTCGAAGGGCAGCTTCATCGTGCCGCAGGGCTTGGCCGGGCGGCAGAAGGGAAAGGGCACGAAGGCATCGAGATCGATGTCGACGCCGACATCGACATGCCCCTTCACCTTGCCGATGCCCGCGAAGAGATTGAGGAAGGGAAAGACCCACAGGTCGGCCTTGAACTCGGTGTTCGAGGTGTGGGATTCGAGCTTGTCGGTCGTCACGAACGGCACTTCCAGCAGGTCGCCATCCGGCACTTCGGTGCCCTTGGCGATGGCGACGGCCAGATTGTCGCTGTCCATGTTCTGGCGGTTGTGGATGGTCATGCCGCTCATGCCGAAGGCGCGCTGAATCCGATATCCCCGCTCGCGCGCCTGGTGCGCCCATATGGGGAATAATGGCTCGCGGCGACGTTCGGCTTCCGCCGGTGCTGCATCGGCGGCCGGCATCGGGGCAGCGGCCGATATGTCACCGGCGCCGGCTGGCGGCTCTCCCGGCTGATCGGCAGGTTGGGGACCATAAACGACCAGCGCATCCTCCGCGAACGCCGGCGGTGTCCACCCCGCCGCCATGCCCGTCGCGATGATGATCAACGCTCGCCTGTGCATCGCGGATCGCCCCTCTTCGCTCCGATGCGCGCGCAACCGCCCGGCCGTGCACGCCCCTGATGGCCACACACGATCAACCGTCGGAAAGGTTTTGCCAATGCGGGATTGTCCCGATGGTAATGCGCGCGCCGCAATCTATCCTCCTGCCGGCTGGACGGAGGAAGACATGCGCCTCGTTTTGCGTGGTATCGCGTTGCTCGCGCTGGCAGGCCAGGCGCTCCCCGCCGCAGCGCAGGACACCGCCTTGCAGGCAACGCCCGGCAAGCAGTTGATCGATCAGGCCCGCACGCTGACGTCGGACAAGATACCCGCCGGCGACGAAGCGGCCACCGCCCCCAGCAGCAAGCCGGATCTGGTGCTCGCGCCGATCCCGGTGTCCAGCCCGGCCGTCGGCACCGGCCTCGCGGCGGCGGGCGTGCTTTTCTACAATCCCAATCGCTCGGCCCAGCCATGGGTCAGCGGCGTCGCCGGGGGCTATACCAGCACGGACAGCTGGGGCGTCGGCCTGTTCCACAGCATGTCCTTCGCGCGCGATCGGCTGCGCTTTCTCGGGCTTGCCCTTTATGGCGAGGCCAATCTCGATTTCTATGGCATCGGCCCCGATGCCGGCGCGGCCGGCAAATCGGTGGAACTGAACGACAAGGCCTTTGCCGGGCTGGTCGATCTGGAAGGCCAGATCTTCACCAAAGGATTGTTGCGCCACCTCTATTTCGGCGGGCGGGTGCTATATATGAATCTCGACGCCTCGGCCGCGATACCCCTGCCCGGCCGGCCCGATCTGATCCCCCCCAAACTTGAACGCGACAGCACGATCGCGATGATCGGCCCCGCCTTCACCTTCGACAAGCGCGACAATTCCACCAATCCGCGCAAGGGCGTCTATGTGCAGGGCTCGCTGCTCTATGGCGCGAAGTGGCTGGGTAGCGATTTCGACCATCATAAGCTGTCGATCGCCGGCAATGCCTATTTCCCGCTGGCCAAAACCACCGTGCTCGCCTTTCGCAAGCAGGCGTGCAGCGTTTCGGGCGACGCGCCTTATTATGATCTCTGCCTGTTCGGCCAGCATGGCGATCTGCGCGGGTTCGAAGCCGGGCGTTATCGCGACGGCGCCAGCTGGGCCTTCCAGCTCGAAATACGCCAGCACATTGCCGGCCGCTTCGGCATGGTGGCATTTGGCGGCGTGGGCGGCATCGCCGAAAATGCGAAATCGGTGTGGAAGGACAGCACGGTCCTCGGATCGGGCGGTATCGGCCTGCGCTACCTCGCCTCGGAAAGCGCCAATGTGAACCTGCGCGCCGATCTTGCCTGGGGCAAGGATGGCGGCGCCTTCTATTTCGGCATCGGTGAAGCCTTCTAGGCGGCGTGGATGAGTTCCAATGGCCAACGACGGCGGGTTATCGGGAGGCGGATAGGGTATTCGGAGAGCCGCTTTGTCGGGGTAAGCGGACGCTTGCTCAATGAGCATCTTCGAGGTTGTCGACAACGATGCCCTGCCGGAAACTGAACGCGCCGGTATAGCTATCGCCATCCCAGCCCTCGATTTTATAGCGAATGCCTGCCTGGAGCGGCTTGGCCTTGACTATTTCGGCCATGCCGCCGCGAGGCACTGAGCCATAGATTATCGGAAAGTTATTCTCGCACGGATCGTGGATATACCGATCCGCATCCAATTTCCAAACGACCTCACCAGTCTCGCTCGTCACAACGAATCTCGAAAAACATCCGGCACCTTTGTCTTTCATAGGAACAAAGGCGATCTTCCCGTTCAATTCGATTGCCTTCAGCTCATATTGATAGCTGCAGCCAGTGAGTGACAGCGCGATAGTTAAAATGACCGTGAATTTTAGGTGCATGTAAGTAAATTATGCTGCACCTCGAGCGTCTGCAATGTCGGCGTGTCCTGACAGGCAGGTTTCAGGCGGAAACCATCGACGGCGGCCTCGGTTAGAAGCAGTCCGCGATGCGTAGGCCGCCGGCCGGAACACCTTGCGGAAGGTGAGGTTGATGCGCGCGCGTCCGGTCAATGGGTGCGTGCCATCCGGTATGGGATCGACCCCGTGAAAGGCAAAGCGCGCCGGCCCGCCCCACACCACCGCATCGCCATGCGCCAGCCGCAGCCGGCGCGGCCGATCCCCGCGCCGCGCGCCACCCCACAGGAAGGTCGCCGGCAGGCCGAGCGAGATCGAGACGATCGGCGCCGTGCGATCCTGTTCGTCGCGATCCTGATGGAGCGACAGGCGCGCGCCGGGCGCATAATGGTTGATCAGGCAGCAATCGGGCGCGAAGCCCGCAAAGCCGGCCGCGTCGGCCGCTGCCCCGGCCAATTCGGCGAAGACAGGCGGCATCGCCGGCCATGGCTGCCCGCTTTCGGGGTCGATCGCATCATAGCGATAGCCGCGCCGATCGCTCACCCAGCCGACGCGGCCGCAATTGGTCATCGCCACCGACATGCGCCACCCGCCCGGCGTGACGAGATGGCGGAGCGGCGCCTGCGCCACGATGCGCGCCACGGCGTCCAGCAATGCGCCCGCTTTGTCGGCCGCGAAGCCGCCCAGCACCATCGCGCCGGGCGCCAGCACCAGATCGCGCCGATCATCGTCGAACAGATCGGTGGCCATCGCCTCATGCCGCGTCATGGAAGATGATCCCCAGCATATGGCGCAGCCCATCCCGCACCGTACTCACGCCGTGGCGCATGGCGACGCGATAATCGCCGCGCCCACCCGCCACCGGCCGCTGGTTGACCGCGAAGATCACGAGATCGCCTTGCGCGAGCGGCACCACCTCGACCCGCGATTGCATGCGCGGGCGCTGTTCGGTCAGCACGAACTCGCCGCCGGTAAAATCCACGCCCGGCCTCGACAGCAGCAAGGCCGCCTGCAGCGGAAAGACATGCTCGCCATACAGATCCTGATGCAGGCAATTATAGTCTCCCGGGCCATAACGCAGGATCAGCGGGGTCGGCCGCGCCTGCCCTGCGGTATGGCAGCGCGCGATGAAATCCGCATGGGCGGGCGGGAAGCTTGCCGCCATGCCCATCCGCGCCTGCCAGCGATTGGCGATCGGCGCCAGCCGTGGATAGAGCGCGGCCCGCAACGCGCCCACCGCACCCGGCAAGGGATAGCCGAAATAGCGATAGGCACCCCGGCCGAAGCCATGGCGCGCCATCACCACCTCGCTACGGAATATGCCGTCCTGATCGTAGAGCGCGGCCAGCCCGGCACAGGCATTCGCGTCGGCCCGCACCGGCAGCACCGCCCAGCCCCGCGCGTCGAGCGCGCCGGCCACCGCTTCCCAATCCACGGCGTCGAGCCGCGCTTCCAGTTCGTCCTGCATCGCCGCGTCCTGCCGCAACGCCACGGGCTTCGCATCCCGCAGCTTGCGTTCAAACGGCCGATACCTCCTATCGGGCGCGTTTCCCTTTCAGGCTGAAAAGATCGTCGCGTCGGTGCGCGGATCCTGCCCGTAACGGTTGGGGCCGCGCGTGCCTTCGATGCACATGAAGTAGAGCAGCACGAACACGCCGATAAAGGGAATGAAACCCAGCAGCAGCAGCCAGCCCGATTTGTCGAGATCGTGCAGCCGGCGCACCTGCACGGCGAGCGCGGGGACGAACATCACCAGCATGTAGAGCAGGAACAGCGGCAAGACGACGCCCAGCATCGTCGGCGGCTCATTGGTCGGCGCGGCCAGCAGCGCGCCGATGATCGGCACATAGAGCAGCAGCCCGATGGTCGCGTGCAGCAGTGCGAACATCCAATATTCCCTGCGGCTCGAACGGCCGCCGAAATCTGCATATCGCTTCAGCGGCAGCAGCATCCATTCCATATCAGTCCCCTTGGCAAACCCTTGGTCCGGCGCAACACCGGCCATGATCGCTGGTTGGACGAGCCCGCGTCGCCGGACGACGGTGCCGCGACGGGCAGCGCCACAGCGGGTTCCAAACAGGCGGCGTTTCGACGAAACTGCATCCAGCTTCGACGAACGTGCGATTGGCGGGTGACGGCGCCGATGCATGTTCCTATAATGTTCCAAAAAAGGATTCGCCGGAAGCAATGCACGGGCCTGCGCGATGACGCGGAAGATCATCCATATCGACATGGACGCCTTCTTTGCCTCGGTCGAACAGCGCGATCGGCCCGAATTGCGCGGGTGCCCGGTGGCGGTTGGCGGATCGAGCGCTCGCGGCGTGGTCGCGGCGGCGAGTTACGAGGCGCGGCGCTTTGGCGTGCGATCGGCCATGCCGTCGGTCACGGCGGCGCGGCGCTGCCCCGATCTGGTGTTCGTGCCACCCCGCTTCGACGTCTATCGCGCGGTATCGCGCCAGATCCGCGCGATCTTCGCCGAATATAGCGAACTGGTCGAACCGCTGTCGCTCGACGAAGCCTATCTGGACGTCAGCGCCAACCGCCGGCAACTGCCCTCGGCCACCGCCACCGCGCAGGAAATCCGCGCGCGCATCCTCGCCGAAACCGGGCTCACCGCGTCCGCCGGCATCTCCTACAACAAGTTTCTCGCCAAGATCGCGTCGGATCAGAATAAGCCCAACGGCCAGTGCGTGATCACGCCGGCGCAGGGCGCGGCGTTCATCGCGGCACTGCCGGTCGCCAAATTTCACGGTATCGGCCCGCGCACCGCCGAAAAACTCAACCAGCTCGGCATCTTCACCGGGGCGGACCTGCGCGACAAGGATATGGATTGGCTGCAGCAGCGCTTCGGCAAATCGGGCGCCTGGTATCACGCCATTTCGCGCGGGATCGACGAACGCGCGGTCACGCCCGATCGCCCGCGCAAATCGAGCGGATCGGAAACGACCTATTTCAACGATCTCGTCACCAATGGCGCGGTGGAAGATGGCGTGCGCGCCATGGCGGACGAGGTGTGGGACTGGTGCGAACGCACCCGATCCACCGCGCGCACCGTGACGGTGAAGGTGAAATATGCCGATTTCCAGCAGATCACCCGCAGCCGCACCATCGCCGGCCCGATCGCCGATCGCGCGCATCTTCACGTGCTGGGGGTGGAACTGGTCCGCAGCATCTTCCCGCTGGCCAAGGGCGTGCGCCTGCTTGGCGTCACCCTGTCCAATCTCGAGGATGCGGCCGCCCCCGCCGATCGCCAGCTCGCCTTCGTCCTCTGACCGCGTTCAGCGCCGCTGCGGCCTGATGTGGAGCACGCCGATCCCGTCGGGTAGGCGCACCGCGCGATAGGAACGGGCCCTGGCATAAGCGATCAGCCCGGCATCGGGCGCGATCGAGAATTTGCGCGTGCCGGCTTCATAGCCGGTGAGGATCGCCGCCGGCGGTGCGCGGTCGAGCGCTGCGAACAAGGTCCCCGCGGTGAGCACGCGAAACCGCTCGGCATCGCGCGGGCTGACCAGCGCGCCGCTGCGATAGACGAACGGCCCGGTGGCGAAGCGCGGATCGACCGGATAGCCGCTGTCCACCAGCCGCTCGGGCGAAAGGCTGGCGACCGGCCCGGTCAAACGCTGTGCGCGCAACGCATCGCCGATCCATTCCGCCTGATCGTCCACCACCACCGCCGGCGCGCCATGCGTCGCCGCGCGCAGCATCGGCCAGCCCGCCTTGGCGAAACCGAACAGCGCGAAAAGACCCAGCACCGCCAGCGCGATCGCGCGGCCGCGCCGGCTGGCGATGGCGGCAAGCGCCGCGCCCAGCGCGATGAACAAGGGCGGCATCAGCGGCATCAGATATTGGCGCTGCACCGGTGTCGGCAGATAGGCGCCGATCAGCCCCGCCAGGATCAGCGCGATCAGCAGGCGCTGCTCCAGCGAAAAACCCGCCAGCTTTTCGCCCCGCCAGCGCCGCACGCCATCCCAGCCGACCAGCGCGAGCGCCGCCACCGTCGGGCCGAGGATCGCAAAATAGGCAAGGTCGCCCAGCTTGCCCGACGGCGCGAGGCGATAATGCAGGCCGTTGGCGCGATACCAGTCGAACGGCGCGGTCGAACCGAAGGTCAGCGTGCCGTAGATGAAGGCATCGGGCCCGGCGAGATAGCCGATCGCCATCGGCACCAGCCCGGCCAGCCCGCCGCAACCAAAAGCAAGCACCGCCGCCACGCCGATCCGCCGATCGCGAACATGGGCCAGCAGGAACAAGCCGGCGACGGCGAGCGGCGGGGCGAAGGACAGTTTGGCACTCGTCGCCAGCCCGAACAGCAGGCCCGCCGCCGCCCACCAGCCATATTCGCCCCGGCGGATGCCGGTCAGCGCCGCCAGCAGGCCCAATGCGAGCAGCATCGTCGGCGCCATATCGTTGCGCACCACGGCGGCGGTGAACTGGAATGCGTCGCACCCCGCCATCAGCACGGTCGCGGCCAGCGCGGGCCATTTGCCAATGCCCAGACCGCGCTGCGCGGCATAGACGGCGGCCAGCGCCACCAGCCCCATCGCCGCGCTAGTCATGCGCAGCGCGATGAAGCTGTCACCGGCAAAGGCCCACGCCACCGGCGCGAGCAACCAGGCATGAAGCGGCGGCTGCAACGACAGGAAATCGCGGAAGATCAGGCTCTGGCCGCTCAGCACGGCGGCGGCGACATATTGGCTTTCGTCATGGTTCAGCGGCGCCGCCAGCGCGCGCGCCACCAGCCAGCCCGCAACCAGCAGGAAGCAGGCCGGCACGATCCAGACCCCCGAACGCGCTGACGCGCGTTCCCCAACCCCGAATTGCAAGCAGCGCGTCCCTTCGCCCGACATGGGTTCACCGGGGTTTGCCGTTAGCGCGCAAAAAATACAGTCCCATGTCATCGAACCGAAAAACGGACGCGATAGGCCGCCCGATATGTTCGGCAGCAAGATTGAAGCGGCGGGCGAATCCGCCATCGGCGATGGCGCCCCCCGGCGCGTCGCCCTGTTCATGTTCGATTTCGCGCTGACCGGCGTCGTCCGCAACGGCGTTCGAATCGCCAATGCGCTGGCGGCGGATGGCCATGACGTCCACCTGATCGTCAGCCGCGAGGATGGGCGCGACCAGCATGATCTCGACAGCCGGGTCCGCGTCGTCGCACTGCGCCCGGCCGGCACGCGCCTGCCACGATCGCTGGCGCTGGCCGGCGATCTGCTGGCGTTGCGCGCGCGGATCGCCGCGATCGGGCCGCAAATCCTCGCCTCGCTGGGCAATCACGGCCATCTGCCGGTCGCCATCGCCAGCGCCGGGCTTGCCCATGTCCGCCGCGTCTATCGCATCAGCAACGAACTGCATCGCCCGGGCGATGGCCCGCTCCGCCGACTCCAGCGCCGCGCGACGATGGGGATCATCTCCAAGGGCGCCGATCGCCTGCTCCTCGTTTCGCGCCATTTGGCCCGCAACCCCGCCTTTATCGGCGCGCGCGAACGCGGTGTCGTGGCGGTCGTCCCCAATGGCGTGCCGGCCGATACGATTGCGCGCGCCGCCGCATCCGGCCCCTGCCCGCACCCGTGGCTGGCTGGCGGCGGAGAGCCCGTCGTGGTCGCGATGGGTCGCCTTGTCGCGCAGAAGAATTTCGCCACGCTGGTCGAAGCCGTCGCCATCGCCAACCGGGTACGATCGACCCGGCTGCTGATCCTTGGCCACGGAACGGCGCGGGCGCGCGAACGGCTGGTCGCGATCGCGCAGGATCATGGCATCGCCGATCGCGTCGATCTGGTCGGCGCGATCGGCAACCCTTTCCCTTATCTGCGCCGCGCAACCGCCTTCGCGCTCCCCTCATTATGGGAAGGTGCCTCGAACGCCCTGCTGGAAGCGCTGGCCTGCCGCGTGCCGATCGTCGCCTCGCTGACCGCCGGCAATGCGCAGGAGGTGCTTGGCCACGGCCGCTTCGGCCTGCTGGTCGAGCCGATGGACACCGAAGCGATGGCGCAGGCCATCCTGTGGCAGACCGGACCGGATCGCGTCTGCCCCGGCGATCGCGCGCGCGATTTCGACGCGGAGGCCGCGATCCGGGCAAGTTGCTCCGCGCTGCTCGGCGCGCTCGTCACCCCACCGCCCCGCCGTGCGCGCCTGAAGCCCAGCACGCGCCCGTCACCGCAAAGCTAGCGCCGCCGCATAGTCAGGCCCGCAAACTAGGCCACCGCCCGCACGGCGCGCACCACCGCGCTTTCGCCCAGATCCGCCGGATCGGCATGGGCGGCGTAAAGCAGCCCCATCTCGCGCACATGATCGAACCCCGCCAGCCGGGCCCGCACTACGCCGGGCGCGGCATGGCGATCGGGCATCACCGTCACCCCCAACCCCGCCGCCACCAGCGCCAGCGCGCGATCGTCGTTCGTGGTTCGCGCCGCGAAGAAGGGGCGCACGCCCCGCGTCGTGAAATGGTGGCTGGTTTCCGCCAGCACCTCGCAATTGCGGCGCACGATCATGACATTATCGGCCAGCGCCTCGGCCGCGATCACCGCTTCGCCAGCCAGCGGATGCGCCTGCGGCAGCGCCAGGCCATAGCCTTCCTGCCACAGGGGTTCGCGCGCATAGCGGTCGTTGTCCGCGCGCAGCAGCGTCAGCGCCGCGTCGATCCGCCCGCGCGCCAGCCGGTCGAGCAGATCGCGCTCGCGCCCCTCCACGATTTCCACCTGCTCGTCGCCCGCGCCCCGCGCCGCCACGATCGCGGCCAGTTGTGCGGTCGGCATCGTCGCCAGCACGCCCAGCCGCACCGTCCGCCGCGCAGGCTGCCCCGCCACAGCCGCTTCCGCCAGGTTGAACTCGGCCTCGATCCGCCGGGCGTGGACGGCGAAATGGGCGCCGGCCGGGGTCAATTCCACGCGGCGGTTCGTGCGATGGAACAAGGGCCGCCCCAGCGTGCGTTCCAGCTTCGCAATGCCGACCGACAGGGTGGGCTGCGAAACATTGCATTGTTCGGCCGCACGGCTGAAATTGCCATGGTCGATCACGGCGAGGAAATAGCGCAGCAGATAGCGGTCTATCATAGATGATATCTATGGCATGACCCGTGCGATTTCAATTTTGCCGGGAATGCGCGGGCCTGTAGATGGACCGGCGATCATCGAGAGGAGAAGGCGTTGGCCGACAATCTGGATTTCGCACTGGGCGAGACGGCGGACATGATCCGCGACACCACGGCCCGCTTTGCCACCGATCGCATCGCGCCGCTGGCCGCGAAGATCGACGCCGAGGACTGGTTCCCGCGCGATCTGTGGCCCGAAATGGGCGCGCTCGGCCTGCACGGCATCACCGTCGAGGAAAAGGATGGCGGGCTCGGCCTCGGCTATCTCGAACATGTCGTGGCGCAGGAGGAAGTGGCCCGCGCCTCGGCCTCGATCGGCCTTTCTTATGGCGCGCACTCCAACCTTTGCGTCAACCAGATACGACGCTGGGGCAATGCCGAGCAGAAGGCGCGCTATCTGCCCAAGCTGATCTCGGGCGAACATGTCGGCAGCCTTGCCATGTCCGAATCCGGCGCCGGATCCGATGTCGTGTCGATGAAGCTGAAGGCCGAGAAGAAGGGCGATCGTTACGTCCTGAACGGCACCAAATTCTGGATCACCAACGCCACCTATGCGGACACGTTGGTCGTCTATGCCCGGACGGGCGACGGCAGCCGCGGCATCACCACCTTCCTGATCGAAAAGGACATGACCGGCTTTTCGATCGGCCAGAAGATCGACAAGGTCGGCATGCGCGGTTCGCCCACCGCCGAGCTGGTTTTCAACGACTGCGAAGTGCCGGAAGAAAATGTGATGGGCCCGGTCGGCGGCGGGGTCGGCGTGCTGATGTCCGGCCTCGATTATGAGCGCACCGTGCTCTCCGGCATCCAGCTCGGCATCATGCAGGCCTGCCTTGATGTCGTGCTGCCTTATGTGCGGGATCGCAAGCAGTTCGGCCAGCCGATCGGCGCCTTCCAGCTGATGCAGGCCAAGGTGGCGGACATGTATGTCGCGCTCAATTCGGCCCGTGCCTATGTCTATGCGGTCGCCCGCGCCTGCGATGCGGGCAAGACGACGCGTTTCGACGCGGCCGGCGCGATCCTGCTCGCCTCCGAAAATGCCGTGAAGGTGGCGCTGGAGGCGGTGCAGGCGCTTGGCGGCGCCGGCTATACGAAGGACTGGCCGGTCGAACGCTTCATGCGCGACGCGAAGCTCCTCGATATCGGCGCCGGCACCAACGAGATCCGCCGGATGCTGATCGGCCGGGAGCTGATCGGGGCATGAGCGCGCCCGCCCTCTCCACCGCCATCGACGTCGCGTCGGAAGCCTTCGCCGCCAACGCCACCCACAATCGCGCGCTGGCCGATGAACTGCGCGCGCGGGTGTCGGCCGCCGCGCTCGGCGGGTCCGAATCCTCGCGTAGCCGGCATACGGCGCGCGGCAAGCTGCTGCCGCGCGATCGCGTCGAACGGCTGCTCGATCCCGGCTCGCCCTTTCTGGAAATCGGCCAGCTCGCCGCCTGCGACCTTTATCAGGGCGAGGTGCCCGGCGCGGGGCTGATCGCCGGCATCGGCCGCGTTTCGGGCCGGCAGGTGATGATCGTCTGCAACGATGCGACGGTGAAAGGCGGCACTTATTATCCGATGACGGTGAAGAAGCATCTCCGCGCGCAGGAGATCGCCGAACAGAACCGCCTGCCCTGCATCTATCTGGTCGATAGCGGGGGCGCGAACCTGCCCCATCAGGCCGAGGTTTTCCCCGATCGCGAGCATTTCGGCCGTATCTTCTTCAACCAGGCCAATATGTCCGCCAAGGGCATCCCGCAGATCGCCTGCGTGATGGGCAGTTGCACCGCCGGCGGCGCCTATGTGCCGGCCATGTCCGACGAAACCGTCATCATCCGCAATCAGGGCACGATCTTCCTCGCCGGCCCGCCGCTGGTGAAGGCCGCAACGGGCGAGGTGATTTCGGCCGAGGATCTGGGTGGCGGCGATCTCCATGGCCGCAAGTCCGGCGTGGTCGATCATGTCGCCGAAAATGACGAACATGCGCTGACCATCGTCCGCGACATCGTCTCGACGCTCAACACCACGGCGAAGATCGACATCGACGTGGCCGAACCGCGCCCGCCGAAATTCGAGCCGCAAGAGCTTTACGGCCTGATCCCCAATGACGTGCGCGCGCCTTATGACGTGCATGAAGTGATCGCGCGGATCGTCGACGGGTCCGAGTTTCACGAGTTCAAGGCGCTCTATGGCCCGTCGCTGGTCTGCGGCTTTGCCCGCATCTGGGGGATGCCGGTGGCGATCCTCGCCAATAATGGCGTGCTGTTCTCGGAAAGCGCGGTCAAGGGCGCGCATTTCATCGAACTGGCCTGCCAGCGCCGTGTGCCGCTGCTTTTCCTTCAGAACATCTCCGGCTTCATGGTCGGCGGGAAATATGAGGCGGAGGGGATCGCCAAGCACGGCGCCAAGCTGGTCACGGCCGTCGCCACCGCCACCGTGCCCAAGATCACCGTGCTGATCGGCGGCAGCTTCGGCGCCGGCAATTACGGCATGTGCGGCCGGGCCTATTCGCCCCGTTTCCTGTTCACCTGGCCCAACAGCCGGATCAGCGTGATGGGCGGCGAACAGGCCGCATCGGTGCTCGCCACCGTCCACCGCGATGCCGACAGCTGGACGGCGGAGGAGGCCGAAGCCTTCAAGGCGCCAATCCGCCAGCGTTACGAAGATGAAGGCAATCCCTACCACGCCACCGCGCGGCTGTGGGACGACGGCGTGATCGACCCCGCCCAGACCCGCGACGTGCTGGGCCTCGCCTTCGCCGCCACGCTCAACGCCCCTATTCCCGAACGCCCCGCGTTCGGCGTGTTCCGGATGTGATGATGACCAAGGACCGCCTTTTCCTGCTCGACAGCCGCTTTTCCGACGATGCGCTGCCCGGACGCAGCTTCTACTGCAAGGATTGCATCACGGTCGAAGGGCTGCTGGCCGCCTTTCCGGACAAGGCCGCCAATCTCGACGTGATCCGCATCCCCTATCCGCGCCCGCGCGCGCTGGTGGTGGAGGCGCTGGGCGCGGAAAACCAGAACCTGCCCGCGCTCGCTTTCGATGAAGGCGGCTTCGTCAACGAGATTGAGGCGCTGCTCCATGCGCTCCACACCCGCCATGGCTTCCCGGAGCGCCATCCATGATCCGCTCGCTGCTGATCCCCAATCGGGGCGAGATCGCCTGTCGCATCATCCGCACCGCGCGCGCGATGGGGATCCGCACCGTCGCGGTCTATTCGGATGCCGATGCGAACGCGCTCCATGTCCGCCAGGCGGACGAAGCGGTGCATATCGGCCCGTCGCCGGCGCGCGAAAGCTATCTGGTCGGTGACAAGATCATCGCCGCCGCCAAGGCGACGGGCGCGGAGGCGATCCACCCCGGCTATGGCTTCCTTTCCGAAAATGCGGCCTTCGCGCAGGCGGTGATGGATGCGGGGCTGATCTGGGTCGGCCCCAACCCGTCCAGCATCACCGCCATGGGGCTGAAGGATGCCGCCAAGAAGCTGATGGCCGATGCCGGCGTGCCGGTGACGCCCGGCTATCTGGGCGAAGATCAGTCGCCCGATCGGCTGCGATCCGAAGCCGATGCGATCGGCTATCCCGTCCTGATCAAGGCGGTGGCGGGCGGCGGCGGCAAGGGGATGCGCCGCGTCGACCGGACGGAGGATTTCGCCGATGCGCTCCTCTCCTGCCAGCGCGAGGCCGCGTCCTCCTTCGGCGACGATCGCGTGCTGATCGAGAAATATATCCTGTCGCCCCGTCATATCGAGGTGCAGGTGTTCGGCGACACCCACGGCAATATCGTCCACCTGTTCGAACGCGATTGCTCGCTCCAGCGCCGCCACCAGAAGGTGATCGAGGAAGCCCCCGCCCCCGGCATGGACGAAGCGACGCGCGAAGCGATCTGCGCCGCCGCCGTCCGCGCGGCCAGGGCGGTGGATTATGTCGGCGCCGGCACGATCGAATTCATCGCCGATGCCTCGGATGGCCTGCGCGCCGACCGCATCTGGTTCATGGAGATGAACACCCGCCTTCAGGTTGAACATCCGGTCACCGAGGAGATCACCGGCGTCGATCTGGTCGAATGGCAGTTCCGCGTGGCGTCGGGCGAACCGCTGCCGAAACGCCAGGACGAACTCAGCATCAATGGCTGGGCGATCGAGGCACGTCTTTATGCCGAAGATCCGGCAAAGGGGTTTCTGCCGAGTCCCGGCCGCGTCGACCGGCTCCTATTTGATTATCGCGCCCGCGTGGAATCCGGCGTCGAGGAGGGCGACCGCGTCACATCATTCTATGACCCGATGATCGCCAAGGTGATCTGCCACGGTTCCAGCCGGGAGGAAGCGCGGGCGCAGCTTCTACACTGGCTGGACAGCAGCTTCGTCGGCCCTTTGCATACCAACAAAGGCTTTCTGCATGCCTGCCTGACGCTCGACGCTTTCGCCAAGGGCCAGGTCGACACCGGATTGATCGAACGAGCCGGCGACGCGCTGACTGCCGCGCCCGAGCCATCACCGCTCGCGCTTGCAGCGGCCGGCGATCGTTTCCGGCGTGATTGGCTCGACGAGGGCGACTGGGACCAACGTGCGTTTCACGAAGGCATGTTCGGCTTCCGGCTGAATGCGCAACCACGGCTGAGCGTCGACCTGTTTGCGGAAGGCAAGGGTTACGAAGTCACCGCGACCCAACAAAAGCGTTCGACCGGCCTGTGTTCGGATCGTGAAAGAGATGGCACCATCGTCGTCACCGAGCACGGACATAGCCATTTCTTCACACTAACGCCGCCGGTTGCGGCCGGTGCCGGGGGCGCCTCCGACGGCTCCATCCTGTCGCCCATGCCCGGCCGCATCGTCTCGGTCGACGTGGCCGAGGGGCAGGCCGTCGCCAAGGGGCAGAAGCTTCTCGTGCTCGAAGCGATGAAGATGGAGCAGGCGCTCACCGCCCCCTTCGACGGCATGGTCGCCGATCTGAAGGCGGTGGCCGGCGCGCAGGTGGCGGAAGGCGTCACGCTCGTCCGCGTCGAAAAAGCGGGCTGACCTTCGCCATCCGTTAACATTGGCCGTGGCAAGCAAGCGATCAACAAATCGAAAGCAGGGGATGGATAGTGGCTGGGCGTTGGTATGAAGACTGGAAGGTTGGCGATCGGATCACGCATGAAATCCGTCGCACGGTCACCGAAACCGACAACCTGCTTTTCTCGACGATGACATATAATGCCCAGCCGATGCACATCGATGTCGAGGCGGCAAGGGCCAGCGAGTTCGGCCAGATCCTCGTCAACGGCACCTTCACCTTCGCCTTGATGGTCGGCCTTTCGGTTCAGGAAACGACGCTCGGCACGCTGGTCGCCAATCTCGGCTATGACAAGCTGGTCATGCCGAAGCCCGTGTTCATCGGCGATACGATGCGCGCCGAAACCGAGGTGGCGGACCTGAAGGACAGCCGTTCGCGCCCCGATGCCGGCATCGTCACCTTCCGCCACGAACTGTGGAACCAGCGTGACGAAGTCGTCTGCCGCTGCCTGCGCATGGCGCTGATCCGCCGGCGCCCGGACAGCTGATCCTCAGTCGTCGATATTGCGGCGGTAGGTTTCGGGCAGGAACAGCAACCCCGCCACCAGCGTGATCGCGGCGACGACGATCGGATACCATAGCCCGTAATAGATATCGCCCGTGGCGGCGACCATCGCGAACGCCGTCGTCGGCAGGAAGCCGCCGAACCAGCCGTTGCCGATATGGTAAGGCAGCGACATCGATGTGTAGCGGATGCGGGTGGGGAACAGTTCCACCAGCAACGCCGCGATCGGGCCATAGACCATCGTCACATAGAGGACGAGGATGGTGAGGATCGCCACCACCATCACCTTGTCGATCGCGGCGGGATCGGCCTTGGCCGGATAGCCCACGGCGTCGAGCGCGGCCTTCAGCTGCCCCTGGAAGTCCGCGATCGCCTCGCCCCGGTGCGGCCCGGCGGCAAGATCCGGATCGACCGACGCGATCGCCATGTCGCCGATCCGCACCTGCGCCACGCTGCCGGCCGGCGCGGCTTCGTTGGTGTAGGAAATACCGGCCTTGGCCAGATAGGATTTGGCGATATCGCAGGATTTGCTGTCGAACCGGTTGCGCCCCACCGGATCGAACTGCACCGAACAATCGGCGGGATCGGCGATCACCACCACCGGCGCGCTCGCCTGCGCGGCGTGCAGCGCCGGGTTCGCCGCCTTCGAAAGCGCCTCGAACAGCGGGAAATAGGTGAGCGCGGCCAGCAGGCAGCCGGTGAGGATGATCGGCTTGCGCCCGATCCGATCGGACAGCCAGCCGAAGAACACGAAGGCAGGCGTCGCCAGCGCCAGCGCGATCGCCGTCAGGATATTGGTGGTCGCCCCATCCACCTTCAGCGTCTTTTCCAGGAAGAACAGGGCGTAGAACTGGCCGGTGTACCAGATCACCGCCTGCCCGGCGACCGCGCCGACCAGCGCGATGATGACCACCTTGAGGTTGCTCCACTGGCCGAACGCCTCGGTCAACGGCGCCTTCGACGTCCGCCCCTCCTCCTTCATCTTCTTGAAGACGGGGCTTTCGTTGAGCTGCAGGCGGATCCACATCGACACGGCAAGCAGGATGATCGAAACGAGGAAGGGCACGCGCCAGCCCCAATCGGCGAACGCCGCCTCGCCCACCAGCGTGCGCACGCCGATCACCACCAGCAGCGCGGCGAACAGGCCCAGCGTCGCCGTGGTCTGGATGAAGCTCGTGTAAAGCCCGCGCCGATGGTTGGGCGCATGTTCGGCCACATAGGTCGCCGCCCCGCCATATTCGCCGCCCAGCGCCAGCCCCTGCAACAGGCGCAGCAGCACAAGGGCGATCGGCGCCGCCACGCCGGCCGTGGCATAGCTTGGCAACAGGCCGACCAAGAAGGTCGAAACGCCCATGATGCCCATGGTGACGAGGAAGGTGTTCTTGCGGCCAACAAGATCGCCGATCCGGCCGAACACCAATGCGCCGAACGGCCGCACGGCGAAACCGGCGGCAAAGGCGGCCAGCGCGAAGATGAAGCCCGTGGTCTCGTTCACGCCCGAAAAGAACTGGGCGGTGATGATCGTGGCGAGCAGGCCGTAGAGGTAGAAATCATACCATTCGAACACCGTGCCGAGCGACGAGGCCGCGATCACCAGCTTTTCGCTCTGCGTCGCTTCATGATGCTTGGCCACGTCGTTCGGCAGGCTCGCCATCCGTCTCTCCCCTATGTGGCGCCTCGTCCGCGCGCCTTGTGGGAGCCATGGCTAGCCGGAAAATATCTGGGTGGCGATGGCTTTCGGAAGCTTGTGGTGGACGTGATGGCCGATCGCAGGGCCGATATCGGAACCGCCGTTAAGCGTTCTCCGGCCACGCAGCTTCGCCAAAGGCTGGCGATGAAGCGGCGTGGCCGGAGGCGCGCGATCAGCCCAGCGTGGCGGGCGTCGGCCAGCTCACCGAATCGCGGCCGGTTTCGACGCGGCCGGACATGCGGCGCAGGAAGCCGGAGCCGGTGCGGTCGGCGATCTCGATGTCGTACCACTGCCCGGTGGACGCGATGGCGACGCGCCAGCTGGTCTTGCCGGGGGCGGCTTCCACCTGCTTCTGCTTGCCACCAAGCAGATCCTGGCACGACAGCATCACCGGCGCGTCGCCGCTGTTCGTGATCTCGACGACGAGTTCCTTGCCGCCGGCCACGCGGGTGGCGATGGCGAGGTGGGACTGGGCACTGCCCTTCATCTCGCGATACCAGCGATTGGGGCCGCGCACCTGGAGATGATAGCCTTGCCCGGCGAACGCCCAGTCGCCCGCCAGCGCCTTGCCCGGTTCGACGGTATAATGGCGCGGCATCGCGTCGAGATCGTTCAGGTCATGGACCTGATAGACGAGCCCCGCCTTGCCGACATTGCCGAAGCGCAGTTGCACGCTGCCATTGCCGACCGTTTCGTCGAACGCCGGGCCATAAGGCAGCGCGCGCGACGGGCGGGTGCCGGGCTCCTGCGCCGGCAATGCGCCGGGCACGGGCGCGACCGGCTTGGGCAATTGAAGCGCGGCGGCAACCTGCTTCGCCGCATCGCTCGTATCCGGCAGGGCCAGGCGCTGTGCCTCATGCTTCGAGAAATCGAACGCCGAGGTCAGATCGCCGCACACCGCGCGACGCCATGGCGTGATGTTGGGTTCCATCACGCCGAAGCGCGTTTCGATGAAGCGGATGACCGAGGTGTGATCGAACACCTGCGAATTGACCCAGCCGCCCGTGCTCCATGGCGAGATCACTGTCATCGGCACGCGCACGCTCAAGCCGTAGGACAGCTTGTCGCTGTGGAAATCGTCGGTCGTATCCACGGTGGACGCGCCGGCCCGGCTGCCATCGGGGTTGATGCCCGGAGGCGCCGGCGGCGTGACATGATCGTAGAAGCCGTCATTTTCGTCGAAGTTGAGGAAAAGCACGGTCTTCGACCAGACGTCCGGGTTGGCGGTCAGCGCATCGAGCACGCGGGCGGTGAAGTTCGCGCCCTCGATCGGGCTGGACCCTTCGGGATGTTCGCTGTCCGATTGCGAACAGGCGATCCACACCACCTGCGGCAATTTGCCCGCCATCGCATCGGCGCGAAGATCGTCCAGCGTCCAGCGCGACATGGCCTTGTCGTGCAGCGGCTCACCAGGCTTTGCGTCATTATAGGCCTGGAAGGCGACCGCCGGGTTGGTCAGGCCCATGAAATTGTCCTTCGGGTCCTGATAGACCTTCCAGCTGATGCCCGCCGCTTCGAGGCGTTCGGGATAGGTCTTGTAGGTGTAGCGCGGGCCCTTGCCGTAATTCTTGTACTTGCTGACGTCGATCTTGGTGAGATCGATATTGTGGCGCTTGGCGGCGGCCAGCATTTCCGGCGTGATCTTGAACGTCACGTCGAGCGCGACGCCCGAGCTGTTGGCCACCACCGGGCCACCGCCGACGGCGCGCGGATCATTGCCGCCGGCCCAGATGAACAGCCGGTTGGGGTTGGTCTGCCCGTGGACCGAGCAATGATAGGCGTCGCAGATGGTGAAGGCTTCCGCCAGCGCATATTGGAACGGAATATCCTCGCGCCGGTAATGGCCCATCGTCAGGTCGGATTTCCAGGGGATCCAGCCATCCCAGCGCCCCTGCCGCGCGGCGCCGTTCGCATCCTCCCAGCCATGGGGAAGATCGGCGACCTTGAGCGCCGCCGTCGCCTTGGTGTCGAGATGGAAGGGCAGGATGGTCTTGCCTTCCTTGTCCTTCTGTTCCCACACCTTGCGGCCGCCGGACAGCGGCACCGGATGCGGATCGCCAAACCCCTGAACGCCCCGCATCGTGCCGTAATAATGATCGAACGAGCGATTTTCCTGCATCAGGATGACGATATGTTCGACATCCTTGATCGTGCCGGTGCGGCGGTTGGCAGGAATGGCCAGCGCGCGGGCGATGCTGGGGTGCATCATCGATCCGGCCGCGGCAATGCCTGCCCCTTGCAGGAAGCGGCGGCGACTGGCGTGACTCGTCATTCTTCAAATCCTCCCGTTAGAAATTCTGGCTGAAGCGGATGCCGGCGATGCGGGGTTCGCCACGGATGGCGGTGGGCAGGCCGAAGCCCTTGCCCGTATTGCCGAGATCCAGCAGATAATCCTTGTCGAACAGATTGTTGACGTAGGCTTCAACACCCCAGCCGCCGTCCGCGCTTTTCAGGCCGACGCCGATATTGGTGACGGCGTAACCATCCTGCGATTCATGCGGCAGGTTGTCGGCGTTGAAATAGACCTTGGACTGGTAGAATTCGGTCACGCGCGCGGTGATGTTCAGCGTGTCCGTCACCGCCCCTTCGTAGGAAAGGCCAAGCGACGCCTTGTTGCGCGGCGACAGGCGGAAGCGGTTGCCCGACAGATCCTTGCCCGCGCTGTCGAAGAAGCTCGTATAGCCCGCATCGGTATAGGCATAGCTGGCGATCAGGTTCAGGCCCTTCAGCACTTCCCCGCGCAGCGAGGCTTCGAAGCCCTTGCCCTCGGCCGAACCCGCATTGATCAACGCGCCGACCAGCGAATTGGGATCGCGCACCTGCAGGTTGGTATAGTCATATTTGAAGAAGGTCAGATCGGCGTTCATCGCGCCGAACTTCCACTTCACGCCCGCTTCGTAATTCACCACCTCCTCGGGCTCGACGAGGTTGAAGGTCGCCGGGCCGACCGCCGTGCGGCTGAACACCGCATCGACGACGCCCGAACGCATGCCGCGCGCGATGCCGACATAGACATTGAGATCCGGCGTGACCTTGAACGAGACGGCGCCGCGCGGCGTCCAGAAGCTGAACGGGTTTTCGTAGGACGCGAACACGCCGTTGGAATTGCCGAACAGGCCGTTGGGCAGCGCGATGGGGGCGATGCCATCGCGCGAGACGCGGGTGGCCGCGGCCTCGGTCGTCGCCTCGTCATGTGTGTAGCGCAGGCCCGCATCGATGGTCAGGCGGTCGAAGAAGGTCTTGGAGACGTTGACATAGGCCGCCAGGCTGGTGCGGTCGTTCTTCCGCGTCTGCGCGTTATAGTTCATCGCCGTAACGGGCATGCCGTAGAAGGTGGCCGCCGCCACGATCGGGCGATCGGGGGCCGCGATGGTCGGGAAACTGCCGAGCATATATTGCTCGTTCAGGCCCAGGCCGATCACGTCCTCCACCTTTTCGTGGAACCAGCTGCCGCCGCCCATCAGCGTGAAGCTGGGATCCGGCGCCCAGGTCACGCGCAGTTCCTCGCTGATCTGCTTCTGCTTCGTGTGCTGATCGCCGATGATGTAGGAATAAGCGGTGCCGTCGCCGTCCCACCGTTCTTCGGCATCGACCTTGCGGAAGCCGGTGATGGAGCGCAGATCGACCGTATCGGCCAGTTCGATCCGGTTATCCCAGGTCAGGCCCCAGACCTTGCGGTCGATGCCCTGATCGGGACGATCCTGCGCCGATGCGGTGAAGGGGCTGGTATCGCCGCCTTCGGGCGCGACGACGATCGACTTGAACTGCGTCGCGGGCGGATGATCCTCCTGATAGGTGAAGATCAGGTCGGACATGATCGCTTCGGTCGGGCTGAAGCGCACCGATCCGCGACCATAAAATGTGTCGACACCGTTGAGCCGCGTGCCGGGCAGCGCAAGGTTGCGCACGGTGCCGTCGCGTTTCTTGAAGCGGACCGCGCCGCGCACCGCGAGCTTGTCGTCGACGATCGGCGCGTTCACCACCCCGGATATGTTGAACAGGTCATAGCTGCCGACTTCGGCATTGACCTGCGCCTCGAAATCGTTGGCCGGCCGCTTCGTTTCGATCGCAAGGACGCCGATCACCGATCCCCGGCCGAACAGGGTGCCCTGCGGCCCGCGAATGACCTGAATATTGTCGACGTCGATCAGTTCGGACACGGCGCCGGCCTGACGGCTATTGTCCACGCCGTCGGTGAAGATCGACATCACGGGCTCGGAAACCGGGCTCGAATCGTCCTGGGTAAGGCCGCGCAGATTGAAGCCGGAACGCTGGACGCTCTGCTCCTGAACTAGAAATCCGGGCGTGTAGAGCGAAAGATCGCCCATGCCCTGGACCTTGAACGTGTCGAGAATCTCGCCCGACAATTGGGTGACCGGCACCGGCACGTCGACAAGGCGCTGTTCACGCTGTTGCGCGGTCACGACGATTTCGGCGGCGTCGGCCGCATCAGCAGCGTCAGCCGCTACCGGCGCGGCGGAGTTCGCCCGCGAGGTCGCGGGAAAAAACAGAAGTCCAGCCGCAGCCGCGCTGCACATAAGCCCGAATGTTCCACCAAAGCGCGTCATGTTCGACTCCCCGTTCGTTCGGGGGAGCCGCTACGGGACGAATGTACACTCGGTGTGACAGAAAAACAAAAGTTCAGTGACTCTGGAAACTCGCACAAGCGCACGGGCTCACCACATCGACGGAAATTTCCCGATTTTTCAGGAAAAGGCGAGGAGCGGCGCCATTAAAGGCGCAACATAAAAACCGATGTTCAGGACAAATCAAACATGGCCTTGGCCATCACCCGCGCCTGCGCCCCGAAATCATAAAGACCCTCCTCGCCCGGAACGCTCTGGATCAGCAGCGTCGCCGACGACCAGAGCGCGTGCGATGCCGCAGTCGTCCGGGATATGCCCGAACGATCGCCACCGAGGCTGGCATAAGTGACCGTACCGCGCTGCCGGCGCATGGCGAGCCCGAGAAACGCCAAGGCAGGGCTCCGCGCGGCGACCAGCGATATCTCCGCCATGCCGCGGCTGGCGAGTTGCCCGACGCCGGTACGGTGTGGGGCATCGCCAATGCCCTTGGCGAACGAGGCGGCCCCGGCCGGCTTCGCATCCCGGCGCACGTTCGCATTGGTTTTCTCGAACACCCGCACGATGCCGGCGACCGCCAGTTCGGCCACCGATTTGAAGTGATAGCCGGTCAACGCCACCGAGACCCCGGCCTGATCCGCCACCGCGCGATTGGTGACCGCCGCAAAGCCATCCCGCTCGATGATCACCGCCGCCGCGTCGACGATCCGCGCCCGGCCCTCGGCCCCGCGCCCTTCCCCGCCATCATCGTCATTGGCAGGCACATGATCCGGTTCGGCGTAGAAGTGATCGGCCGTCACCTCGATGGCGGCGTGCGCCTCCTGATGGCCAAGCCCGGCCAGCCGGACACAGGCTTCCATGAAGCCCCCGCGCGCGATGAGGCGATAGGCGGGCGAAGAATGGCAGCTGACGGCGAACACCGACTCCGAAAGCAGGTGAAGGCCAAGGAGATCGAATGCCATCGGCGCAACCCCGAAATGGCCCGCCAGACTGCGCAGCGCGTCACGCCGCGCCCTCAACCAGTCGATGCAGATCGGCGCGAAATGTGGATGGGACGGCGCCGAAACCCACAGTTCGACAAGCACCAGCATGTCGGCGCGGCGCCCGCCGCTGGCCTCTTCGCACAAGGTCCACAAAAAGGGCCCGGCAAGTTCGGGGCCGATGGCCATCGCCGCGGCCTCGCCCGCAAGCGCCGCCAGATATTCCCGATCGCGCCTCACCACTTCCCTGAAGCATTCTGCGATCAGGCCGTCCTTGGTGCCGAACAGGGTGACGATACCGGCCAGGGTGCAGCCGGACCCCGCCGCCACGCTGCGCAAGGTGGCACCGCGAACGCCCAACGACGCGATCTGCCGGATCGCCTCTTCGACAATGCGATCGCGATCGCTGCTCTCGTCGGATCTCGGGGCGATTATTTTGGACGGCATGCCCCGTGTTACGATCGCCGCCGCGCAATCGCCAGACAGGATGATGGGGCGACACTTGCCGGGGGCGACGTGGACCTCGCCATTGTGGCATGAGCCGTCATGCCCACCCCCGCCAAGGATAGACCAGCACCCCGCCCCTCGATTTCCGCATCCCTCGCACGCGTCGTGGCGGAACTGCACCATGAGCACAGGAGGGGCTGATTTTCAGGTGAAGCCCCGACGGGCCGAAATAATAAAAAAGCCTCGGAAATCGTGAGATTCCCGAGGCTTTTTGAATGGTGGGCGTGGCAAGGATTGAACTTGCGACCCCTGCGATGTCAACACAGTGCTCTACCACTGAGCTACACGCCCGCCGTGAGGCGCTCCCCCTAGCGAAGGGTTTCGGGGTCCGCAACCCCGGCAGCGCATCTTTTCCGAAAAATTCTTACACGCCGGCCGCGTTGCCCACTTCGAACATGCGATCGACCTCCATCACGAGATCGCGCAGGTGGAAGGGCTTGGACAGGACCTTGGCAGTCGGCGGGGCCGCCCCGCCCTTGAGCGCGACAGCGGCGAAGCCGGTGATGAACATCACCCGCATCGCCGGCGCGATCACGGCGGCGCGCTGGGCGAGTTCAATCCCGTCCATTTCCGGCATGACGATATCGGTGAGCAACAGATCGAACGTCTCGCGTTCGAGCAGCGGCAGCGCCGCCGTGCCGCGATCCACCGCAGTGACCGCATAGCCGGAACGATCGAGCGCGCGCGCGAGATATTCGCGCATCGAGTCGTCGTCTTCAGCCAGCAAAATTCGAATCATTGCGGTCCCCTCGCCCGGCCGTTGTGCCGCCCGCAGCCGCCCTTCCTTATGCGCCCCAGGGTTAATTTTTTCCAGCCCGGACGTCGTGGGCCGAACCGGCGTTTGCACGCTTCGCGCCGATTGTTCTAGGCTTCTTGCATGTCAGCCGACCCAATATCACCGGATCGAGGGCCCGGATTCATACGGCTCGGCCCATCCAGCCCCATCTGCCCCGTGGTGCTTTCGGTGCCCCATGCCGGGCGCGAATATCCGGCAACGCTGCTGGCCATGGCGCGGGTGCCGCGCGATCGGCTGGAGGCGCTGGAAGACCGTTATGCCGACACGCTGATCGACGATGCGGTGACGGCCGGCACCACCGCCTTCGTGGCGACGCGCGCGCGACCGTGGATCGACCTCAACCGCGACGAACGCGAAGTCGATTCGGGGATGATCGATCCGCCGCCACGCGCGCAGATGCTGGTATCCAGCGCCAAGGTGCGCGGCGGGCTGGGGCTGGTGCCCCGGCGGCTGGCCAGCACGGGCGAATTGTGGAGCCGGCGGCTATCCTCCGACGAGCTGGTCGAACGCATCATCGGCGATCACCGCCCATGGCACATGGCGATCGCCGCCGCCCTTCGCGAAGCGCATGCCCGATTCGGCACGGCGCTGCTGATCGATTGCCATTCGATGCCGCCGCTTCCGCGCCATGGCGCAACCCAGCCTCCGCAAGTGGTGCTGGGCGATCGTTATGGCCGGACGGCACCCGGCACGTTGATGGACAGGCTGGCATCGGTGGTGGACGCCGCGGGCCTGGTGTGTGCCCGCAACAGCCCATACGCCGGGGGCCATACGCTGGAGCGTCAGGCCATGCCCGCGCGCGGCATCCATGCCATCCAGGTCGAAGTGGATCGGTCGCTCTACCTCGATTCCGCATTGCGGGAACCGGGCGACGGCCTGCGCAGCATGCGCCGCCTGCTTGCAGCAATGGTTGCAGCAATGGTGGAAGAGTTGTCGACGCCATTACATCGCGCCGCTGAATAGAACGCCTCACAGCGCCCAATAAAAAACCACCTCGTGCATTGCGGCACGAGGTGGCCAAGGTTCAGGGAGGAAGCGCGTCCGAAGACGCGCTCATGCGCGGTCGCGAAAGGGGGACACGGCCCGCGCACTTGGCTGAAGATATGCCTCAGCACCCCCAATTTCAATATGCCTATACAAGTTTTTCGAGCCGGCGGCGGCGCAGCAAAAACTACGCCGCCAGCGACTCGACTTGGTTCAGGCCTGGACCAGCGGCTGCTGCGCCGGAACCTTGCCCGCCTGCATCTGGCGACCAAAAAGGTCGCGGATCAGCGAGAGCGAGAAAAGATGCGCATAGACGAGCGCAAGCGCGCCCGACTGGATCAGTTTGCGTGCCTGATCGCCGCGCAATTCACGCAGCTTCTCTTCCGACACCATCTGGAAACCACGATAGACGAAGGGCTGCGCGGCGCCTTCCGGCTGGATCGCGACTTCGCCGTCGATCAGCAGCTTGAGGTCGGTCAGTTCCTTCATGAACGCCGCCGTGCGCTGGCCGGCCTGTTCGAACTGCTCGCAAAAGCCGAGAATCGCCTTGGTGGCATCCGAAGGCTGGCCGTCGACGAACAGCGCGTCGCCTTCGCCGCCCTGGCCGATGGCGTCCGCCGTCGGATCGAAGCAGAGCGACAATTCTTCGCTGTTCTGCTGCAGCTTGGCGAGCATGAACGGATAGCGGCGCACATAAGCCGGCACATAGACGTCGCTGGTCAGCTTGCCGTCATCATCGACGAACATGTTGACGCCTTCGTTCAGCCCCATCAGCGCGAGCGGCACGGCATTGGGGCCGACCGAGAACACGATCGGGAAATGACGCTGGGCGAGGCCGAATTCCTCGACGGTCAGCGGAACGGCATGGGCCTTGGCGAGGAACGGCGCGCCTTCCTTGCGGCGGGCCACGAAATCCCCATGCACGCTGCTCGAAAGCGGCTGAATGTCATTGTAGAAAAGCGGCAGGCCGCTCGGCGGTGCACTCGCCATGTAAAGGGGTCTCCCCAACCTGTTATTCCGGCCCAGGAGGGATTCGTGGGCCTATGAGCCCCTTCGTCTATGGCCGCGCGGCGCGCGAGGCAAGATAAGCGCGCTCGGTTGTCAGCCCAGCAGCTTGCCCGGATTCATGATGCCCTGCGGGTCCAGCGCCGCCTTGATCGCGCGTTGGGCGCGCAGCCGGGCGGGATCGGCAAGGCGCAGATATTCGGCCAGCTTGGTTTGGCCGATACCATGTTCGGCCGAGATCGAACCGTCCGCCGCGACCGTCAGATCGTGGACCATACGGCTGATCGATGCGCCTTCCCCCGCGAGCCACGCCATCCCGTCCACACCCGCCGGGGCACGGACGTTGAAATGGACATTGCCGTCACCGAGATGGCCGAATGCGAGCACGCGCGTTCCAGGAAAAGCCGCTTCCACCTCCACGCGGGCCGACTGGATGAAGGCGGGCATCGTCGAAACCGGGACCGACACGTCATGCTTGGCGGCCATGCCGTCGATGCGCTCGGCCTCCGAAATCGATTCGCGTAGTCGCCAGAGCGCCTCAGCCTGCGCCTCGCTCGCCGCGATCGCCGCGTCCGCAGCTTCGCCGGCCTCGATCGCATCCGCGAGGACGACGCCGAGCGCATCAGCAGGATCGGCCGCGCCCTGCGGCGCCGTCGCCTCGACCAGCACATGCCAGGCATGTCCGCCGGTCAGCGGCGCGCGCGTATCGGGGATGTGCTTCAGCACGAGTTCGAGCGCGTCGCCCGGCACGAGTTCGAAGCTCTCCACCGCCTCGCCGGTTGCGGCTTCCAGCCGGCGCAGCAGGCCAAGTGCCGCCTGCGGCGACGACAGACCGACCCACGCCACCGCCCGGCGGCCGATCGCGGGCACCAGCCGCAGGCTCGCAGCCGTGATGATCCCCAACGTGCCTTCCGCACCGGACATCAGCTGGCGCAGATCATAGCCACGATTGTCCTTGCGCAGCGCCGACAGACCTTCAATGCGTGATCCATCGGGCAGCACCGCCTCGATCCCCAGCACCAGCGACCGCATCGGCCCGAAGCGCAGAACCTGCGTCCCGCCCGCATTGGTGGAGATCAGGCCGCCGATCGTCGCCGAGCCTTTCGCGCCGAGCGACAGGGGGAAGCGCAGCCCCTGAGCGGCGGCGGCGGCGTGGAGATCGGCAAGCACCACGCCCGCATCGACCACCGCCACACCATCCGCCACCGATATCGCGCGAATCGCCCGCATCCGCCGCGTCGACAGGACGAGCGCCGATCCATCGGCCGGCGGCGTGGCGCCGGCCACCATTGATGTGTTGCCGCCCTGCGGGACGATCGGCAAGCCCGCCGCCGCGCACATGGCAACGACATCGGCAACCTCGCCGGCATCGGCCGGCGACAGCAAGGCCACCGCCTTGCCCCGCACGCGGCCGCGCCAATCCACGATCCAGGGTTCGATATCCCGCGGATCAGCCGTGAAACCGCGTGGCCCAAGCCGTTCGAGAAGCCGGGCAAGAAGGGCGGGATCAGGAGCAGACGCAGCCATGTCGCGTCGCTATAGCCGTGCGACCGTCCAATGGAAATGTGCGCAATTAAGCTCTTGTTCAAGCTTCACGGGGAATCGGTGTCAGCCATTATGCGGGCGGTTCAATGATCGGCGCGGGCCTTTTGACGACGTTGCTGCTGGCGGGCAGCGGCGCGGCTGGCGCCATCGCGGATTCGCGCATGCAGATCGCCCAGCTTTCGATCCGCCAGAGCGTCGTGATCCGCGTGCCTGCGCGCAGTCGCGCCGCGGTTCCGCTCGAATGGAAGGAAAGCAAGGGGCCGAAATGCATTTCGATGCCGGCGGTCGCCGGTGCCGCAGCGATCAAGCCGGACAGCGTGGATATCGTGCTGCGCGGCGGCGGCCGGGTGCGCGCCCAGTTCGAGGATGAGTGCCCCGCGCTCGATTTCTACGGCGGCTTCTATATCCGCCCGACCGAAGATAATCGGGTGTGCGCCGGGCGTGATGCCGTGCATGCGCGATCGGGCGGCGAGTGCCAGATCCGCCGCTTCCGCACCCTCACCCCGGAAAAATCGAAGAAGAAATAGCCCAAAAGCAGGCCGAATCGCCTGTCCTGCTTGACAAAGCCCGCCCTTCCCCCCAAGCGCCCCGCAGGAGTGGCGCCCCCTTTGGTGCTGCCGATTTTCCAGGTCGCTTATGACTTTTGCCGATCTCGGCCTATCAGACGAACTCCTGCGCGCCGTGACGGAAGCCGGCTATAACGAGCCGACTCCGATCCAGGCGCAGGCGATACCGCCGGTGCTGATGATGAAGGATCTCATCGGCATCGCGCAGACCGGCACGGGCAAGACGGCCAGCTTCGTGCTGCCGATGATCGACATTCTGGCGCACGGCCGCAGCCGCGCCCGCATGCCGCGATCGCTGATTCTGGAGCCGACGCGCGAGCTTGCCGCCCAGGTGGCCGAGAATTTCGAAAAATACGGCAAGTATCACAAGCTTTCGATGGCATTGCTGATCGGCGGCGTGAACATGTCCGATCAGGTGGCCGCGCTCGAAAAGGGCGTGGACGTGCTGATCGCCACGCCGGGCCGGTTGATGGACCTGTTCCAGCGCGGCAAGATCCTGCTCACCGGCTGCAACCTGCTGGTGATCGACGAAGCCGATCGCATGCTCGACATGGGGTTCATTCCCGATATCGAGGAAATCTGCACCAAGCTGCCAGCGCAACGGCAGACTTTGCTCTTTTCGGCGACGATGCCGGCGCCGATCAAGAAGCTGGCCGATCGCTTCCTGAACAATCCCAAGCAGATCGAAGTCGCGCGCGTCGGCACGGCCAATGCCTCGATCGAGCAATGGCTGGTGGAATGTTCGGCCCGCGCCAAGCGCGAGGTGCTGCGCGATCTGCTTCGTGCGGATGACATGCGCACCGCGATCATCTTCTGCAACCGCAAGACCACCGTGCGCGAACTGGCGACCAGCCTGAAGCGCCACGGCTTCCGCGCCAGCCAGATCCACGGCGACATGGACCAGTCGGAACGGCTGCGCGAACTGGAACGGTTCAAGGGCGGCGAGATCAACATCCTCGTCGCGTCCGACGTCGCGGCACGCGGGCTCGACATCAAGGGCGTCAGCCACGTCTTCAACTTCGACGCACCGTGGCACCCGGACGATTATGTCCACCGCATCGGCCGCACGGGCCGCGCCGGTGCCACCGGCAAGGCGTTCACGCTGATCACGCCCGACGATGCCGAAGCGGTCGAGAATATCGAGAAGCTGACCCAGCAGACGATCGAGCGCATCGGCCGGACCGAGCCAGCCGCGGCGACCGCAACGGCACCCGCCGAAGCGAAAGCGCCCGCTGCCAAGCGCACGCGTGGCGGCACCAGGGCCAAGCCCGCCAAAGCGGACGACAAGCCGGCGCGCGCCGAACCCCGGCCCGCCCGCACCGCGCCGCCGCAGCAGCGCGATCGCCGCCCGGCGGACGACGGCCCGGATGACGGCTGGAACGGCCCGATCCCCGGCTTCCTGGCGGTGGGCTTCGGTACGCGCCCCGGCGCCTGACGGCGCGATTGCGACGTTCGGAGTGATGATGAGCGGCGTGGTTTGGCCCGTGAGCGGCCGAACCTGCCGGGGCCGCACCGAACCTTCGTTCGATGCCGGCTGCCCGGCAGGCCCGCCCCCTTGCAACCCGGCTGATCGAGGACGCCCGGCTTAGCGCGACGCAAGCTGCGTCGGACCGTTGAGGCGTGCGATCAGGCGAGTATCGCGGTTATAGGGATCCTCCAGCACCATGACCTTGCCGTCCGGCCCGGTCTCTGCCGTGAAATAGACCAACCAGACCGGCCTGCCTGTGCTGAGCTTCACAGTTGTGGTCGATCGTCCGGCAAGACCGCGTTCGAGATCCCCGGTCCGGCCATTGTCCAGCCGCACGATCTCTTCCGCCAGCCGGTCGATATGCTGCACGCGAATGCAGCCATGGCTGTATGCCCGCGACGGTTTGTCGAAATAGGCCTTGGCTGGCGTGTCATGCAGGTAGATCGCGTGGGCGTTGGGCATGTCGATCTTGATCCGGCCCAGCGCATTGCCCGGCCCCGGCGGCTGGCGGACGACATAACGCCCGCCACCGGCCGCCACGAACTGATAGCCCTTCCGTCCCGGCCGCAGATTTGACGAGCGGATGATGCTGGCCGGCACCGTCCATGATGGGTTCACCACCACCGAACTGGCCGCCATCGTCATCTGCGGCGTCGGCGTGGCGGGCTTGCCGACGACGACCGTGTAGGTCGAAATCGCCTTGCCGTCCTCGACCAGATCGAGCGTGTAGCTCGGCACGTTGACGAAGATATGATCGTCACCCAGATCGCGCGGCAGCCAGCGCCACCGCTCCATATTGGCGCGCAGCCGATCGCGGCCGGCGCTATCGCTGGCGGGTGTCGCCGCCAGCGCATCGCGCAGCGCCGCGTAACGCGAATCCTGCGGCAGCAGCGATCGCAGCCATGGCCGCATTTGGCCCGCCTCGGCGGCCCGGCGGAGCGCGATGGCAAGCTGGTTCAGGTCCACGTCCTTCCGCTCGATATGCCAATCGAACGCGGCGCGATCCGCCACGCGGCCCTGCAGATAATCCCGCGCCAGCTTCAGCGCGGCGTCATCAGCCATCCGGTCGAGCAGCGCGCTACCACCGGTGAGGGCAAGCTCGCGCCGCATCGCCTCACCGGCATAAGGTGCCGGGTCCAGCCCTTCGCCTTCCGCCGCCGCGATTTCCGCCAGAAGATCGCCCGCCATCTCGGGCGTCCAGCGGTAGGTGGCGATGGGCTGCGAAGGCAACGCCTCTGGCATCATCACCGATGCGACCGCGTCGGCCGCGCCGAACGGCGCCGGTTCGTTCACGAAAACCAGGATGGCGATTCCCGCCACCCCTGCCGCCGCCAACCTGCGTGCCCGCTTCAGCCCTGGCCCGTCGTGGCGTTCGATGATCCCGTTCGCTTCCATGACGCATACTCCACTCATACAGGGCGCCACCCGCGCCTGGGATCGCTTCGTTCGAGGGGCGATGGCGGCGTCACTACCCGTTACGACGATGGAGGCGCGGCCGTTGCGTCCGGCATGCGGGCGGGCGCGACCGTGCGGGACGAGCCCGCGACGACGACATGTTCGTCGCAACCGCCGGCATTTTCGTCCCGCGTGACTGTTCGACTTGCGCGATCGCGCCAAAAGCCGAAGCATGGATTTCGTATTACGTGACGACACCCGGATTTTAAGGCACACCTCGCCTCAATCTCACCGGGGGATCACCACCTATATGCCTGCCGCGAAGTCGGACGCGCGATGGTCGGACGCCGTGCCACTGACGGTGGGCCTATGGCTGTTCATGCTGCTGATCTTCCTGCCCGCGATCCTTGCCCGGCATCCCGACGATTGGGTGGGCGTCGCGATCGATTGCTCGACGGTGATCCTGTCGATCAGCATCGGCATCGGCCTGTTCGGGCTGTTCCGCGCGACGGCGGAATGGTCGGGCCCCTCGCGCATCGTGCTGCTCGCCGTCGCCATATTTTGCGCGGCACTGGTCCACACGCTGTTCGACCTGACCTTCACCAACTGGGGAGCCGAACAGTTCGGCGGCAACTGGACAAGCATTCCGATCGATTTCCGGCGCGCATCGCAGTCCATGCTCAACTATCTGTGCGTGTTCACCGTCAACGTCGCGCTGTTCCAGTTCTTCTTCTCGCGCCGCCGCTCGCTTACCACCGAACGCCAGCTCGCCGCAGCCCAGCAGGCAGCGCAACAGGCCGAGCTCGAAGCGCTGCGGCTCCAGCTCAATCCGCATTTCCTGTTCAACACGCTGAACGCGATCTCGGCGCTGATCGTCACCCGCCGCAACGAGGATGCGGAGGAGATGACCGACAAGCTTTCAAGTTTCCTGCGCGCATCGCTGGCCTGCGATCCGACCGAACTGGTCCCGCTGGAAGAAGAGCTGGATCTCACCGCCGATTATCTCGGCATCGAAGCGGTGCGCTTCGGCGATCGCCTGCGTGTCGACATCAGTTGCGCGCCCGACGCCCGTGGCGTCGTCGTCCCCGGCCTGCTGATCCAGCCGCTCGTCGAGAATGCCGTGAAATATGGCGTGGCCCGCTCGGCCCAGCCCGTGACGATCGCGATCGACGCGCGGGTCGACGGCCCCAACCTGCTCGTCAGCGTCGCCAATGACGGCGGCGCGGGGCTGCCCTCGGTCAAGAGCACGACGACGGGCGTCGGCCTGCGCAACGTCCGCCGTCGGCTGCAGGCACTCTATGGGGATAAGGCCAGCCTTTCGGCGGAGCCCGCGGGAACCGGGTTTCTTGCGCGTATCGCGCTACCGATCGCAGCCGCAACCGACAAATCCGCGTCCGGCACGTCCCGCAGCTGATCTCTGCGGCCGGTTTTCGACAGACGCACCTTGTCTTGGCCGCCGCTGCTATGGGACAATCACGGCTGGGGAATTATCCGGGGGACGGGACTGTCACGATGCGCGTGCTGCTGGTGGATGATGAGGCACTCGCGCTCGATCGCCTGACGGCGCTCTTCGCGAATGTCGACGGTGCCGTCGTCGTGGGTCAGGCGACGACCGGCGAGGAGGCGCTGGACGCGATCACGCGCCTGCAACCCGATCTCGTCATCCTCGACATCCAGATGCCCGGCCGGAACGGCCTGCGCACCGCCGCCGACATCATGGTCGAGCCGCGCCCCGAGATCGTTTTCGTCACCGCGCACGAACATTATGCGCCCGACGCCTTCGACGTCGACGCGGCTGATTATGTGCTGAAACCCATTCGGTTCGATCGCCTTCGCCAGGCGGTGGAACGCGCACGCCGGCGCCGGGCCATGCGCGAACAGGCCGAACGCGCCGATGTGCTGGCCGAGCAGGTGCAGAACATGCGCACCAACGCGGCCGAGGCACGCGACGACGCCGCTTTCTGGGTGCCCGAACGCCATGGCCAGCGGCGCGTGCCGCTCGATACGATCAACTGGATCGAAGCGGCCCGCGATTATGTGCTGCTGCATACGGAAATGCGCAGCCATATGCTGCGGACGACGATGAGCGCGCTGGAAGAGAAGCTTGCCGGCAGCGGCCTGATCCGGGTTCACCGTTCGGCCTTCGTGCGGCCGGAACGGGTGACGGAGGTGCGACGCGCCAACCGGTCGATCGCGCTGATCCTGGCGGATGGGGCGGAAGTGCAGGTTGGCCCCAGCTATTCGGGCGTCGTCGACGCCGCTTTGGGTCTCGCCTGATCCGAAACCGCCGGGTCGCCCCACGCGCCCGGCGGTGCCGGATCGGACGCCTCACTCAGATCACATGCGCGAACGAGGTGGCGGCCGTCACGAACAGCCCTGTGGTGAACATCGCGGCGAACCAGGTCGCCAGCTTGCGAACTTCGGTCATGGCATTTCCCCAGGAATGGCGGCTGCGATCAGCCTTGCTAAGCCTCCCCTAGCCCGGCCCGCCGTCGACAGCCCGGCCGCCGCGACGATCACCTTGCCCATAGCGACGGAAATGCCCTGACCGCGACGAGCATGGCCCCCGCCACGACGAAATGGCGGCTCATATCGCCGCCGCATGCCCTGCCCGCGCCGACCCCGCATCGGCTTCGAACTGCCGAAGCGATGTATTGCCAAGCTGATGAAGCAGGACAGCCACCACCACGCAGAACAGTCCGGCGATCGTGGGCAGCAACCGCAGTTCGCCATCGGTGACGAGCCACATCACGGCAAGCGCCAGATTGAGGATGCCGACCACACCAATCAGTCGTTCAAGGATTCGCGGATAGCCCGCCGCCGCGCGGCCATCGTCCGTCCGCACCCCGTGGATGCCACGCTGATCGGCAAGCTTGTACAGATAGAAGCGTCCGCTTGTCCCCGGCGTCAGCAGCGCCGCAACCTCGGGCACGACGCCGATCCGCTTCATGCTATGCGTGCTCCCGTCGGCCAGCCTGAACGTCACCACGTCGAACAGCGACTGGGCCTTCGCCGCCCGCTTCAGCCGGGCTTCGACAATTGTCCCGTCGATGATGGAATTGCTCATGGTCACCTCCTCGATACAGGTTGGCGCACAGCAAAATCACATGGACGCGCGTTGCGGGATCGCGGCGCGACGACCATCGGCATCCAATGCCAATTGCAACGGCGGTGCGCGGCCGCCGCGACGAAAATGGCGGATAGGGCGACCGGCGCACGCCCTCTTCCAAGCGACGCGATCATGGCCTAGCGCTACGCCATGACGACCCCGCCTGTTCCGACCGACCCTGCCGCCGCCGCCGACCGGCTTTCCTGGCTGGCCACAGAGATCGCGCGCCACAACGCGCTCTACCATGGCGACGACGCGCCCGAGATCACGGATGCCGAATTCGATGCGCTGATGCGGGAAAATGCCGCGATCGAGGCGGCCTTCCCGCAACTCGTGCGGGCGGACTCGCCGTCGCGCGCCGTGGGCGCGATGCCAGCGGGGCCGCTGGCGAAGGTGCCGCACGCGAAAGCGATGCTCAGCCTCGACAATGCCTTCGCGGATGAAGACGTCACCGATTTCGTCGATCGCATCCGGCGCTTCCTGCGCCTCGGAGCGGGCGAACCGGTGGCGATCACCGCCGAACCCAAGATCGACGGGCTGTCCTGCTCGCTACGCTATGAACATGGCCGGCTGGTCCAGGCCGCAACTCGGGGCGACGGCGCGGTGGGCGAAGATGTGACCCCCAATGTCCGCACCATCGCCGATATCCCGCAGCAGTTGCCCGCTGGCGCACCCGATCTGTTCGAGGTGCGCGGCGAAATCTACATGGCCAAGGCCGATTTCCGCGCGCTCAACGCCCGGTTGCTGGCCGAAGCGGAAGATCCCGCCAAGGCCCGGCAGTTCGCCAACCCGCGCAACGCCGCCGCCGGGTCGCTGCGCCAGAAGGACGCGGGTGTGACCGCCGCCCGGCCGCTGCGCTTCCTTGCCCATGGCTGGGGCGAGGTGGCCGTGCTCCCCGCCGACACCCAATATGGCGTGATGCGGGCAATTGCCGGCTGGGGCTTCCCGGTGTCGGATGCGCTTGTCCGCGTCGACAGCCCCGAAGCGATGCTCGCCCATTATCGCGGCATCGAGGCGGAACGCGCCGATCTGCCCTTCGATATCGACGGCGTCGTCTACAAGGTCGATCGGCTCGACTGGCAGGAACGTCTCGGCTTCGTCGCCCGAGCGCCGCGCTGGGCGATCGCGCACAAATTCCCGGCGGAGCAGGCCCAGACGACGCTTCGCGCCATCGACACGCAGGTCGGCCGGACCGGCAAGATCACGCCGGTCGCACGGCTCGAGCCCGTTACGGTCGGCGGAGTGGTCGTCACCAATGCGACGCTGCACAATGCCGACGAAATCGAACGGCTCGGCGTCCGCCCGGGCGATCGCGTCGTCGTCCAGCGCGCGGGCGACGTGATTCCCCAGATCGTCGCCAACCTGACGCGCGATGAAGAACGTGCGCCGTGGCATTTCCCCACGCAATGCCAGGAATGCGGATCCGCGCTCGCCCGCGAGGAGGGCGAGGTCGACTGGCGCTGCACCGGCGGGCTGATCTGCCCCGCCCAGCGCGTCGAACGGCTGCGCCACTTCGTCAGCCGCCACGCGCTCGACATCGAGGGCCTCGGCCTCACCCATATCGAGGCGTTCTTCAAGGACGGCCTCACCCACTCGCCCGCCGACATCTATCGTCTGCACGAGCAACGCGAGGCGCTCGTCGCGCGCGAACGCTGGGCCGAAACCTCGGTCGACAATCTCATCCGCGCGATCGATGCCAAGCGCACCCCGCCGCTCGATCGCTTCCTGTTCGCGCTCGGCATCCGCCATGTCGGCGAAGTCACCGCGCGCGATCTCGCCCGCCGCTATTCGAGCTGGGATGCGTTGACCGCCAAGATCGACGAAGCCCGCCAGCGCCGCGCAGAACTGGTTCAGGCGGTGGGCGAAACCGACGAGAAGTTTCGCGCACGCGCCGCCAAGGAACTCGCCGCCGTCATCGAAACGCCCGGCATCGGGCCGGAAGTGGCGCAGGCGCTGGTCGACTTCTTTGCCGAACCGCACAATCAGGACGTGCTCGCCGATCTGCTCGGCCAGGTCCGCATCGAAGCCGTGGTCCATGAAACCCGTGCGTCCGAAGTGACCGGCAAGACAGTGGTGTTCACCGGCAGCCTCGAAACCATGTCGCGCGATGAGGCGAAGGCACAGGCCGAAGCGTTGGGCGCAAAGGTAGCCGGATCGGTTTCCGCCAAGACCGATCTGGTTGTCGCCGGCCCGGGCGCGGGATCGAAGCTGAAAAAGGCTGCCGATCTCGGCATCAAGGTGATCGACGAGGCCGGCTGGCAGGCGATCGTGGCGGCGGCGGGATAATTCCCCACCGCCCCTCCGCATGCTACACTCATCCCATGGAAATCACGCTGGACCGCCCGCCGGAGGGCGCCGCCGCCGACTGGACGACTGATCAAGACTGGGACCGCTTCACCGCACAGGAACATGCGGTCTGGGACATATTGTTCGAACGCCAGGCTAAACTGCTACCCGGGCGTGCCTCGCAGGCATGGCTTCGCGGGCTCGACGTGCTCAGGCTGTCGCGCCCCGGTATCCCCAATTTCGAGGAACTGTCCGAACGGCTGATGGCCGCGACGGGCTGGCGCGTCGTCGCCGTGCCCGGGCTCGTGCCCGACGACGTTTTCTTCGATCATCTCGCCAATCGCCGCTTCGTCGCAGGCAATTTCATCCGCCGTCCCGATCAGCTCGATTATCTTCAGGAACCCGACGTCTTTCACGACGTGTTCGGCCATGTGCCGATGCTCGCCGATCCCGTTTTCGCGGACTATATGCAGGCTTATGGCCGGGGCGGCCTGCGCTCGCTCGGTTTCGGCGCGCTGCACAAGCTCGCCCGGCTTTACTGGTATACGGTGGAATTCGGGCTGGTTCGCGAGGATGGCGATCTGCGAATCTACGGCTCGGGCATCGTTTCCAGCCATGGCGAAAGCATCTTCGCACTGGATGATGCCAGCCCCAACCGCATCGGCTTCGATCTCAAGCGGGTGATGCGTACCGAATATCGCATCGACGATTATCAGCAGACCTATTTCGTCATCCCCAGCTTCGACGATCTGCTCCGCATGACGCTCGATACCGATTTTGCGCCGCTTTATGCTGAGCTGGAGACGCTGGACGATCTCGAGCCCGAAAGCGTGCTGGCCAGCGATGACGTGATTACGCACGGCACGCAGGCCTATGCGAGGGCGAAGAAGGGCGCTTAAATCCGCCAACCCGTTTGCGAGCTTGTCGAGAACCGAAGCCGAGAAGCGTTCTCGACAAGCCCGAACCTAACCGGTTGGATTTTATCCCAAGGCCTCGACCATTTCGGCCAGTTCCAGCCAGCGCATCTCCGCCTCGTCCTTGCGCGCCCGCGCAGCATCGATCGCCTTGGTCAGCTCGTCAAAGCGCTTGGGGTTCTTGGCATAGAGGTCAGGATCGGCCAGTGCCGCCTCGTCGCGCGCAATACCCGCTTCGATCTTCTCGATCTCGGCAGGCAGATTGTCGTAGTCGCGCTGATCCTTGTAGCTCAGTTTCGTTCGCACCTTCTCGCGCGGGGGCTCCGCGGGCCTGGCGGCAGCCTTCTTCGCCTCCGTTTTGGGCGCGCGCTGGCGCTCCCAATCCTCATAGCCGCCGGCAACGATGTCGACCTTGCCCGATCCGTCGAGCCCCAGCGTCACCGTGACCGTGCGATCGAGAAAATCGCGGTCGTGGCTGACGATCAAGACCGTGCCGTCATAATCGGCGATCACTTCCTGCAGCAGGTCGAGCGTCTCGAGATCGAGATCGTTGGTCGGTTCGTCCAGCACCAGCAGGTTGGAATGGCGGGCGAATTCGCGGGCCAGCAGCAGGCGCGAACGCTCGCCGCCGGAAAGAGTACCCACTCGCGCATCGGCCAGCGAAGGATCGAACAGGAACTCCTTCAGATAGCCATGAACATGCTTCTTCTCGCCCAGCACGGTCACCCAGTCGCCGCCATCGGCCAGCACGTCGCGCACCCGCTTGTCCGGCGCCATCAGGCTGCGCTGCTGGTCGATGACGATGCCGTCCAGCGTCTTGGCCAGCTTCACCACGCCCTCGTCCGGCGGCAGTTCGCCGGTCAGCAGCTTCAGCAAGGTCGTCTTGCCCGCGCCATTGGCGCCGACCACGCCGATCCGGTCCTTGCGCGTCACGCGGAAACTGAAATCCCTGATGACGTCGCGATCGCCGAAACGCTTGGTGACATGCTCGGCGTCGATCACCACCTTCGTCTTGGTATCGTCGCTCGCCACCGCCAGCGCAGCCTGCCCCTGCGGCCCGATCATCGCCGCGCGCTGCGCGCGCATTTCCTTGAGCTGCGCCAGCCGTCCCTGGTTGCGCCGCCGCCGCCCGGTTACCCCGCGCTGCAGCCAATGCTCCTCGATCTTCAGCCGCGCATCGAGCCGCTGCGCATTGCGCGCTTCGTCTTCATAGACCTTTTCGGTCCAGGCCTCGAAACCGCCGAAGCCGACTTCGGCACGACGGATGGTGCCCCGGTCCAGCCACAGCGTCTGCCGGGTCAGGCGGGTCAGGAAGGTACGATCATGGCTGATCGCGACGAACGCGCCGTTGTAACGGCCAAGCCATTGTTCCAGCCAGTCGATCGCCGCGATGTCGAGATGGTTGGTCGGCTCGTCGAGCAGCAGGACGTCCGGCTCCTGCGCCAGCGCCCGCGCGATCGCGGCACGGCGGCGCTCGCCACCACTCGCGGTCGCTGCCTCGCGCGAAAGGTCGATGCCGATCTGGTCGGCGATGGCTTCCACCTCGTGCGCGGCCGCCGGATTACCCGCCAGCGCATAATCGCGCAGCGTGGCAAAGCCCGCCAGCGACGGCTCCTGCTCCAACATGATCACCTTGGTCCCGGGCACGACCGTCCGCCGCCCCTCGTCGGCTTCGATCGCGCCGGCCAGCAGTTTCAGCAACGTGGTCTTGCCCGCGCCGTTGCGGCCGATCAGCGCCAGCCGGTCGCGTGGCTGAATATAGATGTCGAGATGGCGGAACAGCCACCCGGAACCCTGGACAAGGCCGAGATCTTCGAAAGCGAGAACAGGTGCGGACATGGGCCGCGACATAGGGAGGATCAGGCGAAGGGTAAAGCCGGCGCGCTAGGCGAGATCAGGCAAGCGCCCGTTCCAGCGCCTTGCGCCATCCCGCCAGCAGATCGGCGCGCCTTTGCGGGTCGCCAGCGGGGGTGAAGCTCCGATCTTGCCGGGTCAACGCCTTCACCGCTTCCGGCCCGTCCCACAAGCCGACCGCCATACCGGCAAGGAAGGCTGCGCCCAGCGCCGTGGTTTCCAGATTGGCCGGCCGTTCGACCGGGATTTCCAGGATGTCGGCCAGAAACTGGCAGAGCCAGTCATTGGCGGACATGCCCCCATCGACCCTCAGCGCGCTCGGCCGCGCGGCGCCGTCCTCGATCATCGCCGCCACAAGGTCGGCGGTCTGATAACCCACCGATTCGAGCGCGGCGCGCGCCACATGCGCGGCCGAACTGCCCAGCGTCAGCCCCGTGATCAGCCCCCGCGCATGGGCGTCCCAATGCGGCGCGCCCAGCCCCACAAAGGCCGGCACCATATAGACGCCACCATTGTCGGCGACGCGCGTCGCCATGTCATCGGTCTGCGATGCGTGCGTGATCAGGCCCAACCCATCGCGCAACCATTTGATCGCAGCGCCCGCCACGAAGATCGATCCTTCGATGGCATAAGCCGCCTTGCCGTTCAGCCGATAGGCAGTGGTGGTCAGCAGCCGGTTTTCGGACCGGACAGCCTTGTCGCCCGTGTTCAGCAGCATGAAGCATCCGGTGCCATAGGTCGCCTTGGCGGACCCGCGCTCGAAGCAGCCCTGGCCGATCAACGCGGCCTGCTGGTCGCCCGCAATGCCAGCGATCGGGATCGGCGCGCCGAATAGCTCAGGCACACAATGGCCGAACAAACTGCTCGAATCCCGCACCTCCGGCAGCACAGAGGCAGGGATATCGAACAAGACGAGCAGATCCGCATCCCATTGCTGTCGGTGGATATCGAACAGCATCGTGCGGCTGGCGTTGGTCGCATCAGTCGCGTGGACGCGGCCGCCCGTCATCCGCCACAGCAGGAAGCAATCAATCGTGCCGAAAGCCAGTTCACCACGTTCGGCGCGCGCGCGCGCATCGGGCACATTGTCCAGCAGCCATGAAAGCTTGGTCGCGGAAAAATAGGGATCGAGCAGCAAGCCGGTGCGCTCTCGAACCAAGACCTCATGCCCTGCCGCCTTGAGCGTCGCGCAATGGTCCGCCGTCCGCCGGTCCTGCCACACGATCGCCCGATGGATCGGTTCGCCCGTGGCGCGATCCCACAACAGCGTCGTCTCGCGCTGGTTGGTAATGCCAACTGCGGCAATGTCGGTCGCGGCGAGCTTCGCCTCTGCGATCGCCTCGCGCGCCGTCGCCAGCGTGTCCCGCCAGATGTCCTCCGGGTCATGCTCGACCCAGCCATCTTCGGGATAATGCTGCGCGAACTCGGCCTGCCCCGTCGCCACCACGCGCGCCTGATCGTCGAAAACAATGCTGCGCGTCGATGTCGTGCCCTGGTCGATCGCCAGGATGTAGCGGGGTTCAGACATGGGCCTTCTCTCGGGCAAGATATTCGGTCAGTCGGCGGGCGGCATCGGCAGAAAGGTTCAGGCCAAGCTTGGATCGGCGCCACAATATGTCATCCGCGGTCCGGGCATATTCCTGCTCGACCAGATAGCTGACCTCGCGCTCATGAAGGCCGCCGCCAAGATCGGCGCCCAGATCGGCCAGCGATCGGGCCTCGCCCAACAGGTCTGCTATGCGCGTGCCATAAGCCCGCCCCATGCGCTCAGCCAACGCGGCGGGCAGGAACGGCCAGCGCGCACGAACCGCGCGCATGAATGCCGCGAAATCACCGTCTGCCATGTCGCCGCCAGGCAGTGGCTCGCAGTCGGTCCACGGCCCACGCGTCATGGTCACGAACGGTTCCAGCTTTTCCAGCGCATGTTCGGCCAGCTTGCGATAGGTCGTCAGCTTGCCGCCGAAGATCGACAGCAGTTGTGGCCCCTCGCCCGTTCCCAGCTTCATCACATAATCGCGGGTAACGGCCGATGCGCTGTCCGATCCATCATCGTAAAGCGGCCGTACGCCGGCATAGCTCCATACAATGTCGGCAGGCGTGATCGGCGTCGCGAACCAGTCGTTCACGCTCGTGCAGAGATAGGCGATCTCGTCGTCATCGATCCGCGCGGCATCGGCACTGCCCACCGCGATGTCCGTGGTGCCCACCAGCGTGAAATCGCCCTCATAGGGGATAGCGAACACGATCCTTTTGTCGGCGTTTTGCAGGATGAAGGCATGTTCGCCGGGGAACATGCGCGGCACGACGATGTGACTGCCCTTCACCAGCCGGGGCGCCCGTTCCGCCGCCGCGCCAGCAACCGATCCCAACACCTTGTCCACCCACGGCCCGGCAACATTCACGATGTGCTGCGCCCGCGCCACGCTGCGCGCACCCGTCTCGCTGTCCGCCAGTGTCGCGATCCACACGTCGCCGTCACGCGCAGCCTCCACGAACCGCGTCCGCGTGCGGATGTCCGCGCCACGTTCGCGTGCGTCGATCGCGTTCAGCACCACCAGCCGCGCATCATCGACACGGCAATCGGAATAGGTGAAGCCCTTGGCGATCTCGGGCTTCAACCCAGCGCCTCGCGCCGTGCCGCGCAAGGCCACGCTCGCCGATCCGGGAAGCGCGTCGCGCCCGCCGAGATGATCGTAAAGGAACAGGCCGAGCCGGACCATCCAGGCGGGCCGGCTGCCGCGATGGTGCGGCAGCACGAACTCCAGCGGGCGGATGATGTGCGGGGCTATCCGCATCAGCCGCTCGCGCTCGATCAGCGATTCCCGCACCAGCCGGAACTCGTAATGCTCCAGATAGCGCAACCCGCCATGGATCAGCTTGGTACTGGCGGACGAGGTATGGCTGGCAAGGTCATCCTGCTCGACCAGCAGCACCTTCAGCCCGCGCCCAGCCGCATCGCGCGCGATACCCACGCCATTGATGCCACCACCGACGATCAGCAGGTCGAACGGCTGGTCCATGCTCAATGCCCCGGCGCCCACGCCGGACCACCCATCTCTTCGCCGCGTTCGATCCGCGGGATCATCAGCTGGATCACGCCCACCGCAAGAAGATAGGAAATCGCGGCGAACAGGAACAGCGGCGTGTAACCAAGCCCCCACGTCAACAGCAGCCCCGCCACCTTCACGATCGCCATGCCGCCCAGATTGCCGCAGAACGCGCCAAAGCTCGTCACGCGGCCCACCTCCGCGCCCGGCGTCACATCGGCAATCAGCGCAAAAAGATTGGTCGAAAAGGCCTGATGCGCCCCAATCGCGAGGCCGAGCAACGCCACGGCCGACCAGTAATCGGTGACCCCCAGCGCCAGCGGCACCGGCGTCACCAGCAACGCGGCGACAAGCATCGAACCCTTGCGCACCGCGTTCACCGATCGCCCTGCCGCGATCAATCGGGTTGCGATCCAGCCGGCGAAGAATGCCCCCACTGCCCCGCAGCCATAAGCCACGGCCAGCGGCGGCCCCAGCTCAAGCCCCGAAAGCCCGAACATGCGGTTGAAGAAATCGGGCATCCAGAACAGCAGCAACCACCAGGTCGCATCCGATAGCACCTTGGCGATGGCGATGGCCCAGGTCCGCCGATGCTTCAGCACCGCGCCGATGCCCGCCAACGGCGCCGCCCTGGTCGATTCCGCACCACGATCGCCAAAATCCACGCCGCGCGTTGCCAGCAGCCAGGCAGCACCCCAGATCAGCCCCAGCCCGCCGCCAACCAGAAATGCCGCGCGCCAGCCCCACCACATGGCAACCACCGGGATCACCAGCGGCGTCAGGATCGCGCCGATACTGCCGATGGCATTGGACATGCCGAACCCGAACGATCTTTTTTCGGGCGGGAAGATCGTCGCGATTGTCTTGATCGCTGCCGGCGTCCCCATCGCCTCGGTCGCGCCCAGAGCCGCCCGGCACAGGATGAACTGCCCCATGGTGCGCGCCCAGCCATGGGCGATCGCCGCCACGCTCCATGTGATCACCCCCAGCGGGTTGGCCCATTTCACGCCCAGCCGATCGACGATCCATCCGGTGAACAGCAAGGCGAAGGCCGCCGCACCCTGAAACCAGGCGGCCAGCGTCCCATAGTCGTTGTCGGTCCAGCCCAGATCGGCCGCGATCACCGGTTTCAGCACCGCGATGATCTGGCGGTCGACGAGGTTGAGGATCGTCGCCGTCAGGACGAGCGTGAACAGAATCGTCCGTCGACGCGGCGAAAGCGTCATCCGACTGTCACCTGCCGCCCGCCTTGGATCAGCGGAATGGCATTGCGCCGCAACTGCCGCGTGCCCGGGTTCAGCATCACCTCAGGCGTGTACTGCGCCAGATAGACGCGGCGCGGGCTGTCAGACGTATTGGCCCCGGTCGCATGCAGCAACAGGCTGGAAAAGGCGACGATGCTGCCGGCCGGCACCTCCACCGTCACACCCTGCGTGTCCGCCGGGGCGCCGACCAGATCGTTGCTGCCCGCCTGCCGTTCATGGGCAACGATACCGTCGCGATGGCTGCCGGGGATCACCCGCACCGTGCCATTTTCCACCGTCGCATCGTCCAGCGTGATCCAGCAGGTCAGATAAGGGGCATGATCGGCTGGGCCACCATTGCCGACCACATAACCGGAATCCTGATGCCACGAAAACGGCATCCCCGCTTCCGGGCATTTCACGACATATTGATCGAAGAAGAAATAAGCGGTGTCACCCAAGGTGGCTCGGCACACATCGGCCATGGTTTCGCTGAACAGCACTTCGTGCAATGCAGGCACCTCGCGCTGGCATTCGTTGGCGAAATAGCGCTTGCCACGATGGCTGAGGTCGATGCGATCCACGCCCGCAGCATCCATCTTCGCGTCCTCACGCGCAACGAACGCGTCGCATTCCGCGCGCAGCAGTTCCAGCGGTTCCCCGGCCAGAACCCGATCGAACACCGCATAGCCGTCTGCGGCAAACTGCTCTGCCTGATTTGCGAACCGCATGTCATCTCCTTTGGGCCAGCGGTCTCCGCCGCGCGCCGACATCTGTCTAACGCGCGGGCAAAGCCCCTCGCAAGGAAATTCTGACAACGTTGTCTGATGATGTGCCGCCGAAAGGCAGCCACCCAGCGGTTCATGTGGATCAGGTCAGGCGCGTTCCTTGGTCGCCGAAAAGCGCAGCCCCGGGTGGCGCTGCATCACATAGTTCAGCTCCCACGCATCCTTGGCCATGAACACTGGCTGGCCGTCGCGGTCGCTCGCCATGGCGTTGCGATGATTGCCGGCGAAATCCTTCAGGTCCGCATCATTGTCGGCGGTCAGCCAGCGGGCCGTGTCCCAGGGCGACACGTCAAGCTTGGCGTCGACCTTATACTCGTGCTGCAGACGGGAAATCAGCACCTCCAGCTGCAGTTGGCCAACGACGCCCACCACCATCTGCGATCCGATCGCCGGATGAAAAACCTGGATCACACCTTCTTCCGAAAGATCGTCCAGCGCCTTTCTCAATTGCTTTGTCTTGGTGGGGTCGGCCAGCGCCACGCGGCGCAGGATCTCAGGCGCGAAATTCGGCAGGCCGGTGAAGCTCACGGCACCCGCCACTTCGGTCAGGCTGTCGCCCACGCGCAAGGTGCCATGATTGGGAATGCCGATGATATCGCCCGGCCAGGCTTCGTCCGCCACTTCACGATTCTGCGCGAAGAAAAGGATCGGGCTGTGAACGGCAATGGCCTTGCCCGTGCCCGATTGGTTCAGCTTCATGCCGCGCTTGAACCGCCCGGAACATAGCCGCATGAACGCGACGCGATCGCGATGCTGCGGGTTCATGTTGGCCTGCACCTTGAAGATGAAGCCCGAAACCGCGGGGTCATCGGGGCTCACCGCTTCCGGTGCAGCCGGCTGGAGCCGCGGGCTGGGCGCCAGATCACGAAGCGCGTTGATCAATTCGGGAATGCCGAAATCGCGCAGCGCCGACCCAAAATAAACCGGCGTCAGGTCGCCATGACGATAAGCGGCAAGGTCGAACTCCGCGTAACCAGCCTGGGCCAGTTCCGCCTCCTCGCGCAGTTTCGCCACGCCATCGGCCGAAAGCAATTCATCGAGCCGTGGATCATCCAGCCCCGACATCGCGATGGCTCCACCCTCCGCCGGCAGAAGTCGGTTTTCAGCAAGGTCATAAAGACCCTCGAAAACGCCACCCATGCCGATCGGCCAGATCATCGGCGTGACGTCGAGCGCCAGTTGATCGGCAATTTCGTCCAGCAACGAAAAGGTATCTCGGCCCTCGCGGTCGACCTTGTTGACAAAGGTGATGATCGGCACCGATCGCAGGCGGCACACTTCGAACAGCTTGCGCGTCTGCGCCTCGATGCCCTTGGCGGCATCGATCACCATCACCGCGCTGTCGACAGCGGTCAGCGTCCGATAGGTATCTTCCGAGAAATCCTCGTGCCCCGGCGTATCGAGCAGATTGAAGGTCAGGCCGTCATATTCGAAGGTCATCACCGAACTGGTGACTGAGATACCGCGCTGCTGCTCGATCTTCATCCAGTCCGATCGCGCACGCCGGGTCTGCCCGCGCGCCTTCACCTCGCCCGCCAGGTGGATCGCGCCGCCCGTCATCAGCAATTTTTCGGTCAGCGTCGTCTTACCGGCGTCGGGGTGCGAAATGATCGCAAAGGTACGCCGGTCGGGGCGGCCGGTGGGGCGGTCGTTCATGGGTGTGAATGCCTGGCAGGTTCGTCGATCGCGGCCCGTTAGCAGGAACCGTCCGGATTGGCGAATCCGGTCACCCCACAGCCCCCGAAAAGAACAGGCAACCCGACAAAAGAAAAGGGAGCCGGCCCGAAGGCCGACTCCCCAATCTTTCCGTCGATCGCCCCCGGAGGAGCGATCTCGTGGACCTTACATGCCCGAACCCGGACCGAAGGTGATTTCCACGCGACGGTTCTGCGGTTCGCGGACGCCGTCGGCGGTTTCGACCAGCGGGCGGCTTTCGCCGAACGCTTCGGTCGACAACGCGGTGTCAGGCACGCCCTTGCCGGCAAGGTAGGATTTCACGGCGTCGGCACGACGCTGCGAGAGACCCACGTTGTACTGCGGAGCACCCGACTTATCGGCGTGACCGGCGAGCATCACCGAGGCCGAACCGCCCTGGGCATAAGCCGCAGCAGCGTTGTCGAGGATGCCAGCGGCTTCCGGCGTGATGTCCGACTTATCCCAGTCGAAGAACACGATGAACGGACCCGGGACAGCCGGCGGCGGAGGCGGCGGGGCCGGTTCCGGCGGCGGCGGCGGCGGCGGCGGCGGCGGCGGCGGCGGCGGGGCCTCCGGTTCGCCGAAGTTGAAGATCAGGCTGCCGAGAAGGCTGTGCGAACGGAACTTGGCCTTCACGTCCGAACCGTCAGCGGCCACCAGCTTCACGTCGTCGACGTTGAAGTAACGATACTTCAGGCCAACGTCGATGTTGTCCGACAACGGCGCACGAACGCCGGCAATGGCCTGCCAAGCGAACTTGGAGTCGCTGTCATCCAGGAAAGCCGTGCCGTTGTTCAGCAGCTGATAATTGTCAGCCTTGACGCGGGCGATACCGGCACCGCCGCCGATGAAGCCCTGAAGACTATCATCGTCACCGAAGTCGATCAAGCCGTTCAGCATGAAGCTGAGCGCCGAGGTCTTGCCGTCAGCGAATTCGTCATACGTGCCAGCAGGCACCGTCGGATTGAAGCCGGCCGGCAGAGCAACACCCGTCGTGAACGAGTCGACATAGGCCTGCTTGTAGCCGATCTCACCTTCGATGCGGAACGCACCGAAGTCATAACCGATGATACCATCGACATCGAAGCCGTACTTCGAGTCGACGTTCACAGCATTGTTGGAGAAAACGCCGGCCGTGCTCGTGACATCATAATCGATGTCTTCAACGATCATGGCGCCGCCTTCGACGCCGACATACCACGCACCGTCACGCGCCATCGCGGGCGTTGCCAGCGCGGTGGTTGCGAGCGCGGCCATGATGGCGAGCTTACGCATATCATTCCCCTTTCAAAGCAGTTCCTCGCGGAAGCACTGCTACCTAACCAAACTGGATTATTCGCGCAAGCACGGATATTCCACATCTGTTGCTGAAATGTCTCACAGATCAGGCATAAAGTGCCAATCGGCGACCCCATTACAGACTTCCGCTAAACTCATGTTGGCGAAACCGGTTTCGTTTCGCGCAAAAAAAAGTTTCATCCAGCGATCAATCCGTGCGTTTCCAGTGCTTCGAGCACCGCATGGATCGCCGCCCGGGCCTCCAGATCGGCGACAGCACCGCCCGTCGGGCCAGCAATCGCGGCACCGCGCGCACCGACCACGCGCTGCCCCCCAACCATCAGGCCAGCGCAGGGCCACCCATCCCTCCGCCAGGCGTTACCATCATGCCACAGCCACAGGCTGGCAGTGGAAAGCCACGCCGTCATCCCCGGCGCTGGCGCAACGAACCGCCAGCCGCCTTCTGTCCACACGGCGATCTCGCCGGCGTGGCCAACCCAGTCACCGGCCGGCGCTTCACCGACGATCCACGCGCTTCCTTCCAGGGGGTCGCTCGGCGGATCAGCGACGTCGAAGGCGTGCACCACCGGGTGCAGCACGGTATCAATCCGTGCCAGCGCTTCATTGTGAAACCATTCCTTCTGCGCCTGCCCCGGCTGGATGTAGGGCAGTGCGAATCGCGCGGTCATATCCGCCATATCTCGTTTCCTCCGGTCAGACTGTCAGCGTCGCGATTGCTGCATCGGATGCTCCACCCAGGCCGATCTGGCGCACGCTCACGTCGAGCCACGGCGCCTCCGCCGCACCATCAGCCGCCCGCTCCGCCGCGCCATAGGCGTAGAATGGCTGGCTCAGTTCCACCGTGCGCGTGTTCCCGACCGAGGGAGCAATCACCAGTCGATAGCGCTCGGCCTCTTCGCCCAGCGGGGCATCGGCACCATCGATCCACGACCAGCCGTTGCGACTCCGCCTGGTCCAGCGGATCACCGCCGCGTCCATACGCAGGTGCACCGGCGGCGGTGGCCGTAGCGCCGACGCGCCGATCGTGGCCGAAGCCATCACCGGCGTCGCGTCACCCACGCCGATGGCCATAACGTCCACGCGGCCACCGATCGCCCCCGCCGGCAGTTCGATCGGCAACAACGTCTCAGCCTCGATCAGCGTGAAACCCTCCCCCGCCGCGTGCGATGTCATCGCCGGCTCGGTCCCACGCCGCCCGCGCAATAGCCGCGACAGCCGATACCGACGGCCGCCCAGCGGATCGGCACGACCGAACTGAATCAGCTCCGCACCGATCATCGCAAGGTTGGCGCCATTGATCAGCGCAGCATCGTCCCGTCCGGTCAGGATCATGTCCGTATTGGCGAGCGTGACGTCGACCGTCCCAACCTCGTCGATCAATGCCACGGCACCGGGCGGCAGGATCGTGTCGGTCGTCCCCATGATCGCAGGGGCGGCCGTCGGCCCGATATCCTCCCAACTCGTCCCGCCATTCAGGCTGTAACTCAGCGCAGCGCGCCGCCACCCCGGCATGGTCCCCGCGGCAGCCACCCAGATATGCGGCACCGTCGACACCGTCGCCTCAAGCGGCGGCAGGTCCAGCAGCGCCATTCGCGTTGGCCCATGGGGTCGATCGGGTTCCAGCACACCCCCGCCCGGCGCGGCTGACTGTCCGAGATTCCCGCCCGCCATTCCGGCCAGTTTGAGATCCAGCACCATCCGGTCGAGCGTCCAGCCGGTAACCCGCATCGCCGCTCCGCCACCGACGCGCGCGCGCTGACCAGGCCGAAGCGCAAGATGTCGCCAGGACAATCGAACTCCCGTGCGTTCGCGCGCAGCCCACATGTCCATCAAGCGCCTCTCGGCCGCAGCCTTGGCGCGGCCCACAGCGAGCGCGGCGGGCAGTTCGATCCGCTCCACCCTGCGGCCCGGCCCGCCGCGACGTGCCCGTTGCAAGCCCGCCTGATAATCGCGGGCGGGCTCATAATAAACGATCGCCACTTCGTCAGGCAGCGCGGTCGTGGCCCCACGTTCGATCGTCATCCGATCGCCGCGCCTGCCATCCGCCGACGCGCCAATCTCGTCGGCCGACAAGTTAACAGGCGCATCAGCAATGTCCGTGATCAACAGGCGCGTTCCGTCATCCCGCACCGAAATCGGCATTGCCCGCGCCAGCGTCTCGATAACTCCCCGCACGCTGTCACCCGTCGCGGCGAAGCCCTCCAGCGCCGCAGACGTGTCCCCCTCCATCGCGCCGGCGCTAAGGTCGGCCGCGATCGCGCCAAGGCTCACCGCTCCCTCATCGGCCTCGACCTCGAAGGTCAGCGACGGAATGCGATTGCCATAATCGGCAAGCTGGAAGTCCTCGAACAGCGCATATGCCAACCCGCGATAGGCAGGGGTCTCACCAATCCCCTCGACAGAAGCGATCAGGGGGTCGATCGCCTGCCCCTCGCCTCCCAGATAGAGGCGGAACCCGGTCTCGCTCTTCCAGTCTCCCGCCGCCCCACGCAGCAATTTGCCGTCGGCCCAGATGCGGTGGACGGCGCGGACAGGCCGGGCGGATAGCGCCACCGCAAAGCTCGCCGAATAGCTGTAGGTCGTCGTCCGCGGCCGCCCCTTGCTCCCGCCGGTACGGTGCCGCTGCTCACGCAGATCGGTCGCCCAGATCACCGTGCCCGCCACCCGCATCCGGCCGAACAATTTGGGCAACGGCTGGCCATAGCTCGATGTCTGCAGGCCCAGCTCGCCCAGCCGTGGCCCATGCCGCTTGGGGGCCAGCCATCGCTGGTCGATCTGCTGCCCCAGCACCGCGCCGATCGCGCCGCCAATCGGCCCGCCGACGATCGATCCCACCGTCGTCAGCACCAAGGTCGCCATCCCGTGCTCCTCAATCCTTGCGCCACACCGTCAACACCGGCCACGCCGGCCGGCCCGGCCGCTCCACCACGCGGCGCAACGCCGCATCCGCATGCACGAAGCCCCCGTCCGTCAGCACGACGAGATGCAGCTGCGCCGGCCCGGCGGCGACCAACATCAGGTCTCCCGGCCCCGCTTCATCGGGCGCAATGCGGCGCAGGCCGGCCGTCGCCGCAAAGGTTTCCGCCCGCGCGGCAAGCTCACCTCGCAAGGCATAGTCGCGCGGCAAGGCATCAAGGCCAAAGGCCGCTCCTGCCACCCCCGCACAATCCATCCCCTCCGCCACGCTGCGTCCCTGCGGACGGAAGCGCGCCCCCACGCAAGCTCGCGCCCGCGCAACAATGTCGGCGGTCATGCTCCGGGATATCGGGTCAGCAGATCATTGCCCGGCAGATGCGGTTCGCCGCGAAAATTCGCCGCATTGGCAAAGCGCGCGGCGCAGGTTGCCAGGCTTTTGTCGCACCCCTCACTGATCTCGACGATCGTCCCGGCGCTCACCATCCCCGGCGGCGCCTCCCGCAGGATCAGCCGGTCGCCATCGGATGCCAGGATCGCGCTGGTCAATCCGGCATTGGGGCCGTCGATCCAGCGCAGCCGGCCATAGCCATGATCGCCGCCGCCGGTCGCACATCGATAGGTAACTGAATCGACTACCTCAACAAGCGGAACCATCCGTCGTCGCGCTACCATGTCGACCCGGCATCGGCGATCACCCAGTTCGGCCCGACATTCGGGTGAGCTATATTCGACCACGGGTTGCTCCAGCACCGCCGTCGGCCCGGCCAGCTCGGCGGTGAACGCGCCATCGCGGACTGCCACCTCGCCCAGTTCACCGCGCGCGAGCGGCAAGGTCTCGTCGCCCGGATTCTTCCAATCCGCCGCGAACAGCCACACCTTCGCGCCGTCCCAGCGCCCCGTCGCCAGATCATCGCTGCAAATGGCATCGCTGGTCAACGCGCCCGATATGTCGAGCGTATCGATCTCCAACCCATCAGACAGGCTGATCGAGGACGGCAACATCCCCGGTGCCGCACGATAGACAAGGCCGTTGATCGTCAAATCGCGATCATGCGCCGTGAAACCCAGCGCCACGCCGTCACGCCGCTCCAGCCGCCAGCATAATGCGACGGTGGTCAGCTCCGGTTGCAGCCATGCGGTCACGCCCCGCCCTCCCGAATCTCGATCAGCGGCACCGTTGCTGCTTCTCCGGCAGCCGAGGTTGCGAGCGCCACCTCCAGCCGGTCCTCGGCAAAGCGTACCGGCACGTCGAACAGGAAACCCGCGCGCACCAGTTGCCCCACCGCCACCGCGTCGTCGAAGGCAATCACGCCTCCAGCCTCCAGCGTCCAGCCCCCCAACTGCTCCAGTCCGTCGATGCTCACCCGCACCGTTCCGGGCACCGGCCGGGTGATCCGACGCTCCTGTTCGCCATAATATTTGCGCAACGCGAAGCGCGTTCGCACGCCATCGCCCGTGCCCAGCATCTGATCGGCAAAACCCGGACTTCCCGTCATCTCCCAGCTGCTATGGTCCAGCGGGTCGCGAAACCGGAACCCGCGCGCCGGCCCGTGGCGGGCGCGAAAGAAGCCGATCAGCGCCTCGATATCCGCCTGGCTGCGCACGCCAGGTCCGGCGTCGAACCGCATGCGCGCGTCCGCCCAGTCGGCGTTGCGCTGCTCGATCCCGGCAGCCGTCGTCACGATCGCAGTGGAAAAGCTCGGCTCCACCAACGCCCGCCGACCGATCGCGATCGGAAAATCCACATCGTCGAACGCCTGCACTGCATCCTCCCCGTCGCCGATCGCGAACATCGTGAAACCGTCGCGCAGGATCTGCGGAAGCGCCCAGACGAAGGTGTCCGCCGCACCCCGACGCTGGCTCGCCAGCGCAGCATCATGGATCGCCCACCACTGATGGCGGTCTTCGCCGCGCAGCACGAAGCCCGAAAAATAATGCTGCTCGCCAATGGGATAGCCCAGCCGCACCCCCATTTCGGCGATGCCGCGCCCCGTCGATCCGCTGTCGCCGGCCGTCACCCAGTCATAATCTTCCAGTTGCAGGCGATCGAAGGCGGGATGGGCCCAGCCAACCGGCACATTGGCGCGCTTCAGTTCGGGTGCCGCCCGGTCCAGCACCGTCGGCAGATAGACGAGGATCGCCACCTCCGCGTCGGTTGCATCCGCCTTCACGGCGTCCCGCAGGCTCAAGGTCGATTCCGCCAGCAACTCGCCCGCCCGATCGAGCAGCGCCCGCTGCGCCGGATCGCGCTCGCCCCGCACGTCGGGAATCGAAACAGGCCCGCCCAGCGCCTCCCTCGCGGCGGCATCGTAAAGGCAAATGCGCCCGTCGCCCGGCACCACCCACCACCATGGTTCGCCGATCTGGAAGCGCACCGCCATGCCCGTTTCAGTGGCGATCGCAACGAAGGCCCGGGCGATCTCCCGCAACCACGCCATTGCCACCCCATTTGCCGGTGACAGCAAGGTCGATGGCGGATCCCACCCGGTCAGCGCCGGCTCGCCATTTTCGGCACGCTGCTTCCATCCTTCGGCGCAATGCTGGTCGAGCAATTCGTAGGAAAGCGACCAGATCACCTCCTGGCCCAAGTCCAGCGCCCGCCGCGCGAAGTCGCGATGCCAGGCCACGCACGGATCACACAGGCCAGCTTCACCCGCCAGATAACGCCCGGCGCCCCCATTCCAGACCAGCCGGGGATAATGGCTCATGCCGACATAATGATTGATCACCCCGCGATAGCCGAGCTGGACGATGTTCCTCAGCACGCGCGCAGGCGTCAGATGATAAAGGTCGTCATAACCCGTCGCGATACGAAAACCGTGCGCCGGCACAATCGTGTCGCCGATCCCCAACACCGACCCCGGACCGTCGCAAGCCACAGCCGACAATTCGACCCAGCCGTCGACCGGCATCGTCAGCGGCGCGTCCGTCCCGTCATGCGCCGGCGCCACCAGCGAAATGAACATCCGGTCCACATCGCCGGCCCACACCCTGTCCGCCTCACCCGGCAAGGCGAAGCCACCGTCGAGCTGCGCGAAGTTCAGGCTGATCTCGGCATCTTCGGGATCGCCCTCGGCATAGTTCCACAACCGCACATACCAGGCGCGGGGCACGCCGGCCGCATCCCGCCCCTCGATCGTCAGCACCGGCCCGTCGACCATGTCGAGCGCACGCACCCCGGCCGATCGCCAGCGGAAGCGCAGCACGCATTGGCGGAAATCGCGCGCCGTCTCATAAGCCAGCAACGGATGGTCGTCAGCATCCTCCGCCGCCCAGATGATTCCGGCCAGATCGTTTCTTCGCAGGAACGTTGCATCGATGCGCAACATATCCGGCGCCGGCGTGGTGGCGGCCGCCATCATCGGCCGGGGGAAATTGACGGTCCAGAATCGCGGATCGAACCGTTTGATGAATCCGGTCTGGATCGCGTCGCCCGTGCGGGCCAGTCGCCAGCCCATCGCTCAGCCCTCCGCCGCATCCAGCGCGGTCCGCACCGCGCGTGCCACCTGCCGGCCCGATCGCGCCAAGGCCTGCGGCTCGCTGGCTGTCGGCGCGTTGATGCTGATCGCCACCCTCACCTCCTTCGCAGCGCCCATGCTCATCGGCTCGATCCGCCCGCTCGCCGTCGGCACGAACAACTCCGGCCCACGCTCGCCCACCAGATAGGCGGCACCCGGTGCCACCGGCCCGCCCGTGGCCCGCCCCGGCAGGCCGAGCGCGCCCAGCAGTTGCGCGCCGATCGACAGCAAATTGGTGCCCCCGCCGTTCGCACCTCCGATCCCCGTGCGGATCGCCGACGCCGCGATCTCCGTCATCGCCGCCAGCGCCACCCGCTTCAGATCGTCGAAGCCCAGCTTGCCGGTGCGGATCGCCCGCCCCAGCGCCGTCTCGATCATGTCGCCCGCCTTCGCGGCACCCGCACCCAGCGGCCCCTCCAACGCGCCCCTCATCTCAGCCACGTCGCGCGCGAACCCGCTCGTATCGGCGCGCACGCTCACGATCAGCCGGTCGATTTCCTCATCCATCGGGAAACATCTCCTTCAGCCGGGCGATCGCCTCGGCATCGGCCGCCGGCTCGCGCGGGCACAGTGCCGAGATCACCGTCGCCAGTTCAGCCGGTGTCGCTCGCCAGAACTCATCCGGCCGCCAGCCCATCAGCGCGCCCGCCATGCCGGCCAGTCGTGCGGCCGCCTCCGCGAAGCGCATCATCGCCCTTGCAGGATCTGGCCGATCAGCACCTTCAGCGCCGGCGTGGCATGAACGAGCCCGCCTGCCACCACCGCCTCGGCAAATCGGTCGCGGTCAAGCGCGGCCGGCCGGTCGATGGCGGTGTGCCAGAACAAACCCGTCATCTCGGCCAGCGTCATCCGGCCATCCGCCGCGCGCTCCACCATCGCGAACAGCGGGCCGATCTCCTGCTCCGCCGCCACAAGGGCGGAAAAGCTCGGCCGCAGCGTGATCGTCTCGCCCACCAGCCGCAGCGCCGCCTCCCCGCGCGCCGGATTCACAGTGACACCACCGGGCCGGAACTTTCCAGCGCCAGCGTGTAGGTCCGCTCGCCATTATAATCGCCGCTATAATCCAGCCGCGTCAGCAGGAAGCGGCCCTGCATCTGCTCGCCGCCTTCGAAGCTCAGCCGATAATCGTCGATCAGGCCGGCCAGCGCATTGGCCTTCAGCCGTCCCTCCGCCGCCGATCCGGTGAAGACGCCGCTGCCCGCCACGGATACGGATCGTACGCCCGCGCCCGAAAGCAGCTCGCGCCAGCCGCCCGAATCCTTGGTGGTGATCGCCACCACCTCGCCATTGATCGACATCTGCGTCGTGCGCAGCCCGGCCACCGTGGCAAAAGCCGGCGTGGACGCACCGTCACCGATCTTGAGCAGGAACGCGCTACCCTTTTCCGCCGCCATTTCGATCTCCCTGTCCCGTCCCATCATCCCGCGTCGCCATCGCCGCGGATCACCCGTCCAGCACCCGCGCCCGATATTCGATGATCGCCACCCACGGCCCCGCCGCATCGCGGATCACGCGCGATCGCTGGAAGGTCAGGCTCACCAGCCCGCCGATTCCGGCAATGCCCTCGATCGCCGTTTCCGCCACTCCCGCCAGGCCGTGCAGCCGCGCGGGCGTCACGCCATCATCCCAGATCGACACGGCGAAACGGTGCTCCCGCCCGCGTCCGCTCTTGTGGCTCCAGTCGCTGCTCGCCCAGCCGCCGATCGCCGCATAGGGAAAGGCCGCGCGCGCCGGCGGGCCGTCGAAGACACCGCTCACCGCACCGCCCAAGCCATCACGCAGCGCCGATACGATCGCAGCCTGCACAGACAGCACGCTCATCGCGCCCGCCCCGGCACACGCATCCGCCCGTCAAAAGCCACTGCACGCGCCAGGCCAGGGCCAGACAGGGCGATGCCGCCATCCCCCGGCTCCGCCCGCACCCCCGGCGGCAAATCCGCTTTTGCGCTCGCCGCCAGCGCCGCCACCAGCGCAACGGCACGCGCCTCGGCCATCGCCTCGATCCGCCGCATCATGGCTCCTCCTCGGTTTCGATGATGATCCGATCCGCACGGCGGGGATCGGCGATGCAGGCGCGCACCCGCAGCCCCCGTCCCCGCCAGTCGATGCGATCGTCCGGTGCGACGTCGAAGCCGCTGCGCAGCGTCACCCGCCAGCGGGGGCGCGAACGGATGGCATCACCGGCCACCAATGGCCCGGTTCCCATCGGCTCGGTCGCCGCCCAGCCTTCGCCGATCACGGCCCATTCGCCGCTGCCGCCGCCAATCGCATCTCGCCCGGTTTCGCGCCGGGCGATCGACACGCGCTCGGTCAGCCGCCCGGCCAGCTCCCCGGTCGCCCTCACAGGCGCATCCGCCGGAACGGGCGCCACAAGGCCGCCACCGCCGCCGGCGGGCCGGCATCGTCGGGCGCGTCGCGATGGGCGTGGCAATGGGCCACCAGCCGCAATATGCCCTGCCGCAGCGGCTCGGGCACGGCATTGGCATCGGCCGCCAGCCCCGCTTCATAGGTCACGATCACCCGGCCCGCGATCCCCGCCCGGTCGATCCGCACCCAGCCGTCACCGGCCGCGTCGATGTCGATGGCATAACCATCCACCGGCAGCGCAAAGGCCGCGCCTTCGGCGGGCAGCCCATCGACGCCGCCCATGTTGCGTACCGGCCCCTGCCCCAGCCGCTGCCACCCGCCCGTCGCCGGCAACGTCTCGCTCACGACCCGGGTCATCAGCACCTGGCCGATGAACTGTTCGCACAACCCGCTCGCCACCCGGATCAGCCCGGCGATGGTGGCATCCTCCGCTTCGCCGTCGATGCGCAGCCATGCGCGCGCCTCCTCCACGCTCACCGCCGTAAGCGCACTCGCCCCCGCCGCGATCATCAACGTTGCTCCACGCGCAAGCTGATCGAACGCTCGTCGATCCGCCCGTCGGACAGTTCGACCTGGCAGGTCGCGCGATAGACGTGGCCGGCCACACCACCGCTCAGCGTCGCCCGCGTGCGGGCCCCGTCGATCCCGTCATCGGCGATCACCAGCCCGCCTGGTTCGCTCGGCGCCACCGCCCAGTCGCTCGCCGCCACGCTCCGCTCGCCCAGCTTCCCGCCCCAGTCGATCAGATAGTCGATGGTCGCGTCGGGGTCCTTCAGATGGATGGTCATTGCCCCCTCCCTTGTTCAGGCCGCAGCCGCAGGTGGCGCATCCGCGCGGCGCCACGTCGCCCCGATCAGGTCGATCGAGCCGCTCATCGCCACGCCGCCCAGCCAGCGGATATTGATCGACACGCCCGAATTGAGGTTGCCGGTCGGCACCAGCGCCAGATCGAGCCCCAGCAGCCCATCCATCTGCGGCAGTTGATCGGCCGCCGTCGGCGTCCCCGCCGCCCCCAGATCGATCCGCCCGATCGGGTTGGTGTTCACGCTCGCCAGATAGATGCCGTGGCATCCGGCCAATGCGTTGGCGTTCACCAGCAGCGATCCCGCCATCGGCGCCGCGCCCTGTTCGGGCAGCACGACATTGCGGGTCAGGACGATCTGGCCCGTTGCGCTCGGCGTGCCGTTGAAGGTCAGGCGCACCGCCTGCCAGCCGGCCGATCCGGCATAAGCGTCCAGCGGCGGGCACCCGGCCACGGCGAAGCTCAGGCCAAGATCGCCGGTCAGCGTGCCCGTGGCCGTCCAGCCCGCCGGCGGCGTCCCGCTCACGCTGCCCGATCCGGATAGGGTGATGCTGTTGGTGCCGCCCAGCGCCACCATCCGGCCATTCGTGCCCAGGATGTTGCCGCGCACCGCATCGGCGGTGTTGAAGCTATCCCCACCGTAAAGCGGTCCGCGCAGGCGGGGCCGATAGAGCGCCTGCAGGATCGGCCCCAGCGCATATTGCTTGCGGTAGGCGCCATAAGCGTTGCCGTGCAGCCCGTCCGCCGCCATCCCGAACGCCGCCCCCGTCGCCCCGCCCACCGGCGCGAACGATGTCGACGCCGGGTCCAGCCACCAGGCGGCCGTGTCGCACCAGATGGCATCGGCGATCGCGGTGCAATAATCGGCATAAGCCCGATTGAGCGCGATGAACTTGCGCGCCGCCGTCGCATCCAGCCCGGTGCGCGGGTCCACCGCCATCAGGATCAGGAAACGCCCGCCCGCCGCGCGGAAGGCATTGTGATATTTGCGCAGATTGGCCAGCACCGTTTCCGGCGTCAGCCCGGCCAGCACGATGTCGTTGGTGCCGATCGTCATCAGCATGTCGACTGCCCAACCCGATGCCACCTGCGCGGCCACCGTCGCCTGCATCGTCGCCATCCGGGTTGCGTTGGTCAGGCCGGTGCTCGCCTGCGTGGCCGTGGTCGATCCGCCGACGCCAAGGTCATGGCTGCCGATCGTCGCTTCGATCGGCGTGCGGGCGTTCACCCAGCGCGCGGCGGTCACAGCTTCGCCACGCTTGCTGTCGCCATCCACCATCAGCCGGGCGGCAGGCCGCGCCAGCAGGGGTGGCACGCCGGCCAGCGCATGCGCCCGCAATTGGGTAGGCGTCACGGCAACATTGCCCCCACCCTGAACGGCGGGCAGCAGCTCACCTCCGCCGAGCGCGCTTGCGGCGCCCAGCGCGGAAATCTTCGTCGATGGCATGGATCACTCCAGAATGATGAGGCCGCCGTCCTCAAGCAGCAGGGTCGCGCCGTCCTCCAGCAGCAGGCCGGCCGGCGATGCGGGCACGCCGCCCCCGCCGCCGGCCGCGCGCCGCCGGGGCAGCGCAAGCGCGAAGCCGAAACCGAACCGCATCAATAGAGGCCGAGCAGGTCGGCGGCGGTGGTCCCGCTCGCGCGCACATGGCTGGCGCGGATCGGCAGGATCGATCCCGCCGGCACCGCCCGCCACACATGGTCGGCGCCGTCGCGCGACGCGCGCACCGTCAGGTCACCGGCGCTGCCGACATAGATCGCCTTGGTAATGTCGGTCAGCGCGTTGCTGTCATGCGGCACGATGGCCGCGGCGCGCGTCGCTGGCGCATGAACGGCATCCGCATTGGTCGCGAAGGCATCAGCCATATCTGTCTCCGAATGAAGGGGGGATGCACCGCGCGGGGCGATGGGGAACGCCCCGCGCGGTGCCCTTCGCCGCGGAACCTGTCCGTCCGCCGGCGAAAGTCGGGAACGGGCTCAGCTGGCGGCGAACTTCATCAGCTTGATCGCTTCGGAATTGCTCACCGCCCCGCCGACGCGCTTGGCCGCATAAAAATGGACGAAGGGCTTGTTGGTGAACGGGTCGCGCAGGATCAGCGTCTCGGCCCGCTCGGTGATCAGATAGCCGCTGCGGAAATTGCCGAAGGCGATGGCGTGGCTGTTCGCCGTGATGTCCGGCATGTCCTCGGCCTCCACCACCGGATAGCCGAGCAGCGTGTCGGGCCGGCCTTCCGCCAAAGCCGGCTGCCACAGGAAGGCACCATCCGCCGTCTTGAACTTGCGGATCGCGGCCAGCGTCGCCGAATTCATCACGAAGCACGCACCCTGCCGATAGGGCGACCGCAGCGACTGGACGAGGTCGATCAACTTTTCGTGCGGATTGGTCGACGCGAACGCGCCCGCCCCGCCGCTCGCCACATATTGCAGCGTGCCGAAGGCGCGCAGCCCATCCGCTTCATTGGTGATCGGCCCGGCCAGCAGGCCGCGCGGCTTGTCGGTGCCGTTGCCGTTGATGAACGCCGCCCCCTCGGCACGGGCGAATTCGGTGGCGATTTCCTGCGCCAGCCAGCCCTCGACGTCGAAGCGGGCGTCGTCCAGCATCGCCTGGCTGGCCGCCGGGTTGGCGTAAAGGTCACCCATGGGCGGCACGATCTCGGCAAAGCTCGGCGTCGCGGTCGTCCCCCGCGCGCCCGTTTCCGCCGCCCAGCCCGAAGCGATGCCGCCGGTCGTCACCAGCTTGCGATAGCCCGCCGATCCCACCTTCACGACATTGGCGATCGCCCGGATCGGGGAAATCGCCTTCAGCGTGCCGTCGATCGCTTCGTCGATCTCGCGCGGGATGGCATAGCCGCCCTCGCCAGGCGTGGTGCCGGCAAAGCTCTTGGTGCCCGTCTCGACGCCCTTGCGCAGATAACCGTCGACAAAAGCCCGCCGCTCGGGCGACGCATCGGCCTTGGTTCCCGCCAGCAACGGCCGGCCGGCTGCCGCCGCCTGCGCCTCGATCCGCGCCTTCATCGCCGCCAGTTCGCCGCGCAGTTTGGCGATCTCCCCGGCATGGCCCACCGCGTCGAAGCTCGCTTCCAGCGGATCCGCCTTCACTTCATAGGTGCCGTCCATCAACGTCTCCTCCATCAATCGTCCCCCGCCACCGCATGCACCCGCGCCTTGGGCTGCATGGGAAAGGTCACCAGCGAGACCTCGACCAGGTCGAGGTCCATAAGTTCACGATTTGTTCGATCCACGCTTCGCCGCACGCGATAGCCAAAGCTCAGGCCCTCCACGCTTCCCGCACGGAGCGCGACGGCGGCCTCGCGCGCCGCCGCATCGGCCATCGAAAGCCGGCCGATCACCCGCAGGCCGCGTCGGTCCTCGGCCAGATATTCGATCCGCCCGATCGGTCGGCCGGGATCATGCTGCCACAGCAACGGCACGGCCTTGGGCCCAGCCCGCACCGCGCGGGCAAACGCGCCCGGCCGCACGACATCGCCGCCACGGTCGACATGATCGAATATGGCGGCATAGCCGGCGAATCTCACCGCACCAGCGCGATCAGCCCGGTCTTCACCGCCAGCCCCAGCAGCAACAGCGCCAGCCCGATCCGTATCGCCCATCCGATCACCTCGTTTCTCGCCGTGCGCTTGGCATCCCGCCAGGCGCCGAGCAGTTGCCGCAGCTCGCCAAGGTCGGCGCCGGCCGCCGGGTCAGCCAGGCCAAGCCGCGCCATCGCCCGCTCCGCCCCGCTCTCGCTCGCTTCCTCCACCAGCGCGCGCAGCGTCACCAGATCGGCACCCTCGGCCTCCGCCTGCTCCATCAGCCGGGCCAGCATGTCGGTCCGCACGGTCATGGCGCCCTCCGCGCAAAGCCCAGCATCTCGCGTTTTTCGTCGTCGCTCAGGAAGTCCGCACCCATCGCCATCCGCCATAGCGGCTCGCGATCGCCGTGCAGTTCGATGATCCGGTCCATGTCGATCTCGATCGCAAGCTCGGGCCACCAGGCCCGCAACACGGATGCGATGCCCTCCGCGATCCGTGTCCCCATCGGCAGCACGGTCAGGCGCCAGAAAGCCCGGTTCGCCTCGGCATAATTGGCATAGGTATTGTCGCCCGCCTGCCCCAGCATCAGCGGTGGCACGCCAAAGGCCAGGGCGATCTCGCGCGCGGCATTGGCCTTCAGGCTCACGAAATCCATGTCGGCGGGCGTCAGGCTCAGCGATTGCCAGCGCACGCCGCCTTCCAGCAGCATCGGCCGCCCGGCATTGCCGCTGCCGGCGAAGCTCGCTTCCATCTCCGCCTTCAACCGGTCAAACTGCTCGCGGCTCAACACCGCGCCGCGATCACCGGGATCGAACACGATCGCGCCCGACGGCCGGGCTGCGTTGTCCAGCAGTGCCTTGTTCCAGCGCGTCGCCGCATTGTGGATCGCCACCGCGCCCGCCGCCGCCGAAAGACAGCCCAAACCATATTGATCGTCGGTGGGATGGAATGTGCGCAGATGGATCACCCCCGGCTTGCCCAGCGCGTCGGTCGCATCCAGCCGCTGCACTGCTTGCCCCACCTGATAGCGATAGCTCGCGGGCCAGCCCTGCCCATCGGTTTCCACCGTCACCCGCTCGGGCCGCAGCGCATGCAGGCGGATGGGATCGCCCTGCCCCCCGCAACCGATCGACAGAAACGCATTGCCGTGCAGCAGCAAATGGCTGGCGATCGCTTCCGCCACCGGCCGGATCAATCCGGTCGCCGCCTCGGGGCCACCGGTGGCGATCCAGGTCAGCGATGCCACGCTCTCGCCCACCAGCCGCACCGCGCGCTGCGCTACGGGGTTGGCCAGCACCGCTTCGCGCACCTGTTCGTCATAACCGCGCGGCCAGCGTCCGTCCGCTACCCAGCCGGTCATCGTCTGCGCCAGCGCGGGGCGCATAGCCGCGCTGCCACTTTTCCACCCGAAAAGCCGCATGGATTGCCTCCATCCAAAGATAATCGCGCGCGCGGATGAGGTGTCGTGCCCACCGCGCGTCTTACTTGTCAGTGCTCAGGCATATGGCCGCATCGGGCCCAGTCGAACCGCAGCCATATGCTGGGCAACTCCCGTCGTGCCGGTCGAAACCCGGCCGATCGCGCCGCCGGCTGCAGACCCCACGCGAATGCCGGCGGCGTCAGGGCGTTGGCAGCCCGAAACCCGCCCCTCCGCCGCTTCGCCTACAGGCTCCGCACCGAAGGCCGCGCCTCCCGCCGCAGCATCAGTTCGGTCAGCGCCCACACCAGCGCGTCGGCGCGGTCGGGTGAGCGCCCCGGCCCCTGATAGCCACCCCCGGCGATCAGCCCCGCCATCTCATCCTCCAGCGCGGGGAACCCGCCAACATGGAAAACCCGCCCCTGCTCGTACAGCATCGCCACGGGCTCGGCGCGCGCGGCCTTGCCGTGCGATGCATGCACAAGCCGTACCGGCAGTTCGGCACAGGCGGCGCGCAACACCGCCTCCACCATCGCGCCACCATTATTCGCCTCGGCGATCACCTTGTCAGCGCCATGGTCGGCCGCCGCCGCCGCCACGGCGCGCGCCCAGCCGTCGGGGCCGGCGCCCTCGACGCTGCAGTCGGCCAGCACATAGCCATGCTCGTCCACCCCCTCGCCAACCACGACGATACCGCATGCATCGCCGCCAATGCCCGCCGGCGGATCGACCCCGATCACGATCCGCACCAGGCCCGGCCGCGTCCGCACGCGCCGCACCTCGATCAACTCGCGCCGCCAAAGTGCCCCCGCCGCTTCCTCGATCAGTTCGCCGTCCAGCTCCTGCCGGCCGATCCGCGTCCCACCATGCGCGGCCGTCATCGCCGCGATGAAGTCCGCGGCCAGATGCGCGCTGTTGTCGGTTGTCCGCCCGCGCGTCACCACGGTCCCGTCCTCGGCCAGCAGCCGGCGGATCAGGGCCACGGGGCGCGGCGTGGTGGTCGCCACCACGCGCGGCCGATCGCCGGCGCGCAGCCCCATGGTCAGATTGTCCCACGCCGCCACGCCATCGGCCCATTTCGCGATCTCGTCGGCCCAGGCGATATGATGCTCACCGCCGCGCAGGCTCTCCGGCTCCGCCGCCGAATAAAGCTGCGCCACCGCGCCCCCCGGCCATCGCAGCCGCTTCAGCGAAGGCTCCCACAATGGCCGTTTGTCGGGCGGCGCGATCGCCAACAGCCCGCTCGGCCCCTCCACCATCACCGCGCGCGCCTCGGCCATCGTCGCGCCCACCAGCGCGATCCGCTTTGCTCCCTTGCGCTCGGCTTCGCGGCGCACCCATTCGGCGCCCGCCCGCGTCTTGCCGAAACCCCGCCCAGCCTGGATCAGCCAGGTCCGCCACGTCCCGGCCGGTGCGCGCTGGCTCGGCCGCGCCCAGAAGTCCCACGACCAGACCAGGCTCAGTTTCTGCTCCAACGTCATCCCCGCCCAGATCATCGCGCGGGTGGCATCATCCTGAAAGGCCAGCCGTTCGGCCTGCGAAAGCTCAGCCAGCGGAGCAGGCTTCACTGCCCGTCCGTCAGCCGCTTGTGCATCAGCGTCAGCTTCGCCTCCAGTTCGGCACAGACGATTTCGGGGTCGCCCACCGCCAGATCGCGCGCGCCCTTCACGGACTGGCGATGCATCTGCAACAGGAACATCACCATCTTGTTGTCGGGCATCATCGCCTCGCCAGTCTGCTTGCCGCCATGGATGATCGGCGTCCGGGTTCCGCCCAGCGCCCGTTCCAGCGCCACCAGTTCCAGACGCTGATAGCCTTCGGCCAGCGCCTGGTCCCAGGCGGCCCGGAAACCGGCATCCCGCTGGCGCAGCTTATACAGCCCGGTCGAACCCATGCCGACGACGCGCAACGCGCCCGTCACATTGGCGGTTTCCGCCAGATGCGCCAGGAAAGCGGCGCGTTTGTCCTTGGTCCAGCTTTCGGCGCGCGCCTTGCGCAGGCGCACATCCGTATCGCCTGCCTTCGGCCCACCCTCACTGTCGTCGGAAAGCTCCGCCCCGGCCATCTCCGCCATGCCGCACCCTCCAGAAAAGCAAACGGGCCGGCGGCGATCCCTCACCCCGGCCCGAACGCATTAATCCAGCTTGCGATCTATGTGCCATATCAGCGTGTCGCTGTCAATATGTTTTTACCTATTTGGCACATTGCCGGCCTTCTCAAAGAACCCCCGCTCCTTCGCGATCCATTGGGCGATCGACGGGCGGGCGTGTATTTTCGCGATATAATCAGCCACTTTCGGGTGCCGCTCAGCGTCGATCGACGCGCCGACATGCAGGAAATTCACGAACGGCTGCACCATCGCGATGTCGGCCAGCGTCAGGCGATCGTCGACCAGAAAACCCGAATCGGGGATCCGTGCCTCCAGAAAATCGATCAGCGGCGGCAGCTCGTGCACCTCGGCATGCGCGGCTTCGGCCAGATCGCCCTCGCGCTTCAGGAATATCGGCAGCACGACGCGGTTGAAGAACATCTTGCGCATGCAGTTGACGAAAACGGTATCGGCCACCTCGTCCCACCAGATCGCCTGCGCGCGCGATCGCGGGGCGGCGGGGATCAGGGCCGGCTCGGGCTTGATCGCCTCCAGATAGGCCACGATCGCCGACGAATCCGAAATCGCGAAATCGCCGTCGCGAAAGGCGGGCATCAGCCCGAACGGGCTGGCCGCGCGAAATTCGGGGTCGTCGGATTGCAGCCCCTGCGGCTTCAGTTCGACCTCGATGCCTTTCTCCGCCGCAAAGGTCAGCACCTTACGCACGAACGGGGACATCGAACTTCCATAAACGATCATGGCAGGCCTCCCTCACGGTTCGGCCGCCATCCTACACCCCGGTCTTTGCGATGCACGCCCCCCGCCATCGAGGGCCGGGGACTGGTCCGGCCCTCGACAGGGGGCAAGCTCAGCGACGGGCAATGCGAATCGCGCTCGACGAGCCGCGTGATGCGACCACGGTCCCGTCACGAACATTGGCGACGGCGATGTTGATGTCATTCTCCGCCCGCGCCATCGCCCCGCGATAACAGCGGCTGGATTCCTGCTTCTGGGTCAGCGGCCGCAGATCGGGCGATACGTCGCAAACCACCTCGGCGGCATAGGTGACGCGCTTCATCAGCCGATCGACGCCGCCCTGCTCGGCCAGGTTCAGGTCGGCATAGCTGACCGACATGCTGTAGACTTGGCCGCGCGGCGCCGTCGCGACGATGGGTTCGCCACCCGCCATCGCGGGCATCGCACCGAAGATGATCGGAACGGCTGCTAGGTAGCAAATGGTCCTATTCATGGCCTGGTTCCTTACCCCTACCGGGAAGACGGTGCGCGCCGCTCCCAATCAGCGCGCGAAGCCGGTCACCAAAGCCAGTCCCACGTGTCCAACTCGGTCTTGAGTCTCCCATGGATTTGCCGGATGATCCGTCGAATCGACACTCGATCTTCGGCATCCGGTCCAAGGAGGATGCTGCAATGGGGCCTGACCGAACAGGATTAGGAACCGATCTTTCGCCGATCTTTTGCCGATGGTCCGCCGATGGCCGCCGCTGATCACCCCGCCGCGCCCGAACCGATCGATCTTGCCCATCGTGGCACCTTCCATATCGGCGCGGCCGAAATCCATCCTCCGACGCGCGAAGTGGTGACGGGTGCGCGGCGTGAGGTGATCGAGCCGCGCGTCATGCAGGTTCTCGTCGCCCTGGCCGATGCCGGGGGCCAGGTCGTCTCGCGGCACGATCTTGCGGCCATGTGCTGGGAAAACCGCGTCGTCGGCGACGATGCCGTCAACCGCGTCATGTCGCGCCTGCGCGCACTCGGCCGCGAGACGGAAGCCTTCCGCGTCGAAACGATCACCAAGGTGGGCTACCGCCTGCTGCCCACGTCCACACAGGCGCCTTCTTCCGTCACCAAGGGCCGCGCGATCGATCGGCGCGCGCTGATCGGCGGCGGCGGGCTCGCCTTGCTTGCATTGGGTGGCGGCCTCTGGCTGGCGAGCAAGCCCTTCGACGACGAAAGCGTCCGCGCCCTGCTCGATCGCGGGCGCCAAAGCGCGCGCGGCCATCGCGCCGCGAACATCGAAGCGGCAATCCGCCTCTACCGGCAAGCGATTGAACGCCAGCCCGACAATGCCGAAGCCTGGGGGCTGCTCGCGCTCGCTTATCGCTGGCAGTGGGAATCGGGCCCCCCGGACGAAGCCGAAGCCGCCGCAGCCCACACCCGGGACGCCGCGGATCGCGCGCTCGTGCTCGATGCCGGCAACGCCGATGCGGAAGCCGCACGCGTCGGCCTGATCCCGCTGTTCCGCAACTGGCGCAATGCCGAACAGGCCTGTCGCGCGGCCCTCGCACGGCACCCCACACAGCCCTTCCTGCTCTATCGCCTCACACGAATGCTCCTCGATACCGGCCAGCTGGGCGCGGCACTGCCCGTGTCCGGGCAAATGGTCGCGGCCGATCCTATGGATCCGCTTCAGCTGCGCTACCGGGTGCTCGCACTCTGGGCGAACGGCCGCCTGCAGGAGGCCGGCGAAATGTGCGTGCAAGCGGTGCAGCGCTGGCCACGCCATTATATCGGCTGGTTCACCAACCTCTATTTTCTCGCTTATACCGGGCAGACCAAGGCCGCACTCGCCTTCATCGCCGATCGCACCGGCCGGCCACCCGGCGTCGCCGACTGGAATTACGATCTCGTCGCCACCGCGATCCGCGCCCTCGACACGCGTACGCCCACCGCGATCGACGCCGCCATCGCCGCTTATCGCGCGGTCATCCCCACCGGCTCGGGCTTTGCCGAAAACGCCATCGTCCTCAGCGCCGCACTCGGCCGCCTCGATGATGCCTTCCACATCGCCGACGCCTATTATTTCGGGCGTGGCATCGCCATTTCCGAACGCCGTTACGGCGCCGAAAGCGCGGAATATCAGGCGCCGACCAATCGGTCCTGCCATTTCCTGTTCACCGCGCCGACAGCCCCGATGCGGGCCGATCCCCGCTTCGACGCACTCACCCGCGCGGTCGGTCTCGACGATTACTGGCGGCAGGTGGGCCGCAGGCCCGATCATCTGTCGTCCACATAGGCCCGGACGGGGGTTGGCTTCCGCGCCGATCCACGTCATCGAAGGGCCATGGCTGCTTCCCCCGTCCCCGCTGCCGAAACGCCGTCTCCATCCGATCCCGGGCCACCATCACCGCTTGCGATCGAAATCTTCCGGGCCGTGTGGATCGCCAGCATGGCCAGCAATTTCGGCGGGCTCATCCAGTCGGTCGGCGCGTCATGGCTGATGACGTCGCTCGCCCCGTCACCCGCGCTGGTGGCGCTCGTCCAGTCGTCGACCACGCTGCCGATCATGCTGCTCTCGCTCTGGGCCGGCGCGGTGGCGGACAATCTCGACCGGCGGATCGTCATGCTGTGCGCGCAGGGCTTCATGCTCGCCGTATCGCTCGCGCTCGCCGTCTGCGCCTGGACGGGGCTCCTCACCCCCTGGCTGCTGCTCGGCTTCACCTTCCTCATCGGCTGCGGCACGGCGATCAATGGGCCGGCCTGGCAGGCTTCGGTCGGCGATATGGTGCCGCGCCCGGTGCTGCCGGCGGCCGTTGCCTATAACAGCATGGGCTTCAACATCGCGCGCAGCGTCGGTCCGGCCGTCGGCGGCCTGATCGTCGCCGCCGCCGGCCCGGCCGCCGCCTTCGCGGTCAACGCGATCAGCTATCTCGGCCTCATCCTCGTTCTCGCCCGCTGGCATCCGCAGCGCCCGCCCCGGCTGCTGCCGCGCGAAACGCTGGGCATCGCGATGGCGGCCGGCGTCCGCTATGTGGCGATGTCGCCCACGCTCCGCATCGTCATGCTGCGCGCCGGGCTGTTCGGGCTCGCGGCCAGCGCCGTCCCCGCGCTGATGCCGCTTATCGCCCGCGATCTCATCACCGGCGGTCCGTTGACCTACGGCATCCTGCTGGGCGCCTTCGGGCTGGGCGCGGTCGGCGGCGCGCTCGGCAGCCGCCGGCTCCGTTCGCTTCATTCCACCGAAACCATCGTGCGGATCGCGACGCTCGCCTTTGCCACCGGCGCGATCACGGCGGGGATCAGCGGCTTTGCCCCGCTCACGATCGCCGCGCTCGCCCTGGCTGGTGCCGGCTGGGTGCTGGCGCTGTCGACCTTCAACGTCACGGTCCAGATGGCCGCCCCGCGCTGGGTCGTCGCCCGCGCGCTCGCCCTTTATCAGATGGCGGCCTTTGGCGGCATGGCCATCGGCGCCTGGTGGTTCGGCGAACTGGCAGAAGATCATGGCGTCCGCCTCGCCCTCATCGTCGCCGGCGCGCTGCAAGGGCTCGGCCTGCTCATCGGCCTGCGCCTGCCGTTGCCGCAGGTCGAACATCTCAACCTCGATCCGGTCGATCGCTGGAAGGAACCCGAAACCGCCGTGCCGATCCAGCCGTCGAGCGGGCCGATCGTCGTCACCATCGAATATCGCATCGGCCCCGGCCAGGTCGTCGAATTCCTCACCGAGATGAACGAACGCCGCCGGGTCCGCATCAGGGACGGCGCACGCAACTGGACGCTGGCGCGCGATCTCGCCGATCCCGAATTGTGGATCGAACGCTACAACGTGCCCACCTGGCTCGATTATGTCCGTCACCAGCAACGCCGCACCCACGCCGATACCGCCAATTTCGATCGCATCCGCGCGCTCCACCGGGGCGATGCCAAGCCCATGGTCCACCGCATGATCGAACGGCAGACGGGCACGCTCCCCTGGTCCCGCGCCCCCGGCGCCCGCGAAATGGCCGATCCGTTGACCGATCCGACACGTTCGAGCTGACCTGTCCGCGCCACCCGGCGCATCGCCCGATTGAACCCTGCTCCCCACCATGTCATGCTGCGATGGCGGGGGCATGGAGGTCGGCCATGCAGATCGCGATCCTCACCTTCGATGGCTTCAACGAACTGGATTCGCTGGTGGCACCAGCGGTGCTCAACCAGCTTCACGCGCGCGGCTGGGCAGCCTACATCACCGCGCCGACGGCGCAGGTGACATCGCTTCACGGCGTCGTCATCGAGCGCCAGCGCCCGCTCGGCTTCGCATCCGAAGCCGATGCCGTGATCGTCTGCGCCAGCGATCGCATGGTCGGAATCGCCGGCAATGCCGGCCTGATGGGCGAAATCCGGCTCGATCCCGCCAACCAGCTGATCGGCGCGCAAGGCTCCGGGGCACTGCTGCTGGCAGCGCTCGGCTTCGCCAACGGCGTGGCGATCTGCGACGACGATGCAGCGGCCGCGTGGGCCGCCAATGCCGGGCTCGATCGCCATGACGGCCCATTCCATGCCACCAGCCATATCGCGACCGCCGGCGGCTGGTATGCGCCGCTCTATCTCACCGCGTGGATCATCCTGCGCGGCGGCGCGCGGGCCGACGCCGAAGCCGCGATCCACCATGTCGCGCCGCCCGCCGAACGCGATGCCTGGGTGGAACGCGCCATCACCACCGTCGCGCCATTTCTGCCACCGTCGGGGATCGGCGCGTGAACGCTGTGTGCGCTCCACAGGACAATCAGCGTCTGGCGGATGCCACCGCCTATAAGGATAGTGCGCCCCGCTGATTGCCCTCACCCGGAGCGCCAAGATGACCGCCCAACCCGTCAACCGCCAATGGCTCCTTGCGCGTCGCCCCGTGGGCCATGTCCGGGTCGAAGATTTCGCACGGCACGATGCCCCCCTGCCCGTCGCCGACCTTGCGGCGGGCGAAATCCTCGTCCGCAACCTCGTCTTCGGCTTCGATCCGGCTCAGCGCGGATGGATGGATGATGTGCCGAGCTATCTTCCGCCGATCGCGCTTGGCGATCCGGTGCGCGGCAGCGCGGCGGGTCTGGTCATCGCCTCGGCCAATCCCGCTTATCCCGAAGGCGCGATGGTGCGCGGCCTGTTCGGCTGGCAGGATTATGCCGTCGCCGCCCGCGCGGGCGAGGCACCGCCGACGCCGGTCGCGCCCGATTTCTCACCCGAAGAAGCAATCGGCGTATTCGGCGCGGCCAGCCTCACCGCTTATGTCGGCATGGTCCATGTCGGGCGGCTCGCCGCCGGCGATACCGTGCTGGTCTCGGGTGCCGCCGGCGCGGTCGGCTGCATCGCGCTCCAGATCGCGCGGCTGAAGGGCGCGCGCGCCATCGGCATCGCCGGCGGTCCGGAAAAATGCCGCTGGCTGGTGGAGGAATATGGCGCCGACGCCGCGATCGACTATCGCAGCGAAAATGTCCGCGCCCGCCTCCGCGCGCTCGCGCCCGATGGCATCGATCTGTTCTACGACAATGTCGGCGGTCCCATCCTCGAAGCCGGCATCGCCAATACGCCCGCTTCGGGCGGATCGTGCTGTGCGGCGCGATCTCCGGCTATAATGACGAACAGGGCGCGCCCGGCCCGCGCAACCTGATGCAGCTCGTCGTCCAGCGTGCCGAGATGCGCGGCTTCATCCTGCTCGATCACCTCGATCGCATCCCGGCAGCCATGGCAGAACTCGAAGCCGGTGTCCGCAGCGGCCAGATCCGCTACCGCACCGACATTCGCGACGGCTTCGCCGCCATTCCCGAAACCTTCCTTCGCCTGTTCAGCGGCGCCAATCAGGGCAAGCAATTGCTGCGCAACGATCTTGCCGCCTGAACCGCCAGCCGGTCACGCGATGCCGTAAAAATCCGCCACCCGGTCCAGCGCCAGCAGCAATACCAGCTTGCCCGCGCGCTTGGGCCAGGCCAGCGCCCGTTCGGCGGCTTCCAGCCCATCCCCGGCGCACACCACGCGCCAGCAGATATCGGAAAGCCCGGGGCCAGCCGCCGCGATCGCTCCGTCGAACCGGCGGCGGGCCGCGATCTGCGCCAGCGTCGGATCCAGCGGTGCGTCCGCCCCGCGCGCGCCACGCGCCACCGGCGCCGCATCCCAGCGCATCGTGACGCGCGGGCCCAGCCCCGCCATTTCCCAATCGGCGCGCAGCCGCTCGCCTGCGTCGAACTGGCGCTGGCTCACCAGCCCCCGCGCCATCAGCCAGCCGAGCGGCGATTCGGCCATGTTCACCGTCACGCTGCGCGCCGGGCGGCGGGCGGCGCGCGCACGTCCCGAGGCCTCCCGCCCCTCACCACCGTCGCGCGGCAAAGCGCGCTCCGTCAACAGCCGGTTCGCACCACCCGGCCGGCTGATCCGCGCGGTGAAGCCCCGCCCCGCCGCCGTCAGCCGCAGTTCGCCGGTCATCTGCTCGATCAGATCGGCACGGGCCAGTTCGTCGATCAGGCTGTCCGGCGCGTCGAGCACGCCCACCCGCCAACCTCCGGCGTGCCGTTTTGCGGTTCGCCCTTCCTCCAGTGCTGCGATGATCCGTTTGCCATGTGCGCCGATTGCCATCCGCCTGCTCCCATCAGTGTCGCCTGCGGGTTGACCTGCCATAGGGGTAATGGTGTAGGAAAGACGTGAACCATATGGGTTATCGATTATGATCACCTGCATCCGCGATGTGCGTCGCGCCAAAGGGCTGACGCTTCAGGACGTGGCCGATCGCTGCGTCCCGCCAACGACGGCGCAAACCATCGGCCGGCTTGAAACCGGCACGCGCACGGTATCGGTGGCCTGGCTCAACCGCATCGCCGATGCGCTGGGCGTGGCCGCGGCCGATCTTGTCCGCCTGCCCGATCGCGCCGATCTGCCCGTTGCCGCGCTGATCGGGGCGGACGGCGCCGCCGCGCCGCGCAAGGCGCTGGCCGTTGTGCCGCCCCAGCCCGCCGGCGGCGCGGTCGCACTCATCGTCGAATCGGCGGTCGGCGATTATCGCAGCGGTGATGAAATCTGGTGCGATCGGCTGGCGCCCACCGATTATGCCGCCGCGCTCAACCGCGATGTGCTGGTGCCCCGCCCGGCTGGGCGCTTCGTCTTCGGTCGGCTTATCGGGCGCGAAGGCGGCAAGCTCCTGATCCTGCCGCCCGGTGCAGGCTCGCGCCAGCAGGTGGTGGCCGATCCGCCGTGGATCGCCGTCGCCACCCGCCTCGTCCGCCCGCTCGGCTGATCATTCCGCGCCAATGCGATAGGCGCAGAATTTATTGCCATCCAGATCGCGAAAATAGGCGAAATAAGCGCCGATCTCCTCGGGCCCGCGCAGGCCCGGCGCGCCCTCGCAGGTGCCGCCCAGCGCGACCGCCTTGGCGTGAAAGTCCGCCACTTTCGCGCGCGTGTCGAAGGTGAAACCGATCATGGCGCCATTGCCCACGGTCGCCGCTTCGCCGTCGAACGGCCCGACAACGGCAAACATGCGCTGGTCCGGCGCGGCATAAACCCGGCCGCCCGACGGATGCTCCACCATTGGCGTCATGCCGGCCAGCACCAGCAGCGCATCATAGAAAGGCTTGGCTTCTTCCAGCCGGTTGGAACCCACCGTCACATAGTTGAGCATGTCATCTCCCTGCTTTCCTCGACCTCGCCGATCTTCGCGAATTCCGCGCGGCGCAGCTCCGTCTCGTCCTGCATGGCGCGCACGGCGGCGTCCTTCACCACGTCGAAACCACGCACCTTGTCCGCCACGCTCGCCAGGTCCACCGCCGCCTTGTGGTTCGCGGGTGAAAGTGTCGCGATCAGCTCGTCCACCAGCGCCTCATAATCGCCGATCAACTGCCGCTCGATCCGGCGGTGATGGCTGTAGCCAAACAGGTCCAGCGGCGTGCCACGCAGGAATTTCAGCCGCGCCAGCAGCCCGAACGCGCGTCCCATCCAGGGGCCGAACCTGATCTTGCGATAGCGGCCCGTGGCCTTGTCGCGGCGTGCGAACAATGGCGGGGCAAGATGGAATTGCAGGCGATAATCGCCCTCGAACTGCCCCTCCAAATGCCGCCGCAGGCCGCTGCTGAATAGCCGCGCGACCTCATATTCGTCCTTATAGGCCATCAGCTTGGCATGGTTGCGCGCCACGGCCTCGGTCAGCGCATATTTGCCGGTGCCCACCGCCTCCTCGGCCCGGCGCACGCGATCAACCAACGCGCGATAGCGCGCCGCATAAGCCGCGTCCTGATAAGCGGTCAGATGCTCCGTCCGTCGCGCGACCATCGCGTCCAGTGCCGCTGCCGGCGCCAGATCGGCAGTCACGGGCCTGTCCGCCGGCACCAGCAGATCGGCGATGCTGTCCGGCTCGGCTGCCATGATCCGCCCCAGCGCAAAGGCGTTGAGGTTCAGTGCCACCTGCGTCCCGTTCAGCCTGATCGCCGCCTCGATGCTCGCGCGCGAAAGCGGCACCAGCCCTTTCTGCCAGGCATAGCCCACCAGCAGCATGTTCGCGCCGATCGCATCGCCCAGCAGCCGCTGCGCCAGCCCGGTCGCGTCGATGCCGAAGCGGTCGCGGGAACGTTCGCCCACCATCCGCTCCAGCCCGTCATGGCCGAAATCCAGGTCGGGATTGCCGGCAAAGGCGCTGGTCGGCGCGACGAAGCGGTTGAACACCGCCGCCGTCCGCTCGGGATCGAGCTTCGAAAGATTTTCCGGGTTGGATGCCGCCACCAGATCGCAGGCCAGCAGCAGATCCGTGCCGCCCTGCGGGATACGCGCGGCATGCCCCGCCTCGTCCGCGCTGGCGAAGCGGACATGGCTGGTGACGGGCCCGTTGCGCTGGGCAAGACCTGATATGTCGAGCACGGTGGCGGGCTTGCCCTCCATATGCGCAGCGGTGCCGAGCAGCGCGCCGACGGTGACGACGCCATTGCCACCAATCCCCGCGATCAGGATGCCCAGCGTCCGCTCGATCGGCGGGATGGCGGGTTCGGGCAGATGATCGGCGGAAAAGGCCTCCGCCGCGCCGCCATATGTCCGCAGCTTGCCGCCGATCACGGAAACGAAGCTGGGGCACATGCCCTTCACGCACGAATAATCCTTGTTGCAGACCGATTGGTTGATGCGGCGCTTGCGGCCGAATTCGGTCTCCACCGGCTCCAGCGCCACGCAGTTCGATTGCACGCCGCAATCGCCGCAGCCCTCACAGACATCGGGGTGGATGAACAGTCGCTCGTTGGGATCGGCCACCTTGCCGCGCTTGCGCAGGCGCCGCCGTTCGGTCGCGCAGGACTGATCGTAGATGATCGCCGTTACGCCCGGAATCTCGCGCAGTTCGCGCTGCACCGCGTCCAGATCGTCGCGATGATGGAAGCTCACCGAAGCGGGGAAACCCACCCCGCCCTTGTGCCGCGCGGGATCGTCGCTCACCAGCGCGATCCGGCCGACCCCCTCCGCATCCAGCTGCGCGGCCACATGCGGCGCGGTCAGTTCGCCTTCGAAATGCTCGCCCTCGATCGGCTGGCCACCGGTCATCGCGATCGCGCCGTTCAGTAATATCTTGTAGGTGATATTGGCCTTGGCCGCCACGCAGGCGCGGATCGCCAGCAAGCCCGAATGGAAATAGGTGCCGTCCCCCAGATTCTGGAACATGTGCGGCGTGTTGACGAATGGCTCTTGCCCCAGCCACATCGCCCCTTCGCCGCCCATGTGCGAAATCGTCGATGTGCGCCGTTCGGGCATCCACACGGCAAGGCCATGGCAGCCGATGCCGCCCATCGCCTTCGACCCTTCCGGCACGCGGGTCGAGCTGTTGTGCGGGCAACCCGCGCAGAAGCTCGGCAGGCGGGTCAGCGTCGCTGGCGCGCCCGGTGCCGGCACCTCGCGCTGCCCCAGCACGTCCAGCCGGGTGGCCAGCGATGCGTCGGGGGCCATCGCCAGATAACGCCCGGCGATCACCCGCGCGATCGCATCGGGCTCCAGTTCGCCCACCGATGCGATCAATGGCCTGCCTTGTTCGTCCTGCTTGCCGGTCAGTCGCGGTCGCCGGCCGGACGCCAGATTGACGATCAGCCGCGCGATCTGATCCTCGAGGACCGGTCGTTTCTCCTCGACAACCAGCAATTCCTCGCACCGCCCCGCAAACGCTGTCAGGCCCTCGGGCTCCAGCGGATAGACCATCGCGATCTTGAACACGGCGATGCCAAGATCATGGGCGCGGGCTTCGTCGATCCCCAGCCGGCCCAGCGCCTCAATCACATCGAGAAAGGATTTACCCGCCGTCGCGATGCCCAGCCGCACCGGCCCTTCGCGGCGGCCGAACGCCACATCGTCCAGCCGGTTGGCACGGGCGAATGCCTGGGCCGCCGCATGGCGCAGTTCATACAGCGTCCGCTCGGCCTGCAACGGCGGCACGCCGGCGCGCATCCCCAAGCCCCCTTGCGGCATCGCGAAGTCCGTCGGCAGCGCGATCCGCACCCGTTCGGGATCGACCGAAACAGACGCCGATCCGTCCACCGTGTCGGTCACGCATTTGAACCCCACCCAGCAGCCGCTGTAACGCGACAAGGCGAAGCCCATCAGGCCGAGGTCGAGATAATCCTGAATGCTTGCCGGGTTCAGCACCGGCATGCCGAAATGCATCAGCGCATGTTCGCTCTGATGCGCCACCGTCGACGATCGCGCGGCATGGTCGTCGCCGCACAGCAGCAGCACGCCGCCATGCGGGTTGGTGCCGGCATAATTGCCATGCTTGATCGGGTCGCCCGACCGGTCGACGCCCGGCCCTTTGCCATACCATATCGCGAACACGCCATCGTAGCGGGCATCGCTGCCCGGCAGGCCCACATGCTGCGTGCCCCACACCGCCGTCGCGGCCAGATCCTCGTTGGTGCCGGGCTGGAAATGCACATGGTGCCGCTTCAGATGATCAGCGGCCTGCCACAGAGCGAGGTCGTATATGCCCAGCGGCGATCCGCGATAGCCCGAAATATAGCCTGCGGTGTTCAGCCCGGCGGCCTCGTCGCGGGCGCGCTGCATCATCGGCAGGCGCGCCAGCGCCTGCGATCCCGTCACATAGATCCGCCCGTTGTTGGCGGTATATTTGTCGTCCAGGGCTATGGTGCGCATCGCCCTGCTAAGCCCCGATCTGCATCAGTTCGACGGTGATGCCGCGCCCGTCGCCGATCTGCGCCACCCGCACGCCGGGGCGCAATTCGCGCGGCGGCACCGGATTGGGATAACCCGCACCCACCGCCTCGGCCACCAGTTCGTCAAGATTGGCCACCTCCAGCGTCAGATAACGCAACCCCGTCTGATCGGTGAAGGCGCCGGCATGCGCCTGGGCCGGTGCCGCCCGTTCCAGTTCAAGGATGCGAAAGGTGGTTTCGCCGCAACTCAGCCGCCGGACGGTGCCGACGCCGGGAAACGGCACGCTCCCCGCCTCGGTGAAGCCGAGCAGGTCGCGGAAGAAAGCGAGCGCCGCCGGCGCATCGTCCGTCACCATGCCAATATCGAGCACGAACTTGGTCAATTTCGCCGGCATCGGCTGATCCTCCCTTATCGGGCCGCCTCCCGCAGCGCCTCGGCGTCCAGGCCCTTATGTCCCCACACATCGCCTTCCACGAATTCGCTCGGCGTCCAGTCCGCGCCGACCTTGATGGCGTGGCAGCCGATCTCGACGTCGAAGCCCGATGGCCCGCGCATGTAGAAGGAGAACATATTGTCGTTCACATGCCGGCCGATCGAACTCGTCACCGCCACGCCCGCCGCCTCGACGCGCGACAGGCATTTGCCGACATCGTCGATCTCCTCCACTTCCAGCATCAGATGATGCAACCCGTTCACCGGGCCGACACGGCACAGGCCGATCGAATGGTGGCGTTCGTTGCAATGGTAGAAGTTGGCCGACATGTCGGGGCCGAAGCGCACGAAGTCGGTCAGCCGGAAACCCAGCACGTCCATGTAGAAGGCCTGGCACTCGGCCAGCCGGTCGACGACGAGGTTGATATGGCCCAGCCCCATCGCCCCGGTCACGAAGCGCATGCCCTGTGGCGACACGAACTTGCGGTCGATCGTCGGCCCGTAAAACAGCTCGATCGCATTGCCCGCCGGATCCTTCGTGCGGGCAAGCCCGGTCACGCCGCGCGCGGCCGCGTCGGCGGCCGGTGCCAGCGCGGCGGCGTGCCCCGCCGCCTCCAGCTCCGCCACCGCCGCTTCCAGCTCCGCTTGGCTGCCGAGTTCGAGGCCGAAATAGCGCAGGCCGCCCTCGCCCTTGTGAATCGCGATGCGCCACTGCCAGTCATCGATCTTCAGATAGACGCTGCCATCGGCCGCGATGCCCGTCCCGCTGCCCGGCGGCAGCGCACCCGGCTTGCCCGGCTCGCCCCAAGCCGCGCCGGGCACCACGCGCGCGGGCATCAGGCCAAGAATGTCGGTGCCATAAGCCAGCCAGGCTTGGGGGTCGGGGCAAGTGAAGCCGGCATAGCCCAGACGACGTATCTTCATTGGCCGCGGCCTCCATCGATCGGTTGGAACTGGATCGGCACCTGGGTGAACCCGGCCAGAAATTCGCCATAAGCGCGGCGGCACCCGGCCTCGATCAGCTCGAAATCGCCCACCGCCTCCAGCAACTGGCGCACCATGATCGTGCCGGCGGTCAGCGCCAGATGCATGCCCAGGCAGAAATGCGCGCCCGCCCCGAACGATGCATCGCGAACGATGGCGCCATTGCCCGCATAACGCCCAAGATCATAATCATGCGCGCGTTCGAACCGCGTCTCGTCGCGGTTGGCGGCGGCATAGATCAGCAGCAGCCGCTGCCCCGCGCGGATCTGGCGTCCGCCCAGTTCGAAATCGCTGTGCACGTAACGCGCCAGCATATTGGTCGGCTGGTCGAAGCGCAGCGTTTCGCGGAAGGCCGCGCCGGCCAGCCCCGGATCGGCGAGCACGCGCCGTTTCTGGTCCGGGTGGCGCGCCAGATAGTAAATCGTGCCCGCCACCGCCATCGGCGTCGTTTCCGATCCCGTCACCAGCAGCGAAAACAGGTTGGACACCATCTCTTCGTCGGAAAGGCGCTGGCCATCCACCTCGGCCTCGATCAGCGCCTTGGTATGGCGCAGCGCGCGGCCTGGCTCGGCCCGCAATCCACCGACGAACTGATGCAGATAGCCGAACAGCGCCCCCGCCGCTTCCTGATTGCGCGCAGAAACCATGCCCACCTGGCCCGGCTCGCGATGCATCATGTCGTCGATCCGCTCGCGCACCCAGATGGCGTCCTGCTCCGGGAAACCCAGATTGTAACCGGCGTTGAACACCATCACCCGATTGGCGAAATCGCCGAACACGTCCATCCGGCCCTGCGCCAGCAATGGGGCAAGGATCGAACGGCTCAGTTCCGTCAGCCGCGCCTCCTCCGCCGCCACGCCCGCCGGCGTGTAATAAGGCGCCAGCACATTGCGCCAGCGGCGGTGCGCCTCCTGATTCAGCGTCATGAAGGTCGCCGGCACGGGTTCGCCCAACAACACCTGTCCCGGCGTCTGTCCGCGCGTGAAGTCCAGTGCATGGGCGCGCAGGCTGGCACGCGTCACATCGTCGAAGCAGGTGATCGCCCAGGCATCATATTGCGGCAGATAATGCGGCGCGCCGGTTTCGCGCAGCGCCGCGTAAAACGGCTCCGGGTCCGCCATCGCCGCATGCGAATAGGGATCATAATCGTCAGGCCGCACGATCATCAAACCTCTCCATCCGGCTCATAGGGCCGCCATTGCGCGGGGCGGCGTTCAAGAAAGGCCTGGGCGCCCTCGCTTACGTCCGGGTGGGCCATCTGCGCCTCGATATGGCGCCATCCCTGCTTCAGCGCGTCGGTAAGGCCCAGTTCCTGCGCTTCCCAGATCGCCTGCTTGCTGCGCTTCAGCGCCGATGGCGAATGCCGCTTGATCAGCGCCGCCAGTTCGCGCGCCCGCGCCATCAGCCGGTCGGGCGCCAGCACCTCGTCCACCATGCCCAGCCGCAGCGCCTCGCCCGCCGACAGTCGTTCGGAGCCCCCCACCAGCGCCAGCCGCAGCACTGCGCCCAGCGGCATCCGCCGGGCAAGGCAGATCGGCTCCATCACCGATGCCAGCCCCACGGCAACATGCGGGTCGAAAAAGGTCGCATGGTCGGCGGCGAGCACGATGTCGGAATCCGCCACGAAATGCAGGCCGCCGCCGCATGCCATGCCGTTCACCGCCGCTATCACCGGCTTCCACACGCGGTTTTGCAGGGATGTCCAGCGTATGGCATCGATGTCGACCGTCTCATCCTGCCTCGGCAGATCGGCAAGGTCGGCGCCCACACAGAACGCCCGGCCACTCCCGGTGATGATCGCGACACGCGCTTCGGGATCCTCCTCGAAACGCCGCCAAGCCAGCGGCAATTCCCGGTCCATCACGGAATTCAGCGCATTGTGCCGCTCCGGCCGGGCGAGCGTGATGACGACGATGCCGTCATCCATCGCATAATCCAGCGTCTCATAGGCCGGCATATTCTGCCTTTCCCCACCGCTCATTGGCCGGTGAACCTCGGCGGCCGCTTTTCACGAAAGGCGGTCAGCGCCTCGCGAAAATCCTCGGACGCAACGGTCAGTGGCAGATAATCCAGTTCGGCCTGGAAGGTGTCCTCCAGCGTCTCCAGCCCGCGCGCATAAGCGGCCTTGGTGTAGGCGATCGAAAGCGGCGCGGCCTCGGCATAGCGGCCGGCCACCTGCTTGGCCGTCGCCAGCGCCGCGCCCGTCTCGGCCAGATCGTCGGCAAGGCCGATGCGCACCGCCGCCTCGCCGTCCACCTGTTCGCCCAGCGCCAGGAAACGCTTCGCCCGGGCCACGCCAAGCCGGATCTGAAGGGTGTGGAGCACGCCGACATCGGCGATGATGCCCACCTTGGCGAACGCCGCGCCAAAACGGGCAGTGCGCGCCGCCACCACATGATCGCAGGCAAGCGCAAGGCCCAGCCCGCCGCCAAAGGCCAGCCCCTCCACCGCTGCGATCACCGGCTTCGGCCCACTGAAAAGCGCCCGAACAAGCTGGTGCACCTGCTTGGTATTCTCGCGCAGGGCGATCGCGCTCATCGGCGGTTGCGCGGGGTCGACGCGCGAAAGGTCGGCGCCGGCGCAGAAATGGCCATCGGCACCGGCCAGGATGATCGCGCGGCAGTCCGGGTCGGTCGCCAACACCTCCAGATGGCGGCTCAGCGCGCGTCGCATATCGGGCGTAAAGGCATTTCGCCGCGCCGGGTTGGCGATGGTCAGGATAGCGATCGCCCCATCGCGTTCCAGCAAGATCTCTTCGGCCATGGCCCTTCCTCGCTTTTCGCTCAGGCCGATGCGCGGCTGGCCGCGTCGGCGGCACGCGCGCTGCGATCGCCCAGCTTCAACACCCGCTCGGCATTCTCGCGCAGGAATTTCGGCCACACATGATCGCGCAGCGGCACGCCGGGCAGTTCGGAAAAGCTGCGTTCCAGCGACAGGCCGGACGGGTAATAGCCCGCATACATGATCTTGTCGGCGCCGCGCGTATTTGCGTAATCGATGATATCCTTGGGGAAATATTTGGGCGCGAAGGCTGATGTCGAATAATAGAGGTTCGGATATTTCAGCATCAGCTTGACGGCCAACGCCGTCCACGGCTCCGCCCCGTGGCGCATGATGAACTTCAGTTCGGGGAAGAACCAGCACACCTCGTCAATCCGCTCCACATGCTGCGGCGCCATCGGCATGCGCGGCCCCGGCACGCCGGCATTGACGAAGATCGGAATGTCCAGCTCGACGCACTTGGCGTAGATCGGGAAGGCCCTTTTGTCGTCGATCGGCACGCCGACGCCGCAGGGAAAGAAGCTCGCCGCCACGATGCCGTGCCGTTCATGCGCCTCGGCCAATGCGCGCACCGCCTCCATCCCCTGATTGGGGTCGACGGCTAGCTGGCCGGCAAACCGGTCCGGGTGGCGGGTCACCGCCTCGATCGCCAGGTCATCGGTCAGGCCGATCACCGCCATGCCGATGTTGAACCGATCCATCTCGGCCAGCGTGCCGCCGATCGGGTCGTCGCCGCGCGGCAGGTCGACCGGGTCCTTGAACATGTAGAAGGCCGGGTGCGTCTCCTTCCCGCTCCTGCTCTCCTTGTCCATCAGCACCTTGGACCAGGCCTGGTTCCAGTTGCGATAGAGATAGGGGAGATCGAGCATCGTATCGATCACCGCAACGTCACGTGGCATCGCCATCGGTCAGCGCCCTTTCGCGAAACGGCCGATCACTGCAGACCCGGAAACAACAGTTCGGCATTCTCGCAGTAGAATTGGGGTTCGTAGGCAGGGTCCATCCGGTCGGTCCATTTGCGGAACTTGCCCACCGGATCGCGGCTGCCTTCGATGTGCGGAAAATCGCTGTTGAAGACATAGACTTCCGACAGGCCATAGCGATCGACCATCGTGCACAGATCTTCGCTCCAGAACGGCGTCACCCGCACGTTCCGGCGCACGAACTCGCTCGGCTTCATCGAAAAGGTAAAGCCCACCTTCGCCATCAGATCGGCATGCGCGTCCATCCGCTCGCACATCGGGCCAACCCATGATGCGCCGACCTCGATGATGCCCAATGCCAGCCTGGGGAAGCGTTCGAACACGCCGCCCATCACCATCGTCATCACCCACACTTCGGGCGCCATGTGGCAGACCAGCACATAATAAGGCCCGATCGCCTCCTCGCCGCCCGGCCGGCCTTCGAACGCCTTGCGCAGCGTATCGGCATTGGCAAAGCCGCGCGGCGGCAGCATCGGGTCCTCGGCCGTGGTCGTCATCACCCCGCCCGATCCGATATGCAGCAGCGCGGGCACTCCGGCTGCTTCCAGCCGCGCCCAGAACGGATCCCACAGCGTGTTCGCGGGCGAAACGCCGGCCGGCGGCTGCGCGCAGCCCATCAGAATGCCCTGCGCGCCCATTGCGAGCACGCGGTCCAGCTCGGCGATCGCCAGATCCACGTCGGACATGTTGATCTGACAGACGGCGCGGGCCCGCCCGGCCGCGCGCCGCGTCCAGTCGACCGCATAATCATTATAACGCCGGCAGGCATCGCGCGCCGCCTGTCCCTCTCCGCGCAATTCCATCAACGCGGTGTTGGGGAACAGCAGCTGGGCGCGGATGCCGGTCATGTCCATCGCCGTCAGGCGATCCGCGGGGTCGAGCGCACCCAAGGCGCTGATCCCCTTCACCCCCCACACATCCTCGCGATTCTGCGCGCGCGCCGCCATATCCTCGGGCGATCCATGATAGCCGCGCAGGAAATCGAGCACGAAGCCGCCGCCCACCGGGCCGACGATCTCCGCCATCACCTCCGGCTCCATGTAGAGATGGGCGTCGCAATCCAGCAGCCGCCCTTCCAGCCCCGATTTTGTGGCCGTCGGCGTGATCCTGCCGGTGCTGCGCCGTCCCAGGTCGGTCTTGGCCATGGGTCTCTCCCTCGCACCTAAATACGAAACTATGAGTACCCGTATATGTGCGAAATATCGGGCTGGCAAGCGGGTGCCACCCGCCACCAACTAATCACTTCATTTCAATGAATTGGTATCACCTTCGCGTCGCGAATCCCCTGCGGGGATCAGACCTCGCCACCCATTCCGCGCACCGCTTGAATCACCAGCTCGCGCACCGCGACGCGGCCGAGATCGGCCTGTCCATAGAAGAACAACCGCAGGATCACGGGGCCCATCACCATGTCCTCGGCCATGTCGAGATCGAGCGCCTTGGGCAAATCCCCGCGCGCCACCGCGCGCTCCACGATCTGCTTCACCGGCGCGCGGCGCTGGTCCAGCCAGGGATTGAAAATTTCTGCGAGGGCGGGGTTCTGCGAACGCGCGCTGACAAGAACCGGAAGTACCGTAAGCAGCGGCGTCGTCTTCACCACATTGATGAACTGCAGCACGACATGGATCAGGTCGTCGACCAACCCGCCCTTGTCGTCCGGCGTCAGCGGCGGCGATCGGTCGAAAGCCGCGATCACCAGATGCTCCTTCGACGGCCAGCGGCGATAGATCGTCGCCTTGCTCACCCGCGCCAGCGCCGCCACCTTGTCCAGCGTGAAGCCGGCATAGCCTTCGGACGCCAGCAATTGCAGCGTCGCGTCGAGAATCGCCCGCTCCGCTCCCTCGCTCCGTGGCCGTCCCACCTTGCCCGCTTGCCTGGTCAATTCGGCCCCGCTCCGTCCATTCGCGCCGATGCAGCGCATGCGACGCGGCGTAACGCAAACCGATTGCCCACCGCAATGCCGGCCGTGACGCGCTAGTCCAGTGCGGAAAGGGCGTGGATGGGCAGCAAGGCCGCGCCCAGCGTGATCGGCGAGCCGCGCAGTCGGGATACGCGGATCGACGACCGGCCATGGCACGCCGCCTTGATCGGTTCGGCGCGGTCGAGGCGATCGGCCAGGCCTTGCAGGATCGGTAATGGCACGGTGCCGGCAAGGACGATGGCGCCGGGGTCGATCCAGGCGAAGGCAGTCGTGCACAGCCCTTCGAGCTGCGATGCCGCCCGATCCAGCCAGCATCGGATCGTCGGCGCCTGATCGGCCGCCTCGGGGTCGATATCCGCCACCGACGCAAGCTCACAGCCGGCCGCGCGGAGATTGTCGAGCAGGTCGAGCGGGCTGGGGCGTGGCAGATCGCCGGGAAACAGCGCGCCGATTTCCCCCGCCGCGCCGAACTGTCCCCGCATCAGCCGGCCGTCAACGATCGTTCCCGCGCCGATGCCGAAGCCGAGCAGCAACACCACCGCTGTCGAAAATTCGCGAATCAGCCCGCCCAGATAGAATTCGGCGATCGCGGCGGCATTGGCATCATTTTCAATCCACAATGGCCAGCCGAATTCCGCCCCGAAAATCTCGCGCAGCGGCGCATCGCGCCATCCGGGCAGCACGTCGACAACGCTCCAGCGATCACCTTCCAGCGAAGTTGCCGGACCCGGCACCGCAATGCCGATGCCCAGCATCCGGCGGCCGAGCAGATCGTGGCGTTCAACCAGCTGGTGGGTCAGCTGGCGCACCCGGCGGGCGAATGCCTTGGGGGCCATCGGCGCCACGGCTTCGTGATGGCTGGCGATGGTCGCGCCGGTGAAATCGACCAGCGTGATTTCGATCAGACCCTTGTGCGCGGTCGCCCCGACGGCATAGCCGCCCTTGCGCGCCAGATGCAGCGGAACCGCCGGCCGGCCCCGGCCATGGGCTTCACCATCGGTGATTTCCTCGACAATGCCCAGCGCCAGCAGGTCGCGCGACAGGCGGGTCAGCGCGGCGCCACTGATTTCCAGCCCCGCCGCCAGTGCCGACCGCGACAGCGGCCCCGATCGGCGCAGAATGTGAATGATGCGCTTCTGATCCTTGTCGAGTGCCGGAAAAGGCATGGCGCCACCCGCTCTGAAGCCGACGATGGCGCCGCTCTAGGTTCTATTATTTATTTTCACAATAATAATTAAAAGCGTCATATCGCCTGCCTAGAGGCGCCCCCGAACAACCAAAGGGGACGCACATGCTCAAGACCTTGCTTACCGCCGGCACCGCTTTTGCGGCGCTTTGCACCGCCTTCGCCGCGCCGGCGCTGGCGCATTCCGACGCCGTGGCCGACGCCGCGGCCGATGCTGCGCCCGATGCCGCCGCCGCACCGGAAGCCGCCGCCGGCGACGCGCCGAGCGACATCGTCGTCACCGGATCGACCCGCGCGCAGCGCCGTTTCGATGTGTCCTATGCGATCAACACCCTGTCGCCGGTCGACGTGGAAAAGATCGCGCCCGTCAACTTCGCCGATCTGATCGGCCAGCTCCCCGGCTTCCAGACCGAAATCACCGGCGGCGAAGTGCAGAATATCTACCGCATTCGCGGCCTGCCCAATGACGGCGGCTTCGTCAGCTTCCAGCAGGACGGCCTGCCGCTGTTCCATGAAAATGACGGCGTCTTCTTCCGTGGCGACGCGATCCTGAAGCAGGATCTGATGACCGACCGCGTCGAAGTGGTGCGCGGCGGCCCGGCGCCGGTCTATGCCAGCTATTCGGGCGCGATCATCAACGCCATCACCGTCACCGGCAGCGACGAACATCGCGGCAAGGCGCAGATCACGCTGGGCGATACCGGCCTCTATCGCCTCGATGCCTATCAGGCCGGCCCGCTCGGCGAAGACACCTATTATGCCGTCGGCGGCTTCATGCGCTATCATGACGGCTATCGCGACAACGGCTTCCCCAATGACAAGGGCGGCCAGATCCGCGCCAATATCAAGCACGTGACGGATAACGGCTTCGTCAAGTTCAACGTCAACTATGTCAACGATCACAACGTCTTCTATCTGCCGATTCCGATCGCCGATCCGCGCAACCCCAGCGTCTCGCTCGATCCCTATATCGATTATTTCACCGGCACGATGAACTCGCCGGCGTTCCGCAACGTCAACCTCATCCACCGCGACGGATCGGGCCAGATCGTCAGCCGCAGCAACGACCTTGCCGATGGTCGCCACATGCGGATGCTCAATTTCGGTGCGCAATATGAAGGGGATTTCGATGGCTGGCTGGTCTCCGCCAAGGCCGGCTACACGCAGGGCAAGCTGCGTTTCTCGGCCTTCTATTCGACGACCAACCCGGCCGACGGCGATGCCTTCGCCGCCGGCTATCTGAACCGCGCCACCGCCGCCTTCGGCCCGGTCAGCCGGTTCGGCTATGTCCTCGCCGGCACCGACACCGTCTATGATCCCTATTCGGCCTCGGGCCTCGTGATGCAGGGCCAGTATCGCGACGTGCAGTCGAACTTCTATTCGGCGCAGAGCGACATTTCGGTCGCCCGGCAGTTCGAAACCGGCTTCGGCACGCACGACATCAAGGTCGGCGTCTATGCCAGCGCCTATGGCGAGGATCGCTTCCAGCACTTCCAGAACTATCTGATCGAAGTCGCCGGCGAGCCGCGCACGCTCGATCTCGTCGCCTATGACAGCGCCGGTGCCGTGATCGGCCGCGTCACCGACAATGGCGTGCTCAACTATGCCGCCACGCTCAACGACGGCGATTCGGATGCCACGATGGTGGCGATCTACGCCAACGACACCTGGGAAATCCTGCCCGGCCTGCGCGTCGACGGCGGCATCCGCCACGAACGCTACAGCTACAAGGGCTGGGCGGCGCTCACCGAACAGGCGAATCTGGGCGATGCGACCACGCTGGCCGACGATACCACGCGCGCCTTCACCGGCGTGATCATCAACCAGAAGCTGAAGCCCAAGGTCACCAACTGGACGCTCGGCGCCAATTACGATTTCTCGGCCAATGTCGGCATCTATGGCCGCGCGTCGCACCTCGAAACGCCGCCGAACGTGCAGACGGTGATGTCGATCAACCCGACCCGCATCACCACCGTGGCCGACCAGTTCGAAGCCGGCCTCAAGCTCGCCTTCGGCCGCTCCTATCTCTACGTCACCGGCTTCTACACCAACTTCGATCCGCTGAACGCGTCGTTCCTCGCTTATGATCCGACCACGGGGCGCAACGACGTGAACGTGCCCTTCATCGGCGAAGCCAAGGTGAAGGGCGTGGAATTCGATGGCAGCCTGGCGGTCACGCCATGGTTCAAGCTCAACGGCGCGCTGACGATCAGCGATCCGAAATATAAGAGCTTCCAGAGCGCCACCGGCGCCAATCCGGAACTCGTCGAAGGCAACCAGATCGTTCGCCAGCCCAAGATCTATGGCAACGTCCGGCCGAGCTTCGATTTCCAGACCGGCGACACCGATGTCTCGATCTACGGCCGCTACACCTACATGGGTAAGCGTTTCGTCGATCTCTACAACAACACCGCGCTGCCGGCTTATGGCACGATCGGCGCGGGCGTGTCGGCACGGCGCGGCAGCTGGCAGCTCCAACTGGTCGGCGACAATCTGTTCAACGCCCACGGCCTGACCGAAGGCAATACCCGGACCGACGAACTCGCCGGTCAGGGCAGCGCGGAGGCGATCTACGGCCGCCCGATCTTCGGCCGCAACTTCCGCCTCGTGGTCAGCAAGTCCTGGTAATGCGGCACCGCATGACCCGTGTGGCGACCCTGCTCGCCACCGCCGCCGTCATGCTCGCGACCGTCCCGGCTTCGGCCGGGGCGGTTCGCGACGTGACCGTCGAAAAGCTGTCGCAGCGCCTCTTCCCGCTGCTCGACGCGATCGGCCGTGATGCCGCTGCCCGCGACGCGATCATGCGCAGCCCCGGCATGTCGGCTCTGCTGGCCGCCCGGCAACAGCGCAGCACCGCCTGCGCCAGCGATCTCGCCTGCAACGCGCAGGCGTTGATCTGGACCGACGCCGAGGTTCAGGCCGTCGCCGGCGCGGTCGCCGCCGCCCATCGTCTTCCCGCGTCCGATGATGGGCGCGGCGCGCAGGCCAGGCGCGAACTCGAAGGCCTCAACATCATCGTCCAGACCTATGGGCTGGGCCAGGTGTCGCGCTATCCGAAGATCGACGGCAGCGGCCCGCTCGAACCGCTCGAGCAACGCTCCCGCCTGCAGGCCGCCGACTGGCTGTCGCGCACGCCCCGCGCGCATTCGGCGCAGGGTTTCGATGCCAGTGTCGATTATGCGCTGGCGCTGCTCGACGGCGGCGATCGCATCGACGCGATCGGCTTCGATCCGCTGACCGACGGCCTTAACGCCGCCGCGATGGCGCGCGCGAAATCGCTCGACTGGAAGGCCTATCGCTACAGCGCGATGATCGTCACCGGCGTCGGGCCGGAGGTCGACGGCATGGCCCTCAGCCCGTGGGGCAAATATCATCTCCGGCTCGCCGCCAGCCGCTTCGCGAAGGGCGAAACGCCCTTCATCATCGTTTCGGGCGGCCGGGCGCATCCGCGCGCGACGCCGTTCACCGAGGCGGAGGAGATGCGGAACGTGCTGATCGAACGCCATGGCATTCCGGCGGATGCGATCCTGATCGAACCCTATGCCCGCCACACCACCACCAATTTGCGCAACGCCGCACGGCTGGCGATGGCCATGGGCGCGCCGCTCGATCGCGATATGCTGATCGTCTGCAACCCGCAGCAGAGCGGCTATATCGAAAGCCCGATCTTCGCGGCGCGCAACATGGCGGAGCTCGGTTATGAGCCGGGCAAGATCGGCCGCCGCCTCTCGCCGACGGAGCTTCTGTTCCGGCCGTCGCCGCAATCCGCCCGTGTCGATCCGCGCGATCCTCTCGATCCCTGATTTCTTTTCACAGGAGACATGCTGATGCGTGCCCTCATACTTGCCCTCGCCACGTCGATCAGCGCGCTTGCGCTTACCCCCACGGCCGCGCACGCATGGGGCCATACCGCCCATGCGGTGATCGATCGCGCGGCGATCGATGCCATTCCCGATGACGGCCCGGTATTCCTGCGCCGCTATGTCGATTATATCGCCGCCTCGGCCTCGCTGCCCGACAACTGGCGCGGCAATTCGGAAAATTTCTCCAAGATGGAGGAAGATCCCAACCATGGCTGGTTCCGCGAACAGTTCAGCTTCGTGAAGCCGATCCCGCGTTCGCGCCATGAATTCGTCCTTGCCCTCTACAAGCATTATGAAACGATCAAGGACAGCGATCCGGCCACCGCCGCGCGCACCAATGTCCGCTGGACCGGCACTCTGCCTTATGCCGCAATCGAGGCTTATGACCGGCTGGTGGTGTGCATGCGCCAGGTGCGCAAGGCGGCGGCCGAAGGCGGCGACGCGTCGATCCCCGAACAGCATTGCGCCTTCCAGGTCATTCGGCTCGGCCATTATATCGGCGATGGCGCGCAGCCGCTGCACGATACCATCCACGCCGATGGCTGGCTGAGCGACAATCCCAAGGGCTATACCCGCGAACGGAGCATCCATGGCCGGTTCGAGGGCAAGTTCGTCGATGGCATGAAGCTCACCACCGCCGATATCGCGCCACGGATCGGCGCGCCGGGGCGCCGCACCGGCGACATGTTCGACGCGGTTCTCGCCTTCCTCGATGAAGCGGGCGGCAAGATGGAAAGCGTCTACGCCCTCGAAAAGCGCGATGGCTTCACCAATTTCGCCGACAAGGACGTGCGCGCGCTGGTTTACGAACGGGCGACGGCCGGTGCCACCATGCTGCGCGATATGCTCTGCCGCGCCTGGGCGGAAAGCGCCAGCCCGCCCGCGCCGGTCGAACCGTCGCCGCTCGATTTCGCCAATCCCCGCTTCAACCCGGAAACCGGTTCGGCACCGGATTGAGCATCGCGCCGCGCCCGCCTGCGCGCCAATCCGGCGATCAGGCGGGCATGGCGCGCATGGCCCAGATCGAACCGGCGCATCAGCAGGATCGCGCTTAGGCAGCCGATCAGCGGCAACCCCAGCCCCAGCGCAATGATGCCCGCCTGCACCGCCGGCGCCTGCGCTTGCCCCGGCACATAGCCAAGCCCGTCCAGCACCCAGCCGATCGCCGCCGCCGATGCCGCACCGCTCGCCTTCACTACCACCAGATATCCCGCGAACATGCCGGTTTCGAAGCGCCGGCCATGCCGCCAGGCGACGACGTCCACCGCGTCGGCCAGCAGGCCCCAGGGCAACATATAGACGCTGGCGAGGCCGAAGCCGATCAACGCCGCACAGCCGATCAGCGCGGCAGGCCATGGCAGGCACAGCGCGAACAGGATCAGCCCGATGGCGCCCGCTCCGCCGCCCATGGCGAGCAACGCGCTCTTGCTGAACCGGCCGGTCAACGCCGTCCACAAAAGTACCCCGGCAAACTGGCCGAAGGTCAGCGCCAGCAGCAGGCCGGGCACAAGTTCCGGCCGCGCGACGACATAGCTGCCGATGTAAAGCAGCGTGCGGGCGAAAGCGGGGACGAAGAATCCGGTCAGCAGGCCCAGCAGCGCCATCGCCATCACCATCGGATCGCCCAGCGGGATGGCGATCCCGTCCTCGCACGGCGTGTCCGCAATCGGCCGACCGGCACCGTCATTCGAGGTGAGCGCGCAAAGGATCATCGTCACGATGAAGACCATGCCCGCGATCATGCCGGTGATCGCCAGCCGGTCGAACGCCTGCTCGCTTCCCGCTTGCTGCACCAGCGGGGTCAGGATGGTGGCGAGCGCCAGCGCGGCCGCCGTGCTGAACATCAGCCGATACCCCGACACCCGTCCCCGCGCCCGGCTGTCACTGGTGATCTGCGCCATCAGCGCATTATGCGGCACATCGATGACCGCATAGGCACCGCGGAACACCAGCAGCGCCAACGCCAGCGCCCAGATCTCGCGCATGCCCAGCGCCGGCATGGCATAAAGCAGCGCAAAGGCCAGCCCGCACGGGATCGCCGCGGCGGCCACCATCCAGCGATAGCCTTTCCCGGCGTGCCGCAACCGGATCACCAGCCGCGCCGCCACGAGATCGAAGACAAGATCGCCACACAGCGCAAACAGCATCAGCGAACCCGCCGCCATGGCGGAAAGGCCCAGCAGATCGGTTAGCAGGAACAGGATCGTCAGGTCGGCGCCGGAAAAGACCAGCGCCTTGCCGAAATTGCCGGACGCATAAGCCAGCATGCGGCCTTCGGTGAACTTGCGAACCACGTCGGGCGCCCGATTGTCCGTGCAAAAGTGAAAGGCCGGCGGAGCGGGCCCGCCCCGCACCTACCCCGCGATCCTTTCACTTTTGCGACGCAGGCCGCTGCCGCCCCCCTTCAGACCGGGCACGCGCCTCAGAAATGCAGCCGGGCTTCCACCCCCAGCGTCATCGGTTCACCATAGGCCTTGATCTTGGTCGACCATGGGAAGCTGCCCGTCGAATCGATCACATAGGCCTTGTCGGTCAGGTTGCGTCCCCACAGCGCCAGATCCACCGTGCCCGCGCCCAGCGGCAGCTGCTTCAGTTCCAGCCGGCCATTGAGCAGGCCATAGGCCCCGATCCTCGCGCCCGGCCGCTCGATATAGGGCGCGGTCGTCACCACCTTGTCCTGCCAGGCATAGTTCAGGATCAGGTGCAGCGGCGCATCGTCGATCCGGGTCAGTTCGGCGTCGGCGGTGATGCTGAAGCTGTTCTTCGGCGCATTGGGAAACTTGAACAGGTCGGTGACGTCCGCGCCCGTCTGCGGATCGAGCACCTCGGTATATTTGGCGTTGAGATAGGCATAGCTGAGATCGAAGCGGATCGCCTCGACCGGCAACAGGCTCAGATCCAGCTCGGCCCCGTAAATGCGCGCGCGCCCGGCGTTGAAGCTGGCAACGAACTGCGGAGCGCCGAGCACCGCGAGGTCGATCAGAATGTCCTTGTACTTGGAATAGAAAAAGGCGCTGTTGAACTGCAGCCGGCGATCCCAGCCCTGCCATTTCACGCCCGCTTCGAACGAGGTCAGATTCTCCTCGTCAAAGCCGCGCTCGAAATCTTCCTTGCTGGCGGCCCCCGTGCCGAAGCCGCCGGAGCGATAGCCCGTCACCACTTTGGCGTAGAGATTCAGGTCGTCGGCCGGTTGCCATGAAATGTTGGCGGACGGATTGAACTTGGAGAAGTTTTTGTCGCCATTGCCGACGAACGGGTAAGGCGGCATCCCCGTCGCCGGATCGGGCAGGGTGAAATCGATATTGTCCTTGGTCGCGCGGCGCTGATCCCAGGAATAACGCCCGCCCACCGTCAGCTTTAGTTGCTCGCTGAACGCCCAGGTGCCGTTGGCGAACAGCGCCTGCGCCTTGTTCTTGGCATAGATGAAGCGGTTGCTGATGATGAACGAACCGGCATCATAATCTTCGGTCTGGTCGGCCTTTTCCGAAAAGAGGTAGCCGCCGAGAATATATTGGAGCCGATCGTCAAACCCGCTGCCGAGCAGCTGGATTTCCTGGCTGAACTGATGGTGGTCGGTATCCTGCCGGTTGGTGCGAAACAACGTGGCCACCGGATTGCTGGAAAAATCGGCATAAGCGCTGGCGTTGAACGCGCGATAGCCGGTGATCGATTTCAAGGTCAGCGTGTCGGATGGCTGCCATGTCAGCGTCAGCGCCAGGCCGTCGGTGCGCAGCCGGCTCTGTTCCACCGGCGCGGCCAGCGTCGCGCGCTTCACCCGTTTCGGCGCCACCGGAACGAAAGCTTCGAACCCCGGCAGCACATCCTCGGCCTGGTAGTAGAAGGGCGTATTATGCTCGAGCGAATGGTCGAAGCTGAAGAAGACGTCGAGATTGTCCGACAGGTCGGCCGCCGCCACGAAGCGCACGCCCCAGCGATCATTCTCGCCGAAATCCTTGCCCGGTCCGGCATTCTCCACCAGCCCGTCGCGCTCCGAATAGATCGCGGTCAGGCTGCTGGCGATGCCCGCGAATTCGGGAAATTCGATGCGGCCCAGCGCACGGAAATAATCCTTGGTACCATAGCCCAATTCCACATCGGCGCCGGCCTCGCCGCTGGGTCGGCGGGTGACGATGTTGATCGCCCCGCCCGTGGTGTTGCGGCCATAGAGGGTGCCCTGCGGGCCGCGCAGCACCTCCACCCGCTCGGCATCGCCGAAATCGAAGGCCAGCCCTGTCGACCGCGCGACATAGACGCCGTCGACATAGACGCCGACCGCCGGATCCTGCGTCACCTGCGCGTCATTGTTGCCGATGCCACGGATGAACAGGCGTGTCGAAAAGGGCGTCGTCGGGTGCTGGCTCAGGCGCAGGCCCGGCACGGTGAAGCCGACATCGGTGAAGCGATCGATGTTGAGATCGGTGAGCTTCTCATTGCCGAGGGAGACGATCGAGATCGGCACTTCCTGCAGGTTTTCCGCCCGTTTCTGGGCGGTGACAACGATCTCCTCCAAGCCGCTCTGCGGCGCGGTCGCCTCCTGCGCGCGGGCCACAGCGGTGGTGGAGGCGGCACAACCGACCGCCACGAACAGTGTCCGGATTTTCATTCTACCCTCCCTTTGGCCCGGAGGGTTCTGGCGACCCTCGTCAGGCGGCGATGGACTTCAACACTTCGGCAAGCATGGCCTCCTGTTCGGCCGGGCCGATCGCGCCGCCATTGGCAAGCGCGGCGACGGCGATGCCGGATACGGCGGCGGACAGACGCTGATAGGTAAGTGCCGGATCGAGATCGGCGCGCACCTCGCCCTTCGCCTGGCAGGCGCGGATCTGGGCGGTGCCGGTCTCGGCAAGCTCGCGGCCATGCTCCGCCAGATAGGCCTGCATGTCGCCATCGCTATGCGCGTAGACATAGAGCGAAAGGCGCACGCGCCACTCGTCGGCGCGCTTCTCGTCGGTGGGTAGCACCGCGTAAAGCCGCCGGCTGAGCGTCGCGAACGGATCGTCGGCATCCGGGTCGCCCGGCAGCGCCCGCGCGCGCTCGGCCCGTTCGCCCGAAACCCATTTGAGCGCCCCGAACATGAGCGACGCCTTGTCGGGGAAATAATGCTGAACATTGCCCTTAGATCGGCCGCTGAGCGCGGCGACATTGCGCTGGGACAATGTTTCCAGGCCGTGGCTCGCGATCCAGCGCACGGCGGCCGCGGCGATGATGCGGCGCTGTTCGTCATGGTCGACGATCTTCGGCATTAGGTTCCTCCCCGACTCGACGGGCGCAAGGCGCCGTCATCCGGCTCCTAAGATGCTCCGCAGGGGCGAGGGAAGATGCCATGCATTTTTAATCGTCCACATGGATTATAAAGTCAACTTCACAATCCACATGGACGAAAACGGATGGTCGGCCGGACAGCGCGCGCCGCTCACAGATCGACACGGCGGCCATGCAGCGGCCCCAGCATGTCGCGCATCAGCTTTTCACGCCACAGCGCGTCACTCAGGAACGCCTGCAGGGTCGGGCCGATATCCCTCGCCGCGATCTGATCGGCATATCGCTTGCGCATGACATCGCGGTCCTCGCGCGCCGCAGGCGCTTCCGTGCCGAGCGCCGCGCCGAGATAGCCGATCAGGCCGATCGCGCCGTCAAGCCGGTAGCCGACATAGGGATCGTCCACCGCCGGCCGCACGATCCGGCCCAGCACGTCGCGCAGATAATCAAACTCGAAATCGATCGGCGGTCGCGCGCCATAAGCAGGCACCGCTTCGTCCAGCGCCACATTTTCAGCAAGCGCGATCAGCCGGACCAGCGATATTTGCGACAGCCGGAAATAGCTGTTGGTCAATCCATAATCGAGGCCCGTGTGGCGGCTTTCCAACGCCAGTGCGATCGGCACGCTGAACCGCGCCATCACCAGCACCGTCACATAAAGCAGTTCGTCGCGCGTCCACGCCACGCCCGAAGCCGCGTTATACAGGGCCAGCAGATGTTCGGCGCTCGCCATCGGCTGCACCAGCGATCGCGCCAGCACGCAGCCAATATCTTCCAGCGGATGGCCAAGATGCGTCATCTCCCAGTCGACGACGCCCGTCACCCGCTCGTCATCGAACAGGAAGTTTCCGGCCCCGGCATCGCCCTGCACCAGCACGGCGGGCCGATCGTCCTTCGGCAGGCGCTGGTGCAGCCAGCGGAAGGCGAACAAGGTCAACGGATCGGGGTCGGCAACTCCCTCGTCGAGCAGCGCCTCCCACATCGCCAGTTCCTGCGCGATCGCCTGCCCGATCGAAAGCCCGGCGGGCAGATGATCCAGCGCGAGCGAGGCGATGTCGACCGCATGGCACTCGGCCAGCGCGTCGACGAAGGATCGCTCGATCCGCGCGCGATGCGCGTCGTCCTGGATCGTCGCGTAAACGGCTTCGCCCGGCAGGCATTCCATCGCCATCGCGGTCGCGCCTTCGTGCCAGCCGATCACGCGCGGCGCACGCGCCCTGCCGTCCAGCCGGGCCAGCAGCCCATGCTCGCGGCGCAAATCGAACGGCGTCTTCGGCGCCGATCCTAGGTCGATCTTCAGGAAAGCGCAGCCCGGGCGACCATCGGGCCCCGCAAGCTCCACCCGGCTGCTCGTGCGGAAGGCCCCGCCGCTGACCCGGTGGACCGAAGCTATGCCGGCACCGCAACGCTCTTCGATCCAGGCCCTGAGCGCCGCGTCCTTTGCCGGATCGTCGACGATGCCGATCATGCCTTCGCTCCCCGCTGGCGCGCGAACGCGCGATAGCCATCCGGATGCCACGTATCCTGCAATTCGCCATGGCCCTTCACATCGTCCCACTGCCATTCGGCAAAGCTGGACCAGTTGAACATGCCCGGCTGAACCTGCACCGCCATCCGCGTGATGCTGTGGCCGGTCGCCACGAACTCGCGCCCTTGCGCGTCGCGGGCCTCGACGATGCAGGCGGCGGGCGACAGATCGTCGCCCCGCACCATCCGCGCCGTTCCCTCCACCAGCGGCGCATGGATGCCATCGCGGATCAGATAGCCCGAAAGCATCGTGAAACGCTCGGTATCGGCGCCTCCATGCGTCACGATCAGGAAGGCATCGCGCGCCGATGCCGTGGCGTGGAAATAGCCGATATGCATGTCGGTCATATCGTCGCGCCGTGGCCCCCAGCTGCGATCGCGCACGCAATGGCAATCCACGTCCAGCCGCTCATCGCCCACGCGAACCCAACCGCGATACCGGCCCGGCTGATCGATATGGCCCTTGAAGACGCCGGGATCGGCGGTGGTGGCCGATGTCGCCACCACATCGGCGGTCGCCGCGAACTCGACATCGAACGCCAGCGCCGGTGTGTCATAACGGATGCGATAGCGATGCCCGCTTTCGATCACGTCGATCATCACGCCCTGCGGCGTCGTCAGCCGCGCGCCGTCCAGCATCGCAGCCTCGCCATCATAGCGACGGCTCCAGCCATAATCATGGTGCAGCATCGTCCATGGCAGCGATCCGCGATCATCCCAGGCGAACACGCCACCGCCGCACAGGCCCAGATTCGGCCGGAACCACGGATAGACGTAAACGGTGGTCCGGCGCTCCGGCACATAGAAGGCGAACCACCAGGATTCGAACCAGCTTTCGTCCGCACCGGGTTCGTGCATCCTGTCTTCAGCCCGCAGCATGGCCGCCCCTCCTCTTTTTAATCCATATGGACTAAAAAGATCGTCCGGCCTTGGCAAGCCCCCTGCGATCGGCGCAGCGACTCACACGGCGCCAACGCCACCGCTTCCATGCGATGCCGGCTTGAAGGTCTTCCCGCCGCGCACAATTCTACCGGCGAGCATGGCGGTATCGGCTCCATGCCGGCATCTAATGCCGTCAACATCACGGTCCGGTTGCCCGGCGGCCAAGGCATCCGGCCGAACATTGGCAGACGCTATGCCGTCAACCCGCTGATTTACCGACGATTTAAGATTGTTTTCGCCTGCTTCCGAAGGAGGAAGTGGTGCCCAGGGACGGAATCGAACCGCCGACACCGTGATTTTCAGTCACGTGCTCTACCAACTGAGCTACCTGGGCAGGAAGCGTTGGGAAGCGCGCCTATAGACAAGCAAACTAGGGCGTGTCCAGCCCATCATTTGCGTTTTCTCGACCTTCTTCGTCGGCGGGCGGGCCGGGCGTGCGATAAGCGTCGCCAAGCCAGTTCAAAAGGTCGCGATCGCGGCAGCCCTGGCTGCAGAAAGGCGCGTGATCGGGGGTGACGGGCGCGCCGCAGAGCGGGCAGCCGCCGCGCTTACGCTTGGAAGGGGCCGAGTTGGACATGCCCCGCCGATATGGCGAGCGTCGCGTCGGCACGCAAGGCAAGCGGCACGCCGCGCCGGCGCTCCCATTCGCGCTGCCAGTCGGGCCGGGCCTCGATCGCGGCGATCACGGCGGGCGCGGCGGTGATCAACCCCGTGCCGGCGCCGGGCGTGCGTTCACCCCGGCGGAGCAAAGCCCGCGCCGCTGATGCCGCCGGATCACTGCGCAGCATTTCGGGCAGCGAGGCCCGCAGGCGCCGCCGCACGATCTGGAGGAAGCCGAAGCCGTTGACGGCAGTGCGTTCGAACGGCTGGGGCAGGATCGCATCCACTTCGGCCGCCGCCGCCAGCCGCTCGGCCTTGCCGTTGACGGTGGGCAGATCGATGCCGATCGACCCGGCGATGCCCATCCGCCGAATCGCCTGCGCCGCCGCCCGCGCGCCGGCCACCGCCAGTTCGGCAGGCGGCATCACGCCATCGACGTCGAACAAAGTCATCGCCGGGGTCAGCGAAAGGCGCAGCCCACCACCGGGGAAGGCGATCTCGCCCGAATAAGCCTCTTCCAGCAGTTCGGACCAGCCGGCGGTTTCCAGCCGATCCCCGCCATGCACCGCCGGCCGCGTCACCGGAATACCCGTCGCCTTGATCCGCGCAAGAAGATCGGGGCCGGGGGTCGGCACGGCGTCCACCGGCGCCGCGCGCGCGATGGCGCGCTTGGGCCGGCCGGGCTCGGCAATCGCCGCACGTGTGATCTCGGCCAGAAAGCGCCCGCCTTCGGTGACGCCGGGCGGCACCGGCTCGATCAGCGCCTCGCTGCCGTCCTCCAGCGTCGCGATCGCGCGGCGGCCGGGCTGGATGATCTTCGTCAGCCGGGCGGGCAGGATCGCGCCGGCGCGAACGCCTTCGCCGTCCGCTTCGATCGCGGCTTCAAGGATGTGATCGCCTTCGACGAGCGCGGCCCGGGCTTCGCCGACGCCGTCCTCGTAAAGCCACTCAGCCAAGGGCGATGCCGCTCGCTGCGAGCAGCGCGCGGGTTTCGAACAAGGGCAGGCCGACAACGCCCGAATGGCTGCCGGCCAGAAAGCGCACATAGGCTTCGGCCGCGCCCTGAATGGCATAGCCGCCCGCCTTGCCGTGCCATTCGCCGCCAGCAAGATAATGAGCGATCTCGTCGTCGGTCAGCCGCTTGAAGGTGACGATCGACACCGATTCCCGGTGCCGCGCCCGCCCTTCGGCATCGATCACGGTCAGCGCGGTGATGACGCGATGGCGCCGCCCCGACAACAGGGCCAGGCAGGCACGCGCCGTCGCCTCATCCTCCGCCTTGGGCAGAATCCGGCGTCCGGCGGCCACGACCGTATCGGCGGCCAGCGTGACGCAGCCGGGGTGGCGCGCGGCCACCGCCGCCGCCTTTTCGGCCGCGAGCCTGCGGGCATGGGGCACGGGCAGTTCGCCCTTGCCCACCGCCTCGTCGATTTCCGCCGGATCGATGGCGTCGGGGCTGATGCCCAGACGCGCGAGCAGCTCCAGCCGACGCGGGCTGGCGGATGCGAGGATCAGCCGCATCAGCGGCCGATCACTTGAAGCGATAGGTGATCCGGCCCTTGGTCAGATCATAGGGCGTCAGTTCGACGAGCACCTCGTCGCCGACCAGCACGCGGATGCGGTTCTTGCGCATCTTGCCAGCGGTATGGCCGAGAATTTCATGGTCATTCTCAAGCCGGACACGGAACATTGCGTTGGGCAGCAGTTCCACCACTTGCCCGCGCATTTCGAGCAGTTCTTCCTTAGCCATCAGGCCCCTTGGATTTAAGTGTGTAGAGAAAATCGCGTCGCCTTAGCGCCAGATGCACAAAAAGGGAAGCACCCGCGGCACCCGAAAGCCGGTTGCGGCCGGAACGAACGCCATTTTTAGTATGCTGTGTCTTCCGGGCCGGCCTTCCCGCCGCCGCCCAGACGGAAGAATGCGCCGCTAGGCCGCCTCCGCCACCTCGCCGCCAGCGGCCTCCAGCAGGCGGCGTTCGAGCGCCTTCAGCCGCGTCGCGCTCGTCACCTTGTCGCCCGTCAGATCGGTCACGTAGAAAACGTCGACCGCGCGCTCGCCATAGGTGGCGATATGCGCGGAATGGATCGTCAGCTTCGACTGGAAGAGCGCGTGCGACAGCGCGTTGAGCAGCGCCGGACGATCGCGGGCGTTGATTTCGACCACGGTGTAGCGGTTCGACGCGCGATTATCGATCAGCACGACAGGTTCGATCGGGAAGGCATCGGCGCGCGCGCGCGGCAGAGGCTTGGCCGCCAGCCGGTCCGCCAGCCGGGCGCGGTTGGCGAGCGCATCCTCGATGCCGATCTCCAGCCGCTTCAGCCGCTCCGCCTCGTCGAACGGGCGGCCGAACGGATCCTGCACCAGGATATTGTCCACCGCCATGCCGTCGCGCGTGGTGTGGATGCGCGCATCGATGATGCTGCCGCCCGCCAGATGGATCGCGCCGGCGATGCGGTAGAACAGGCCGGGATGATCGGCGGTGTAGATGGTGACCAAAGTCGCGCCGCGATCGGGGTCGGCATCGGCGCCGATCGACAGCACCTTGCTCGCGCTGTCCGCCTCGTCCAGCTGGCGCAGATTGCGCTCGATCACATCCTCCGCCTCGGCCACCCAATAGGCTTCGGGCAGGCGCCGGACGAGCGCGTCGAACCGATCGTCGTCCCAGCCCAGCCGCGCGCGCAGCGCCGCCTGCTTGGCCTCGATCCGTTCCTTGCGCCCGCGCTGCTTGTGGCCCAGCCGCAGCACTTCCTCGGCCGCCTCATAGAGATCGGTGAGCAGCTGGCGCTTCCAGCTGTTCCACACGCCCGGCCCCACCGCGCGGATATCGACCACGGTCAGCACCAGCAGCAGGCGCAACCGCTCGGGGCTCTGCACCAGCTCCGCGAAATCGAGGATCGTCTTGAAATCGGCAAGGTCGCGCTTGAACGCGGTGGCCGACATCAACAGGTGCCAGCGCACCAGCCAGGCGACGAGTTCGGTCTCGGCCGCCGTGAGGCCAAGCCGCGGGCACAGCTTGCGCGCCACCTCCGCGCCCAGGATGGAATGATCGCCGCCGCGCCCCTTGGCGATATCATGCATGAGAACCGCGACATACAGCGCACGGCGCGACACCAGCTGGCGGATGATCGTGCTGGCCAGCGGGTGATCGGCGTCGAGTTCGCCCTTCTCGATCCGCGAAAGCAGGCCGATCGCGCGGATCGTGTGCTCGTCCACGGTGAAATGATGGTACATGTCGAACTGCATCTGCGCCACGACGCGGCCGAAATCGGGCACGAAGCGGCCGAACACGCCAGCTTCGTTCATCCAGCGCAGCACCGTTTCGGGGTCACGCGGGCTGGTCAGCACATCCATGAAATAGCCGTTGGCGCGGGCATTGCGGCGCACGTCATTGTCGATCAGCCGGGCATCGCGCCCCGCCTGCCGCATCGCGACGGGGTGGATCTCCAGCTCATATTTGTCGGCCAGCGCGAACATCTGGAGCAGCCGGACCGGATCTTCCTCGAAAAAGCTGTCGGACGGCGTCGAAAGCCGGCCGCGATCGAAGGCGAAGCCTTCCAGCTTGCGCGGCTTGCGGCGCAGGCGCGGCAGAGCGAAACGGCGGCCGCGCGCGGCGAACTCCTCGTCGAGATGGGCAAGGAACACGCCCGTCAGGTCGCCCACGCGCTTCGCGGTCAGGAAATAATGCTGCATGAAGCGCTCAACCGCCGAACGGCCCGGGCGATCGGCATAGCGCATCCGCCGGGCGATATCCGGCTGGACGTCGAAGGTCAGCCGCTCCTCGGCCCGGTTGGTCAGGATGTGGAGGTGGCAGCGCACCGCCCACAGGAAATTCTCCGACTTCTGGAACTGGCGCAGCTCCTCGGGCGTCAGCAGCCCCTTGTCGACCAGCTCCGGCACCGAACGGACCTGGTTCACATATTTGCCGATCCAGAACAAAGTGTGGAGATCGCGCAGCCCCCCTTTGCCTTCCTTCAGATTGGGCTCGACGACGTAACGGCTGTCGCCCATGCGGCGGTGGCGTTCGTCGCGTTCGGCCAGCTTCTCCGCGACGAAGGTGCGCGCGGTGCCTGCCACCACCTCGCGGTCGAAGCGCTGCGACGCCTCGTCATACAGGGCCTCGTCGCCCCAGACGAACCGCCCCTCCAGCATCGCCGTGCGGATGGTGAGGTCGCTCTTGGCCATCCGCACCATATCGTCGAGCGAGCGGCTGCTATGGCCGACCTTGAGGCCGAGATCCCAGAGCAGGTAGAGCATCGACTCGATCACCTGCTCGGCCCAGCTGGTCTGCTTCCACGGCGTCAGGAACGCGATGTCGACGTCGGAATGGAGCGCCATTTCCGCGCGGCCATAACCGCCCACCGCCATCAAGGTCAGTCGCTCGCCAGCCGTGGGGTTGTTGAGCGGGTAGAGCTTCTTGGTGGTGAAATCGAACACCAGCCGCAGGATCTGGTCGGTCAGGAAGGCATAGGCTGCGGCTGCATCCGTGCCGCGTGTCGGCGCCGCCGCCAGCCGGCTGGCGATCTCCTTGCGGCCATGGTCCAGCGCCGCCTTCAGGATCGCGGTGGCTTCGCGGCGGAGCGCGGTGGCGTCCGCCCCCTCCAATTCGTCCAGCCGCCCGGCGACATCGCGCCGATCGATGATCGCGCGGCGGTTGGCGAGGGATTCGAAGCGGGCTGCCATGCCTTCCGCCCTATAGCCTGCGTCGCCAGACGCAAGCTCAGTCCGGCACCTTCAGCCCCGTCCACTGCGCGGCAAAGGCCCACATATCGGCATATTCGGCGATCTGCTTGTCGGTGGGCTTGCCCGATCCATGGCCGGCGCGCGTTTCGATGCGGATCAGATGCGGCTTGTCGCCGATCTTCGCCGCCTGCAGCGCCGCGACATATTTGAAGCTGTGCCCGGGCACGACGCGATCGTCCGTGTCCGCCGTCGTCACCAGGATCGCCGGATAGGCCTGCCCCCGGCCGATATTATGATAAGGCGAATAGGCCCGCAGCACATCGAAATCGGGCTGGCGATCGGGGTGGCCATAATCGTCCACCCAATAGCGCCCGGCGGTGAAGCGATCGAAGCGCAGCATGTCCATCACGCCCACCGCCGGCAGCGCCGCGCCGAACAGATCGGGCCGCTGGTTGGTCACCGCGCCGACCAGCAGACCGCCGTTGGACCGGCCCAAGATCGCGATCTTGCCCTTGGCCGATATGCCTTCGCGAACCAGATATTCGCCGGCCGCGATGAAATCGTCGAACACGTTCTGCTTGTTCGCCAGCCGCCCGCCATCGTGCCAGGCCTTGCCATATTCGCCGCCGCCGCGAATGTTGGCGAGCGCGTAGACGCCGCCCATTTCCATCCACGCCAGATTGGCCGGGCTGAACGCCGGCCGCGACGAGATGTTGAAGCCGCCATAGGCATAAAGCAGCGTCGGCAGGCCGGCCTTCAGGTTCGCGCCTTTCTTGTGGACGACGAACAGCGGCACGCGCGTGCCGTCCTTCGACGCGAAGAAACGCTGTTCCACCACATAATCGGCAGGGTCGAACGCCACCTTGGGCACCGCGAACGGCGTCACCTTGCCGCTCGCCGCGTCATAGCGATAGATCGCCCTGGGCAGGTTGAAGCTGGTGAAGGCGAAGAAGGTTTCGGGATCGCCGGCATCGCCGTCGAACCCGGTCGCGCTGCCGATGCCGGGCAGCGCCACCTTGGCCCCGCGCGTGCCATCCAGCGCGAAGGTGCGAACCTCCGTCCGCGCGTCGACCAGATAGGTGACGACCAGCTTGCCGCCGATCAGCGCCGCGCTGTCGATCGTCGCCTTGGGATCTTCAGGCACGATCTCGCGCGGTGCGGCACCCGCGCCGCTCCTCGCATCCAGCGCGACGATGCGCTGCATCGGCGCATCCTTGTTGGTGAGGAAATAGAGCGTGTCGCCCGCCGATCCCGACAGCGTCCAATTATTGTCGAGGCCACGGACCAGCGGCTGCGGCGCGGCGTTGGGCGTCCGCAGGTCGATCAGCGTGATCTCGTAACGATCGTCGGTGCCTTCGGTGGTGGTGATCACCAGCCAGGCGCCATCCTTGGTCACCTGCGCGCTATGCCCCAGCTTGGGGCGGTCGGGCGTCGCATAAACCAGCCGGTCCTCGCTCTGCGGCGTGCCGAGGCGGTGAAAATAGACCTGCTGATTCTCGTTCAGCGCCTGAAAGGCCTGCCCTTCCTTGGGCGCGGCAAAGCGCGAATAATAAAGCCCGCTGCCATCCTTCGCCCAGGCGAGGTTGGAAAATTTCACCCATTTCAGCTCGTCGCCTACCGGCTGGCCGGTCGCGACGTCGAGCACGCGCACCGTGCGCCAGTCGCTGCCGCCGTCCTGGATGGCATAAGCCAGCCTGGTGCCGTCCTTCGACGGCGCCCATTCGGCCAGCGCGGTGGCGCCGTCCTTCGCCCAGCCATTGGGGTCGATCAGCAGCCGTTCCGCGCCGTTCAGCCCCTCGCGCACATAGATGGGCGATTGGTTCTGCAGGCCGTTGTTGCGCGTATAGAAATAACGGGCACCCGCCTTTTCGGGGATGTCGAACCGCTCATAATTCCACAGCCGGGTCAGCCGCGCCTTGATCGCGTCGCGTCCGGGCAGCGATGCCAGATAGGCGTCGGTCACGCGGTTCTGCGCCGCCACCCAGTCCGCCACACGGGCATCGGTGCGGACGTCATTTTCCAGCCAGCGATAGGGATCGGCGATGGCCTGGCCGAATTGCTGGTCGACCACCGGGCCCCGCTCGGTCGCGGGATAGGCGATCGCGGCCGCGTGGGCAGGAAGGGCGGCGGCGTTCAGCAGCATGGCAGCGACAAGGGTCTTCATGGATGGCAGGCCTCAAGCGGGCAAAAGGAAAGGCCGGAGACTAGCGTCCCCGGCCTTCCTTTCAAGCCTCGGAGGCGTGCCTGGGATCAGGCGGCCTCGTCGATTTCCTCGTCGCTCAGCACCGGGCCCGAATCCTGGCCCTTGGCGGCAACGTCGCGATCGACGAACTCGATGATCGCCATCGAGGCGGCGTCCGAAGCGCGGATGCCGGCCTTGATGATGCGGGTGTAGCCGCCGTTGCGGTCCTTGTAGCGCTCAGCCAGCACTTCGAACAGCTTCTGCAGCTGCACATCGTCCTGCAGACGGGCGTGCGCCAGACGACGGTTGGCCAGGCCACCCTTCTTCGCCAGCGTCACCAGCTTCTCGACATAGGGGCGAAGTTCCTTCGCCTTGGCGAGCGTGGTGGTGATCTGCTCGTGCTTGATCAGCGCGGCCGACTGGTTGCGGAACAGGGCGGTACGGTGAGACGCGGTCCGCTGAAGCTTACGACCGCCAACGCGATGACGCATGGGTATTTCCTTCCAGTTTGTCAGGGGGCCGTGTCAGGTACCCCAGGCCAGGCGGCCGTTAAGGGCGCCGCCCATTCCCCTTCTTCAGGACGTCATCCCAGCGGAAGCTGGGATCTCTCACGAACGGCACCCCTGCCTCACGAGACCCCGGCCTGCGCCGGGGTGACGATCGGCAGAAGCCCCGCCGATCGTCAGAATTCCTGTTCGAGCTTCTTGGCCATTTCCTCGATATTCTCAGGCGGCCAGCCGGGGATTTCCATACCCAGGCGCAGCCCCATCGAAGCGAGGACTTCCTTGATCTCGTTGAGCGACTTGCGGCCGAAGTTCGGCGTGCGCAGCATCTCCGCCTCGGTCTTCTGCACGAGATCGCCGATATAGATGATGTTGTCGTTCTTGAGGCAGTTGGCCGAACGCACCGACAGCTCGAGCTCGTCGACCTTCTTGAGCAGGTAACGGTTGAGCTGGTTGGCGTTCTGCTCCGGCTCGCCACCGGCGGCCGGCACGGCCGCGCCGCTCGCGGCGACAGGCGCCGCAGCCGCGATGCCGTCGTCGAAGTGGACGAAGAGCTGGAGCTGGTCCTGAAGGATGCGGGCCGCATAAGCGATCGCATCTTCCGGGGTGACGGTGCCGTCGGTCTCGATGGTCAGGGTCAGCTTGTCATAGTCAAGCTCCTGGCCAACGCGGGTGTTTTCCACCTTGTAGGCCACCTGGCGCACCGGCGAGTAGAGCGCATCGACCGGGATCAGGCCGATCGGCGCGTCAGCCGGACGGTTGGCCGCGGCGGGGACATAGCCCTTACCCACATCGGCCGACAGCTCCATGTTGAGCGTCGCGCCTTCGTCGAGATGGCAGATCACGAGATCGGGGTTCATCACCTCGATGTCGCCCGACGTGGCGATGTCGCCCGCGGTCACTTCCGCCGGGCCCGTGGCCGAAAGCTGAAGACGCTTGGAGCCTTCACCCTGCATACGCAGCGCGATCTGCTTCACGTTGAGCACGATGTCGGTCACGTCTTCGCGCACGCCGGCGAGCGACGAGAACTCGTGCAGCACGTTCTCGATCTTGATCGAGGTGACGGCGGCGCCCTGCAGCGACGAGAGGAGCACGCGGCGCAGCGAGTTGCCCAGCGTCAGGCCGAAGCCGCGCTCGAGCGGCTCGGCGACGAACACCGCCTTGCGCTTGCCGTCGCCGCCCGCCTTCTTCTCGAGGCCCTGCGGCTTCTTCAGTTCCTGCCAGTTCTTTGCGTTGACAGCCATGGACTTCCCCTTGGGGGTTGGACCGCCGCGCGTCCGCAGCAGCCGGAAAACTCGATCGGCGGAGACCTGGTCCAGCCTCCGCCAGGCACAATCAGACGCGGCGGCGCTTCGAAGGGCGCACGCCATTGTGCGGGATCGGCGTCACGTCGCGGATCGAGGTGATGTGGAAGCCGACGGCCTGCAGCGCGCGAAGCGCCGATTCACGGCCCGAACCCGGACCCTTGACCTCGACCTCGAGGGTGCGGACGCCATGTTCGGCGGCCTTCTTGCCGGCGTCCTCGGCCGCAACCTGCGCGGCATACGGGGTCGACTTGCGGCTGCCCTTGAAGCCCATCATGCCGGCCGACGACCAGGAGATCGCGTTGCCCTGCGCATCGGTGATGGTGATCATGGTGTTGTTGAAGCTGGCGTTCACATGGGCGACGCCGGCGGTGATGTTCTTGCGTTCGCGACGGCGAAGACGCTGCGGTTCACGTGCCATGGATAGATCCTGACCTTAAATCTTGCGTGGCGCCAGGGCGGCTTCCCGATTGAAGCCCGCCCCCGGCGGAGTAATTCACCCGAAGGCGAATTACTTCTTCTTGCCGGCGATCGGCTTGGCCTTGCCCTTGCGGGTGCGCGCATTGGTGTGCGTGCGCTGGCCGCGGACCGGCAGACCCTTGCGATGGCGCAGGCCGCGATAGCAGGCGAGGTCCATGAGACGCTTGATGTTCATCGCCACCTGGCGGCGAAGATCGCCTTCCACGGTGTAGCCAGCGTCGATCGCTTCACGGATCTGCAGGACTTCCTGGTCCGACAGGTCCTGAACGCGACGCTCGCGGGCGATGCCCAGCTTCTCGGTGATCTCCTTGGCCTTGGCCGGGCCAATGCCATGGATGTAGGTCAGCGCGATTTCAACGCGCTTGTTGGTCGGGATGTTAACACCCGCAATACGTGCCACTTCTCTATTCTCCTGCTCCACAGGACGGGTGGCGTTCCCGTCCCATCTCGACGCACCCCGCAGAGAACGAAAAAACGGCGCACGCCGAAACGCCGCCGGAATCGCTGTCTGGGGATGACCCGCGCTTAGGCACCGGGCGGGCATGAGTCAAGCGGGCAATGCCCGATTCGGCCGGATCGCGTTCGCCCGCTTTGCATGGCCGCACCGCTTCCGCTAGGGCGCGCCCATCATGGCGATCCTGGACCAGCATCGCGCCGATCTCGCGGCGCTCGCCACCCGTGGCCGCCTGCGCCGGCTAATCCCTCGCGCGGGCGTGGATTTAGCCTCCAACGATTATCTCGGCCTTGCCCAATCCGCAACCTTGGCCGATTCGGTGGCCGCCGCGATCGCGCGGGGCGTGCCGGTCGGCTCGGGCGGCTCGCGCCTGCTGCGCGGCAACCATGCCGAACATGAAGCGCTGGAGGCGGAAGCCGCCGCCTTCTTCGGCAGCGAATCGGCGCTGTTCTTCTCGTCCGGCTATGGCGCCAACGCGACCTTGCTGTCCGCCCTGCCCCGCCGCGGCGATCTGATCGTCCACGATGCGCTGATCCACGCCAGCGTCCATGAAGGGCTGCGCAGCGGTCGCGCGGATCGCGCCTCGGCGGCGCACAACGACGTCCAGGCCTTTGCCGACGCCATCGCCGCCTGGCGCGCCAAGGGCGGCAAGGGGCGCGTGTGGATCGCGATCGAAAGCCTGTACAGCATGGATGGCGATACGGCGCCGATCGCCGATTTCATGGCGCTGGCCGATGCCCATGATGCCTTCCTGCTGATCGACGAAGCCCATGCCACCGGCGCGCTCGGGCCGGATGGCCGGGGCCTCGCCGCCGGGGTGGAGGGTCGCGACAACGTCATCACGCTGCGCACCTGCGGCAAGGCGCTCGGCTGCGAAGGCGCACTCGTCTGCGGCCCTCGGCTGATGACCGATTATCTGGTCAATCGCGGGCGCGGCTTCATCTTCTCGACCGCCCCCTCCCCGCTGATGGCGGCCGCCGTGCGCGCCGCCATCGCCATCGTCCGCGACGAGCCCGAACGACGGGCGCGGCTGATGGCGCTGATCGCGCACGCCGCCGCCAGCGGGCTGCCCGCCACGGGATCGCAGATCATCCCGATCATCATCGGCGACGACAAGCGCACGATGGCGATCGCCGCCGCGCTTCAGGAACAGGGCTTCGACGTGCGTGGCATCCGCCCGCCCACCGTGCCCGCCGGCACCGCGCGGCTGCGCGTATCGCTGACGCTCAACGCCACCCCGGACGACGTGACCGCACTCGCCCAGGCGATCCGGGCGCAGCCATGACCGCGCATGTTGCCCACGCGTTCGACGGCGCCGCCGGTTATGATGCCGCCGCGCTGGTGCAGGCTCATGCTGCGGAACGGCTGGCGCAGCATATCGCCCGCCTGCCCCATCCGCCTGCGCCCCGCATGCTGGAAGTCGGCTGCGGCACGGGCCTCCTGTCGCAGGCGCTAATCGGCCGGATCGCGCCGGGGCCGTGGCTGCTCACCGATATCGCACCCGCCATGCTCGATCGCTGTGCCGCCCGTATCGGATCGCGGCCCGACATCGCTTATGCCCAGCTCGATGGCGAGCATCCCGACGTCTCCGGCCCGTTCGACCTGATCGCATCGAGCTTCGTGTTCCAGTGGTTCGCCGATCTGCCCGGCGCCCTCACCCGGCTGCGCGGCCTTCTCGCGCCCGGCGGCCATATTGCCTTCGCGACGATGGCGGATGGCAGCCTCGCCGAATGGGATGCCGCGCATCGCACCACCGGCCATGATGCCGCCATGGCGTCATATCCCACGCTCGATCAGCTCCGGGCCATGGGCGCGACGGTGAACGAGGAACGCTTCGTCGAACGCCATGCCGACGCGCGCGCCTTCCTCGCCAGCCTCCGCGCGATCGGCGCCCATCGCCCGCGCGATGCCCGCGCGCCGGTGCCCGCATCGGTGCTGCGCCGCGCGATGGCCGCGTTCGACGCGGCGGGTGCCGCCGTCACCTATCATATCGCTTATGGAGTCATCGTCGCATGAGCCGCTTCGTCGTCACCGGCACCGATACCGGCATCGGCAAGACGGTCTTTTCGGCCGCGCTCACCCAGGCGCTCGGCGCGACCTATTGGAAGCCCGTCCAGGCCGGGATCGAGGACGAGACGGACAGCGCCGCCGTCGCCCGGCTCAGCGGCTGCCCGGTGCTGCCCGAGGCCCATCGCCTGCTCAACCCGCTCTCGCCCCACCGCGCGGCGGAACTGGAAGGCATCACCATCGACACCGCCCGCCTGATCCCGCCCGCCGTGCCCGGCCCGCTGGTGATCGAAGGCGCCGGCGGCGCGCTGGTGCCGGTAACGCGCGACACGCTCTATGCCGATCTCTTCGCGCGCTGGCAGATCCCGGTCATCCTCTGCGCGCGCACCGGGCTCGGCACGATCAACCACAGCCTCGCGATGATCGAGGTGCTGCGCGCCCGCAACGTGCCGATCCACGGCATCGCCTTCATCGGCGACGCGAACGAGGATAATGAGGCAACGATCGCCGCGATCGGCGGGGTCCGCCGGCTCGGCCGCCTCCCGCACCTCGATCCGCTCACCGGCGACAAGCTCGCCAGCGCCTTCGCGGCCGGCTTCGATCGGAGCACCTTCGCATGACATCGCCCGGCCAGAAATCGCCGGTCTGGCATGCCTTCACCCAGCACGGCCTGGGCGAGGAAATTCCGCTGATCGCGCGCGCCAGCGGCGCCACCCTCCACGGGGCCGACGGGCGGCGGTGGATCGACTGCATATCGAGCTGGTGGGTCATCACCCACGGCCATTGCGAACCGCGCATCCAGGCGGCGATCCGCGACCAGACCGATCGGCTCGACCAGCTCATCTTCGCGGGCTGGACGCATGAACCGGCCGAAACGCTGGCACGCGGGCTGGTGGCGATCGCGCCCGCCGGGCTCGATCATGTCTTCTTCTCCGACAGCGGTTCCACCTCGGTTGAAGTCGCGCTCAAGATGGCGCTCGGCTACTGGCTCAACCGGGGCGAGCCGCGCCACCGCATCCTCGTGCTCGAACATGGCTATCATGGCGATACGATCGGCACGATGTCGGTGGGCGAACGCGGCGTCTACAACCGCGCCTACCAGCCCTTGCTGTTCGATGTCGGCACCATCCCCTTCCCCGCCGCCGGGCAGGAACAAGCAAACCTCGACGCGCTCGATGCCGCGTGCCGCAACGAACGCCCGGCCGCCTTCATCGTCGAGCCGCTGGTGCTCGGCGCGGGCGGCATGCTGGTCTACGGCGCCGAAACGCTTGCCCGGATGCGCGCGATCTGCGCCCGCCACGGCGTGCTGTTCATCGCCGACGAGGTAATGACCGGCTGGGGGCGCACGGGAACGCTGTTCGCCTGCGAACAGGCCGGCATCTCCCCCGACATCCTCTGCCTCTCCAAGGGGCTGACCGGCGGCGCGCTGCCGCTGGCCGCCACGCTTGCCACGCCGGCGATCTTCGATGCGCACCTCTCGGACGATCGCGCGCGGATGTTCTTCCATTCGTCGAGCTACACCGCCAATCCCGTCGCCTGCGCGGCGGCCAACGCCAATCTCGCCATCTGGCGCGAGGAGCCGGTGATGGACCGCATCTCCTGCCTGGCCGCCATGCAGGACGAAAGGCTCGCCGCGCTTGACGGCCGTGGCCGCATCCGCGCCCGGCGCCGGATCGGCACCATCGCGGCGATGGAGTTCGTGGAAGGCAAGGGCGATTATCTGTCGGCGCTGGGGCCCCGGCTCAACGCCTTCTTCCGCGATCGCGGCCTGCTCCTGCGCCCGATGGGCAACACCGTCTATCTTCTGCCGCCTTATTGCATCTCCGCCGCCGAACTCGATCAGGCCTATGCCGCGATCGAGGAAGCCGCCGAAGCGATCGGTTAGGCACCCCCTCGGCAGCACGCCCCACCGCCCATTCCGCACAGCCCTTGAACGATGCCACCGCCGTTCGACGGCGCCGTTCACATCCCGCGATATGCGGTTCGACGTGGGCTAAAAACATGAAGCAAAGGGGCATTGACGCCCCCGATTTGGTCCGTGGTCGAAATGCAGCCCGGCGATGGCGTCCTGTATCGCGGGATCGATCTGCGGCACGGCCGGACCCAGCCCAATCCCAACCAATGGTCCGCGCATCTCTTCCTGTTCTGGGTGGAACGCGACGGCCCGTTCGCGCAACATGCTTTCGATGCCCAACGCCTCCGATCGGAACTGAAGCGCGTCAGCAATCTGGACGCCTGAGCCGCGTCGGCGACCGCATGGCCAGCGCGCGCGAACGACGGTTTTCATTATGCGAATGGGGGCCGTCGTTCGGAAAGCCGCTCCAGATCGATCCACCCAAGCCAGCGATGGCGGACTCCAACGCCCCGACGGGCAACGCCCGCCAGTCCCGACTTTTCCGCCCTTTCCCTGAGCATGGCCGGAAAAATTAGTGCTTGTCCGGACACGCCAACCTTGCGGACTTTCGCACCCAAGGTCATGCTGACGCGATGAAGGGGCTCGGTTTTGCCGCATATGGCGCTGGTGTCGCAGGCGCAGCACTGTTTGCTGCGCCATTTGCGATCGACACCATCAGCTTTCATGCAAGACCTGAGGTGAGCTCAGTCCAACTTTGGTCTCTGTGGCTTGCGGCGACACTGGGGCCACTCGTTCTGTCTGCAATTACGTGGACGATCGCTGGAAAATTCGGTCCGCGATGGCTTCTGCATTTCACATTTATTCCGGTCGCGACTTTCGCGTACCTGCAAAGCATGTCGCTGTTCTTGCGAGTATCGGGCCTCATGATCCATGACGGGCCGGCAGGGGATGCTTCCGCGTTAGGCTTTCTGTATCTGCTTCTGACCCTGCTGGTTCACCTCAGTGCGTTCGCGACGGCAGCGATAGCGAGCGTGAAAGGTCAGGCAAAGGGCAGCTAACCCGACGTTCCGCCCCTTGCACAATCCCACGCTTCCGCCGGACGGCGAACCGGCGCGGACCGTGCCGGTGAGGCCTAGACCAGCCGGTTGGCGATGGCGATGAACAGCGCGATGCCCGCCGCGGCCATGATCGCGGCCATCATCAGGGCGGGTCGGCCCAGCCGGAACTCCTCGGTCCGCCGCAAGTCCCTCAGCGTCGTCCAGTAGCTGATCGTGCCGAGCACCAGCGCGGCCATGCCCATCGCGGTGAGGAACAGGCCGGCACGTTGTGGGCCATCCGAATGCGCCGCCGACTGGCTGGCAGCGACGCCTTCGAGGAATTTGTAGATGGTGAAGCCGAAGCTCTGCATCGACAGCGCGGTGCGCACCCAGGCCATCAACGTGCGGTCCGCCGCCATGATCGTCCGCATCGTGCCGAGATCGCTCGGCAGGATGTGATTGCCGCCGGTATCGCTCGCCTGCTCGCTTGCCATGCTCACCTCCCGTCGCCGATCGGCCCGGCGCCTTCGGTCATCCGTTCAGGCCGGGGAACTCCCAGAAGGCCCGCAGCGACACCAGCTTGCCGGCATCGTTGATGCGATGGACGGTCACCAGATCCACTTCGCGGGCCACATCGTCCGGGCCGGTGATGAAGAAGCGCGCAACGCTCGCCACCTCCTGCCCGCAGAGATAGGATTCGCGGATCACGAATTCGAACGTCTTATTCTTGGCGATGACATTGTCGTAAAAGGCGCCGATCGCCTGCTTGCCGCGATGCCCCTGCCCCACCGGATCGAAGGGCGACCGGCCAACTGGGTCCTCGACCACGGCATCGTCGGCGAACAGCGCCAGCCACGCTTCGCGTTGCCGCGCCTTCACCGCGCTCAGTGAAGCGATGGACATTTCCCGCGCGTTGGCCATCCCGATCATCCCCTATTGATTGCTGTCCGTTATCGAGGGGGAGGATAAACGAGAACGCGCGATTGTCATTACGGATCGCGCGTGCCGCAGCTCAGGCCGCTTCCCCGCCGAAGGCGAGCGCGAGCGCGTGGTTGCGGATGCCCACCGGCCAGTCGGCCATCAGTGCCGCGAAGCGATCGCGGTCATCGGCGTAAAGCGCCCGCGTCGCCTCCTCGAAACGGGGGCGATCGCCGGCGATGGCGGAAAGGAAATGATAGGCGGCATCCTTGCCGGCCCGGCCGCTCCCGTCGCGCTTGCGGGCCTCGTCCACCAGCCGGCGCAACACCGCCGACGCGCCGCCCGGTTGGGCCGCCAGCCAGTCCCAGTGGCGGGGCAGCAGCGTGACTTCGCGGGCCACCACGCCCAGGCTTGGCCGCCCGCGCGGGCGCGGCGCGTCCGCTTCCTCCCCCGATTCCCGAAGGTCGAAATCGATCTGGCGGCCGCTCGCATCGTCGAACACCAGCAGGTCCGACGCGCGCGGCGGCGGCGGCACGGTGCGCAGCGTGGCGACGATCTCGTCGCGCGATCCGGTGGCGATCCACATGTCCTGAATGAAGGCGGTGTAGGTGGGCATTCCATGGCTCCCTGCTTGACCCATAATTTACCCGGATTAAATTATCGGTCAATATCACCCGGATAAAATATCCGCGCTTGCCGCGCCCGAACGGGCTGCTAGCCATGGCAAGGAGGGAGAAAATGGGGATGGACGGGCCGATCGGCGATTTCCTGAAGACGCTGCATGCGGAGATCGGCGCGATCACCGATGGCGCGCCCGCCAGCTATATTCCCGAACTCGCCAAGGCCGATCCCAACCTCTGCGGCATCGCCGTCGCCACGGTGGACGGCGCCGTGCATGTCGCGGGCGACTGGGATCATCCCTTCACCATCCAGTCGATCAGCAAGGCCTTCGTCTATGGCCATGCGCTGGAGGTGCACGGGCGCGAACGGGTGCTGCGCCAGGTTGGCGTCGAACCGTCGGGCGACAGCTTCAATTCGATTGCGCTCGATACCGTCAACAAGCGCCCCTTCAACCCGATGGTCAATTCGGGCGCGATCGCGACCGCCGAACTGATAGCGGGCACGGATGCAGGCGAGCGGCAGGCCAATCTCGCCACGCTCCTCGCGCGCTTCGCCGGCAGGCCGCTGCCGCTCGACGAGGCGACCTATCTGTCCGAAAAGGCGACCGGCCACCGCAACCGCGCGATCGCCTGGATGATGCTGTCCGCCGGCATGATCGAGCGCGATCCGGAGGATGTGCTCGACCTCTATTTCCGCCAATGTTCCTACAATGTCACCGCGCGCGATCTTGCGATCATGGGCGCGACGCTCGCCAATGACGGGGTGAACCCGATCACCGGGGATCGCGCGCTCGACGCCGAATATTGCCCCGACGTGCTGACCGTGATGCTGAGCTGCGGCATGTATAATTATGCCGGGCAATGGGCCTATGAAGTGGGTTTGCCAGCCAAAAGCGGTGTTTCGGGCGGCATTCTTGCGGTGATCCCGGGACAGGCGGCGATCGCGATCTTCTCCCCGCCGATCGACGCCAATGGCAACAGCGCCCGGGCGCTCGCCGCGTGCAAGCGGATCGCCGAACGCTTCGGCCTCCACCTGTTCCGCACCCATCCCGATCCGCGCGGCGTGATCCGTTACGAACTGGATGGCCGGCAGGTGCGATCGAAACGCACGCGTTCGTTGCGCGAACTGGAAATCCTGTTCCGCGCCGGGCCGCGCATCCGGCTGATCGCGGTGCAGGACGCACTCTATTTCGGCTCGACCGACCGGCTGCTCCGCCGTGCGGCGGAACTGGCCGAACAGGCCGATTATCTGATTCTCGATATGCGCCGCGTCAGCCGGGCCGATGCCGCGTCGCGCGCGCTGCTCGCCCAGTTCCATGCGCGGATGCAGGCCGCCGGCGATCGGCTGATCTTCGCCAACCTCGATGCCGATGGCCCGCTCGGCGATCTTGGCCTCGGGGCCGGCACGATCTTCGAAAGCCGCGACCGCGCGCTCGAATATTGCGAGGACCGGCTGATCGCCGAAATCCTGCCCGGCGGGGAGGTGTGCGAACCCCGTTTCGCCGATTTCGAGCTGTTTCGCGGGCTCGACACCGCCGATCTCGCGCGGCTGGAAGCGATCGCCGCGCGGCTGAGCTTCGCCGCGGGCGCCACGATCGCGCGCGAGGGCGCGGAAGGCGACCGCTTCTTCGTGCTGGTCAGCGGCCATGCCAGCGTTTCGGCCGAAGTGGCGACGCCCACCGGGCTCAAGACGGTGCGGTTCAGCGTGCTCGGGGCGGGGCAGAGCTTCGGCGAGCGTGCGCTGATCGATGGCGGCCCGCGCACCGCCGACGTGATCGCCGACGGCCCGGTCGAACTGCTCGCCTTTCGCGTCGCCGATGTCGAGGCGCTGGCCGCCGGGCATCCGGCCATCCTGATCCGCCTGCTCGCCAACATGGCGGGCGAGCTGTCCGAACGGCTGCAGGTGGCCAATGCCGAAATCCGCGCGTTGGAACGGTAGGGCCGCCGCCCCACCGCTCCACCGCCCCCATCGTCAGCCCGGCGAGGTATCAGCCGATCGGCCGCGCGTCACACCACGCCATAAGCCAGCATCGCATCGGCCACCTTCTTGAAGCCGGCAATATTGGCGCCCTTCACATAGTCCACATAATCGTCGGACACGCGGCCATAGGTCAGGCAGCTCTTGTGGATGCCCTCCATGATATCGAGCAGCAGCTGTTGCAGCTCGCTTTCCTTCCACGAACGGCGTTCGGAATTCTGGCTCATTTCCAGCCCAGACACCGCGACGCCGCCGGCATTGGCCGCCTTGCCGGGCGCATAGAGGATGCGCGCATCCTTGAAGACATGCACTCCGGCCAGATCGGTCGGCATGTTCGCCCCTTCCGACACGGCGATGCAGCCGTTGCGCACCAGCGTCCGGGCATCCTCGCCCAATAGCTCATTCTGCGTCGCGCAGGGCAAAGCCACGTCGCACGGCACGCCCCACGGCGTCTTGCCGGCGTGGAAGCTCGCCGACGCGAAGGCGTCGGCATATTCGGATATGCGGCCCCGGCGCTTGGTCTTGTGCGCCTTCACCCAGTCGATCTTTTCCTGCGTGATGCCGTCCGGATCGTGGACGAAGCCTTCGCTGTCGGACAGCGTGACGACCTTGCCGCCAAGCTGCACCACCTTTTCCGCCGCATGCGTGGCGACATTGCCCGAACCTGAAATGACGGCGATCTTGCCGGTCAGGTCCTGCCCCTTGGTCGCCAGCATGTTGGCGAGGAAATAGACCGCGCCATAGCCGGTCGCCTCGGGCCGGATCAGCGAACCGCCATATTCCAGCCCCTTGCCGGTCAGCACGCCGGTGAACTGGTTGGTGATCCGCTTATACTGGCCGAACATGAAGCCGATTTCGCGCGCGCCGACGCCGATATCGCCCGCCGGCACGTCCACGTCGGCACCGACATGGCGATAGAGCTCGGTCATGAAGCTCTGGCAGAATCGCATGATCTCGTGGATCGATTTGCCCTTGGGGTTGAAGTTCGATCCGCCCTTGGCCCCGCCCATCGGCAGGCCGGTCAGCGCATTCTTGAAAGTCTGTTCGAACGCCAGGAATTTCAGCACGCTTTCGTTCACCGAAGGGTGAAAGCGGATACCGCCCTTATAAGGCCCGATCGCATTGTTGTTCTGGACGCGATAGCCGCGCTGGACGCGGATATTGCCCTTGTCGTCCTCCCAGCACACCCGGAAGGATATTATCCTGTCGGGCTCGGCCATGCGCCGCAGAATCTGATATTCGTGATATTCTTCCTTGTCGGCGATGAAGCCGAAAATGTCTTCGGCGACTTCCTGTACCGCCTGGACGAATTCCGGCTGCCCCGGATTGCGTTTTTTTACGCCTTCGATGAATGTCGGAAGATCAACATGATCATGAACGGCCATCCCCAATACCCCCGATAGAGTTCAATGGTTCGACCCCGGCGCCTGCCCTCTTGAGTCGGGCAAATCACGGCGGCATCATTATCACGGAATTGATGCCGTCCAGTGCGACAACATGGTATTCCAACAGTAAACGACAGAGGCTCGCAAACTATATGGCCAGTGCCGCATCCAAGGCAGGATGGTTGTTCATGCTCGGCGCCCTGGCCACGCCGTCCGCATCGGCGTTGGCACAGGCCGAAGCGCCGGCGGGCACGGCGGAAATCACCATCGCTGCCGGCCCCTGTTTCGGCAGCTGCCCCGTCTATAGCGCGCGTTTGTCGGCCAACGGCACCGGCCGGTTCGTCGGCACCCGCTTCGTCGCGCGCATCGGCGAACAAAGCTTCACCGCCGACCCCTCCGTCTTTCGTGAGATCGAGGAGAAGCTCGCCCCCTATCGCCCGATGGCGGACCGCCGCATCGGGCCGGAGGAGTGCGAAACCTTCCGCACCGACGCGCCTAGCTGGACGGTGCGCTGGGTCGATCGCACCGGCACACCCGTCTCGCTCGCGCTCAGCCTCGGCTGCCAGGACGTCCGCTACGTCCCGATCGCCGAAGCCATCCGCGCCGCCCGCGATCTGATGCCCATTGCCCCCCTGATCGGTAAAGCCACGCGCCAGCAGCCGCAGTAAACCGCGAAGGCATCGCCGACGTGGCAGCAGATAGGCAGTCGTGGCGTGTTAGTCCTGCGGCGGAAACGTCCTCAGGTTCCACGCGAAGATCAGGCGGTTGCACACCATGTCGCGCGTCGCGAGGCAGATGAAGCTGGTATCGACCGTCGAAAAATGATGCGCGGCCACGTCCATGCCATACGCGTTGCCGCCATGGCCCCAGCTCCGGTCACGGCCAGAATTGACGACGAAGCCCATCCCATACCAGGGCGTCGCGCCAACGCTTGTGGCCAGCCTGAACATGGCGGGCGAAAGCAGCGTCCCGGCCCGCATGGCATCGAAGAAGCGTAGCATATCGTTCGCGCTCGCCACGCCACCGCCAGCGGGCGAGCCGCGCCAGGGCAGCGTGCCGGTATTGACGACCTTGCGAGGTTCGCCCCCCAAAGAAGCTTGTGTAACCGACCGCAACTTCGCCCAGATGATCGCGGTCGGGAAAGCCGCTTGCCGTCATGCCAGCGGGTTCGAACACATGCTGCCGGACATAATCATAATAGCCGCCGTGGGTGACGCGCTCGATCACCGCGCCCAACAGGATGAAACCATAGTTGGAATAATCATCCTTGCTGCCCGGCGGAAAGGCCGGCGCCCGGTTGCCGTTCAACCGGATCATGTCCGCAATCGTGCGCACCGTGGCCCGGTTATGGGCATCGTCGCGCCCCAGAATGCCGATGTCGCCGGTGCCCGCGCGGTGGGTGAGCAACTGCCGGATCGTCACCTTCGCCATCTCGGCGTTGGGATAATCGGGTAGATATCGGCTCAACGGCGCATCCAGCGCCACCTTCCCGCATCGACGAGTTGCAGCACCGCGACGGCCGTGAACATCTTGCCCGCCGAAGCGAGGAACATCGGCGTGTCGAGCGTGATGGGTTGAGCGCGCGGCGGATCGACCAACCCCCAGCTCTGCGCGAGGAGCCTCGTGTCGCCACGTCGAATGATCAATGATCCGGCGAAATCGTCGCGGGCCGCGAGGCGCCGGGCAATCGCAGCGGTAGCGTCAATCGCTTGGTCGTCAGGCAGGGGAAGCGGCCACAGGTCCAGCACCTTGAGGGTCGAGGCGCCGCTATCCGCAAGCTCCAGCTTCAGGCGCTGCAACCCCGGCAGGCAGCGCTGGCGGAGCAGCACGGTCATCGCGGTCGCCGAACGCGCCGCGATCCGATCGACCGTTACACCACATGTATCTTCGGCCTGCTCAAGCGCGAAGATCGGCTCCGGATCGCCGGCATAGCGCGCATAGACGCTCTTGATGCGCCCAGGATCGCCCGAGTTGAACGCGTCCAGCCAGTCGCGAAAGATGCCGTCGAGTGGCGCACCCGGGCGTGCCGCTTGGCCCGATGCCGGGACCGGCACGGCGGCCCCGAGCAGGACGGCGAGGCTCGCGGCCAGCCACCTCTTCCACGATCCGTCCTTTGCCGACGCGCGACGTCGCGGCACCGCGCCCTTTGGGGCGCTCATTTGTCGAGATAGGCCTTCAGCCGGTCGAGTTGCTCGCCCAGCACCTGATCGACGATCGGGGCCAGGCTTTCCAGCCCGCCCGGCGTATAGCCGCCCGCGACATAGGATTGGGTGATCTGCGTCGCACCGCTTTTGGCCTCGATGCTCCAGGTCAGCGTGCCGGTGATGGCGTCAGCCTGCAACGGCCCCAGCCCGCCGGTAAAGCGCAGCAGCTTGCCCGGCTCAGCATAGATAACCCGGCCATGCTCGATGCTCCCGCCGCCCGGCAACGCCTCGCAGAAGCAGCCGCCGGCGCGCGGATCGAGCCGCATGTTCGCTGCATTGCCTGAATAGCTGTGCTCGCCATTCCACCATTGGCCGATACGGCCCAGCGCCGCATAAGCCTCGGCCGGCGTCGCCTTCACCGTCACGCTGCGCGCCAGCTTGAAGCCTGCGGGCGTCGCGGCCACGACTTCGGCCGCCGCCGGCGCGGCCATCGCCAGCGCGACGCCGGCGATCAGGATTTTCGGGAATGACATCGGCTTCCTCCCCACGGATGCGGGGCCAAGCCTATCATGGGGCGGGCGGTGCGGGGAGCGCCATGACGCCCCCCGCCCTTCCCGCTTCGGGTCACTTGGGCCCGAGAATCGCCTCGATCGAGGTTTCCACATCGGCGATGGGCGCCATGCCGTCGACGCGGGCGACAAGGCCGCGCGCTTCGTAGATCGGCAGGATCGGCGCGGTCTTGGCGCGATACTCGGCCATCCGCGTCCGCACCGTTTCCTCATTGTCGTCGGGCCGGCGCTTGAACTCGGTCGATCCGCACACGTCGCACACGCCATCCACCTTGGGGCGCTTGAACGTGTCGTGATAGCCTTCGCCGCACTTGGCGCAGGTGAAGCGGCCGGTGATGCGCTCGACCAGCGCATCCTCGTTCACTTCCAGCTCGATCACGCGATCGAGCGTGCGGTTACGGCTGGCGAGCAGGCCATCGAGCGATTCGGCCTGGGCCGCGGTGCGCGGATAGCCGTCGAAGATCACGCCGGTTTCTGGCGCGAGCGCATCGAGCTGCTCACCGATCAGGCCGGACACGATCTCGTCCGACACCAGTTCGCCCGCCTCCATCACCGCCTTGGCCTTGAGGCCGATCGGCGTGCCGGCCTTGACCGCCGCGCGCAGCATGTCGCCGGTGGACAGCTGGACCATGCCGCGTTCGGCGACAAGCCGGCTCGCCTGGGTGCCCTTGCCCGCGCCCGGAGGCCCCAGCAGAATGATGTTCATCGGAAAGTGATCCCCTCTGTTCCGCGCGATGGCCTTAGCGGCGAACGCCGCCCTTGAGCTTCGCTTTCTTGATCAGATCGCCATATTGATGGGCGAGCAGGTGGCTCTGGATCTGCGTCACCGTATCGATCGTCACGTTGACGACGATCAGCAGGCTGGTGCCGCCAAGCGCGAAGCTGATGCCCGCCCGCGACGCCAGATATTCCGGCACGAGGCAGATCAGCGTCAGATAGGCGGCACCGATCACGGTGATGCGCGTCAGCACGAAATCCAGATAGTCGGCGGTGTGCTTGCCCGGGCGGATGCCGGGGATGAAACCGCCATAACGCTTCAGATTGTCCGCCGTCTCTTCCGGGTTGAACACCACGGCGGTGTAGAAGAAGCAGAAGAAGATGATGCCGGCGGCATAGAGACCCATGTAGATCGGCGCGCCATGGGCGAGGTTCAGGTTGAGCCAGGTGAGCACCTGCCCCCACAGCGTCTCGTCATTCACGCGCTGGCCGGCGAACTGGCTGATCGTCAGCGGCATCAGCAGCAGCGACGAGGCGAAGATCGGCGGAATCACGTTGGCGGTGTTGATCTTGAGCGGCAGGAAGCTCTTGTCGCCCTGCATCATGCCCTTGGCCGTCTGGCGCTTGGGATACTGGATCAGCACGCGGCGCTGCGCACGTTCCATGAAGCAGATGAACAGGATCAGGCCACCGATCAGCGCGATCACGCCGATGATCAGGATCGGCGACAGCGAACCGCTGCGGCCGCCTTCGAACAGCTGCGCCAGATGGGTCGGCAGCGATGCGACGATGCCGGCCATGATGATCAGCGAAACGCCGTTGCCGATACCGCGGCTGGTGATCTGTTCGCCCAGCCACATCAGGAACATCGTACCGCCGATCAGCGTGATCACGGTGGTGATGCGGAACAGCATGCCCGGATCGAGCACGGCCGACATGCCCTGATCGGCGCCCCAGCTTTCAAGGCCGACGGCGATGAAATAGCCCTGGATCGCGGTCAGCAGCACCGTGCCATAGCGGGTGTACTGGTTCAGCTTCTTGCGGCCGCTTTCGCCTTCCTTCTTGATCGCGGCCAGCGTCGGCGACAGCGAGGTCGCCAGCTGCACGACGATCGAGGCGGTGATGTATGGCATCACGCCGAGCGCGATGAGGCTCATGCGCTCAAGGCTGCCGCCCGAGAAGGTGTTGAAGAAGTCGAGCACGCCACCCTTGGTGGTGTTGAACTGATTCTGCAGCGCCACCGGATCGATACCGGGCAGCGGCACGAAGCTCAGCAGGCGGAACACGATCAGCGCGCCAAGCGTGAACCATAGGCGCTTCTTGAGTTCAGTCGCCTTCGCGAACTGGGCGAGACTGACGTTGGCGGCCAGTTGTTCGGCTGCGGATGCCATGCGTTTAACGACCTCGGAAAAATTGAAGGCGGCGGAGTGCCTCTACGCCCCCCGCCGCCTCATATAGTGTCCGTGGCACGCTTGTCAGCCCTCAACAGGATGGCCGATCAAGCGGTCCCGAAGTTCAGGCCTTGCCGGCCTTCTTGGCGGCGAGCGCGGTGCCCTTCTTGGCAGCGGCCTTCTCGGCCGCCGGCACCACCTCGATCACCTCGACCGAACCGCCGGCCTTCTCGATCGCTTCCTTGGCGGTCTTCGACACGCCGGCGACCTTGAACGACAGCTTGGCGGTCACTTCGCCCTTGGCGAGGATGCGGACGCCGTCCTTGCCGCCACGGGCAATGCCGGCGGCCTTCAGCACGGCGTGATCGATCAGCGCCTTGCCGTCGATCTTGCCGGCATCGACCAGCGCCTGGATCTGGCCCAGATTCGCTTCGGCATAATCCTTGGCGAAGATGTTGTTGAAGCCGCGCTTCGGCAGACGCATGTGGAGCGGCATCTGACCGCCCTCGAAGCCCTTGATCGAGACGCCCGAGCGGCTCTTCTGACCCTTCTGGCCGCGGCCGCCGGTCTTGCCGAGGCCCGAACCGATGCCGCGGCCGACGCGGACCCGGCCCTTGCGGGCGCCCTGGTTGTCGCGGATGTCGTTCAGTTTCATGTCTTGCACTCGCTTTCGCTTTTGTCGCGCTGGGATGGAGCCGTGGCCCCTAGCCCGATCGTGATTGCGACGGAACCCCTAATCGACAAGGCGCTGCGGTGCGGCCCAAGCCATCACCGCAGCGCCATTATCGATCCGGGCTTTCGCCGGGAAGGCCGAAGGGCTTAGCCCTCGACCTTCACCATGTGCTGCACCTTGCGGATCATGCCGCGAACTTCGGGGGTATCCTCGAGTTCGCGGGTCCGGTGCATCTTGTTGAGGCCCAGGCCGACGAGGGTCGCGCGCTGGTCCTTGGTCCGGCGGATCGGCGAACCGGTCTGCGTCACCTTGATGGTTGCCATGTCCGATTACTCCGTGACAGCAGCCGCTTCGGCTTCCGCAACCTCGGCCGAAGCACCGCCACGACCCAGCAGGTCCGCGATCTTCTTGCCGCGGCGCTGCGCCACCGACTTCGGGCTGGTCTGATCCGTGAGCGCCTCGAAGGTCGCACGGATCATGTTGTAGGGGTTGGAGGTGCCGACCGACTTGGTCACCACGTCCGCAACGCCCAGGCTTTCGAAGATGGCGCGCATCGGGCCACCCGCGATGATGCCGGTGCCCGGAGGCGCCGAACGCAGGGTCACGCGGCCCGCACCGAAATGGCCGTTGCCATCATGGTGCAGCGTGCGGCCTTCGCGCAGCGGAACGCGGACCATCGCCTTCTTGGCGGCGGCAGTCGCCTTCGAGATCGCTTCCGGCACTTCGCGCGCCTTGCCGTGGCCGAAGCCGGCCCGGCCCTTGCCGTCGCCGACGACGACGAGGGCTGCGAAGCCGAAGCGCTTACCGCCCTTCACGGTCTTCGAGACGCGGTTGATGTGGACGAGCTTTTCGATCAGCTCCTCGCCACCTTCCTCGGCGCCACCGCGACGATCGTCGCGACGGCCACGGTTGCCGTCGCGGCCACGGCCGCCACGATCACCGCCCGGGCCACGGCCACGGCCGCCACGCGGGCCACGGCCCTGACGCTCGCCTTCCGGAGCGCTGCCAGCGGCGGGCGCCGCTTCAACGCCCTGGTTTTCGGTTTCGTCAGCCATATTAGAACTCCAGTCCGCCTTCGCGGGCGGCGTCGGCGAGAGCCTTCACCCGACCATGGAACAGAAAGCCACCGCGATCGAACACGACCTGGGTGACGCCGGCGGCCGAAGCGCGCTCAGCCAGCCGCTTGCCCACCGCAGCCGCCGCATCGGCGGTCGCGCCGGTCGTGCCACGCACGTCCTTGTCCAGCGTCGAAGCCGAGGCGACCGTACGGCCGGCCACGTCGTCGATCACCTGGGCGTAGATGTGACGGCCCGAGCGATGCACCGAAAGGCGCGGACGGGTGCCCGCACGGGCGCGGAGCGCGGTGCGGACGCGCTGGCGCCGCTTCGCGAAAAGAGAGAGCTTGGCCATTACTTCTTCTTCCCTTCCTTGCGGAAGATGAACTCGCCGGCATACTTGATGCCCTTGCCCTTATAGGGCTCCGGCTTGCGCCA
>NZ_FZOS01000077.1 GCF_900188165.1 Edaphosphingomonas laterariae | reverse complement strand
CGGCGCGACCTCGCCTCGGAGATGGCGCGCAAGGCCGATGACGCGCTGCCGCCGCTGCCCGGCGAAGGCGAGACCGCCGGCGCGCCGGCCCAGGGCGCCGAGGCCGGCCTCGGCCAGTCGTCGGCAGAGCACGCCTTTGCAAGCTGAGCACCGTCCAGTCGTTGCTTCAAGAGGCCCTCGCTTCCATCGCGGAGCGGGGGCCTTTTGTATTTCTCCATGACAGAGGGCCGCATCACGCTCGGCTCCGGTGACTGGTACGGCAACACCCGGCATGGGCTACAATCTTGACATTTCCCCAGTACAATGCATATGTTCATGCATATGCAAAGGAGGTCGATATGGCCCGGAAAAAAGCAGTTTCCGTCCCTCCACGAGAAGCCAAACTGTTCCGGAACAACAAGAGTCAGGCTCTGCGCATCCCTGCCGATTTCGAACTTCCGGGTGACCGCGTGATGATCCATCGCGATGGCGACCGCCTCATTATCGAACCGGTACGCCGCAAGAATCTTCTGGAAGTCCTCGCATCCCTGCAGCCGCTCGGGCCCGATGATCAGTTTCCCGATGTCGAGGACACATTGCTCCCGATAAAGGCCATCGACCTGTGAGCGGGCTCTATATGCTCGACACCAATACCGTCTCCGAGCTTGCCCGCAATCCGCAAGGATCGGTTGCCGCACGCATCGCCGAAGTGGGCCCGGATGCGATCTGTGTCAGCATCATCACCGCGGCGGAACTCCGCTACGGCTGCGCCAGAGCGGGTTCGCCGCGGCTGCTGGCGCAGATCGAGGCCATTCTGGACAGCCTCCAGATCCTTGCCCTCGATGTCCCCGCCGACACTGAATATGCCGGTATTCGCGCAGAGCTGGAAGCAGCCGGCAAGCCTATCGGGCCAAATGACTGGTTCATCGCTGCCCATGCCTATGCCCTGGAAGCAGTGCTGGTGACCGCGAATATCACAGACTTCTCGCGGATACGCGCACTCAAAGTCGAGAACTGGATCGCCGACCTTCATTGACCGGATGCCGGGCAATCACCGCATGGCTTTCGTCTAGCGCATCGGCTCGCTCCAGCGGCGGGCCGCCGCCACACGCTTCGCGATCGACCCTAACCCTTGAGATGACCTTCAGCTCCATAGCGGATCGGGGGGCCTTTGCCGTCCATTGACCTCATGGCCGGAGAGAGGAGGGGGGTGTGCCTTTGTGTTCACGCAACAGGAGAAGGCCATGTCCGACATCATCGACCTCGGCGGCGCGCCCGGACACGAGGATTGCGCGCAGCTCGGCCACACCCCCGACTTCGAGCGCCTCAACCGGCTTGAGGTCGCCGCCTATCGGGCCGCCGTCATCGCCCGCTTCGGCCCGCCCCCGGACGGGTGTGCCCTCGTCTTTATCACCAACCGGCACGACTTCGGCATCTATCGCACGCTCGGTCTCAAGGTCGATGCGGGCGCTTATCGTCGCGATCCCTCGGTCGCGGCCTATGTCGAGGCCGCCCAGGACGGTCTCGCCAGCTGGGTCGAAGCCGGTTTCGCGCCGCCGGTCCGCTACGACGACGGCCGTGCCCCCGCGGTCGACCGGGACCGTATCGACGACATCGTCATGGGTGCGTTGCTCGCGACGCGGCCCGACCCGTTGGGAC
>NZ_FZOS01000005.1 GCF_900188165.1 Edaphosphingomonas laterariae | reverse complement strand
GTCGCCACCCGCTACGACAAAAGCAAAAGCTCCTATCTCGGCTTCGTCAGCCTCGCATCAGCATTGCTGTGGCTACCCTTTGTCCACGTGGCCTAGCCGCTTTTGCCGTTCAGCTCCGGCCTCAGCCCCACAGCCCCTCGGCTGGCGGCGCCATCGTGCCGCCGGTGAAGGAAAAGCCGGGCACGCGATCCTCGGCAAGCAGCAACGGCCCGTCGAGATCGACCCAGCGCGCGTCCTGCGCGGCCAGGAAGGCTGGCGCGATGCCGAGCGAGGTGGACAGCATGCAGCCGACCATCAGGTCGAGCCCCGCGCCGCGCGCCGCATCCGCCAGCGCCAAGGCCTCGGTCAGCCCGCCAGCCTTGTCGAGCTTGATGTTGATCGCAGCGTAACGGCCCGCGCACCGGGCCAGATCGGCCCGGTCCTGGCAGCTTTCATCGGCGCAGAGCGGAATGGGCGAAACCACGCCGTCGAGCAGATGGTCCTGCCCGGCCTTGACCGGCTGTTCGATGAGTTCGACGCCGTAGGCCAGCAGCGCCGCTGCCTCCGCCGCGACGTCGCGCCCCGTCCACGCTTCATTGGCATCGACAATCAGCCGGGCATCGGGCGCGCCCCGGCGGACGGCCGCGACACGCGCAATATCGCCCTCGCCCGCTAGCTTGAGCTTGAGCAGCGGATGCCGGCCGGCCGCCGCGCGGGCATCGGCCTCCATCCGGTCGGGATCGCCGAGCGAAATCGTAAAGGCGGTCAAAAGCGGCCGGGGCGCGGCAAGGCCGGCCAGCGCCCAGGCGGGTTGCCCGGCGGCACGCGCCGCCAGATCCCAGAAAGCGGCATCGACGGCGTTGCGCGCCGCGCCGCGCGGCATCAGCGTCTGGATCGCCTGCCGGTCCGCCCCTTCGGCCACCGCGTCGGCCACGCCCGCGATCGCGGCGGCCACGCTTTCCGCGCTTTCGCCATGATAATAGATCGCCGTCGCCTCGCCACGGCCGACAAGGCCGTTGGCCGCAATCTCGGCGACGACGACGTCGACATGCGTCTTGGCGCCACGGGCGATGGTGAAGGCGCCGGCTACCGGCCAGCGTTCGATGCGCGCGGTGAGGCGCGGAGCGGAAGCGTTCGTCATCGGTTCAGGCGATCGTCGTCGACGGATCGTCGGTGCCGCGCCGGGGGATCGGGCGGGGCTCGCGCGCCGGCCACAGGGGTTGCGGCAGGATGCGCGCGGATTTGTCGAACGCCGCCTTCACATCGGGCCGGGCGAGGAAACTACCCCACAGCGCCCGCAGGCGCGATGCCGCCGGCGCCCAGATCGCACCTTCGGGCTGGAACTGATCGGCCAGCGCCGATGCGCCTTCCTCCGTCGCGAGCACCGCGACTGCGATCCTGGCTGCCTCGTCCGACCGGCCGGCGCACAGCAGCGCCTCGATCGTCGCGGCTTCATTGTCATCGGCCGATGCGATCAGCCGATCGCCGATCGGCCGGGCGTCCGCCGCACGTTGCAGGCTGGAAAGCGCGCAGACCTCGGTGCGCTTCAGCCAGGCCCGGCCCCACGGGCTCAATGCGTCGCCACTGGATTCCAGTGCGGTGCGCGAAACCGCCAGCGCCTCTTCCGCGCGGCCGGCCTCGTCCAGCATCTCGGCAAGGCTGACCAGCCCGGAAACACCGGCGGGCGTGGCCTTGGGGTCGATCTTGGCAAAGGGCCGCATCCGCTCCACGGCGGCGTCACGCTGGCCCAGCGCGGCCATCGCCTGCGCCTGATAACGCACGCTGGTCACCGCTTCCTCGCTCATCCCCTCGCCGATCGGCACCTTTTCGGCGAGTTCGATCGCCTCGGGATAACGGCCGAGCAGGATGAAGGCGCGGATCGCATCGCGCCGCGCGCGCTCGTCATTCTCGCTGCGGGTGAACGCTTCGAGCCGGCTGAGCGCGAACCGATCGATCGACGGCCCGCCATGCGGCCCATATTGCCGTTCGATCGCCGGCCACAGCGGCTCGTAAAGCCGTTCCATCGCCATCGCGGCGAGCAGTTCGGGCATGGTGACGCGCGGCAATATGGCCTGCGCCTCGGCCACCTGCTTTTCGGCCAGCAACGCCTCGATCGCGCCCTGCGCGATGCTGTCGCGCATTTCGGGGCGATCGGCCGGCTGCCAGTCGGCCCGGGCCAGCGCGACGAACAGGCGCTTGCGCTGCGCCAGATCGTTCCGCTGCGTCAGATCCTGGATCACCGCGCGGGCGAGCAGGCTGTTGATCGGGCCCAGCCCCTGCGGGCTTTGTTCGGCCAAGATGGTCAGCCGCCTGCCCGCTTCGGGCAAATTGCGTTCCTGCGCGGCGGCGAACACGCCGACGGCCCGAACGCCGGGATTTTCCGGCTCAACCGCCACCATTTCGCGATAGATGCCGGGTAGTTCATCACCCCGGCCGACATTGCCGAGGCAGGGAATGCGCAACAGCTGAACGGCATTGCGCTCCTTGCCCTTCATCCCCTCGACCAACGGATCGAGAATGGCGAGCCCGCCCTCGCAATCTTCCTGCTGCAGCTTGGCCAGCGCGGCGCGCAGCGCATCGCGCTTCGCGGCATCGGCGGGCGCCACTTCGGCAGGGGCTTCATCAGCTTGCAGCGTGGTTGGCCGCGCGGCGTTTGCGGGTGTCGCCAGCGCAAGGGCCAGGCCCAGCGCCGTTGCCGCAAACACCCTGCGTTCAATCACGCTTGCCATGCTCCGCAATCCAGTTCGTCACCACCGGCGCAATGATCTCACGCCAGCGCCGGCCGTTGAAGATGCCATAATGGCCGACACCTTCCGCCATATAATATTTCTTGTAGGCGTCCGGCAGGTCGGTTGCGATCTTCAACGCCGCGCGCGTCTGCCCGATCCCCGAAATATCGTCGCGCTCGCCTTCGACGGCGAGGATCGCGACGTCCTTGATCGCCGCAGGATCGACCTTGCGGCCACGGTGCATCATCCGGCCCTTGGGCAGGGCATGATCCTGGAACACCACGTCGATCGTCTGCAGGTAGAAATCGGCATCCATGTCGCAGACCGACCGATATTCGTCGTAGAACGCCTTGGTGGCATCGGCGCTGTCGCCATCGCCTTCCACCAGATGCTTGAACATCGTCCAGTGGCTGATCAGGTGGTTGCCGAAGTTCATCGCCATGAACCCGGTCAGCTGCAGGAAGCCCGGATAGACCCGCCGCCCCGCGCCCGGATAGTAAAAGGGCACGGTGTGGATCACATTATGTTCGAACCAGCTGTGCGGCCGCTGCGTCGCCACCGTGTTCACCTCGGTCGGCGCCTCGCGCGTGTCGATCGGCCCGCCCATCATGGTGAGCGTCAGCGGCCGGGCCGGATTGCCATCCTCCGACATCAGGCAGGCGGCGGCATAGCAGGGCACGGACGGCTGGCAGACCGCCAGCACATGCGTGTTCGGGCCGATATGCTCCAGAAGCTCGATCACATAGTCGACATAGTCGTCGAGATCGAAGCCGCCTTCCGACATCGGCACCATCTTCGCGTCGCGCCAGTCAGTGATATAGACGTCATGTTCGGGCAGCATCCGTTCCACCGTGCCGCGCAGCAGCGTGGCATAATGGCCCGACATCGGCGCCACGATCAGCAGCTTGGAACCGCCCGTCACGCCCTTGCGCACGAAATGCTTGAGCTGGCCGAACGGCTTGCGCAGCACGATTTCTTCCGAAACCGGCACGGCCTGGCCATCGACCACGGTGGTGCGCAGCCCGAATTCCGGCTTTCCACGCGGCGCTGCAGCATGGGCGAACACATCCAGCCCCGATGCCATCACCGGGCCAAGCGCGGTATAAGACAGTGGATTCGCCGGGCTTTGCATCCATTCCGCCCCCAGATTGGCGAAGGTGCTGGCGCCTGCCAGCAGGGTGCGCTGCATCTCATAGGCGTTATAGAGCATCGAATTGAGAATCCCGGACCATCATTGCCGGGAAGCTTACGCCCAAACTGATTTAGGGTGCAACGCAACAAACCGTGAGTTACCCCGCACTTTGTGGCGCACCGCTTGTTGAGCACACGCTTAGCTCCTGCTAGTCGGCGCCGCATGGCCGAACCCGCACCGTCCGCAACCACTGACCGCAAGCTCGGAAATCTCGGTCTTATCTGGCGTTTCGCGTCACGCTATCCGGGGCATATCACGGCCGCCGGCATTGCGTTGCTGATGGCCGCCGGCGCCACGCTCGCCATTCCGCAGCGCCTGCAGAAGATCATCGACAAGGGCTTCATCGCCAAGGGGGGCGAGGTTTCGCCCTATTTCCATTACCTGCTGATGATCGTCGTGGTGCTCGCCATCGCCACCGCGATGCGCTTCTACTTCGTGTCGTGGCTGGGCGAGCGCGTGGTGGCGGATATCCGCGCGGCGGTGCACCGCAACCTCCTGTCGCTCGCCCCGCGCTTCTTCGAGGAGAATCGCCCGGCCGAAATCGCGTCGCGCCTGACGGCGGATACCACGATCATCGAACAGATCGTCGGCACCACGGTGTCGGTGGCGTTGCGCAACCTGGTGCTCGGCATCGGCGGCATCGCCTATCTGTTCACGCTCGCGCCCAAGCTGACCGCGATGCTGCTGCTCGGCATTCCCGTCGTCATCCTGCCGATCGTGTTCCTCGGCCGCCGGCTGCGCGCCGTGGCGCGCTTCAGCCAGGATCGCATCGCCGATGTCGGCGCCATGACGTCGGAAACGCTGGGCGCGATGAAGATCGTCCAGGCCTTCGGGCAGGAGGGTCGCGAAAGCGCGCGCTTCTCCGGCGCGGTGGAATCGGCCTTTGCCACCGCGCGCCGCCGCATCACCCTGCGCGCGACGATGACCGCGATCGTCATCTGCCTGGTCTTCGGATCGATCACGATGGTGATGTGGCAGGGCGCGATCGACGTCGCCTCGGGCACGATGTCGGGCGGCACGCTCGCCGCCTTCATGCTTTCGGGCGCGATCGTCGCGGGTGCGTTCGGCGCGCTTTCGGAAGTCTATGGCGATCTGCTGCGCGGGGCCGGTGCGGCCAGCCGGCTGGCGGAACTGCTGGTCGAGGTGCCGGATATCGCGCCGCCCGCCAATCCGGTTGCGCTGCCGGTGCCGGCCCGGGGCAGTCTTGCCTTCGATAATGTCGATTTCCGCTATCCCACCCGGCCCGAGGTCAAGGCTTTGGACGGCTTTTCGCTGGCGATCCAGCCGGGCGAGATGGTCGCCGTCGTCGGCCCGTCGGGCGCCGGCAAGTCGACCCTGTTCCAGCTCGCCCAGCGTTTCTACGATCCCGAAGGCGGCGCGGTCCGCCTCGACGGCGTCGATCTGCGCGATGCCGATCCGGCCGAAGTGCGCGCCCGGATCGCGATGGTGCCGCAGGAAACCGTGATTTTCGCGGCCTCCGCCCGCGACAATCTGCGCTACGGCCGCTGGGATGCGGACGACAATGCCCTGTGGGCCGCCGCAGAAGCCGCCAACGCCGCCGAATTTCTGCGCGCGCTGCCGCAGGGGCTGGATACCTTCATGGGTGAAGGCGGCGCGCGCCTGTCCGGCGGCCAGCGCCAGCGCCTCGCCATCGCCCGCGCGCTGCTGCGCGATTCGCCGCTGCTGCTGCTCGACGAGGCGACGTCCGCGCTCGATGCCGAATCCGAACGCCTGGTCCAGACCGCGCTCGATCGGCTTATGCAGAACCGCACCACCATCGTCATCGCCCACCGCCTCGCCACCGTCCGCGCGGCCGATCGCATCGTGGTGATGGAACAGGGCCGCATCGTCGAACAGGGCAGCCACGATCAGTTGACCGCGAACAGCGGCCTCTATGCCCGGCTGGCGCGCCTGCAGTTCGAGGGCGTGGAGTAAATCGGGTGCCGATCGGCCTGGTCGGCGTGGATGCCGATGATACGCTCTGGCACAATGAGACGATCTTTCGGCTGACCCATCAGCGGTTCAACGCGCTGCTCGCCGAATTTGCCGATGCCGAAACGATCGAGACGCGGCTGGCCGAGGTCGAACGCCGCAATCTCGCGCTCTACGGCTATGGCGCCAAGGGCTTCACGCTTTCGATGCTGGAAACCGCGCTGGAGATCAGCGACCAGCGCGCGCCGGCCCATGTGATCGCCGAAATCGTCGCCGCCGGGCGCGAGATGATGGCCCATCCGATCGATCCCCTGCCCGGCGTGCGCGCCGCGCTGGAGGCACTGGCGGCCGAGCAACGGCTGGTGCTGATCACCAAGGGCGATCTGTTCCATCAGGAACAAAAGCTCGCCGCGTCCGGCCTTGGCGGCCTGTTCCACGGCGTCGAAGTGGTCAGCGAGAAGACCGCCGACGCTTATGTCCGCGCCTTCGCGCGCCATGGCGGCACGGCCGAAACATCGCTGATGGCGGGCAATTCGGTGAAGTCCGATATCCTGCCTGCGCTCGCTGCCGGCGCCCATGCGGCATTGATCCCCTACCCGCTCGTCTGGGCGCATGAGGCGGCCGAACCGCCGGTCGATCATCCGCGCTACCGCGAACTGGCGACGCTGAGCGAGTTGCCCGGCTGGATCGCGGAGTTGGGTGGCCCCAGCCGCTGACGCTTGCCAGCGGCGCCCGCGCCCCCTATCCGACCTGCGTTGACGCCAAGGTTGACGGGCACGGCAAGGGAGTTTCGGGTGCGCTTCGAAGGCACGAAAAACTATGTGGCGACCGACGACCTGAAGGTCGCCGTCAATGCCGCGGTCACGCTCCGCCGTCCGCTGCTCGTCAAGGGCGAACCGGGCACCGGCAAGACGGTGCTCGCGCACGAAATCGCCAAGGCCACCGGCGCGCCGCTGATCCAGTGGCATGTGAAATCCACCACCAAGGCGCATCAGGGCCTGTACGAATATGATGCGGTGGCCCGCCTGCGCGACGGCCAGCTCGGCGATCCGCGCGTCCACGACATTTCCAACTATATCCGCAAGGGCAAGCTGTGGGAGGCGTTCACCTCCCCCGAACTGCCCGTCCTGCTGATCGACGAGATCGACAAGGCCGACATCGAGTTTCCGAACGATCTGCTGCAGGAACTCGATCGGATGAGCTTCGACGTCTATGAAACGGGCGAAACGATCGCCGCGAAGGAGCGCCCGATCGTCGTCATCACATCGAACAACGAAAAAGATTTGCCGGACGCGTTCCTGCGCCGCTGCTTTTTCCACTACATCAAATTCCCTGAACGGGACACGATGCAGGAAATCATCGACGTCCATTTCCCCGGCATCCAGAAGGTTCTGGTCAGCCGCGCGATGGACATCTTCTACGAAGTCCGCGACGTTCCCGGCCTCAAGAAAAAGCCGTCCACCCGTGAGTTGCTGGATTGGCTGAAGCTGCTGCTGGCGGAAGACATGCCGCTCGACGTGCTTCAGACGAAGGACGCCCGCAAGGCCATCCCGCCGCTCCATGGCGCGCTGCTCAAGAACGAGCAGGACGTGATGCTGTTCGAGCGGCTGGCCTTCATGGCACGGCGCCAAGGGTAAATCCCGGCTTGCCGAATCTCGCATTTTGCTTTGGATTGGAGGCCCCCTCCAGCCAGAAGGGTCGGAAATGAGTGCTGTTGAGAAGAGTGGTAACGTCGCCGGTGTCGAACGGCTGCCATCCAAGCCTCGATCGACCGCGATTTCGGACGAGCTGCGCCGGATCACCGAGACGCTGATTGCCGTCTGCCCGCAGGAGGCGATCGTCACCTTCTCCTACGAAGGCCGGCTGGAAGTGCATATCGACGTGCGCAATCTGGAACATGTGACGCTGGTCGAAGCGATCCTGCCGACACTGGGCGCGGGCATGTTCAGCAACATCCAGCGCGGCATCTCGCCCCCGCACCCCTTCTTCCACCGGGTCAGCGCCGACGTCGAAGCGTGAAGGCGAAGATCGCCCGGCGCGTCACGGATCGCTGGTGAACACCGCTTTCCAGTCGCGCTTCATGCTGACCACCGTGATCCCGTAGTCCGCAGCCTTGTCGAGCGCCTCGGCCAGCGGGCTGAGGACGAATTCGCGATCATAAGCGAATTCGCGGTCGGCATCGTCATGGTGGAGCAGAAGCGCGAGGCTCGGGCCCCGGTTGCCCAGCGCATAGCGCATCATCGCCAGATCGCCGTCCGAATTGCCGAACGCCAGGATCGGCCGGCGGCCGATATGCAGGTTGATGTTGGCGGGCTTCACCTCGCGATCATCGAAGCTGCCAAGCTCCGCCAGCTTGACCAGCGAGGCCCGCCCGTCGACCAGTTCGAAACGGGTCTTGTTGCTGGATCCCACCACCTGTTCGCGCGGGATGCCATAGGCGGTCTCGGCAAAGGCACGGATCAGATCGATCCCGCCGCCCGAAACGATGAAGGTCCTGAAGCCGTTGGCCCTTAGATAGTCGAGCAGTTCCACCTGCGGCCGATAGGTCAATTGGGTGAACAGCCGGCCCAGCGTGGGATGCTTGCCGCGCGCCAGCCATTCCTCGGCGATCACGTAGAACTCGTCCTCGGTCGTGCCCGCGTGGACGGCCGCCGCCACCGTCATCAGGGCCTTCTTGCCCTGTGCCTTGATCGCTTCCATGTCGCGATCGACGAAGGCCTTGAACGGCGGGCGATCCTTCAGGCTAGGGTCTTTTTCCACCATCGCGTCCAGCCGTTCGCGGGCGAAGAAGAACTGGACCTGCAAGGGCTGCTCGCACCACAAAGTCCCGTCATTGTCGAAAGTGGCGATGCGTTCGGCCGGCCGCACATAATCCGGCCCGCCCTCCTTCGTCACCCGGCCTACGAAATCCATGATTGCCGCGCGGGCGGCCCCGTCATTCCATGATGGCAGGATCTGGCTACCCATCTTCCGTCTCCGCTGCTGGCCGGAAAGCGCCCGCATTCGCCCGCCAGAATAATCCGCCATACCGTGGACGACATTGGGGTTAGCCCTGATCCGGCGGCGGACTTGTCCCGAGGGGCTTCGATCTGTCAGACTGCCCCGATGACAGGCCCTTATCCCGCCCGCCTTGCGCTCGCCGCCGCCCTCCTCCTGCTTGCTCCACCGGCCCTTGCCCAACCCGCCGACACCCCGGCCTCCGCCGTCTGGGCGGGCGATCCGGCGTCCGGCCCGCTCGTCCACAAGCCCACCGGCGCCAGCTTCCCGGCGGCCTACGGCATTTTCCGGCGCAGCCGCGCGATCGCCCTCGCGCCTGATGGCAGCGACGTGGCGATCAATTACGACGCGCAGGATGGCGATACGCATACGCGGCTATCCATCTATCTGTACAAGCCGCAGGGCGCGGAACAGCATGAGCTGAAAGGCGCGCTGGCCGCGATCGCGGCGCGATCGCCCAAGGCGTTCGTCTGGGTCAGCGGCCCGTTCGCGATCGCCGCGCCGGCCAGTTCCCCGGTCCCGCTGCGCGCCTTCAAGGGCACCTACAAGACCGGCATCGGCCCGGCGACGGTGATGGACTATATCTACCTCGCCGATCTCGGGAAATGGTCGGTCAAGGTCCGCGCCACGATCACGCAGGTACGCGATCCGGCGCAGGAAGGCGCGATCGACATCATCGTTCGCGAACTCCCCTGGGCCGCCGTGCTGGCCGCCAATGGCGATTGCACCGGCGCCGCCTGCCGGACCAGCGGCACGGTGCCCTTCGACAGCCATATGGTAGAAAGCATGCTGCCATCCTTGCTGGCCAAGACCATGTCGTTCGACGCCACCGCCGAGCGCGCGCTACCCGAAATCGGCCGCATCGAAACCCCGCCGCTCGGCGATGTCGCCATCCGCCGTTCCACCAAGGCGCCGCTGCTCTATTTCGCCGAGGTCAAGGATCTCGGCATCTTCCGCCTCGTCCGCCTGCCCGACCAGATGGCCCGGCTGGTCGACGGCGCATTCGGCCGGCTGTCGATCGAAGGGCCCGTTTATGCGGTGACGATCGACAGCGCGGGCAACCTGCTGATGCCGCGTTTCTTCGCCGGCGAACCGACGCCCGCGCAATTCGGCGCGGCGGTGCGCGAATTCGTCCTCCACTCCACCGCCTCGCCCTTCGTCACCGTCGCGGAGACGGTGGCGGCGATGCCCGACGGTCAATAATCGACGATCGATTCGAACAGCGTCGTCAGCGCCTCGCGCTCGGCCGCATCGAGTTCCGGCCGCCAGATTTCGAACAGCAGCACCACCCGTGTGCTGTCGCCCTCGTTCCACGCCTCATGCTCGATGCTGTCGTCGAAGATCAGCATCTTGCCTTCCTCCCACGCGCGCACATCGTTGCCCACGCGCAGGCGACAGCCCGGCGGCACGATCAGCGGCAAATGGCAGATCAGCCGCGTGTTCAGCATGCCATGATGGGGCTCGATATGGGTGCCGGGGTGGAGGCGCGAGAACAGCGCCATCGGCGATCGTTCGCGGATCACCGGGATCGGCGCCGCCGCCAGCGCCGCCACCGTGCGCGGGCAGCGATCCGCCATTTCGGGGACGAGCGCACCATCCTGCCAGATATGGGCCGCGCCCCAGCGGGGATCGCCAAACAACGGATTGGGCGATTGCGGCCGGTTTTCGCGCGGCTGGATATAGGGCGCGAACGCCTCGCCCTCGGCCATCAGTGCTTCCAGTTCGGCGCGCATCGCGGGCACGGCCGCCTCCATCTCCGCCACCCAGGAAAATTGCGCGCGATCGTAGAACTGGATCTGCGGCAGGCCGGGATAATAAAAGCTGTTGGGCTGTTGCAGATAGACCTGCTTGCGTCCGGCCAGAATATCCGCCGCCTCACGAAAGCGCGGGCCCGCTGCCGCAACATCCACCCCGTGCAGCGCGCTATCCAGATGCGCGTGATAGTCGCGCGACTGGGCGGCCAGCGCCGCCCGCGCCCGATCCAGCTCCGCCGCCAGCGCGGGCGGCAGTTGCTCCACCGTCGCCGCCAGCTTCACCGCCAGCGAGAAGAAGGATGTCATCGCCCGCATGTCGCCGGCACGGGCACGGCAATCACCCTTCATCAGTAGCCCGCGCAGGTGGCGCGGCTGCTCCGCGATCAGGCGATCGACCGCGCCCTCCTCCGCTACGTCGTCGCCCGCCATGCGGCACGCCTGTGCCAGCAACAGCCAGGGCGGCGCCACGCCCGAAGCCGGGTCGGCCAAAATCTCGAACAGGCGGCGCGCCGTCGCGGGATCGCGCCGCTGCATCGCGGCCACCCCTTCGCGCACCATTTCGTCCACCCGCTCCGCGCTCAGCGCCACCATCCGCTCCCTTGCCATGCCCGCACTTCTATAGCCCGGCCTTCGCATCACGCCAGCTTGCCCGGCGGCCAAATCCGCGATCTAATGTCGAACGCATTGAAAACAGGGGGTGAGTCCATGGCCCAGGATTATCGCGACGTCAGCTTTGCCGATCGCCGCGCCGTGCTGCGCGGGGCCGCCGCCGGGGCCGCGCTGTTCGCCCCCGGCGCGGTGCTGGCGGAAAGCGGCGATCTCGCGGCGATCCGCAAGGCGGTGGAAGCCAACCATCCCGAAGCCGTGCAGCGCCTGCAGGACTGGATCCGCCTCCCCTCCATCGCGGCCGAGAACCGCGACATGGAAAAGGGCTGTTCCCACATGATGGAACTGGCCCGCGACGCCGGCTTCCAGCATGTCGAACGCGTGCCGACCAGCGGCCATCCCGGCGTTTTCGCCACGCTGGATGCGGGCGCGAAGAAGTGGATGGGCATCTACTTCATGTACGACGTGAAGCAATATGACCCCGCCGAATGGTCGGTGCCGCCGGTGGAAGCACGGCTCGTCGACAAGCCCGGATTCGGCAAGGTGGTGATGGGCCGGGGGGCCGTGAACCAGAAGGGGCCGGAGGCGAATTTCCTCGCCGCGCTCCACGCCTTCCGCAAGGCCGGGCGCAAGCTGCCGGTCAACCTCGTGCTCGTCGCCGAGGGCGAAGAGGAGATCGGCTCGCCCCATTTCAGCGAGATCGTCCGCCGCCCACATGTGCTTGCCGCACTCAAGAAATGCACGGGCGTCATCATCCCCACCGGCTGGCAGAGCCCGGCCACCGGCGGCGTCGCGGTCAATCTCGGCGCCAAGGGCGTGATCGAGTTCGAACTGATCGCATCGGGTGAAAAATGGGGGCGCGGCCCCGCGCGCGACATTCATTCGAGCGAGAAGGCGCGCGTCGACAGCCCTGCCTGGCGGCTGGTCGCCGCGCTGTCCACCCTCGTCACGCCCGATGGCAATATGCCCGCGGTCGATGGCTATATGGCCAATGTCCGCCCGCTCACCCCGCGCGAACGGGCGCTCATCGCCGAGGCCGCGCGCAGCATGAGCGAGGAGGACGCCAAGCGGATGCTCGGCGTCAAAAGCTGGATCGACGATCTGCCCTGGCAGAAGGCGCTCGAACGTCTCGCTTCGGCACCGACGATCAACATCGAAGGGCTGGTCGCCGGCTATACCGGGCCCGGCGGCAAGACCGTGCTGCCCGGCCGCGCCGTCGCCAAGATCGATTGCCGCATCGTGCCCAACCAGACCAAGGATGAGGCCGTCGCCAAGATCCGCGCCCATCTCGACAAACATGGCTATCAGGATATCGAAATGGTCGTCTCGGGCGGCTACGATCCCACCGAAACGCCGGAGGACAGCAAGCTCGTCAAGGCGGAACTGGCCGTCTATGCCCGCGCCAAGGTGCCGACCACGCTCTATCCGCGCCTTGCCGGTTCCTGGCCCGGCGTCGTCTTCACCGGCCAGCCGGTCGGCCTGCCCGCCGGCCAGTTCGGCCTCGGCCACGGCAGTGGCGCCCACGCGCTCGACGAATATTTCGTCATCGAAAGCACCAACCCGAAAGTGGCGGGCATGGACGATTCAATCATGGGCTTCGTCGATTTCCTCTACGAAATCGCCGCCGTGGGGTGAACGCCAGCCGCGCCGCGCGGATCAGCCTCTCGCCTATCGCGACGCCCGCCATGACCGACAACTTGATCTGGCTGCCAAAAACTGCCTGTCAGGACGCGCCGATATTGCGGATGTATCTCGCAACGGCAGTTCACGACCAGTTGCGGTCATTCGCCCTCAGCGAACCGGTCGGTGCATGACCAAACCTGCGTTTCCGTTGTCGAGACGCTGCGGATGAAGTTCAACGTCATTGATCGCATTGTGCGCGCGACACAGCCCTTCCAGTTCGTCGAAGGAAATTTGATACCTAGAAAACGGGGACATAGACCCGATGATTACGCGCAGCGGCCAACCAGACTCCATGCGCGTCGGGATGTAACTCGTCCCGAGCTCGCGTATCCTGCGTCCAACCCTCTCCGGCTGCATAAACTTGGCAGCGTCTGCTTGGAAGCTCGTCAGTCCGGCTCGCTGGCATCGTTCGAGAAGAGGCACGAAATCCTGGTCCGAGGACACGATGCAAACCGAGTCAGCCGTTCTATCGTAGCAAGCGTCAACAGCCCGGATGGCGACGCGAATATCAACTTCCTTCTCGTCAATGAACTTCAGACCCCTCGCACCCACATAGAAGTTAAAGAAGCCATGCTCCGAACGGGTCACGAACGGGCTCTTCTTCAGGCACGTTACGAAATCCTCGTAGAACCGGTAATCACGTTCAACACCAGGATAAGAGACAAGCCCCGCCGACAGGCCCGCCAACTGCTCTTCGGCTTGCCAGCTCCCTTGCTGCGCCCTCTTCCGCAGCTGCCATTCAATTTCCTTCAAGGGCACAGGAGCGTAGAAGAGTTCAATGCTAGGCTCGAGCTTCAACACCTCGTGCTCCGGCACAGCCGTCGGCACCTCGTCCTTCGTGACACGTCGGACCAATTCTGAGAAGGTGATGATCGGGCCGCCGGAGTTTGCCATAATCCGCTGCTCCACCGACTTGACCACCGAGGAAAGCGAACAGATTGCAAACTCGCTGAGCAGCAGCCCGCTTTCCAAGGGGATTTCCTGCGCCGCAAACCAGTTGACCAGAGCGAGGTACAGGCCTTGCAGGTCGACCAAGATAAGTGATCTATGCTGGACGACCCCCCGGCTAGATACCTCGGCTATGTCCTTGGCCGCTGCCGTAAACTGCCGGGACCGCTCAACGTAGAGATCAAGCGAAAAGCGACCGTCTTGGCCAACAGCCTGTGGGAATGTCGCTTCCAATGTGATGCTCATTCGTCCCGCCCTTAGCGATCAACGTCACCGTCGCTATAGTGGCTTGGCCACTCCCTTGGCTAGCAACTGTGCGCGCCCTCGACGAGCGCCCTCCTCCAGTGACGGCACTATGATCCAATCCGCGTCGAGAGCCGTCAGGCACTGCATCAGGAACACCGCTGCAAACCGCCCCCGGCTGACATTGTTGCACCAATCAACCTAGTTGCCGGTGATCCCGAAAGCGACGAGGCGCTCGGCTCGAGCGACCTACCTGACGGCGCACCACACGGCATAGAGCCTGTAGAAGGGCGAAACATACGACGGACCTGATATTGACGGCGTCCGCTTTCAATATGCGAAGGCTGGGATCTCACTTCTTTCTGATGCTGCGTTCGAAGGAACGGAGCGATGCCAGCCTGCGCTGGCATGACGAGGCATGGGGCGGGTGGACGGGAAAACCCGACCAAGCCGCCACAACCACTTGGCCTTGTGGCTCGAAACCGGACGATGGCCCGGTCGAAAATCGGGCGAGTTACATGCCGCGCCATAATCCGGTCAGCCAGTTGCCCCGGCGCAATCCTGAGCGGCGGCATGGGCGGGGGGCGCTCAGGGCTGACCTTCACCCCCGGTTTCATCCGCGCTTCTGTTCAGTCGCCCCACGACATCCTCGACCGGCGTTCCGGCGCGGACGATCAGCCATTCGCCGGGATGGCGGGTATCGACGACGGTGACGGCACGTTTGGGGCAGATATCGAGGCAGCCGACTTCGACCACGCCGAGCTTCGCCTTGCGGCCCTTGCCGCCGTGCATTTCCTTGCGCAGCGCCTTGGCGAGGCTGGTCTTGCCCTTGGGGCCGAAGCCGCCGCCCGCTTTCTTGCCGCATTTGCGGCAGACGAGAATGGCGCCCTGCCATTCCGAGCGGACATGGCTTTTCACGCCCCTGCCCTCATGCCGTTGCCCGGCGCTCCTCGGCCTTGCGCAGCACTTCGAACGCGGCCTGGATCGACTGGAAGCGCGCGGCGGCGGCCGCGTCATTGGGCTTCACATCGGGATGGTTGGCCTTGGCCAGCCGGCGCCACGCGGCCTTGATCTCATCGAAGTCGGCATCCGACTCGAGTTCGAGCACGGCCAGCGCGCGCATCTCGTCGCGCGATCGCGTGCCATCGCCGGGGCCGCCCCAGGCATAATGCTTCGAATCCGCATATCCCGATGCGTCGCGCCGTTCGCGCGCTTCGCGGGCAGCGGCTTCCTCGGCGCTCAGCCCTTCGAAATAGTTCCAGTTGCGGTTGTATTCGGCCGCATGGTCCTCGCAGAAATACCAGCGTTCCGGGCTGTTGGGGGATTTGGGCGCAGGCCGATCGCCGGGCTGATCACAGCCTTCGCGATCGCACATGCGCACCCTGGTCGCCCCCCGTTCGCTGCCATAACCACGCCAGCGGGGAAAACCCCAGTCATTGGATCGAGACGAACGCGCCATGCCCCCCATGTAGTGCGGAGCGGCCGAACGATCCATGGTCGAACGCAAGGAAAACGCCAGAGGGCCTATAAGCCGGGTTCTGTCCACCGGCACGAAGCCGGATGGGCGACCATTCCTCTAGGACCGCGGTTGCCCGCGGTCTCAAGCAACCAACCCGGACGACGGGGCGAAGCGAGCCCATATGCCGTCCCTATTCGGTCTTGCTCCCGGTGGGGTTTACCATGCCGTTCCGGTTACCCGGCCCGCGGTGCGCTCTTACCGCACCCTTTCGCCCTTACCCGGAGCCGAAGCCCGCCGGGCGGTATGCTTTCTGTGGCACTGTCCCTAACCCCGGCCTGCGCCGGGGCCGCCGGGTGTTACCCGGCACCGTTGCTTCTTGGAGCCCGGACTTTCCTCCCGTCCCCCACGAAGGGGAACCGGCGGCCGCCCGGCCCTCTGGCCCGGTTCAGATAGCAGCAATGCCCGCCAGAGCAAGATTGTGCGGCATCGCCGACGCGATATAGGGGCGATGGAACGACGAACCTGTGGAGAATTCCTTGCAGACGATCAAGACGATGCGGGCGCTGATGATATTCGCCTGCCTGGGGGGCCTTGCCGCCTGCAACACCGTGGAAGGCATGGGCCGCGACGTCCAGTCCGTCGGCAAGACGGTGGAGCGCGCGGCGAACTGATCCGCTATTCCCGGCCGCGTTCGCGGTCGAGCAGCAGCGACAGCAGGATCGCGCGGGTTTCGCCATCGGCAAGCCCGTCGATCCGTTCGGGCCGGAAGCGCCGCTGGAAGGCGCGCACCGCCGCCGGCCCGTCGCCGACATCATAGCCGAAGCGTTCGAGCGCGAGTAGGAAGCCGCCATCCGTCCAGTGCGGATCAGCGAGATTGGCGCGCGGGCGGGCAAGCGCCAGCCGGTTGCGCGCCAGCAGATCCCAGTCGAACAATTCGCCCGGATCGATCTTGCGCGCGGGCGCGATATCCGAATGGCCCACCACGTTCGCCCGAGCGATGCCGTGGCGCTTCACGATATCGGCGACCAGCGGCAGCAGCGCCGCCATCTGTTCGGCGGGGAACGGGCGATAGCCATGTTCATGGCCCGGATTGACGATTTCGATGCCGATGCTGGCCGAATTGACGTCGGTCACGCCCCGCCAGTGCGAACGCCCGGCATGCCAGGCGCGCCGCGCTTCATCCACCATGCGCACCACCTGGCCATCCTCGGTCACGACATAATGGGCCGACACCTTGGCTTCGGGATTGGCCAGCCAGTCGATCGCGGAGGCCGCGTCCACCATGCCGGTATAATGCAGCACAAGCATCGAAACGGGCAGCGCGCGCTCATCATGGTTGGGCGACGGGCACTCGATATATTCGCTCATGGCTGACCCTTTTTCGCCCGTGCGCTGCGTAGCGTGATGATGACCACGCCGCTGAGCGTGAGCAATCCCCCCGCGATCATCACCGGTGTCAGCACCGTGCCGAAGAAGTAGGAGGAGGCGCTGACCGCGATCACCGGCGCGCCGAGCGTGAGCGGCAGCACCGTGGAGATGGGGTGGCGTTGCAGCAGCCAGGCCATGCCGCCCTGCCCGATCACCGAGGAGCCGAGGCCCGAAAAGAGCAGCCAGCCCACATCACGCAGCGGCAGATTGGGCAGGTTGCGGAAGGCCCCAGGTTCCAGCCACATGCTGAGCGGCATCAGCCCGATCACCCCGCCCAGCCCGATCCAGGCATAGATGGTGAGCGCGGGCACGTCGGCGAGCTTGCGCTGGAGAAACGCCCCCACCGCCCAGGTGAAGGTGCCGAGCGCCATCAGGATCAGCCCCGGCAATTCGCTGAAGATGCCCGGATCGAAGACCAGCAGCACGACGCCGCCAAAGGCCAGCGCGATGCCCAACATGCGCGGCAGGGCGATCCGTTCGCCCAGGAAGATCACGCCGAGGATCAGCGAAAAGGGCACGCCCAATTGCCCGGCGATCGCCAGCGCGCTGACATTATCCGCCACCTGCAGCGAGAAATTGGTGAAGATCAGGAAGATCGTGCCGTTGAGCGCGGCCAGCACCAGCAATGGCCGCATCCGCCCGGGCACCCAGCGCAGAAAGGGCAGGCAGGCGATCAGCACCACGGCCTGCCGCAGGCCGCCGGCGGCGAAGGGCGCCGTCGCCATCACCGCCATCTTCACCGCGATGATGTTCAGCCCCCAGGTGAGGTTGATCAGCAATGCGACGATCAGATCGCGCGGACCCAGCGTGGCAGTTTTTTCGACCGTCATAAGGCGAAGGCCTTAACGCGGCCGGATGACGCGTCAAACTGTTCAGGCGACCGGGCGGTAAAATCCGCGTTGCGCGGCATCGGGCTCGAACCGGGTGGTGTTGCCGAGCACGGTTTCGCCCGCGCCGAGCATCAGGCAGCCATCGCCCGCGATCGTGGCCGCCAGCCCGTCGAACACGCGCGTCCGCTCCTCAGCCGCGAAATACAGCAGGACGTTGCGGCACAATATGATGTCGGCCGTGCCCGGAAAGGGCGCGGGATCGAGCAGATTGTGCCGTTCGAACCGCACCATCCGGCGAAGATCGGCATTGGCGCGCCAATCATCACCATCGGGCGTGAACCAGCGCATCATCTGGCGCACGGGCAGCCCGCGCTGGATTTCGAACTGGCTGTAGCACCCCTCCACCGCGCGGCCGACGATGCTGGCCGAAACATCGGTGCCGATGATCTCCACCGTCCAGGCGCGCCAGCGATCGCCGGCATCGGCAAAGGCCATGGCGATCGAATAGGCTTCCTGGCCCGTCGAGCAGCCGGCGCACCAGATGCGCAGCCGCCGCGTGCCGCCGCGCGCCGCTGCCAGCGCCTCCACCGGCCCGGCCATCAGCATGTTGAAGGCCGCCTGTTCGCGGAAGAAGAAGGTTTCGTGGTTCAACAGCGCCTCCACCACGGCGTCGGCAAGTTTGATGTCGCGCCGGTCGGCAAGGCCGGCGGCCAGCGAATCGAACGACGGCAATTCCCGATCGCGCAGCAGCGGCTTCAGCGCCGTTTCGATCCGCCAGTGGCGGCTGGCGGCGAGTTCCTGTCCGGTGCGATCCTTCAGCAGGCCGGCAAAGGCGCGCATGGCGACGGGGCTCAGTTCCACGCGGCCGCCCCTCCCCGCTTGGCAATCCGCTGGGCCAGTTGCCCCGGCGACAGGACGGCGGCGGCAAGCCCCGCATTGGCAACCGCGCCGGGCATTCCCCACACCACCGAAGTCCGCGAATCCTGTGCCAACACTTCGCCCCCCTGAGCCGCGACATCGCGCGCACCGATCAGCCCGTCGCGCCCCATGCCGGTCAGCACCACGGCCACCGCACCGGCGCCGAACACAGAAGCCACCGCCGCGAACATCGGGTCCACCGACGGCAGGCAGCCGGTCGGCGCGGGATTGCGATCGATGCGGATCCGCACGCTCCCCCGGTTGCGGACAAGGCCGAGATGGCCGTCGCCCGGCGCCACGAAAAGCTCGCCCGGCACCAGCCGCATCCCATCTTCGGCGACATGCGCCTGCCGGCCCGCAATCTCCATCAACTGCGATGCGAAATAGGGCATGAACACCGGCGGCAGATGCTGCGTCACCAGGATCGGCGCGGCGAAATCGCGCGGCAGTTCCTGAAAGAAATCGGACAAAGCATGCAGGCCACCGGTCGATGCACCGATGGCAAGGCAGCCGACCGGACCATGCGCGGCCGGCGCCAGCGTCGGTTCGGCCGGCTCGGCCACGGGAATGGGTGCAGTCGCCGCTTCGGGCGCATGGCCGATGCGCAGCAGGCGCTCGGTAAGAACGGAGGCGAAACGGCCGGCGAAGCTGCCGGCGCCGGGCTTCAGCAGCGTATCCGCCGCCCCCAGCGTCAGCGCGCGGACGGTCGCCACGGCACCATCGGCGGCGGCCGACGAAACGATCAGCACGCGCGCGCCATGGCTGCGCGCCAGCAGATCGGGAAGCGCGGTCAGCCCGTCGAGCCCCGGCATTTCCACATCGAGCAGAATGATATCGACCTGCACGCGGGCCAGCAGGTCCAGCGCCTCGCCGGCATGGCCGGCCGTCGCGACGACGTCGAACGCGTCATTGCCTTCGAGAATCCGGGAAATCACCGTCCGCGCGACGATCGAATCGTCGACGATCATCAGCCGGATCGGCCGATGGCCATGCACGGCGGCGGACGATCGGCCGGCGTGGAACGATGGCACCGGAAGCGGCACAGCCCGGCTGCGGCTCAGGCCAGGCCGACGATCTGGAGCTTGCTTTCCAGCGTCTCGCGATCGAACGGCTTCATCACATATTCGTCCGCGCCCGCCTCGATCGCGGCACGGATATGGCCGACGCCATTTTCCGTCGTGCAGAACACGATCTTGGGGCGCGGGCTCATGCCGCTGGTGCCGAGCGCGCGGAGAAACTCCATCCCGCTCATCACCGGCATGTTCCAGTCCAGCAGCACCACGTCCGGCGGCGTATCCTGGCAATAAGCCAGCGCCTCGCGGCCGTCGCCCGCTTCGGCGACATTGAACTCCAGCGTTTCGAGGATGTGGCGCGCTACCTTGCGGATGACCTTCGAGTCATCGACCACCAAACATGTCTTCATCGGGTTCCCGTCCTCGCGCCGGAAAGTCGGCTTTCTTCCTCTACCCCCGCTTCGGTAAGCGGTGAGTTAACGAGCGTTTTCAGGCGGCAAGCGCGCTCGGCCCGGCAACCAGCGCCGCCGGGTCGATCAACAGCAGCGCATCGCCGTCAATCTCGACCATGCCCGATGCGACCCGTGCCCAGCCCGGCCCCAAAACCGCGCAGACCGGCGTCGGCGCGTCGCCCAGCGAGATCACGTCCTCCACCTCTTCGACCAGCAGGCCGTAAAGATGGCCGTCGATGGTGACGATCACCGCCTGCATCACGTCTTCCATCTCCATCCGGCCGAGATCGAGCGCGGCCAGCGTATCGACGATGGTGAGCACGCGGCTGCGCAGCGCGGCCAGCCCGGCGATATGCGGGGCAACCAGCGGCACCGGGGTGACGGCATCGATCTCGACCACCGATTCGACATGGCGGGCGGCAAGCGCGACGCGCTGGCCTGCGATCCCGACGATGAGGTGCAATGCTTCCATGATCCTTACCTCCGCGCCGCGACCACGCCGTCGAGCGCGGCGAGCAGGCCGATGCGATCGTAGCGATAGATGCTGTCGTCCGCGCCATTGGCGGGTGCCGGCGCGGTGCGCAGGCGCACGACCGGCACGCCGCCGTCCGTCAGCTCGGCATGCGGGCCGCCGGTATCGATGATGACGTCGGGCCGCGAATCCGCCGGCGCACGGCCGACGACGACGCGATAGCCCGCCGCTTCGACCAGCGGACGCAGGATCTCGCTCATCCAGCGATCCTCGGCATTGACCAGCAGGCAGATCGGCCGCGCCGACGGCTGCGGCAGACCGCCCGCCGCATCGGCCAGCAGCCAGTGCGGATCGAGCAGTTCGACCTGGCGGCCTTCGACCATCACGACCCCGGCCACCGGCCCCGGCTGCACCGCCGAATCGGCCAGCGGCGGCAGCGCCACGATGTCGATCACCTCGTCGATCATATAAGCGAGCTGGGTTTCGCCATCGCTGACCCGCAACACCCGCAGCCGCGTGCGCGCCGACGGATCGGCATGGCCGAGCAGTGGCAGCAGTTGATCGTTATGGGCGATGCGCAGGCGCCCGGCCGAGAAGCGCGCGGCCGACGCCGGCACTTCCTCGATCCGTTCGACCACCGACAGGCGGATGGCGCGCTCAATTCCGTCCGAATCGCGGAACAGCAGGGTCTGGACCAGCGGTGCGGCTTCCTCCGCCACGGCGTCGGGTTCGGCATTGGCCACCTGCTGCGATGCGACGCCGGTGACGCTGGCAATGCCGGCCGGATCGAGCAGCAGCATCGGCCGGCCATTATCGGGCAAGGTGGTGCCAGCGTAGATGCCCGTCGCCATCACCGCCGGCGCGGCAGGCTTCACCACCAGTTCCTCATGATCGTGGACCGCATCGACGGAGAGCGCGAACAGCGCGCCGCCCGCCGGGCGCAGCACGACGAGCGTGGGCGGCGAAACCGGCCGGCTCGCCCCGCGCGTCAGCTTGCCCAACGGCACCACCGGCATCCGCCGGCCGCGAATGGCCGCGACATGGACGCCGCCCATCGGTTCCAGCCGCACACCATCGCCGGTGGCGCGCACGATTTCCTCGATCGCCGAACGCGGTATGGCGAAGGTCTGGCCTCCGGCGCTCACCGTCAGCGCCGGAATGATCGTCAGCGTCAGCGGCACGCGCAGCGTCAGCCGCGCGCCTTGGTGCAGGCGGCTTTCGATATCGACGAGCCCGCCGATCCGCTCGACATTGGAACGCACGACATCCATGCCGACCCCGCGCCCCGAAATCGCGCTGATCGCCTGCGCGGTCGACAGGCCGGGTTCGAACACCAGCGCCAGTTTCTGCGTCCAGGTCAGGCTTTCGGCGCGCTCGGGCGTGACGATGCCGGCCGCGATCGCCTTGGCGACCAGCCGTTCGCCATCAATGCCCCGGCCATCGTCGATCACCTCGATCAGGATCTGATTGCCCGCCTGCCGGGCCGAAACGATCAGCCGCCCGGCCACCGGCTTGCCCAGCGCGCGGCGATCGTCGGGCAGTTCGACGCCATGGTCGATCGCGTTGCGGATGATGTGGGTCAATGGATCGCGGATCATCTCGATCATCTCGCGATCCAGCTCGACATCGCCGCCTTCCACCTCAAGCGCGACGGTCTTGCCCAGTTCGGCCGAAAGATCGCGCACCATGCGCGGCAGGACCGAGAAGATATGGTCGATGCGCTGCATGCGCGTGCGCGTGATCGCGTCGCGCATTTCCGCCACGCAGAGCGACAGCCGCTCGAACGCCGCCTCGATCGCGCCGTCGACCATCGAATCGCGCAGCTTGCGCGACAGTTCGTTGCGGGCGAGCACCATGTCCGAAACGCCGCCCATCATGCGATCGAGCAGATCGATCGGCAGGCGGATACTGCGGGAAACCGTGCGGATCGGCGATCCGCTGACCGCCTGCGGGGCGACGGCGGCGGGCGCCGCCGAACCGGGGACGAGCGCGTTGATCAGGCGGTGATCGTCCTCGTCGGGCAGGCTTTCGCCCGCCTCGATCGCCTCGGTCAGCTCGCCGATCCGGTCGATGATCGCCAGCACGGCATTGACCAGCGCGACATCGGCCTGGCGTTCGCCGCTGCGCACTTCGGCCAGCGCGTCTTCCGCCGCGTGGCTCAACCGTTCCAGGCGCGGCAGATCGAGGAAGCCGCAGCTCCCCTTCACCGTGTGGACGAAGCGGAAAATCGAATCGAGGCGCGCGCGATCGCCGGGCTCGGCCTCCCAGGTGATGATTTCGCCTGAAATCGCGGCCAGCATCTCGCGCGTTTCAGCCAGGAATTCCTGCAGCAGATCGTCCATCGGGCCCTTCCGTCCGAACACCGGAAAGGCCGATCTGCCATGTCACTGGTTAAAGGCGGTTTACCGTGGAGGCAGGGTGGCGCCGAACATCAGCACGCCATCGGACGGTTCGGACACCTGCACGCTGCCCCCCGCTTCCTTGGCCAACTGGTGCACCAGCCATGCGGCGGCGGCACGCGGGGTCAACGCTTCCTCACTGGTCCAGCCGAGCAGCGCGTCCTTGAGCTCGCTGTCGAGGACGAGGCGCGGCCCTTCGGCCCGGACGACGATTTCCGAGCCTTCGGCACCGATATCGAGCCGGCCGCCGCGCACCAGCGCGTCGCCCGCGATCAGCGCCAGATTGAGCAGGATCTTGATCGCCGACTTGCTGAGCGACGGTTCCTCAACCATCCAGCCGAGCAGGATCTTGCTGTCGCCGCCGAACAGGCCGTCGATCGCCTGGCGCGCCTCACGCGTGTCGACCTGATCGGCGAAACCACCGGCAGCGCCAAAGGCCAAACGGAAGAATTTCAACTTGTTGGCCGATGCACGGGCGCTTTCCGCCAGCAACTCCAGGCAGCGCGCGCGCATTTCGGGATCGGTTTCGTCGGCCATCAGCTCGATGCCATTGTTGAGCGCGCCGACCGGGCTCAGCAGATCGTGGCACAGGCGTGAACAGAGCAGGCTCGCGAAATCGACAGCATTCGTCATGTAACGGATCGTCCCCGAAATAGGCCGCCGTTGTGGCCGCTGGCGGCGGCGAACGCAAGCGGCGCGGGGCGCATTCGGCCGCTTGGCTGGCTCGCTTCAGTCCTTCACGACCAGCCCGACCCGATCGAAGCGGCCATGGATCGCCCCCGATGGGCCGGCGCGGAACGCCGCCACATCCTCTCCGGCGACGATCAGCCACAGCCGTTCCGCCACGGGATCGACGGCCGCCGCGTCCGCAGCCGAAGGTTCGGCCCGGCCGGTCGGGTGCGAATGATAATGGCCGATCAGCCGGGCACCGCCCGCCCGCTCGCCACGCAGCGCCGCGAACAGGCGGGCGGGATCGACCTCGAAGAAGGCGGCGGGATCGGCATGGACATTGGCCGTCGCCTCCACCGCGACGATGCGCTCGGGCGTACCGAACAGCAGGCCGCACACCTCGCGATCGGGTGAACCCGCCGCATGGTGGACAATTTGCCTCAGCAGGCGGCTTGCAATCGCGACATGCATCGCCACATGGCTAGGCGATGGACGCGGGGGTGTCGACAGTTCGGGCAATCGTGCCGGCGGAAGCCGGAGGATGGCGGCTGGACAAGGCACTGGCGACCGCACTCCCCGAATTTTCGCGCGAACGTCTGAAGGCGCTGATCAACGACGGCCAGGTGCACCGGGCGGATGGCGCGCCGGCGGGCGATCCTTCGGCGAAGGTGGCGCCGGGCGACGCGTTCGACGTCACCGTGCCGCCGCCCATACCGCTGGAAAACGAAGCGCAGGATATCCCGCTCGTCATCGCTTATGAGGACGATCATCTGATCGTCGTCGACAAGCCGGCCGGCCTTGTCGTCCACCCGGCGGCGGGCAATCTCGACGGCACCTTGGTCAACGCGCTGCTGCACCATTGCGGCGGCAGCCTTTCGGGCATCGGCGGGGTGGCGCGGCCGGGCATCGTCCACCGGATCGACAAGGATACGTCGGGGCTGATGGTCGCCGCCAAGACCGATCTGGCCCATGAAGGGCTGGCCAAGCAGTTCGCGGCGCACAGCATCGACCGCCGCTATCGCGCGATCGTCGCCGGGTTGCCGGTGCCGACAACGGGCAGCGTCGACGGGCCGATCGCGCGATCGGCCACGCACCGCAAGAAGATGGCGATCGTGCAGGATGGACGCGGCAAGCGTGCCGTGACCCATTATCGGCTGATCACCGCGCTCAAGGGCGCATCGCTGGTCGAATGCCGGCTGGAAACGGGCCGCACGCACCAGGTGCGTGTCCACATGTCGTCGATCGGCCACCCCCTTCTGGGCGACCCGGTATACGGACGTATCAGGCCGGAACACCGCAGCCTGCTTAATCGTTTGGGATTCGAAAGGCAGGCGCTTCATGCGGCGCACCTGGGCTTCATACACCCGTATAGTGGCGAGCATCTCGCCTTCGACAGTAACATGCCGCCAGACATGCAGGCGCTGTTAATGGAACTGGCGCTATAAAGAGTTTCAATCGGGTACGGAAAGATTCGGCCCATATCAGTCGGTCCCACGGACCAGGGAGTGAAGTGAAGATCATGGCAAGCGGCAAGAACGTCCCTGCGACGATTCCCGCTCTCGGCGGCGAGGCTGGCCTCAACCGCTATCTCGCCGAGATCCGGAAGTTCCCCCTCCTCGCCCCCGAGGAGGAATATATGCTGGCGAAGCGCTATCAGGAGCATGGCGATCCCGAAGCGGCGACGCGGCTCGTGACCTCGCACCTGCGCCTCGTGGCGAAGATCGCCATGGGCTATCGCGGTTACGGCCTGCCGACCTCCGAACTGATTTCCGAAGGCAATATCGGCCTGATGCAGGGCGTGAAGAAGTTCGAGCCGGATCGCGGCTTCCGCCTCGCCACCTATGCGATGTGGTGGATCCGCGCGTCGATCCAGGAATATATCCTGCGGTCGTGGAGCCTGGTGAAGATGGGCACCACGGCGGCCCAGAAGAAGCTGTTCTTCAACCTCCGCCGGATGAAATCCAAGCTCGACGCGTTCGAGGATGGCGACCTCAAGCCCGAGGATCTCGCCAAAATCGCCACCGATCTCGGCGTGACCGAGGAAGAGGTGACGAGCATGAACCGCCGCATGGCGATGGGGGGCGATACCTCGCTCAACGTCTCGATGCGCGAGGATGGCGACGGCCAATGGCAGGATTGGCTGGTCGATACCGATCCGCTGCAGGACGAACGCCTCGCCGATGCAGAGGAAAAGGACGTCCGCCACAACATGCTGGTCGAGGCGATGGATGCGCTCAACGATCGCGAGAAGCACATCCTTGCCGAACGTCGCCTGTCGGACGATCCCAAGACGCTTGAGGAACTGAGCCAGGTCTATGGCGTCAGCCGCGAACGTGTCCGCCAGATCGAGGTGCGCGCGTTCGACAAGCTGCAAAAGGCGATGATGCGGATCGCCGGTGAAAAGCGGCTGCTGCCCTCGATGGGCTGATCAGGCCGCACACCGCATGGAAAAAGGGCGCGTTCGGGATACCGGGCGCGCCTTTTCCTTTTGTGCGTTCCCCTTATGTGGTCGCCCGCTGCCGCCAGCCGCGATCAATGCCCCTTCGGGAACAGGAGGACGACGTTGAAGCGCACGCCCCATTCGGGCCCGCCGGTGGGCGACGAGACATAATAGCGCGCGCCCGGCCCCATCTGCACGGGCTGCGATCCCAAGCGGAAGATATGGGACACGGCCAGGTTCACCGGCACCGTCCACTTCTTGCTCTTCCAGTCATAGGTGCTTTCGGTGTTGAGCGCGAAGGTGGTCGAATCCGGCAGCGTCTTGGTGAGGAAGGGCTGGATGAAGGTGCTGCTGACGTCGGACCGCGAATTATCGCCGGCGAACGACCAGATATGGTTCGCCAGCACGCCGGCCGTGATGCCGCCCTTCATCTGCTTCAGCACCACCGCCGTCGGCCCCGCCCCCCACTTTTCCGTGCCAAGGCTCGATTTCCCGGTCGGGTAGAGGATGACCGGCCCGACGCCCCACACCATGCCGTTCGCCGCCGCCTTGGGCGACAGGAAGAAGCTCTGCACGATATCGCCGAAGCCCGATGTGCTGCCCTGTGTCGGCGTCGTCCGTTCCTGCGAGATAATCGGCACGATCGTGCGGGTGATCAGGTTCCATTTCTCGCCAACCGAAAAGGGCATCACCGGCTGGATGTTCAGCGTGTAACGGCCGCCATCCTCGCTGCCGAAACAGCAGTCATAATTGTTCTGGAACGGCACGCTGATCAGGTCCGACACCGGATTGGCCAACTGCTGCGCGAGATCGCTGCCACTGCTGCCACCGCCCTGTTCCTGCGCCTGCGCCACGCCTGCCGCGAGCAGGCTGGAGGCGACCATGGCGATCAGGCCGGTCGGCAATGCAGGACGGCGCAGGCAATCACCGCCGGTGGCGAGACTGAACATCGGATTCTCCCCGTCATTTCATCGGCCATGTGTTCGCCCCGAAAGCGACGCGGAAGCACCCGGCCCTTATCCACGCGTGTTGGCAGACGGCCCCCGACCCGTCACTCGGGGAAAACCCCGGCTTTCAGGCGGATTATCGCATTACACGCGGCTCAGCGCGCGACGTTCCAGTCGACGGGCGTGGCGATGCCATTCAGCTTGCGGGAGTGGGATTGCTGCCACAGGCTCCACGGCCGCGCGCCGAAGCCGGGCGGCTTGCCGAGGCTCCGCAGCCAGAGCCGCCGGTCGACCCGCGCGCTGACGGCATAGGCCTGGTCGAACTCCTCGGTCAGATAGAGCAGGACCGGCTTGCCATAATGCTTCTCCACCGCGCGCAGAAAGGCGGCAAGCTCCGCATGAAAGGCATCGGGCGTTGGCCGGCGATCGCAATTGCCCAGAAATTCGAGGTCCACGGCCGGCGCCAGCGCGGTGCTGTCCACCGGCACGGCTGCGATGAAGTTGGCGGCCTGGTCCGCGCCCGCACGGCATAAGGTGAAATAATGATAGGCGCCGCGCTGCAGCCCCGCCGCCTTCGCGCCCGCCCAATTGGCCGCAAAGGCGCGGTCGCGGTGGCTGCCGCCCTCACTCGCCTTGATATAAGCAAAGGTGACGCCCTGCCGGGGCAATTGCTGCCAGTCGATCCGGCCCTGATGGTGCGAAACGTCGATGCCCTGCTGCAAGGCCACCGACCGCGCCTGCGCCCCGCCCGCCATCAGCAGGCCGGCCATCACGGCCAGACCCGGCAGCGACCGGCCGGATCGCGAAGAGGATCCCCATCTCATCGGCAGATCAGGCCATTCCGGATGCGCAACGTCAATGCCACCCACGGAAAAAGGGCGCCCCGGCCGATGCCGACGCGCCCCCTCCCCCTTTTTACCCGCGCCCCCGCGTCAGCCGTCGATCGGTTCCGCATAGAATTGCTTGAACCATTGCCGCCACATCAGGATCGGCCCGTCGCCGTCGCACAGCAGCGGCTGGGGGCGGTATTTCTTGTTGTCCCAGACGATCAGGTCGACGGATTCGAACCCGGCCGAATCCTCGCCCTCCGCCGCGCCGATCGAATGCTGGTAGAGATGCTCGCCGATCGCGCGTTCCTTGGTGCCTTCGGCATAGTTGCGGAAGGTGAAGGCCATGCGCGTCCGCGTCATTTCCCGATCCACCGGCATCGGCGTCGAGAACATCGTCATCGTCACGCCATCCTTGTTGAACCGCATGATCTGGATGCCCGGGCCATGATGTTCGCCGACGATGAAGCCTTCGCCGATATCGGTCTGGAACTTGTAGCCATCGGCCCGGCCGGTGCCCGGCGGGATTTCCGGCGATCCGTGGAGGAATTTGAGGTGCGCGTAATCGACGCCATTCTCGCCGATTTCCTGGATCATCGTGCCGATGTCCCACATGCCGCGGCGGATCGGCACATAATCCGGATCCTCAAGCTCGGGCACGTCGGGGATCGGGAAGGTCGGGTCGATCCCGTCGGGATGATACCAGGCGAAGATCGCGCCATAACGTTCGACGATCGGCAGCGCCTTCAACACCGGCTTCTTGCGGGCGATGCCCGGCATCACCTTGGCGTAGGGGATCTTCTTGCACCACCCTTCGGCGTCGAATTCCCAATGGTGGAACGGGCAGCGGATATGGTTGCCCACCACCTCGCCCCCATGGCCGAGATGCGCGCCGAGATGCGGGCAATAAGGATCGGTCAGGCCGACCTTGCCGTCTTCGCCGCGGAACAACACCCATTCGCGGTCAAACGCCTTGAAATTGCGGATCTCACCCGCCGCGAGCTTCGCCGATTCCTCGATCATGAACCAGCCGAAGGGGATCGGAAATGGGCAGCGTTCCAGTTCGTCGCCGGTCTGGATGCGCTCGACCGTCGTCATCTCGTTCATTGATAACCTCCCGTATCGCCCCGGCTCCGCCGATCCCGCCAAGGCAGCGCCTCGACGGGATCAACGGGCCAGGTGCTTGTTCGTTGCTCAGGGTTTGACCGGCTCCGCGTAGAACTGGCTGAACCATTTGCGCCACATCAGGATCGGCCCGTCGCCGTCGCACAGCAGCGGCTGCGGCCGATATTTCTTGTTGTCCCAGACGATCAGATCGACGGATTCGAACCCGGCCGAATCCTCGCCATCGGCCGCGCCGATCGAATGCTGGTAGAGATGTTCGGCGATGCCGCGCTCCTTCGAACCCTCCGGATGATCGAGGAAGGTGAAGGCCATGCGCGTCAGCGTCATTTCCGTATCAATCGGCGTCGACATCGCGAACATCAGCATCGTCACGCCCTGATTGTTGAAGCGCTGGATGGCGATGCCCGGTCCGTGGCTTTCGCCGACGATATAGCCCTGACCGATATTGGTGTGGAACTTGTGCCCATCCGGCCGCGCTTCGACGGGCGGGATGATCGGTGCCTTGTGCAGGAATTTGAGATGCGCGTTGTCCACGCCATTCTCGCCGATTTCCTGGATCATCGTGCCGATGTTCCACTGGCCGCGCCGGACCGGCACATAGCCGTCAGCTTCCAGTTCCGGTGCGTCGGGCAGCGGGAAGCTCGGCTCATCCCCATTGGGATGGTACCAGGCGAACACCGCGCCATAACGCTCCTCGATCGGCAGCGTCTTCAGCACCGGCTTCTTGCGCGCGATGCCGGGCATCACCTTGGCGTAGGGGATCTTCTTGCACCAGCCCTCGGCGTCGAACTCCCAATGATGGAAGGGGCAGCGGATGGTGTTGCCCACCACTTCGCCGCCATGGCCGAGATGCGCGCCAAGATGCGGGCAATAGGGATCGGCCAGGCCGGCCTTGCCGTCCTCGCCGCGGAACAGCACCCATTCGCGCCCGAAGACGTGCAGGTTGCGCAGTTCGCCGGGCTTCAATTCGTCCGACAGCGCCACGGCAAACCAGCCGATCGGTATCGGGAAGGGGCAGCGCTCCAGTTCGTCGCCGGTCTGAATGCGCTCGATCGTCGTCATCTCGTTCATGGTGCGCCTCTCCTCACGCATTCTCGAAACGGATCGACGGACACATAATGAATTGCATTCAGTTTGTCACGACGAAACCGCATGAGCGTGGAGACTCGATGCCGGGGGAACGAAATCTACCCTGCCGCGAGGACGCCGCCAAATTTCGATGCGTTACGCACCGTAAACATTTGAAAATCAGTGCTTCTGCAGCGCCATGTCGAAATGTGGACGCGGGAATGCGTTTCGAAAAATTCGTCTTGCCACGCAAACATGCATCATCCATGCTGAAGCACATTCATTTTGGGACGCCAGACGGAAAGCCGTTGGCGGGAATGGAAAAGCGGCTCCGCTCAAGTGGGTCGCGCTGGATGGGGAGGATGCTTGATGAGGAGCCTTACGCACGTCCTTTGTCTGTCTGCCAGCCTGGCGGCACTGAGCGTCGGAGCGCCTGCGATGGCGCAGGACGCCGATAGCGGTATCAGCAATTCGGAAGCCTTTGGGGACATCGTGGTCATCGCCCGCCGGCGCGAAGAAGCGCTGCAGGAAGTGCCGCTCGCCATCACCGCCCTGTCCGGCGACGCGCTCAAGGAAAAGAGCGTCCAGTCGGTCGAACAGCTGCGCGATGTCGCGCCGGGCGTGAACATTGGCGCCCAGAAGCGCGACGAAGCCCAATTCTACATTCGCGGCCAGGGCCCGGGCGTGATCAACGCCGGCCAGCGCAACTTCTCGTCGGTCGCCACCTATTTCGCCGAAGTGCCGATCCCGGTCGCCGGGCCGGGCATCTTCTTCGATCTGCAAAGCGTGCAGGTGCTGAAGGGCCCGCAAGGCACGCTGTTCGGCCGCAACACCACCGGCGGCGCGGTGCTGTTCGAACCGAACCGGCCGAGCGACGATTTCGAAGGCCTCGTCCGCGCCACCGTCGGCAATTATGACCGCTACGGCCTGGAAGCGATGGTCAACGTGCCGTTCGGCAACGATTTCGGCGGCATCCGCGTCGCCGGCCAGGTCGAACGGCGCGACGGCTTCACCAAGAATATCATCAGCGGCCAGAAGCTGGACGGTCGCGCCTATGAATCGATGCGCGTGTCGCTGCTGCTGCGGCCGGGCGAAGGCATCGAAAACCTGCTGATCGGCGATTATTCGAGCCGCGATGCCAGCGGTTCGTCCGCCATCCCGCGCGCCTTCAACACCGATGCGGCGATCAGCCCGAACGTCCTGCAGGGCACCCCGCTCGATCCCTTCTTTCCCAATGTGCCGATGTATCTCGGCACCGGCACCAGCCGCGTTTCGATCGCCTGCCTTTCGGCGCCGATGGCGCCGGGCTGCCCGGCCTTCGACCCGACGAGCCCCGTTCCGGTGCCCGTCCAGATCGTCGGCCAGGCGCTGGCCGGCGGCGGCTTCGGCTTCGCACCGGATGCGGTGATCAATGGGCTTCTGGCGCAGCAACAGGCCATCGGCATCCGCAAGATCGCTTATGCCGGACGCAACTATAACCGTGCCCAGAATTACGGCATCACCAACAAGACAACGTGGGAAATCACGGACAATCTGACGATCAAGAACATCATCGCGTGGCGCGGCCAGCGCACCGATGAAGGCAATGATTATGACGGCACGGTGCTGCCACTGATCGCCCAGTTCAACGTCACGACGCAGGACTGGCAGTTCGGCCAGGATCAGTTCACCGAGGAATTCCAGATCCAGGGATCGCTCGGCAACAGCTTCAACTATATCGTCGGCTATTATCACGAAAAGTCGAAGCCGGCTTTCGATCCGGCGATTCCGTCGTCCACCTTCGGATCGTTCAACACGCGCCTCGTCACCAACACCGATACCAGCGACGCGCTGTTCGCCCATGCCGAGTTCGACATCACCGATACGCTGCAGGTAAGCGGTGGCTTCCGCTACACCTGGGACAAGCGCAAGGCGTCGCTGGCGCAGGTCAGCACGGCCACCGGCGCCTGCGTGCTGGTCAACCCGCAGAGCGGGGCGGTGCAGTGCCCGATCGAATATGAAGCGAAGTTCAGCGAACCCACATACGATGCCACCTTGCAGTGGAAGCCCATGGATGGCGTTCTGCTGTACGGTGCCTATCGGCGCGGCTTCAAATCGGGCGGCTTCAACCTGCCGGCACCGCGCGCCGACCTGCAGAGCTTCGATCCCGAATATGTCGACGATTTCGAAGTCGGCCTGAAGGCGGACTGGGATATCGGCGTGCCGCTGCGCACCAACCTCGCGGTCTTCTACGACAAATATAAGGACCAGCAGATCACCGTCCCGGTCGCGATCGCCACCACGGGCATCGCGTCGGTTGCGCAGAATGTCGGCAAGGCGACCAACAAGGGTTTCGAGTTCGAAACCTCTATCGTCCCGATCGAAGGCCTCACCTTGTCGGGCTGGGTGTCCTATCTCGACGCGTCGAGCGACATCACCCTGCCGGGCACGCCCGCAATCAAGGGCCGGCAAACCGCCTATCAGCCGAAGTGGAAGTACAGCCTGACCGGCCGTTACGCCATTCCGATGAACGATGGCGGCGAAATCGCCTTCCAGGGCGATTTCAGCTATCAGGCCAAGGTGAATTCGCCCGACTTCGCGGCGCCCCCGCCGATCAACCAGTTCCCGAGCTACGAGATCCTCAACGCGCGGATCGAGTGGAACCGGATCGGCGGCAGCAATATCGACGCCGCGATGTTCGCCACCAACATCACCAAGGAGAAATATATCACCGGTGGCTATCCGCTCTATTCGCAGATCGGCTTCGACTCGGTGATCTATGGCGAGCCGCGCATGTACGGCCTGTCGCTCACCTATAATTGGGGGCGTTGATCCCCTGACCGTGCAACGCTTGAAGATCGACACCCCCGCGCCCGACGGCGCGGGGGTGATCGCCATGGCGGCGGATCTGTTCCTGCCGGCCGGAAATCCGCGCACACTGCTCTGGTGCGTGCCCGGCGGCGGCGCCGCGCGCGGCTATTTCGATCTGGCGGCGGGCGATACCGGGCACAGCTTCGCCCGGCGCATGGCGGCGATGGGCCATGCCGTGGTCGCGATCGACAATCCCGGCATCGGCGAAAGCGGCGAACCGCCCGCCCCTGCCGCCTTTACCCCGCGCCAGGCCGGCGACAGCCACCATCACGCGCTGGCCGCGCTCCGCAACCGCATCCCATCGCTGGCCGATCTGCCCGCCATCGCGGTGGGGCATTCGATGGGCGGGATGCTCGTCACGCTCCAGCAGGCGCGCAACCGCAGCTTCGCCGCCATGGCGTTGCTCGGATCCAGCGCCAGCGGGCTCGATTGGGCGCTGACCGACGAGGAACGCGGCTATATCGGCGATCCCGATGGACTGGAAGCCGCCCTGCCCCGCCTGGCCGAAGCGCGCTTCGGCGGCGCCTTTCCGCGCTTTCGCGCCGCCAACAAGGAACTCGCGGCGGAGATTTTCGGCGGCGGCGATCCTGCTGTTTCGGCGGCACTACGTGGCATCGGCGATCGCATGTTCGCCGCCGGTGGCGTCATGTCGATGGTGCCCGGCAGCTTCGCGGCCGAGGCCGCGGCAATCGACGTGCCGATGTTCCTGGCCTTCGGCGATCGCGATATCGGCGTGCCCTGGGGCGAGGTTCCCGCCGCCTATCCGGGTGCTGGCGACATCACGATTTTGCAATTGTTGGCCACCGGGCACAATCATTTCGGCTTTTCCAGCATCGCCGGCCTCTGTACGCGGCTCGATCATTGGATCACCGCCATCGGGAGAGCCCTGTGAGCAAGCTTTTTGAAGGTCGCACCGTATTCATCACCGGCGCCGGCGGCGGCATTGGCCGCGCCGCCGCGCTGGCCTTTGCGGAGGAAGGCGCGAAGGTCGCCGCCACCGATTATAATGGCGACTGGGCAGCGGAAACCGCCCGGATGATCACCGACGCCGGCGGCGAAGCCTATGGCGCCGCGCTCGACGTCACCGATCGCGCGGCGGTGGACGCCGCCGTCGAAGCCGTCGTCACCCGCTGGGGCCGGCTCGATGCCGCGTTCAACAATGCCGGCGTCGCGATCGAGAATATGACGACGCCGTGGGGCGATGGCGACATCTACGCCCGCACCATGGCGGTGAACGCCGATGGCGTGATGTTTTGCATCGCCGCCGAAGCGCGGATCATGGCCAAGGCCGGCGGCGGCGCGATCGTCAACACCGCGTCGATCGCGGGCATGTCCGGCGCCGGTGGCCCCGCCTATTGCGGCAGCAAGCACGCCGTGATCGGCTTCACCCAGTCGGCCGCGCTGCGCTGGGCGACGCAGGGCGTGCGCGTCAACGCCGTCTGCCCCGGCGCCATCGCCACGCCGATGACCGACACGCTGAACGCCGATCTGCAGGCCGCTGCCTTCATCAAGCAGATGCACCCGATGGGCCGCATCGGCGAAGCGCGTGAAGTGGCCGATGCCGTCGTCTTCCTCTGTTCGGACAAGGCGAGCTTCATCACCGGCCATCCGCTCGCGGTCGATGGCGGCTTCCTCGCGCGGTGAAGTGATGCTGCGCGGTTTCGCGCAGCATTGACAGCGCCCGCCCAATCCTGTCTGATTCCCGGCTCTATCGGCGCCGCCCTGCTGGCGGCGCCACAAGGCGAACATCTGGGGGTCAAGGTTTGGCAAGGGAAGCGACGGCGCGCAGCGGCGGCCGCGGACGCGGCGGTGGTGATGCCGCAACCTACGAACTGGATGAAGTCGACGAAAAGATCATCGCTGCGCTGCGCCACAGCGGGCGGATCGCCAATCGCGACCTTGCCCGTATCGTCGACGTGAACGAAGCCACCGTGCGCACCCGCCTGCGCCGGCTGGAAGAAAGCGACTCGGTACGCGTCGTCGCGATGCGCGATCTTTCGGCCATGGGCTATGAATGCCTGGCCGCCGTGGGCGTGCAGGTGAAGGGCCGATCCGCAGCGGCGGTCGGCCACGATCTCGCCCAATTGGAAGAGGTCGTGACGGTCAACGTCTCGATCGGCACGCACGATGTGGAAGCCCAGGTGGTCGCGCGCGATCTCGCCGATCTCGATCGGCTGCTCACCCATGTCATCGCGCATGTTCCGGGGGTCGAGAAGATCGTCCCGGGCCTCGCGCTCAAGGTTCTGAAATACACTCCGGATTGGGCACCCCTATGAGCCTCGGCGTCGCACTGGACGAAATCGACCATAAGATCATCGAGCGGCTGGGCATCGACGCCCGCGTCTCCAACCGCGAAATCGGGCGCGAGCTGGGGCTGACCGAAGGCACGATCCGGTCGCGGCTGAAGCGCCTGTTCGACAATCGGGTGATCCGCGTCGCCGCGATCACCAACACCAGCCGGCTGCGCAACCCGATCCTCGCTTATCTGTGGATCGAGGCCAATTCGGCGGGCGATATCGAGGATATGGCCGCCGCTTTGGCCAAGGTTCCCGAAATCGGTTTCGTCGCCACCATGCTCGGCCGCGCCGACGTGCTGGCGATGACGCTGGTGGAAAATGGCAACGAGCTGACCGATTTCCTGCACCAGACGATCGACAAGATCCCCGGCGTGCGGAGGGTGCGTTACAGCCTCGGCCAGAATTTCATCAAGCATGATTTCCGCTGGTGCGCACTAGTCGATTGAGCTTGCTGGCTTAACCGCTCCACTGACGTCAAAACGGCCGCTTCGGCCCCGCGTAACCGTGTTATGATACGGTCGCGCGGGTCGCACTGTCGCGCATCCCTCGTTAATAGGCGCCATCTTCAGTCTAGGGAGTTGCGTCATGTCCGGGAGTCGTATTCAAGCGGAGCAGTTGCGCGCCAAGGTGATGGATGCGGAGGCCGCCGCCGCGCTGATCACATCGGGCAGCAGCGTGGGCATGAGCGGCTTCACCGGATCGGGCTATCCCAAGGCGGTGCCGCTGGCGCTGGCCGCGCAGATCGAGCGCGAACATGCCGCCGGCAACCCGTTCAAGGTCAAGGTCTGGACGGGCGCCTCCACCGGGCCGGAACTGGACGGCGCGCTTGCCAAGGCGGACGGCATCGAATTCCGCCTGCCCTATAATTCCGATCCGATCGCGCGTGAGAAGATCAATCGCGGCGAGATGGAATATTTCGACATGCATCTCAGCCAGGTCGCGCCGATGGCGTGGCAGGGCTTCCTCGGCCCGCTCGATACCGCGGTGATCGAAGTGACGGGCATCCGCCCCGATGGCGCGCTCATCCCGTCATCGTCGATCGGCAACAACAAGACGTGGCTCGACCGCGCCGGCCAGATCATCCTCGAGGTCAACAGCTGGCAGAATCCCGCGCTCGAAGGGATGCACGACATCTATTACGGCACGGCGCTGCCGCCCGCGCGCGTGCCGATCCCGCTGATCAACCCGGACGACCGCATCGGCGAGCCCTATTTCCATTGCGATCTCGCGAAGATCGTCGCGATCGTCGAAACCGACACGCCCGATCGCAACGCCCCCTTCACCCCGCCGAACGCCGACGCGCTGGGCATTGCCGGCCACCTGATCGATTTCCTGAAGCATGAAGTGAAGAAGGGCCGGCTGCCCGCCAGCCTGCTGCCGCTGCAATCGGGCGTCGGCAACATCGCCAATGCCGTGCTGACCGGCCTGATCGACGGCCCGTTCGACAATCTGACCGCCTATACCGAGGTGATTCAGGATGGCATGCTCGACCTGATGAACAGCGGCCGGCTGCGCTTCGCGTCGGGCACGGCCTTTTCGCTGAGCCCGGAAGCCGCCGCCTCGCTCAACGCCAACATGAACGACTTCCGTGGCCGACTGCTGCTCCGCCCGCAGGAAATCAGCAACCATCCCGAACTGATCCGCCGCCTCGGCTGCATCTCGATGAACGGGCTGATCGAGGCCGACATCTACGGCAACGTCAATTCCACCCATGTCATGGGTTCACGCATCCAGAACGGCATCGGCGGATCGGGCGATTTCGCGCGCAACGCCTTCCTGTCGATCTTCATGACGCCGTCGACCGCCAAGAACGGCAAGATTTCGGCGATCGTGCCGATGGCCAGCCATGTCGATCATATCAATCAGGACGTGGCGGTGCTCGTCACCGAACAGGGCCTGGCCGATCTGCGCGGGCTGAGCCCCAAGCAGAAGGCCGAAGCGATCATCGCCAATTGCGCGCATCCCGATTACCGGCCGATGCTGGCCGATTATTATCGCCGCGCGCGCGAAGGCTCCTATGGCCAGCAGACCCCGCACCTCCTGCCCGAGGCGCTGTCCTGGCACGAACGCTTCGTCAGGACCGGATCGATGCTGGCCTGACACTCGCCCTGCCCGCCCCACGCCGTCGTCAGGCGGCGTAGGGGCAGGGAACGTCCAGCTTTTCGCCTTCGGCCATCGGCAGGCTGAAGGCGAAGGTCGCGCCCGGGCCGTCATGGTTGGCGCGCCCGCTGATCTTGCCGCCATGGGCCTCGACGATCGAGCGGCTGATCGAAAGCCCCATGCCCATGCCGCTCTCCTTGGTGCTGGCAAAGGCGGTGAACAGGCGGTCGGCCACCGCCGGATCGATACCGGGGCCGCTGTCCTGCACCTCGATCAACACCATATTGTCGGGCGTCAGCCGCGTGCGGATCACCAGCGCGCGGCGCTCCTCCGGCAAATCCGCCATCGCCTGGATGGCGTTGACGATCAGGTTCACCGCCACCTGCTGGATCTGGATGCGATCGGCGCGCACGCGCGGCAGCCCGGCGATCTCGGCGATGCTGAGCGCCACGCCGCGCGACTGCATGTCGTGCCGGCATAGCTGCACCGCCTCGCGCACCGCTTCGCACGGATGGAACAGCGTCGGCTTGGGCGCCGATTTGGTCGCCATGCCCCGGATACGGCCGATGATGTCCGATGCCCGGCGGCTATCGGCGATCATCCGTTCGATGGCGGTATTGGCTTCGGCCATGTCGGGTTCGGGCCGGAACATCCAGCGCTTCGCCGCCTCGCCGAAATTGACGATCGCGGCCAGCGGCTGGTTCACCTCATGCGCGATCGACGCCGCCAGCTCGCCCAGCGTCGCCACCCGCGCGGCATGGGCCAGTTCGCCCTGAACGCGCTGCAATTCCTGCTGCACGCGCAACCGGCCGGTAATATCGACGATGCCCACCAGCACGGTGCCATGGCCCATTTCCTGCGGCGGAAAGCTCCAGGTGAACATCACGTCGATCTCGCGACCGTCGAGCGTGAGCATCTTGGTTTCGGCCTCGAAGGTCGGCCGCCCCGCCATCGCCGCGATGCCGCTGGCCGCGAACACAGGCTCGCTCTCGCGCGGCCAGAAGCGCTCCATCGTCTCGCCCAGATCCTCGCGCGTCCTGGCGCCGAACATCCGCAAGGTCTTGTCGTTGACGTCCACGATCCGCGTCTTGGCCATCGAGTTGCGGATCGCATTGGGCGCCGATGCGAAGAAAGCGGCAAGGTCGCTTTCATTGGGGTGGCTCCATTCGGCCACCATCTGCTTCACCGCCGAAAAATCGAGCTCCCAGAAGGACACCGCCATCGCCTGGAACATATTGCGATAGCGATATTCGCTCCGCCGGAAATCCTCCTCCAGGATGATGTCCCACGTCACGTCGCGGCCGGTTTCGACGATGCGGTCGATCGTGCCGTCCTCCGTCCGGCTGGCCGCCCAGCGCACCGAAACCAGCACTTCGCGGCCGTCGCGCGTGGTGCGGGTGACATGGCCTTCCCAGCGCCCGGTGCGGACAAGCTCGGCCAGCACATCCTCCTCGGCCGTGTCGAAGCGCGTGTGCATCCGCGCATAGCTGCCCGGCGTCGCCATATCCTCGGCCGCCCAACCGTAAAGCCGGGTCGATCCACCGTTCCAGAACTGCATCGCGCCGTCGCCGCCACGAATGGACAGCGTATCGTCGCTCAGGTCGAGCAGGTTCGCCAGGTCGGCGGGCGGCTGCCGGCCGGCATCCGGCGACGGGCTAAGGCTCGGCTGGGGCACGATGGTGGCCACGTTCATATTCTCCGGCTTGGGCTGGACGCGATTTTCTCAAAGCCAGATGGCGACGTCCAGCGCCATTCGCTGCATCGCATCAAACCTAAGTATGATGCCGCCATATTAAAGCACGGCCATTCCACCCCCAGGTCTGATTCAATTCACCCGCCATTCAGGGCATTTCGACGTGGCAACTTTCCGGATGGAACAGGGCCATGGGTTTTCTCGATCTCAACGCGGCGGAAGGCATCCCCCTCCACAGCTTTGCCCGCACCGGCGAAATCGCGGCCCCCGCCCCGCGCGAATGGCTGCGTCCGCGCCGCGCCGCGCCAGCGCCGCGCTGGAAAAGCCTGATCGGCCCGATCGCCCTGGGCCTGCCCACCTCCACCGCATCGGCCGCCGTGACGGGAAGCTATTTCGGCGACCCCCTGCTCGGCCTGCTCGCCGCCGCCTTGTCCTATGCGGTGAGCGCGCCGGCGATCGCCTGGTTCGCGCAAGGGACGGGCAAGGCAAGCCGTGCCGATCATACGAAGATATGATCCGATTGACCCCTAGGCAGGGTGGAAAAGCCGATCGCCACCACCCATATCGCTTTCAGACGGACACTCCCCCAACCGTCTGAACAAACCGCCCTTCCCCCCCCAGGGCGGTGATACCGAGCGGGCCGGTTCCCTTGCCGGCCCGCTCTTCTTTTGGGCGTAATCATTTTTCTATTTTGCAGATAGATAAAAGGCCGATTGCCCACCCCGGCGGGATCGGCTTAGACGCACAACATGAGCGCTTCGCCCCATCCGTTCCGCATCCGTGATTTTAGGGCGTTCTGGTTCGCGCGGCTGGTGACGACCATCGCCCAGAACAGCATGGTCGTGGTGATCGGGTGGCAGGTCTACGATATCGCGCGGCGGACAATGCCGCCCAGGGAAGCCGCCCTCCAGCTCGGGCTGGTCGGCGTGTTCCAGTTCGTGCCGCTGCTCGCCCTCACCCTGATCGTCGGCTGGACGGCGGATCGCGTCGATCGCCGCTGGATCGCGCGCGCGGCGGTCCTGCTCGAAGCCGGCTGCGCTGCGGCACTGGGTTGGCTCGCCTGGCACGACACGACCAGCCTGCCCGCCTTGTTCGCGGTCGCCGCCTTGCTCGGCGTTGCGCGAGCCTTCGCCAGCCCGGCGCTTTCGGCCCTTGCCCCCAATCTGGTGCCGGCGGCCGTGCTGCCCAATGCGATCGCGCTCAGTTCGATCGCGTGGCAGACGGGCGCGATCCTTGGCCCGGCCGCCGGCGGCTATCTCTACGCGCACAGCCACTGGCTGCCTTATGCCGCGTCCGGCGGCCTGTTCGCGCTCGCTTTCGTGGCGCTGCTGACGATCCGGCCGGTGCCGCGCACCTCGCTGGACGGCAAGGCCAACCCGTGGGCGCAGATGGTGGATGGGCTGCGCTACGTTCGCCACAACCGGCTCGTGCTCGGTGCAATCTCGCTCGATCTGTTCGCCGTGCTGCTCGGCGGGGCGACGGCGATGCTGCCGATCTTCGCGCGCGACGTGCTGGCGGTCGGCCCCGCCGGGCTCGGCCATCTCCGCGCGGCGCCCGCCGTGGGGGCGGCACTCGTCGCTTTGTGGTTCGCGTTCCGGCCGCTCCGAAACAATGTCGGCATCAAGATGCTGGGCGCGGTCGCCGTGTTCGGCGCGGCCACGATCGCCTTCGGCCTGTCGCGCTGGCTGCCGCTGTCGCTCGGCTGCCTGGCGCTGCTCGGCGCGGCGGACATGTTCTCGGTCTATGTCCGCCAGTCGCTGATCCAGATCTACACGCCGGATGCAATGCGCGGCCGCGTCGGCGCGGTTTCCACCCTGTTCATTTCGGGATCGAACGAGCTGGGCGAGGCCGAATCCGGCTTTCTCGCCGCTTTGGTCGGCCCGGTGGCGGCGGTTGTCGCCGGGGGTGTCGGCGCGATCGCAGTCACCCTATTATGGGCGCGCTGGTTCCCGGAAATCAGCCGGGCGAAAACCTTCGCGCCGCCGCAAACATTGGAAGACATACCCGTGCAGGAGAATGCGAAATGACCAAGGCGGCCAATATCCTGGAAACGATCGGCGGCACCCCGCACATCCGGGTCAACCGGCTGTTCGGCGATGCCGAGGTTTGGGTGAAGTCCGAACGCTCGAACCCCGGCGGATCGATCAAGGATCGCATCGCCTTGTCGATGATCGAGGCGGCGGAGCGTTCGGGCAAGCTCAAGCCCGGCGGCACCATCATCGAACCGACCAGCGGTAATACCGGCATCGGGCTGGCGCTGGTGGCGGCGGTGAAGGGCTATAAGCTGATCCTCGTCATGCCCGAATCCATGTCGCTGGAACGCCGCCGGCTGATGCTGGCTTATGGCGCCAGCTTCGATCTGACCCCGCGTGAAAAGGGCATGAAGGGCGCCATCGAACGCGCGCTGGAACTGGCCGAAGCCACGCCCGGCGCCTGGATTCCCCAGCAGTTCGAAAACCCCGCCAATATCGACGTGCATGTCGAAACCACGGCGGACGAAATCTATCGCGATTTCGCCGACACGCCGATCGACGTGCTCGTCACCGGCGTCGGCACGGGCGGGCACATCACCGGCTGCGCGCAGGTGCTCAAGGCGAAATGGCCGAACCTGAAGGTCTATGCGGTCGAACCGACGCTCTCGCCGGTCATCTCGGGCGGCCAGCCCGGCCCCCACGCGATCCAGGGCATCGGCGCGGGCTTCATCCCCGCCAACCTCCACACCCAGTTGCTCGACGGTGTGATTCAGGTCGATCCGGCCGACGCCAAGGAATGGGCCCGCCGTTCCGCGCGCGAGGAAGGCATGCTGGTCGGCATCTCGTCGGGCGCCACGCTCTCCGCCATTGCGCAGAAACTGCCGGAACTGCCGGCCGGCAGCCGCATCCTCGGCTTCAACTACGATACCGGCGAACGCTATCTTTCGGTGCCCGATTTCCTGCCCGAATAAGCTGCCTGTCGCGGGGCGGCCGCCATTTCGCGCCGCCCCGCCCATCACGGTTGCGGCCATCGCCCGGCCGGATTAAGCGCAGGACATGGCACAGCAACCCGTCGGCATGACCTTCGATCCAGCCCGCTTCACCGATGCGATCCGCACCCACGGCCACAATGGCGCGATGGGCATTCGTTATGTGAACCATGGCGACGACTGGGTGGAACTCGCGCTCGATTATGACGACCGGCTGATCGGCAATGCCGATACCGGCGTGCTCGCTTCCGGCCCGATCTTCGCGCTGATGGACATGGCGACCAGCATGGCGATCTGGCGGCGGACCAACATCTTCCGCCCGCAGGCGACGCTGGACATGCGCGTCGATTATTTGCGCCCCGCCGTGCCCGGCCGCACCGTGTTCGGGCGTGGCGAATGCTATCGCGTCACCCGCCGCATCGCCTTCGTGCGCGGCCAGGCGCATGACGGCGATCCCGCCGATCCGGTGGCGCATGTCGCCGGCACCTTCATGTTCACGGACGAATGATGACAATCCAGCTTCCGCCTTATGCCGATTTCCTGCGGCTGACGCTGGTCGGCGAAGGGGATGATCTGCGCGTCGCGATGCCGGCGGGCGATCATGTGCTCGGCCGCCCCGGTTTCCTCCATGGCGGCGCCATCACCGGGCTGATGGAAATCGCCGGCATGGTCGCGCTGCACCGCGCCCTGGGCGAGGACCGGCCGAAGGTGAAGCCGGTCAACGTCACCATTGATTTCATGCGCGGCGGCCGCCTTGTCGAAACCTTCGCGCAAGGCAGCGTCACCCGCATCGGCAATCGCATCGCCAATGTCGCGATCGAGGCATGGCAGGACGATCCCGAACGGCCGATCGCGGCCGCCCGGATGATCATGTCGCTCAACCGGAGCTGACGAACCGGGCGGCGCTGACGAACCGGGCCGGCGCGCGCTTAGAGCAAATTCCGAGTCAGCAGGTGATTGAAGGCGCCCTAGCCCAGCGGGCCGTGGTCGATCCGCGGCAGCACGTGGCGGGCGAACAGATCGGCTTCGGCCGCGTGCGGATAGCCCGACAGGATGAACGCCTCGATCCCCATCGCGCGATAGCTTTCCAGCTTGGCGAGCACCTGATCGGGATCGCCGACGATCGCCGCGCCGCAACCCGATCGCGCCCGGCCGACGCCGGTCCACAAATTGGCTTCAGCATAGCCATCGTCACCCGCGCCTTCGCGCAACGCCGCCTGCGCGGCCACGCCGGCCGACTTGGAATCCAGCGATTTCGCCCGGATCGCGGCACCGGTTTCGGCGTCGAGCTTGGAAAGCAGACGATCGGCCGCCGCCCGCGCCTCGGCCTCCGTCTCGCGCACGATCACATGGGCGCGATAGCCGAAGCGCAGGGTGCGGCCATGCTTCGCCGCGCGCGCCTTCATATCGGCGATGATCGCGGCCACGGCCTCCTGCTTGTCGGGCCACATCAGATAGACGTCGCACCCCTTGGCCGCCGCCTCACGCGCATCTTCGGATAGCCCGCCAAAATAGAATTGCGGCGCCCTGCCCGAAAGCGTGCCGAGGCGCGGCGGATCGACCTTGAGCTTCCAGAATTCGCCATCATGGTCGAGCGGCTGGCCGTTGAGCAGCGTCTTCAGGATGTGCATCGCCTCGACGGTGCGGGCATAACGCGGGGCGGAGGCCAGCGTTTCGCCCGGCATGTCGGACGAGATGATGTTGATCGCCAGCCGCCCATTTCCATTACCATCGGCGCCCAGCATCCGATCGATCGTAGCGATCTGGCGGGCCAGCTGTGGCGGCCACATCTCGCCGACGCGGATGGCGAGCAGCAGGCGGATACGCTGGAGCAACGGCGCGATCCCGGCCGCAAAGGCGGTGCTGTCGATGCCCAGCGCATAGCCCGACGGCAGCAGGATATTGTCGAAACCGCCGCTTTCGGCCTGCAGCACGATATCGCGGCAATGTTCCCACGACGATTGCAACTTGGGGTCGGGCTGGCCCAGAAACTCGTAATCATCGTCGCAAAGCGCGGAAAACCAGCTGATCTCGCACGGCGCCCGATCGGTCATGGCAGATTTTCTCCCAGGGATGCCACCAGCACCGCATACCAGTCGGCGCGGGTCCAGCGGGGTTTCAGCGCGTCCGGGATTTCCGCGATGCGGGCCGGATTCTGCGTTCCGACGATGGGGATCGGGCGCGCCGGATGCGCCATGATCCAGCTATAGGCGGCCGCCGATCGCGACACGCCATATTCGATCGCCTTGGCATCCAGCGCCGCCGCCACGCGCAGCGAACGCGCATCCTGCGGATCGGCGATGCGGCCGCCGCCCAACGGCGACCAAGCGAGCACGGCGACGTCGTGGGTCATCGCCTGATCGAACAGGCCGTCGTTCAGCGGATCAAGCTTGAGCGCCGAAAATTCCGGCTGGTGGCTGACCAGCGGCATCGGCAGGAACGCCATCAGCGCCGCCGCCTGCGACACGGTGTAATTGGACACGCCGACCGCGCCGATCTTGCCCGCCGCATGGGCCTTTTCCAGCGCGCGCGCCACTTCGGCGGGGTGGGTCAGCATGTCGGGGCGGTGGATCTGCCACAGCTCGACATGATCGGCGCCCAACCGCTGCAGCGACGCATCGATCGCCGCCTCGATATAGGCCGCACCGGAATTATAGGGCGTGCCCATTTCGATCCCGCCCTTGGTGGCGATCACCATGCGGTTACGCAGCGCGCGATCTTCGGCGAAGACGCGGCCCAACAGCTTTTCGGCGGCGCCGAATGGCTCGCCATTGTCGGGGCCGTAAATGTCTGCCGTGTCGAACAGCGTCACGCCTGCCGCCAGCGCCGCCTCGATCCGGGCGCGTGCCGCAGCGACATCATCGCCGGCAAAGCGCCACATGCCCCAGGCGATCGGGGATACCGTGAGGCCGCTCTTGCCGAGAAGGCGGGATTCCGCTGGCGCGGGCAGATATGTCATCGCTGTCATACGTCCGGTCATAACGCCGCCCGGCACAAAAAGTCGAGCCTCCCCGAAAAAATATGATAACGCTGTCTGAAACACCCGGCCCGCGCCCCCGAGGACGACCTTGAAGAACCAACACCGCCCCGCGCTCCCCGCCGCTGCCGATCTTTATGGCGATCTCGAACCCGCCCCCGTCGTCCGCTGGCAGGATTATGGGCCGGGGCTGATCCTGGCGACGCTGGCCACGCTGGCGGCAGCCTATCTGTCCGAACGCTATGGCGCGCCGCTGACGCTGATGGCCCTGCTCGTCGGCCTGGCCCTCAATTTCCTGAGCGCGGACCAGCGCCTCGCCCCCGGCCTCGCCTTCGCGTCGCGCACGCTGCTGCGCTGGGGGATCGTGCTGGTCGGCGCGCGGATCACGCTGGGCCAGATCGTCGATCTCGGCCCGGCCGCCTTCGCCGCGATCGTCCTCATCCTCGCGCTCACCCTGCTATCCGGCGTCGGCATCGCCCGCCTGCTCGGCTTCGGCGCGGCCTTCGGCGCACTGGCGGGCGGTGCGGTCGCGATCTGCGGCGCATCGGCGGCGCTCGCGATTGCCACCGTGCTTGGCGAAAAGCGCGCGGGCCAAGGCCAGCTCACCCTCGTCCTCGTCGGCATTTCGGCGGCCAGTTCGCTCGCCATGGTCGCCTATCCGCTGATCGCGCACCAACTGGCGATGGGCGACAAGGCGGCCGGCTTCATGCTCGGCGCATCGATCCACGATGTCGCGCAGGCGCTGGGTGCCGGCTATTCCTATTCCGCGCCGGCGGGCGAAATCGCCACCATCGCCAAGCTCAGCCGCGTCGCCCTGCTCGCCCCCGTGCTCGCCGCGATCGCCTGGTTCTTCCCGGCCGAAGACGGGCGCAAGGCCAAGTTCGCCGGCCTGCCCTGGTTCGTCGTCGGCTTCTTCGGCCTCGCCGCGCTGAACTCCACGGGCATTGTCCCCGCTTTCGTCAACCATGCCGCCGATGACGGCGCTGCCGCCCTGCTCGCCTGCGCGGTCACCGCTACCGGCATCCGATCGCCCATGCAGACGCTGATGGCCGGCGGCCCCCGCCCGCTGCTGGTGATCGCCGGCGCAACGCTTGTCGCCCTCGCCCTCTCCATCGCGGCGGCGATGCTGCTGGTCGGCTAGGCCGTCATCACCGCGACAACGGGAATGAACGGATTGTTTGGCGCGTCGACATCATGCCAGCGCCGGCTGGCATCGCTACCACCCTATCGCCCCTTGCGCCGCGCCGTCGAACTCCGCACCACCAGATCATGTTGCAGGCGGCGATGTTCGACGCCGTCGCCCATCGCGAAGAGCAGGCTGGCGGCGGTGTAGGCCAGTTCGCGGGTCGGCTGGCGGATCGTCGTCAGCGGCGGCCAGACAAGCTGGGCGAGATCGGTGTCGTCGAAACCCGCGACCGAAAGATCGTCCGGCACCGCGATGCCGCGCCGATGCGCGACGGCGAGCACGCCGGCGGCCATGTCGTCATTGCTGGCGAAGATCGCGCTGGGTGGTTCGGGCAGGTCGAGCAGCGTTTCGGCCGCGTCCGCGCCGCTGGCAAAATCGAAGGCGCCCTGCCGCACAAGGTTCGGTTCGAACGGCACACCGGCCCGGTCGAGCGCGCGGCGATAGCCGAACAGGCGCTGGTCGCTCGCCATATGGTTGGGATGGCCCACCACGAAGCCAATCCGCCGATGCCCTTCGTTGATCAGGTGCGTCGTCATGTCATCCGCCGCCTGCACATCATCCATGAACACCGATGAGGTGAGCGCATGGTTGGTGCCGGGCGAAATCCGCACGAACGGGATGCCGCGCCGCTCCAGCTCCTCCAGCACGGGTGCCGCATCGGTCACCGGCGAGGACAGGATGACGCCGTCGACATGGGTCTCGTCGATCAGGCCGCCCACATCCTGCGCCAGCGTCGCCGAATCCACGTCGGTCGGCTGGGCGAGCAGACGGACGCCCTGTTCGCGGCAGCGCCCCCACACCCCGTCCTGAATCTGGTGGATATAATAAGGGCTGTGATTGTCGTAGAGCAAAGCGATCTGGAAAGATCGCCGCCCGGCCAGCGTGCGGGCCGCGAGGCTCGGGCTGAAATTGAGCGCGGCAACCGCCTCCTCGACCTTCTTGCGGGTCTCCTCCTTGACGTATTTTTCCTTGTTGAGGACGCGGGAGACGGTCTTGATCGACACGCCCGCCGCGATGGAGACATCCTTGATCGTGGTGCGCATGGGTCGACTATGGCGAGAGGTCAGATCGACGCAAGCCCCGCGAACAGCGCTTCGTGCACGCTGCCCGCGCGCCAGAACACTGGCGGCGATCCGATCGGGCTTTCCACATCAAGCACTTGGCCGCCGGAATGGGCCTCATGGCTCCACAGATGGATCCAGTCGGCGCCCGCCGGCAGATAGACCTGCCAGCGCTCCGCCCCCGGCTCGATCACCGGCGCAACCAGCAGGTCAGGGCCATAAAGATAGGCGGTTTCCACCGGGTAACAGGCCGCATCCTCCTCGAAATGCAGGAACAATGGGCGCTGTAGCGGCAGGCCGGTCGCCACCGCTTCGTCGCACAGCCCCGCGACATAAGGGGCGAGCGCCGCGTGGATGCGCGTCATCCGCGCAAAATGGGCGAGCACCTGCGGATCGCCGTCGATCTGCAGATTATCGTCGGGGCGATTGCCTTCGTGGCTGCGCATGACGGGTGTGAAGGCCGCCATCTCGCTCCACCGCATGATCAGTTCGGCGGTGCGGACATTACCGAACAACGACGTGTAACCGCCGATATCGCTATGGTGATAGGCATTGCCGAGCAGGCCCGACGACAGGGCGCCGCGGATCACCGTGCCGATGCCGTCATGGCGCGAAAAATCGACCGACTGGTCGCCCGCCCACAGCAAGGGGCAATGCGCCTGCACGCCCGTCCAGCCCGCGCGCATGAAGAACAGGGCGTCGCCCGTCCGGCCCCGGCTGGCCACCGCATCGGCATTCACCTTCGCCCAGATCGTCGGCCAGGGATTGTGCATCAACATGCCATCGACGCCGTTGGAGAGGCGCACGTCGACCGGCAGATATTCGCCGAAATCGGCCATCCAGCCGGACAGGCCGAAATCGAGCATCTCTTGCCCGATGATCCGTTCGGCGAACCATTTGGCGGCGTCGGGATTGGTGAAATCCACCACCCCGCAATCGAACTCGCCGAAATCGACGAGATAGATGTCGTCGCTATCCTGCCGCAGCGCCAGATAGCCACGCTCGGCCGCTTCGACGAACTGCACGCCGTCCGCCGCCAGATAGGGGTTCACATAGCCCAGGAAGCGAATGCCGCGCGCCGCCAGCGCCGCGATCCGCCCCCGCAGCCCCGGATAGCGCGCCTCGTTCGCTTTCCAGTCCCAGAACAGCCGCTTGCCGAAACTGGTGACGCGCAGGCCAACCCAATCCTCGCACCACAGGCCCGAAACCTCCGCACCGGCCGCGACGAAACCCTCCAGCCGGTCAAAGCTGCGCTCGCCATCCTTCAGCCCGACGATCGCGCCGCCGATCGCCCAGTCGGGCAGCCGCGGCTGGCGGCCGAAGCGGGCGGACAATTGCTCGACCAGCCCGACGAAGCTGGGTGCCGCCCACGCCTCGATCCGCGCAGGCACGGCCCAGGCCTCGATCTCATGAAAATCGGGATCGCGGAAATCGAAGGCCGCATAAGCGTCGGTTTCGACATGCAGCGCATAGCGGCGCGACGAAACATAGGTCGGCTGCGGATAATTGGTGTTCCAATAATCGCCGCCCGATTTTCCGGTCACATCGGCCTGCCACGTCAACTGCGTGCTCTTGTCACGGCCCACGCCGGGTTCCGACGTCCAGAGCGGGAAGCGCCGGCCCGCCATGTCGAAATAGGACATCTGCTCGCCGCCGCCCCACAGCCGCTCGCCGGCATCCGCCAGCACGCGCAGCCAGAAGCGGTTGAGCGCCGGCCCGGCCGCGTTCAGCGCCAAGCCGCCCGGCTCCACCCGCAATTCCAGCAGCGGCGCTAGCCCGGCGGCGACGGCCAGCCTGACGAGGTTGCCGGCGATTTCGGCGTGGCGCAGCGGCAGCCGCTCGTCCACCCGGTCCTCGATCGCGAAATTGCCGCGATACATCTCGACCAGTGGACGACCCGATCCGACGAAGAAGGCAGGTTCAGCGGCGCGATGGCGTACGATCGCCACATCTCCCACCCACAATTCGAACCCGTCCGCCAGTTGTTCGATACGCATATCCGCCCTTTCGACCATATGACAGCGATAGCACATTCACCCCGCCTGCAAAGCAGATTGAGGCGACACAACATTCTCTATCTTTTCGATAGTGTTGACAGTCGGGCCGCCAGTGCATAGCCATTGGCCGGGTAAGAGGCGCTTCCACCGCAAGCCGGGGTCAACGCGCCCGTTCTACAGGGAGATCGACATGCCTGCATTCCCCCGCCGCGCCGCCATTCGCGCGCTCACCCTGACAACGCTGACAGGGGTTTCGGCAATCGCGCTGGCCATTCCGGCCGCCGCGCAGGAGGGTGCCGAAGCCGAGCGTTTCGACGATATCGTCGTCACCGCGCAGAAGCGCACCGAAAGTCTGCAGGACGTGCCGGCGGCGGTCAGCGTGGTTTCCGCGCTCCAGTTCGAACAGCGCGGCGGCGTCAACATCCAGTCGCTGCAGCAGCTCGTCCCCAGCCTGAACTTCAAGGATAGCGCGACCAGCCTCGATTCCACGCTATTCCTGCGCGGCGTCGGCACGATCAACTTCTCGATCGCCGCCGAACCCTCGGTCGGCTTCGTGGTCGATGGCGTCACCTATGCCCGCGCGGGCGAAGCGTTCGGCGATCTTTACGATGTCGAGCGGATCGAGGTGCTGCGCGGGCCGCAGGGCACATTGTTCGGCAAGAACGCTTCGGCCGGCGTGATCAGCGTCGTCACCAAGCGCCCGGGCGACGAATTTGGCGGCTATGTCGAAGGCACGGCCACGACGGACGAAGAATATAAGATCCGCGCCGCGGTCGACCTGCCGATTTCCGATACGATCAAGAGCCGCTGGACCGCATCCTATGGCTGGTTCGACGGCACGGTGCGCAACATCACGCTCGATCGCACGGTCAACGGCTATGAACGCTATGGCATTCGCGGCGTGGTGACGGCTGAAGCGACCGACAATCTCAGCTTCACGCTGATCGGCGATTATCGCCGGATGAACAGCGATTGCTGTGCCGAAGTGATCGGCACGCTCCCCGCCGGGGCGCTGGCCGGCGCACTCGACGGCGTCGACGTGAAGGGCGATGCCACGCGCGAAATCCGCCAGAACACGCTCACCAAGACCAAGGAAACCAGCTGGGGCGTCTCGCTCCAGGGCGACCTCGACGTGGGTTCGGCGGGCACGCTGACCTCGATCACCGCCTATCGCTATTACCGTAACTACGGCATCCGCGACGGCGATTTCATCGATACGGTCTATTCGCAGGGCGGCGGCTTCCAGCTCGACGATTTCGGGCCGCAGCCGTCCAAGACGTTCACGCAGGAAATCCGCCTGACATCGCCGGGCAATCAGTTCATCGAATATGTGATCGGCGGCTTTTATTATTGGGCGAAGCAGGAACGCACCTTCCAGCGCGACGACATTGTCTGCACCGATACCACGCTGGCCCCGGTGGCGCCGGGCCTGACGCCGTGCGCGGCGGGCTCGTCGACGCTCACCTTCCCCAGCGCGGTCGGCAATTTCGGTTCGACGTTCAACAACTTCGCGATCTATGGCAACGCCACGATCAACATCACCGATGCCTTCCGCGTCATCGCGGGCGGGCGTTACACGCATGATGATCTGAAGGCGTTCAACGTCCGCACCGCATCGGCGATCGCCGGGCCGGGCGTGCTTGCCGCCGCGTTCGATGAACGCTTCAAGGTCAAGAATGACGATTTCTCGCTCCGCGCCGGCCTGCAATATGATCTGACCGACGATCTGATGGCCTATGCCACCTATTCGCAGGGCTATAAGGGGCCGGCGTTCAACGTCTTCTTCAACCAGAATCTGAACCAGCGCGATCCGCTGAAGCCCGAAACCTCGGACGCCTTCGAAGCGGGCGCCAAGTTCCGCACGGCCGATGGCGCGTTCACGCTCAACACCGCGCTGTTCCACGCCAAGTACAAGAATTTCCAGGCGAACGGCTTCGTGGAGATCGGCACGCCGCCCAATGTGAGCACCGTCACCCAGCTCACCAACGCCGGCACGATCATCACGCAGGGCGTGGAAATCGAATCCGTGATCCGGCCGACGCGCAACTTCACGCTGCAGATCGGCATGGCCTATACCGATGCCGAGATCGACCGCTTCAACATCACCCAGCCCGGCCAGAGCGACCGGCATGGCGAACAATTGCCGCTGGCGCCGAAGTGGAAGGGCAATGCATCGGCGCTCTACACGATCGAGACGGGCGGCTTCGCCGATGTCGAGATCGGCGGCCAGATTTCGCTGACCAGCGATCAGGTTTCGACGCTGGAAGCCAATCCGGTGACGCGGCGCGCGATCACCATCGACGGCTATGCCATCGTCGATGCCAATATCGCGCTGGTCGATCCGAACGGCGTGTGGCGGCTCAACTTCATCGGCCGCAACCTGACCGATACGAGCTATGCGACGCTGATCACCCCGGGCGGCCCGGGCGGCAGCTATCGCTATCTGCTGCCGCGCGACGTGGATCGCTATTTCGGCGCGCAGCTGCGCTACAATTTCTGATCGCGAAGGCCCCGGGCAACCGGGGCCTTTTTCTTTTCGGGCTCAGGCGGTCCAGCGTTCCACCACCACCCAGCCCAGCCCGCCCAGCGCACCAACCTGCACCACGATGATCGCCATCAGCACCGCCGTGAAGGGCTGCTTGCGGGTCTTATGGCGGAAATGGCGGCGGGCCAGCATCGCGCCCGGCGATCCACCCAGCGCGGCGAGCGACAGCAACTGCGCCTCCGATACGCGAAACAGCCCCGCCCGCGCCCGCCGCTTGTCGATCCAGAAGGCGAGATAGGTGACGAGGTTGAGGCCGAGCAGATAATAAGCCAGCCACCGCCAGCCGCCGCCAAGATCGGGCAGAACCCCGGCCAAGGCAGTGGCCAGGATCGCGGGGAGGTCGGTGGCCGGGGCGCCCGGCGTCACACCTTCCTTCGGTTCGGCCAGCCGCGCCGCCGGCGCGCGATCGCAATCGAGCTGGCCGTAGCGTTCGACCGCAAAGCCATCGCGCACCATCGCGCAGGACAGATCCTCGCCATCGGCGGTGCAGCGCGCGATGCTGCGGCTATAATGGTCCTTATCCACCACCTCGCAACGCACCTCGCGGCCGCGCGTCAGCGCCGCCAGATGATCGCGCGCGGCAAAGGGATCGCCGGGGGTGCAGCGGCGCCCCTCACGGCACGATCCGGGCATTTCGGGGGCGTCGATCGCATAAAGCCGCATCGATCGCCGCGCACCATCGCAGCGGATCGCGTCGCCATCGTGGTGGCTGGGGCTGGCGCAGGACAAAGCGGCGGACGCCGACACAAGCAAAAGCAACATCGCCGCCCCCTCGCCCAACCGGACGAGGATGGCAACCATCCGAAAAGCCTCATCAAAGCATGAACCGCGACCCGCCCGGAAAATGTGCCGGGTCGCACGGCTTCAGCGTCCGCCGCGCGTCAGCTCCAGTCGGGATCGTCCATCCAGGGGGAGAAATGCGGCAAGTCGCGTGACACGCGGTCGGGGAAAGCGGCGTCACGCTTTTCCAGGAAGCTCTCCACCCCTTCGCGCGCATCACCCGATGCGCCGCGCGTCCAGATCGCCCGGCTGTCCAGCCGGTGCGCTTCCATCGGATGCGCGGCGCCCAGCATCCGCCACAGCATCGCGCGGGTCATCGCGATCGATACCGGCGCCGTCGCCTCCACATAACTGCGCGCGACTTCCCGCGCGGCCGGCAGCAGATCGTCCGGCGCGTGCACCGATCGCACCAGCCCCAGCCCCTGCGCTTCCTGCGCGCCGATGATCCGCCCCGAAAAGCAGAGGTCGAGCGCATTCGCGATGCCGACGATGCGGGGCAGAAACCAGCTTGACGCCGCTTCGGGCACAATGCCGCGCCGGGCAAAGACGAAGCCGAAGCGCGCGGTTTCACTCGCCAGCCGCACGTCCATCGGCAGGGTCATCGTCACGCCCACGCCCACCGCTACGCCGTTGATCGCCCCGATCACCGGCTTCTTCGCGCGGAAGATACGCAGCGCCAGCGTGCCGCCGCCATCGCGCACCGACGGGCTGGAAAAATCGACGCCGCCATCGGCGTTGCGCGGCACGGCCTCGCTCCGCCATTCGCTGTCGCCGCCATAATCGAAAGTCGCCGCGCCGCCGCTCAGGTCCGCACCGGCGCAAAAGGCCCGCCCCTCCCCCGTCACGATCACCGCGCGCACATCATCATCCGCGTCGGCGCGATCGAAGGCGGCAATCATCTCCGCCTGCATTTCGGGATTATAGGCGTTCAGCTTGTCGGGCCGCGCGAGCGTAAGCGTCATCACCCCGTCGGCGATCGCAACGCTTGTGGCGCGGCCCATGGCGATCAGCCGATCGGCGACTTCGTCTCGTCGACGACGAACATCCGCGTCTTGGATCGGTCGAACACATTTTCCTCGTCGTCGGCGATCGCCTGCGCCACGTCCGGGCTGGTCAGCACCGCCATCGCCTTGTCATAGGCCGCGCGATCCTCGAACCACACTTCCGTCACGCAATCGAAATTGGTTTCGGAACCGTCGGCCGCCTCGAACGCGCCATTCCAGTCGATGAAATTGCGGTGATAGGCCTTGATGCCCGGCGTCAGCCGCACGATCAGCGGCGCGTGATTATTCTCGTAATAATCGATGAACTGCTGCCGGGTGAGCCCCGGCTTCTTCTTCAGAAGCGCGATCGACTTGAACGCCATCAACCTCTCCGTCCCGTCCTGTTTTGTCTCGTGTCGGCAATCAGCGCCGGCCGATTCCCGCCACGAACATATGCGCAAGACGCCGGGATGTCTCGGGAATCTCCAGCGGTTGCCCGCCGACAAGCAGGTGCAGCGCGATATGTTCGATACCACCGAACATCACGTCGCGCAGCATGCGGGGATCGGTGCCCGGCTCCACCTCGCCCGATTTCACGGCATCCTCCACCACCTCGACCAACAGGTCGGTGTAACGCTTGGTCATGTGGAACAGGGGCGATCCACGGAAGGTGGAAAGGTTGCGCACCTCGCGAATATAGAGGCGGCAGAGATCGGGTTCTTCCTTGAACACGGTCAGCTGCGACGCAATGAACTGCTCCAGCCGCCGCTCGATCCCCTCCACGCCATGAACGGCGCGCGCGGTGCGATCGATGATATGTTCGAACAATCGTTCCAGCACCGCGCTCAGCAAGGCGCGCTTGTCGGTGAAATAGCGATAGATCAGCCCGTCCGACACGCCGGCCGCCCGCGCGATGCCGGAAATCGAGGTGGCATCATAGCCCTTCTCCGCAAATTGGGCGGTCGCCGCATCGAGCAGCATATCGTAACGGTCCTGACGACGAGCTTCGCTCAGTCTCGGCATATTGCACCTCGTATTTCAGCCGCAACGGCGGCCAGCCCTGGCGAGACGCTCACCCGACCATGCTGAACGTCATTCATTTTGCAGTCAATGGTGGATCGCTCTTACCGGCATTATGCGGCTTTGCACAATATCCGTCGCTTTTTGCGACCGCGCCGCAGCAACACATCTCGACGAAAGGAAAAGCGCCGGCAATATTTATGGTTTAGGGGCGCATCCTTATCGCATGTCGTAACCGGAGCTTATGTCCGCATGATCCGCACCGTCGCCGTTTCGCCTTTTTCGGATCAAAAGCCCGGCACATCGGGCCTGCGCAAGAAGGTGTCGGTGTTCCGCCAGCCCCATTATGCGGAATGCTTCATCCAGTCGATCTTCGACGTGCTGGAGGGCATGGACGGCCAGACGCTGGTCGTCGGCGGCGACGGCCGCTTCTGGAACCGCGAAGTGGTGCAGACGACGATCAGGATGGCGGCGGCCAACGGCTTTGCCCGCGTCATCGTTGGCCGCGGTGGCATACTCTCCACCCCGGCGGCAAGCCATGTCATCCGCAAATATGGCGCCTTTGGCGGGATCATCCTTTCGGCCAGCCACAATCCGGGCGGGCCGGACGAGGATTTCGGCATCAAATATAATGCAAGCAATGGCGGCCCCGCGCCCGAACGGATCACCGACGCGATCTATGCGCGCAGCCGCATCATCGACAGCTATCGCATCTACGAAACCGGCGATGTGGATATCGACGTGATCGGCGACAGCTTTGTCGGCGCCACCAAGGTCCAGGTGATCGATCCGGTCGCCGACTATGCGGATCTGATGGAAGGGCTGTTCGATTTCGCGGCGATCCGCGCGCTGATCGCCGGCGGCTTCCGCCTCAGCTTCGATGCGATGCACGCGGTTACCGGCCCCTATGCCGTCGAAATCCTCGAACGGCGGCTGGGCGCGCCGGCGGGCAGCGTCGTCAACGCCGTGCCATTGCCCGATTTCGGCGGGCACCATCCCGATCCCAACATGGTTCACGCCAAGGCGCTGTTCGATCGCATGTTCGCGGCCGATGCGCCGGATTTCGGCGCGGCATCGGACGGCGATGGCGATCGCAACATCATCCTTGGGCGCGGCATCTTCGTTACGCCATCGGACTCTCTGGCCATGCTGGCCGCCAATGCGCATCTGGCGCCCGGCTATGCGGACGGCCTTGCCGGCATCGCCCGTTCGATGCCGACCAGCGCCGCCGCCGACCGCGTGGCCGATGCGCTCGGCCTGCCGCATTATGAAACGCCCACTGGCTGGAAATTCTTCGGCAATCTGCTCGATGCCGGTCGCGTCACGATCTGCGGGGAGGAAAGCGCGGGCACCGGATCCAGCCATGTCCGCGAAAAGGACGGGCTCTGGGCGGTGCTGCTATGGCTCAACATCCTGGCGGCGCGGCGGGAAAGCGTGGCGGCCATCGCCCGTCAGCACTGGCTGCGCTTCGGCCGCAATTATTATGCGCGCCACGATTATGAGGCGATCGACAGTGCGGCGGCCGAAGGGCTGATCGCGGCCCTGCGGGAAAAGCTGGCCACGCTGCCCGGCAACAGGATCGGCGATCTGGCCGTGATCGCGGCGGACGATTTCGCCTATCATGATCCGGTCGACGGATCGGACAGCCGCCATCAGGGGATCCGTATCCTGTTCGAAGGCGGTTCGCGCATCGTTTTCCGCCTGTCGGGCACCGGCACGTCGGGTGCCACGCTGCGCGTCTATCTCGAACGCTATGAGCCCGCCGATGGCCGGCTGGACTATGAAACGCCCGCCGCGCTGGCCGGTCTGATCGCGGCGGCGGACGGCATCGCCGAAATCCGGTCGCGGACGGGGCGCCAGCGACCGGACGTCATCACCTGATCGTCAGAAGGGCAGCTTGAAGCCCGGCGGCAGCGGCAGGCCGGCACTCATCTTGCCCATTTCCTCGTTCGACGCGGCGTCCGCCTTGGCGCGGGCATCGTTGAACGCGGCGGCGACAAGATCTTCCACCATCTGCTTTTCGGACGGCACGAGCAAAGTCTCGTCGATCGAAACCCCAAGGATGCGGCCCTTGGCGGTGGCGCGCACCTTCACCAGCCCACCGCCGGAAACGCCTTCCACCTCGATCGTATCGAGCTTGGCCTGCGCCTCGCCCATCTGCTTCTGAATATTCTCGGCGGCATCCTGCGCCGCCTTCATCATCTTCTCGATATCCATCTCACGCGCTCCTGGCTGCGAACCCGGGTTCGGGCGGCGTGTAGTCGACCAGCTCGGCTTCCGCAAAGGCCTCGAACGCGGCTTTCACGACGGGCGTCGCAAGAATCGCGTCGCGCGCCGCATTCTCCGCCGATTTCTGCTTGTCGAGCAGGCTCGGCTCGGCCGGGCCATCGGCGATCGAAACGTCCCACCGCATCTCGTAGATCGATCGGAGCAAGGCCCCGAGATCGCGGGCGAACTCCGCCGGCAAGGGCCCGGTGGGGCGCACGACCAGTTCGGGCGGCGCATAGCGCACCAGCCCGACGAAATCGTGCAATTGCTGGCCCAGCAACGGCCGCCGGGCGTTGACCACCTCCACCAGAGCGGGGAAATCCGCCGGCGGCGTCGGCCGCGCCAGCATCGGCGCCGGCGCGTCGGCGGGGGCGGCTTCCGGCGGCGCGGCCTGCGCCGGCACCGCCGTCACCTCGCCATTAACGAGGCGGCGCGCCAGCTCGCCCGGATCGGGCATGGTGGAGGCATGGACGACGCGCAGCAGCGCCATTTCCGCCGCCTCGATCGGCAGAGCGGCCGCCTGCACCTCGGCATGGCCCTTCAGCAGCAACTGCCACAGCCGGTGCAGCGTCGCGAAACCCAGACGCCCCGCCCAGTCGGCATGCGCCTCGCGCTCCTCCATCGACAACGCCGGATCCTGCCCGCCACCCGCCTTGGCGCGAGTTACGCCATGGACGGCTTCGAGCAGGCCGATGAACACGGTCGAAGGCTCGACCCCCAGATCATATTGATCGCGCAGCGCGCCCAGCACGCCCGGCGCATCGCCGGCGAGCAGCAGGCCGAACAACCGCCGCACCGCCCCGCGATCGGAAAGGCCCAGCATGTCGCGCACCTGATCGGCCGAAACCACCGGGCCGCCATGCGCAATCGCCTGATCGAGGATCGACAGACCGTCGCGCGCCGAACCTTCCGCCGCGCGCGCGATCAGCTGCAGCGCCTCCGGCTCAGCCTCCACCTGTTCCGCCTCGACCACGCGGGCGAAGTGGTCGGCCAGCTTTTCGGCGGGGATGCGCTTCAGGTCGAACCGCTGGCAGCGCGACAGCACCGTCACCGGAATCTTCTGCACCTCGGTCGTCGCCAGCAGGAACTTCACATGCGCCGGCGGCTCTTCCAGCGTCTTCAGCACGGCGTTGAACGCCGCCTTGGACAGCATGTGCACTTCGTCGATGATGTAGATCTTGTAGCGCGCCGACACGGCGGCATAGCGCACCGCCTCGCTGATCTCGCGCACGTCGTCGACGCCATTATGGCTGGCGGCGTCGATCTCGATCACGTCGATATGCCGGCCTTCGGCGATCGCGCGACAGGGTTCGCATACGCCGCAGGGGTCGATCGTCGGGCCACCCTGCCCGTCCGGCCCCACGCAATTCAGCGCCTTGGCGATCAGCCGCGCGGTGGATGTCTTGCCCACCCCGCGCACGCCGGTCAGCAGGAAGGCATGGGCCAGCCGCTCGCGCGCGATGGCGTTGGCCAGCGTCTGCACCATCGCATCCTGGCCGATCAGATCGGCAAAACGCTGCGGACGATATTTGCGCGCTAGGACGCGATAGGGCTGCTGGGATTCGGACATGATCGGAACCTAGTGGCTCCATTGAAAAGGTGCCAGCCCAAGCCGGCACATCCATCCACCTTGCCCCTGCAATGCAGGCTAGGGGCAGGCCAAGGCGCATGCAAGTCGCAGCGTGCGCAATGTTCGTCGCGCGGCGCTCGCGCCGGAAGCCCCCGCCATGGTCAACCCTTCGCCGCTTCGTGGGGAGGTGTGGATGGCGACGCGGGTGGCATCGGGGCGGGGAATAGCCCCTGAACGACTCTTCTACAGCGGCGCCGCCTGGTCGATGCTGGCGGCGGTGCTGATCGGCTTTGCGCCCTCCTGGTTCCTCGTCCCGTTCAACGGCTTGCCGGCGCATATCGTGCCGCCGACACCGCTGGTCCATCTTCACGGCGCGGTCTTTTCGGCGTGGATGCTGCTGTTCGTCACGCAGACCAGCCTCGTCGCCGCCGGGCGGACCGATATTCATCGCCGGCTCGGGCTGATCGGCCTGCCGCTCGTCCTCGCCATGATCGTCATCGGCACGATCACCGGACTTGCCGGCATCGCCCGCGCCTCGGGCCCGCCGGTCGTGCCGCCGCCGTCCTGGGCAGCCATTCCCCTCTTCTCCGTCCCCGGCTTCGGCGGGCTGATACTCGCCGCCTTGTGGAAACGGCGTGTGCCGCAGTCTCACAAGCGGCTGATGCTGCTCGCCATGGTGCCGATGATGGGTGCCGCCTTCGGCCGGATGCCTTGGTTCGGCGGGCTTTCCGGCATCGTCCTGATCCCCAGCCTTTACGTCGTCGCGCTGGCGCTGTGGGATATGGCGACGCTGCGCCGTCTCCATCGCGCAACCATATGGGGCGGGCTGTTCGCGTTTGGCGCGGTCATGATCCCCGTGCTCGTCTGGCAGACGCCAGCTTGGATCGCCTTCGCCAACTGGGCGGCGGCGCTGATTGGATAGCGCCGCCGCCCGTTCACCCACCTGTCCGGCGATCAGGCGTAGAATTGCGCCGCATAGTTGCGGAACTTCATGATCGGGCCATCGCCCGCGCACAGCCGCGGCTGGGTGAGGTGCTTCTTGTAATCCAGCACCTTCAGGTCCTGCTCCACCTCGAAGCAGAAGCGGTCGATGAAGGCCCGGCCGATCTGGTCCATCATCTCGCGATTGCCATTATCCTTCAGATAGAGGCGCGCGGTCTGCACCACCCGTTCCTCGTCCACCGGCGTGAACGAGATCACGAACAGCCCGGTGAAGTGGATGCCGTCATAATATTGGGTCAGCAGCGAAATGCCCGAAAGGTTCATTTCGAACCCCCGGATCGGCGTCGCCTCACCGGCATCGGGATCGGTGGTATATTGCACCCGCAGCCCGTAATCCTGCGGCTCGAAGCTGGTGATTTCCGGCAGCGCGGCGGCATTGTGAAGCTGCGTCACATGCGCGGTATCGAAGATATTCTCCAGAATGTCGCGGAACGGGCACGTCATCTCCCAACTGTGCACCGCATAGCGGATCCATTCGCCATCGCCACGCAAAGCACTGGAATCGAACGGCTCGAACGTCGGCTTGCCGCCGGCGGGATCGTGCCAGATCAGCACCATGCCATCGCTTTCACGCGTCGGATGCAGCGTCAGCCGCACGCTCGCCGGCACCGGCACGTCGGTATAGGGGATATGCTCCACCTTGCCGGTCGCGCTGTCGAATTCCCATTTGTGGAACGGACAGGTGATGCGGCCTTCGCACAATTTGCCATCATGGCTCGCCAGATGCGCGCCGAGATGCGGACAATAAGCGTCGGTCGCCTGCGCCTTGCCGTCCTTGGTGCGGTAGACGATCAGTTCCTGGCCCAGCCAGCTTACCGGCAACATCTTGTCGGCAGACACATTTTCGGACTCGGCAATGCAATACCACCCACGCGGGAAATCGGTGTCCGCCGATCGGTGGCGCATGGGTATCGGGCTGATCGCGTTCATCTGGGGCCTCTCCATTCTTTTTGGTTCCGTCGAGGCATAACACGCACCATATGATCGTCAACATTCCATACATATGTATGGCCTTGTTTTCGATTCCACGTCTGTTAGCGAAGGCGTCGATGCCGATCCTGCCGAGCCTGGCCGCCCTGCCCCCCATATCGCTGCGCGAACAGCAGCGGCGCGCCACCCGCGCGCGGATCACCGATGCGGCGCTGGCGGTGTTCGAAAAACGCGGCATGGGGCCGGCCACGATCGAGGAAATTCTGGGCGCGGCCGGCGTTTCGCGCGCAACCTTCTATGCCCATTTCACCGGCAAGCCGGACGTTGCCCGCGCGATCGTCGCCGATATGTGGGCCAGCGGCACCGAACTCTATGTCCGCTTCGCCGAACTGCCCGATTGGTCGCGCGGCTCGATCCGCGCCTGGCTGGCCAGCGTGGGTGAATCCTGGCGCGTCCACCATGATGGCATGCGGACGCTGCTACGCGAGATGCTGGCCGAAATATCCGCCGAATCCCGCGCGCACGAAACCGGTTTCGTCGAAGCGCTGATCGGCGATGGCGAGCGCTGGTCCGCCTTCACGGCCGACGAGGCACGGCGCCGCGCGCAATTGCTGATCTTCCAGCTCGAACGCGCGATGATGGCCGTTCATATCGAGGAATGGGACACCGGGTTCGACGCTCTGCTCGACACGCTGACCGAGATCTGGCTGGCCACGCTGATCCCCGCGCGCGGCTAAGCGGCCCCCGCGTCACTTGTCGAAATAATTGTCCCATTTATGCCGCTTCTTGCGGCCCGCCTGCCAGAATGCGCGGGCGGTGAAGCCAAGGCCGGTGACGAACAGCAGCAACGCCATCGCCTTTTCGCGCGATCCGCCGCTGAACCAGACGATGATGCCAAGCGCGATCAGCGACAGCAGGCTGAACGCCGCCCAGGCACCGGCCACCAGATAACGCTGCTTCCGGGTCACGGCCTTGCGCACCGATGCCGCCAGCAGCAGGATTGCGCCCAGCAGCATGATCGCCCCGCCGATCGGGTTCAGCGTGTATCTTGCTATGCCAAAGCCGAAATAGAATGCGGCCATGAGGCCGACGACCAAGGCGAAGAAGCGAGGTAGCGCCACGTTTGTCCTTTGCGATCCTTCTGCCCCTGCAACATGCCTATCGTCTCTGCGGGCACGGGTCAAAGTGCAACAATGGTGTACCACCCGCCATGCCGCAATTGGTTCCCCGATCAGGTTTCCGATACGTCCGGCAAGGTCGCGCCGATCAGGAATTCGACATTGCCTTCAGGCCCCGTGATCGGGCTTGGCGTGATACCGGCGACCGCCCAGCCCCGCGATCCGATCCAGTCGGTCACCTCGGCGCAGATGCGGGCGTGCACCTCGGGATCGCGCACCACGCCGCCTTTTCCCACCTCCGCGCGGCCCGCTTCGAACTGCGGCTTGATCAGCGCGATCAGGTGCGCGCCCGGCCGCGCGAAGCCCAATGCAGCGTCGAGCACCTTGGCAAGCGAGATGAAGCTGGCGTCGCAGACGATGATGTCCACCGGCTCGGGCACATGCTCGGCGGTAAGATTGCGGGCGTTGGTGCGTTCATGGACGATCACGCGATCATCCTGGCGCAGTTTCCACGCAAGTTGATTCGTTCCCGAATCGACCGCGTAGACGCGGGCCGCGCCGTTGGTCAGCAGCACATCAGTAAAGCCGCCGGTCGACGATCCGACGTCGATCGCCACCGCACCGGCCACATCCCAGCCGAAATGCTGGAGGCCATGGGCAAGCTTAATCCCGCCGCGCGACACCCAGGGATGGTCGCGGCCGCGCACGTCGAGCACGGCATCGGGCGCGATCGCCTGCCCGGCCTTTTCCACCTTGCGGTCGCCGACATAAACGAGCCCCGCCAAAATCAGCGCCTGCGCGCGCGCACGGCTTTCCGCCAGCCCGCGTTCCACCAGCAGCTGATCCGCCCGAATACCCTTCGCCATCGGCCGTCCATGGCCGATCGGGCTGCCGCAATAAAGCCTTGTTTGGGCGCGGCGGCATTGTCAACTTTATCGATAGAGTTATTCTCGCCTCCGAATCATCGGGAGACGACGCATGACGCAGGCTTTTTCCGAATTCAGCGGCCGGCAGCCGCTGGTGCTGACGATCCCGGGGCTGAACGGCTCCGGCGCGGCGCATTGGCAGACGCTGTGGGAACAATCCCGTGGCGATACCGCGCGGGTGGATCTGGGCATGTGGGATGCGCCACGGCGCAACCCATGGGTCACCAAGCTCGATCAGGCGATCCGATCGGCCAACCAGCCCATCATCCTCGCCGCGCACAGCCTGGGCTGCATCGCCGTTTCCTGGTGGGCGGAACTGGCCGGCCAGCCCTGGGGGTGGCCGGTTGCCGGCGCGCTGCTCGTCGCCCCGCCCGATATCGAGCGATCGGAAATCGCGGGCGTGCTCGGCGATTTCGCGCCGCGCCCGCGATCCAGCCTGCCCTTCCCGTCGATCCTCGTCGCCAGCGAGGATGATCCCTTCGCCGCGATCCAGCGCAGTTTCGATATGGCGCGCGATTGGGGCAGCCATTTCGTCAATATCGGCAGTTGCGGCCACATCAACGCCGCCAGCGGCATCGGGCTGTGGCACGAAGGCCAGCGGCTGCTCGACCGGCTGATCGGAACCGCCGAAGGCCCCGTCGCGCACGGCGCGGCCGCCGGCGAGATCCTCGCGTCGCTTGCACGCGAGGAGGCCGGGCCGCGGGCGATCTGAGCAGCCGTCCGCAGCCCGGTCCATCTCACGCTTCGTTGGTGGAGAAAGCGCCGTTGCTACCGAGCAGATAGGGCTTCACCGTCGCCGGCCGGTTCACATAAAGCGGCCGGCGCGCGGCGCGCAGCCGCGTCTTGGCAATCTCGGCAAAGCAGACCCTGTCGGCCTGATTGCCGCCAAGGACATGATAGCTCCGGCTGCTTTCGCCGATATAGAGCGCGACATGCCCGCCTTCGGGCCGCACGAAGGTCAGCACGTCGCCCAGCATTGGCTGGCCCGCCTCCACGCCGAACTTGCCCCAGTTGAGCGCCCAGAGCGGCTGCCTGACCGGCACTTTCGCCGCGCGCCGGGCGACGATCGCCATGAACAACCCGCACCAGGGCACGGCATCGGCGGTATAGACCGCCTTGACCTGCGGATCGCCCAGTTCGGCCACCCATTGCATGATGACGGGGTTGTTGCCCGGCCCCGGCTGCTCGCGCGTGCCGAACAACCCGATCGCCTCCTGCACCATGCGCGGCAAGGGCGCAGTCGTTTCCAGAAAGCGATAAGGCTGGGGAAGGTGAACGGCTTGCGTCATGGTGCGCTCCTTTTCCGGCTCGATGCCGGTGGGGGAACGCACCCTCATGGTGCTTGCGGATCAGCGCCGCCTTCGCACGCGATTATAGCCATCGCGCGCGTGTAGGACAGCGAATGCTAGCTGTTCAGGCGCGGGCGCCTTCGATCACGCCGACATTGTTCCGCCGCAGCGCCGCCAGCACGGTCGCGACGATGGCTTCGGCATCCAGCCCGGCGTCCTCATATTGCTTTTCGGGCTTGTCATGATCCTGGAAAACGTCCGGCAGGCGCAGCGTGCGCAGCTTCAGCCCGCCATCGATCAGCCCTTCGTCGCTGGCCAGCGTCAGCACATGCGCGCCGAGCCCGCCGATCGAGCCTTCCTCGATCGTCACGGCAACATCATGGGTGGTGAGCAGCCGGCGGATCAACGCCTCGTCGAGCGGCTTGGCGAAGCGCAGGTCGGCCACCGTGGTCGACAGGCCGAGCGCATCGAGCTGGTCCGCCGCCTTCTCGGCTTCGGCGAGCCGCGTGCCAAGCGACAGGATCGCCACCGACTTGCCTTCGCGGATGACGCGGCCCTTGCCGATCGGCAATTGCAGCGGCGTTTCGGGAATGGCGACGCCGGTGCCATTGCCGCGCGGATAGCGCACCGCGATCGGCCCGCTATCGTGGAGCGCCATGGTATGCACCATGTGGGTCAGTTCCGCCTCGTCGGCGGCCGCCATCACCACGAAATTGGGCAGGGATGCCAGATAGCTGATGTCGAAGCTGCCGGCATGGGTGGCGCCATCCGCGCCGACCAGCCCGGCGCGGTCGATGGCAAAGCGGACCGGCAGGTTCTGGATCGCGACGTCGTGGACCACCTGGTCGTAAGCGCGCTGCAGGAAGGTCGAATAGATCGCGCAGAACGGGCGATAGCCCTGCGCGGCAAGGCCCGCCGCGAAGGTCACCGCATGCTGTTCGGCGATGCCGACATCGAAGCTGCGATCGGGGAAGGTGGCGGCGAACTTGTCCAGCCCCGTGCCCGACGGCATCGCCGCGGTGATCGCGCAGACCGTTTCGTCGCGCTTCGCCTCCGCGATCAGCGCGTTGGCGAACACGCCGGTATAGCTGGGCGGCCCCGGCGGCGCCTTGGCCTGAACGCCGGACACAACATCGAACTTCTGGACGCCATGATATTTGTCGGCCGCCGCTTCGGCCGGGGCATAGCCCTTGCCTTTCTGCGTGACGACATGGATCAGGATCGGCCCTTCGGCCGCATCGCGCACATTTTCCAGGATCGGGATCAGATGGTCGAGATTATGGCCGTCGATCGGGCCGACATAATAAAAGCCGAGTTCCTCGAACAGCGTTCCGCCCATCGTCATCCCGCGGGCGAACTCGTCGGTCTTGCGCGCGGCATCGTGCAGCGGGCGCGGCAGCTTGCGGGCCAGCCGCTTGGCCAGATCGCGCAGGCTGAGGAACGGCCGGCTGGAAACCAGCCGCGCCAGCGATGCCGACAGGCCGCCCACCGGCGGCGCGATCGACATATCATTGTCGTTCAGGATGACGACCAGACGGTTTCCCGCCTGCTCGGCATTGTTCATCGCCTCATAGGCCATGCCGGCGGACATCGCGCCGTCGCCGATCACCGCGATCGCCTTGCCCGGCTTGTCGGCCAGCTTGTTGGCCACGGCGAAGCCCAGCGCCGCCGAAATCGAGGTCGAGCTGTGCGCCGCGCCGAACGGATCATATTCGCTTTCAGACCGCTTGGTGAAACCCGAAAGCCCCCCGCCCTGCCGCAGCGTGCGAATACGATCGCGGCGGCCGGTCAGGATCTTGTGGGGATAGGCCTGGTGGCCGACATCCCAAATCAGCACGTCGTTCGGCGTATCGAACACATAATGCAGCGCGACCGTCAGTTCGACGACGCCAAGGCCCGCGCCCAGATGGCCGCCCGTAACGGACACCGCCGAAATCATCTCGTCGCGCAATTCGCGCGCCAGTTCGGGCAGCTGCTCGGGCTTCAGCTTGCGCAGTTCCTCAGGCGTATCGGCCTTGTCGAGAAGCGGCGTCTTCGGGCGTTCGGACATGTAAGCGGACGATCCTTTCAAACGACCCCCGTAGAGCATCTGTCTGCGAAGGTGAACCATCGCAGATCAAGATGCCGTGGAGATGCCGTCAGTTCTTATCGCAGTCGGCGCACGTCCCATGGACTTCGATGATCGGCCGCTTGACCGAAAAGCCGGCTTTCTCAGCGGCTCGTCGCACATTGCCGCTCAGGCTGTCGTCATCGATATGCGTCGCCTGCCCACAGGCATCGCAAACCAGAAAAATGCAGTCATGCTGACAATCGGGATGCGCGTTGGCGACATAGGCGTTCACGCTTTCCACCCGGCGGGCCAGATTCGACGCCACGAACAGGTCGAGAATGCGATAGATGCTGTTGGCCGCGATCCGGCGCCCTTCGGCCTTCGACACCGCTTCGGCGATGTCATAGGCGGATGCCGGCCGCTCGAACTGGGCCAGCGCATCGAACACCGACGCGCGCATCGCGGTCCATTGCTGGCCCGATTTCTCGAGCGTGTCGCGCGCCGCCTGCTTCAGCGACGCACCTTCATGGATGACATGGGAATGCGCGTGGGCCATGCGCCAAATCTAGGCGTTACCGGCCCTTTCGGCAAGCTATAGGGGCTAGATCAGCGCCCGGCGGTTGAGATCATGGCCCAGTGCGACAAGTGCGACGCCGATGATCGTGTAAATCACCTCGCCCGCATCATGCGGCATGGTGAGCGCGCCGGCCATCACGCCGATGCCCAGTCCACCGATCGCGCCCGGCATCATGAAACCATGGCGCATCACGCCCCGGCCAAGCCCCAGCACCGCGAAGCCGATGGCCAGCACCAGCCCCGCCTCGTGGATCGAATGGTGAAGCAGGATGCCGCCGGCCGACGCCAGCAGCGCCACCAGCACCGCCGATGCGATGCAGTGGGCAAGGCACAGCCCCGACAGGCCGATCGCCAGCCGGTCCAGCCAATAACCGCGTCCTGCAACCTCCGGCACGATCCCGAATCCACTCCTCTGATCCGGGTTCGCAATGACATGATCCGAAGAAAGATACAACATATCATTTCGACATGAGACAACATCGCCGTGCACGATTTGCTACGATGACGGCACCACAAGGGAATCGGAGGGAATTATGCCGACTGGAGGATGCCAATGCGGCGCGATCCGTTACGAAATGGGCACCGCCCTGCTGCATCACGCGCTTTGCCATTGCGTCGACTGCCGTCGTTCCGCCGGCGCGCCCTTCGTCGCCTGGGCGATGCTGCCGACAGGCGAAGTGAAACTGATCAGCGGCGAACCCAAAGTGCACGCATCATCCGAACATGGGCGCCGCCACTTCTGCGGCGAATGCGGCACCGGGCTGTTCTACGTCAACGAAGCCATGCTGCCGGGTCTGATCGACGTGCAATCGGCGACGCTCGACCATCCCGATGACGTGCCAGCGCCATCCGCCCATATCCAGGTCGCCGAACGGATCGGATGGGCCAAGAATCTGCACGAACTGCCCGAGTTCGAACGCTATCCGCCGATGGACGATTGATCCAAAGGAAAAGGGCGCCCCGAACGGGACGCCCTTTCCTGTAGCCGAAGCTGTCGCGAAACTTAGCGCTTCGAGAACTGGAAGCTGCGGCGGGCCTTCGCCTTGCCGTACTTCTTACGCTCGACGGCGCGGCTGTCGCGGGTCAGGAAGCCAGCGGCCTTGACCGGGCTGCGCAGCACCGGCTCGTAACGGGTCAGCGCCTGGGCGATGCCGTGCTTGACCGCGCCGGCCTGGCCCGAAAGGCCACCGCCCTTGACGGTGCAGACGACGTCATACTGGCCTTCGCGGCCGGCAACGCCGAACGGCTGGTTGATGACGAGACGCAGCGTCGGACGCGCGAAATAGACTTCCTGATCGCGACCGTTGATCGTGATCTTGCCTGAACCCGGCTTCAGCCACACGCGGGCAACGGCGTCCTTGCGGCGGCCGGTGGCGTAGGCGCGGCCCTGCGCGTCGATCTGCTGCTCGCGCAGCGGGGTCGTCGGCTGGGTGACGATCGGGGCGGCGGCTTCGACGTCGGCTTCGGCGGCAACCGGGGCGGCAGCGGCCGGGGCCGCGCTCGTCAGAGCCGCGAGATCGGCGAGAGACTGGCGATTGTCGGACATTATGCGCCCACCTTGTTCTTGCGGTTCATCGACGCGACGTCGAGGACTTCGGGGTTCTGCGCGGCGTGGCTGTGTTCAGCACCGTTGAAGATGCGCAGGTTGCGCATCTGCTGGCGGCCCAGCGGACCACGCGGAATCATGCGCTCGACGGCCTTTTCAAGCACGCGCTCCGGGAAGCGACCTTCCAGCACCTTGCCGGCAGTGATGCCCTTGATGCCGCCGGCATAACCAGTGTGCTTGTAATAGACCTTCTGGCCCAGCTTCTTGCCCGTGAAGCGCACCTTGTCCGCGTTGATGACGATGACATTGTCACCGCAATCGATGTGCGGGGTGAAGCTCGGCTTGTGCTTGCCGCGCAGGATGTTGGCGATGATGCTGGCGACGCGGCCGACGACGAGCCCTTCGGCGTCGATCAGCAGCCACTTCTTTTCCACCGTCGCCGGCGTCGCCGACTTGGTGGTCTTCATGAGCGCTTTCATTGGCTCGGACCTTCTCGAAAAACTAAACACGCCGCCCCACGAGGGACGGCGCAGACGAGAGGGCTAATGGCGATGAGGGTCGCCAGAGTCAAGAAAAATGGCGGGTTTCACAAGAGGTATCTAGATACCATCTCGTACCCAGGCCTCATAGGCCGGGTGCGCGGCAGTGATCGGCCATGCCACGACGGCGGGCACATCATAGCTGTGGCGGGCAGCGATTGCGGCGATCAGCGCATCCGCCTGATCGGCGCGTGTCTTGAACAAGGCCGGGATCTCCGCGCCCTCCTCCACCGCGCCCTGCCAGCGGTAGATCGACCGGCATGGACCAAGGATGTTGACGCAGGCAGCGAGCCCCGCCTCCACCATCTCGCGGCCGATCCGCTCCGCCTCCGCCTCGTCCGCGAACACGGCATAGACGGTGGCGATGCCGGTCATCCGCGCCGCGCGCCGACGCGGTGCGCCGTCCAGGCGACGCTGGCGACGAGCAACGCGCCAACCGCCTGATGCGCCACGGCGACATGGATATCGACGCCGGTCAGCAGCGTCGCGATGCCCAGGCCGATCTGCAGGACAAGGAAAGTGGCGATGGCGTGCACCGGCCCCTTCACTCCCATCTTGTGCGCGCGCCAGGCCAGCGCCAGCAGCAGGGCGGCCGCCACCCAGGCCAGCCAGCGATGGACGAACTGGACGACGATCGGGTTGTCGACAAGATTGCGCCAGGCCGGTTCGATGAAGGCCACGCCCGCCGGGAAGATCTGGCCGCCCATGGTGGGCCATTCGGCAAAGGCATAGCCCGCATCCAGCCCGGCGGTGAAGGCGCCGAGCAGCAATTGCACGAACAGGACGATCATCGCGATCGCCGCGATCCCGGTCAGCTTCGCCGGCCGGGCGGCGGGGCTACGCGACAGATCGATCAGGTCGAGCGCGGTCCACACCAGACCGCCCAGGATGAACAAGGCGGTCAGCAGGTGAACGGCGAGGCGGATATGGCTCACATCCGGCCGGTCAACGAGGCCCGAAGCCACCATCCACCAGCCGATCGCGCCTTGCAGCCCGCCCAATGCGAGCAGTGCGACCAGCCGCGGCCCATAGCCCCGGGGAATCGCCCGCTTCCACGCGAACCAGGCCAGCGGCAGCGCGAACGCCATGCCGATCAGCCGGCCGAGCACGCGGTGGAGATATTCCCAGAAGAAGATCGCCTTGAATTCGCCCAGCGACATTCCGTGGTTGATCTTCTGATATTCCGGCGTCGCCTTATAGGCGTCGAACTCGGCATGCCATTGCGCCTCGTCGAGCGGCGGCACGACACCCGAGATCGGTTCCCACCGCACCATCGACAGGCCGGATTCGGTGAGGCGGGTGATCCCGCCGACCACAACCATGGCAAACACCATGAAGGCGACGACAAGCAGCCAGCGGGCAATGCGCGCGGGCTGGGGCTGGGCGGCCTGCGGGTTTGCCGCAGCAGTGGTGGAGAGCGACATGCCCGTGCCTATGCCCCCACTGCCGCGGCCAAACAAGGCTTTGGGCCGATCAGTTACCGCCGTCCCACGCGAAGCTCGGCGTCCGGCGCTCCAGGATCGTTTCGGTCCGCGCCTTCAGCATCGGATCCAGCGCCTCGGGCTGCGGCACGATCCAGAATTCGCCCGCCGCCAGCGCGGCATAGACCTTGTCGGCGAACGGCCCCGGCTCCAGCCCATAGGTGTCGAGCATGTGCCGCAGTTCTTCCACAAAGCGTTCGGCCGCCGGATTGGCGATGTCGCCGAAGGGATTGTCGAAGATGCCCGTCTTCACCGGCCCCGGCGCAAGCAGGCTGACGCCCACCGGCGCGCCGATCATCGCCAGTTCGGCATGCAGCGATTCGGTCAACGCCACGGCAGCGAACTTGGTGACGCTGTAAGGCGCCATCAGCGGGCTGGCGCCAAAACCGCCCACCGACGCGGTGTTGACGATATGACCCCGCCCCTGCGCGATCATGCGCGGCACGAAGGCGCGGATGCCGTGCAGGATGCCCTTGAGGTTGACGTTGATCGACGCATCCCAGCGGGCCGGCTCGATTTCCCAGCTATAGCCCGTCGCCATGATGCCGGCATTGTTGAACAGATAATCGACGCCGCCGAAGCTGGCCCAGGCGGTGTCGGCCAGCGCCACCAATGCCGCCGGATCGGTCACGTCGGTCGGCACCGCGATCGCACCGTCCAGCGATGCAGCCAGCGCCGCCAGCGCGCCCGCATCGCGATCGGCCAGCACCAGCTTCATCCCCTGGGCATGGCCGCGCTCGGCCAGTCCACGGCCGATGCCGCTCGCCGCGCCGGTGATCACTGCAACCTTGTCTTGAAACGCCATGGACGAACTCTCCCGTCGAAATTTTGCGGAGCTTAGTCGCACCGCGCGCGACGAGCCCCGTCCAAACGGACATGGCCGCAACGATTGTGGCGGAGGTCACAGCGCCGCCGGCCCGGCCGGTGCATCAAGCGTTCAGGTTGATTCGTATCTTTGCGCAGCGTGCAGGAGCGTAAGATGAGTTGGATGCCAATCACGGACAGTTTCGAGGTAGCCGGTGCCGCCACGGCCCCGCTGCTCGCCCTGTCGGCGCTGGAATGGCAGGTGATCGGCCTCGCCATCCGCGAAGCCAGCCGCATTGGCGGCGGACGGATTTTCGCCGCGTCGCGCTGGCGCCGGCTCGCCAGCCTGCTCACCGGCAGCGAGGCGCTGCGCCCGCTGGCCGATCCGCGGCTGGAAACGCTGCGCAGCTTCGTCTGCGCCGTCCGCAACGGCCACAAACTTGCCGAGCGTCTGGCCACCAAGCTGCTCGACCAGGGTTATAGCAGCGATCAGGTGAGCGCGGTCCGCCTGCTCGCCGCGCGCTGATCGCTCAGCGCGCCGGGATCAGCAGCACCATCCGGTTGCGGCCGCCTTCCGCCACGTATGACCGGATCTCCGCCCAGGCGAGGATCAGCGCGATCCCGGCACCACCGCCGCGTTCGGGCGGGGCCAGCCCCGGCGCCTCCGCCTCGCGCGGATCGAAGAAGGTGCCGCCGTCGGTGAGCGTCAGTTGCGTCCCCTCGCCCACCTGCTCCAGCAGGATGTGGATCGGATCCCCCAGGGCAGCGCCGCCATGCTCGACGATGTTGAGCACCAGTTCCTCGACGATGATGGCGATATGCGCGCGGGCATCGTCGTCGCATCCAGTGCGATCGCAATAGTCATGCGCCGCCGCGATGGCCCGCACGGCCGCACCGGGGCCTGCCGGCACCGATATTGCAAGATTGTCGCCCGATCGCATCGGGCCTATTCTATGCCAGATCCCGTGGGGGGAAAGATGATGATTCCGTATCGTCTGATCGCATTGATCGCCACGCTTGCCCTGTCCTCTCCGGCACTTGCCGAAATCGGGCGGGTGAAGCGCGTCGTCGGCCAGGCCTGGGTGGAACGTAGCGGCCAGAAACTCGCGCCGGCACCGGGCTTCGCGCTTTCGAAGGGCGATACGCTCGCCACCGGGCGCGATGGCCGCCTGTCGATCACCTTCATCGATAATACGCGCTTTTCGGCCGGGCCCAATTCGCGGATCGCATTATCCGAATTCCGCTTCGACGAAACGTCGCACAAGGGGCAGTTCGTCACAAAGGTCGATCGGGGATCGCTGGCCGTCGTCTCGGGCCAGATCGCCAAGGAGGATCCCAAGGCGATGCAGGTCCGCACCCCGACATCGCTGCTCGGCGTGCGCGGCACCCGCTTCGTGGTGAACGTGCCTTGATCCGCGCCAGCCTCGCCCGCCTCCCCATCGCCCTCCCGTTCCTCACCCTCGCCACGGCCTGCGCCACCCCTTCGGTGCTGCTGCTCGATGGCGAAAATGGCGCGAAGACGGGCGCCGTGGCCGTCATCGACGAAAGCGACGGCTCAGATCGCGCGGTGGTGAGCGAACCCAACACGAAAGCAAGCATCGGCGACGGCACGGTGCGTCAGCGGCCGGCCGAGCCATCCGATCGCGATCGCGCGCTGGTGGCGGACCTTCCCACCGCCCCCACCAGCTACACGCTCTATTTTCTGGAGGATTCGACTGATCTCGCACCGGGTTCGGAAGCGGTGCTCAGCGCTTTGCTGGCGGAAGTGGCGGCTCGGCCGGGCGCCGACGTGCAGATCATCGGCCATACCGATCGGCTCGGTTCCGGCGACGACAATGACCGGCTGTCGATGGCGCGCGCGCAGGAAATCCGCGCCGCCCTGATCACGCGCGGGCTCGATCCCGACGCCACCCGCGCCAGCGGCCGCGGCGAACGCGATCCTCTCGTCGCCACGGAAGACGGCATCAGCGAACCACGAAACCGCCGGGTCGAGGTCGTCGTCCGCTAATTCGTCAGGCGCGCGTCATCCACCCCGGAAACGGAGCGCCAGCACCGTCAGGTCGTCACTGGGCTCCCCGCCCGCCTCAAAGCGGCGCACGGCGCGCAGCAGCGCGGTGCCGGCATCGCCCGCCGGGCGATCGGCGGTCCACGATGCCAGCGCCGCGTTGATCCGTGGATGGCCGAAGAAATCGCCGTCGGGGCTTTGCGCCTCGGATATGCCGTCGGTGACGATAACGAGCCCGTCGCCGGGCGCCAGCCGGATCGGTTCGGCCATATAGGGATAGGCATCGACCGCGCATAAGGGCGGTCCGCCTTCAAGGGGCACTTCGCGCGCACGGCCATCGGCGTGGACGAGAATCGGATTCTCATGGCCGGCATTGCACAGCAGAACCTCGCCCGTCGTCGCGTCGATGATGCCGACGAGCATCGTCACGAACATGTCCTGCCCGTTATCGCGCGAAATCTCGTCATTGAGGCCGGTCATCGCGGCGCCCAGATCCGCCGGCCCGCGCCGCAGGGCGCTGCGGGCGAGCGCCTTGGAAAGCGCCATGAACAGCGCCGCCGGCACGCCCTTGCCGGTGACATCGCCGACAAGAAAGCAGATCCGCCGGTCGTCGATCCGCATCGCATCGAAAAAATCACCGCCCACCGTGCGCGCGGGTTCCAGCAAGCCATCCAGATCGATGGCGGGGTGAAGTCGCGTCATCCGGTCCACCGGCGGCAACATGCCAAGCTGGATGTCGCGCGCGGCATCCAGTTCACCCGCCGCCTTGGCGGCGTTCAGCCGTTCCACATCGAGCGCCGCCGCCAGACGCTGCCGCGCCATCACCGCTTCCACGAACAAGGCGGCGAGCAGCCCCACCCCGGCGGCCCCGGCGATCGCGATCGGGCGGATCGGGTCGAACAGCAGGCCATGGCCGCGAAAGGCGATCCAGCTCCCCGCCAGCAAGGCCAGCGCCAGCCCCACGGGCAGGATCGCCGCCCAGGGCAGGCGCAGGCGGGGCAACAACCACAGGCTGACCAGCGCGAGCGCCAGCCCCAGCGCGCTTTCCCCCCATGTCGCCAGCCGCGGCCGGATCAGCGCATCGCCGGACAATATCGCGTTCACCGTGCGCGCCTGCACATAGACGCCATAGGTTTCGTCCTCGATCGGCGTCGTCACCACGTCCGCCGTGCCCGCCGCAGCCAGCCCGACCAGCACGAACTTCCCCCGGAACCGCCCCGGCGCGAGGCCGCGTTTCAGCACCAGATGCGCCGGCGTGACGGACTTTTCCGGCATCGGCCCGAAATGGAGCCGCATCCGCCCGTCCGGCGCCACGGGGACATAGGTGTCGCCCAGCCCGACCCCGCTGAGGCCGCCATCCGCGATCACCGGCCGGATGGTCGCGATCCCCTGCCCGACCCGGGCCAGTTCCAGCGCAAAGCCCGGCGTCGGCACGCCGCCCACATTGGCGACCATCAGCACGCGGCGCACCGTGCCGTCGCCATCGGGCGTGCCGTTGATCAGGCCGTGGCCCGCCGCCACGTCATCCAGATCGACGATATTGCTGAGCGCGCGATCAAAGCTGCCGACGCCGGGCGGCAGCGGCGCGGTGAACTGCGCCTCCACGGGCAGAAGCGCGGCGTCGGTTGCCGCCGCCACCTCATAATCGGTGCTGCCTGCCACCAGCCCCGCCCGCGCCAGCACCACGGGGTTCCGGCCGATCACTTCGGCGAAAACAGCGTCCATCGACGGCAGCGCCATCAGGCTGTCGCGCGCCGGCCCGGCCAGTTCGGGATAAAGCGCTGCCAGCTGATCGGGATTGTAACGGTCAGGCTCGGGGAAAGTGACGTCGAAGCCGATCGCGGCCGCGCCGCCCTGCGCCAGCCGCTCGGTCAGCCGGGCAATGGTATAGCGCGGCCAGGGCCAGGGGCCGATGCTCGCCAGGCTTTCCGGGTCGATCAGCACGACATGGGCGAGCGCCTTGGCCGGCCGCGCCGGCGCCCAACGCTGATAGCTGTCGAACAGGCGTTCGCTGATCCCCGGCCCGGCCAGCTGGATCAGCGCCAGCATCGCCAGCGCCGCCGCAAGGCCAATGGCGCGCGCCCGGCCGAGCGGGGACCGCGCCTCGGCCGACACCGGATCAGAGCGCGACTTCGAGCCCGTCATAGGCGCACAGCACCTCAAGCTTCGGTCGTTCGCCCCGGTTCAGTTCTTCGAAGCGGATCGTCTCGCGGTGCATCCGCTCGATGTCCTCGTCGCTATAGGTCGGCTCATGGTGAAAAAGCGCCAGCCGCCGGGCACCAGCGGCCTGGCACAGATCCACCGCCACGATGTTGCTGCTATGGCCCCAATCGGCCTTCATCGTCACGCTTTCGGCCAGCGAATACATGGTGTCGCAGATGCAGAGATCGGCATCGCGGAAGAACGCCTCGAACAGCCGTTCATTGTCCATGTCGTCGACGCGATGTTCGGCGTCGGTGCTGAAGCAGACGGCCTTGTCGCCATCCTCGAACCGATAGGCGTAGGATGTATGCGAATGATATTGCGGGATCGTCCGCACCTTCAGGCCGCCAATCTCATAGGTGTGATCCGGGACAAGCGTGCGGAATTCGATCGCGGCGCGCAGCCCGTCGAACGGCACCGGGAACGAAATCTCCTCCTGCTGGCGGCGCAGCGCCTCCTCCGCGTCCGCATGGCCGGCATGGATGACGATCCGGGCGTTGGGGTCGAAGGCCGGCCCGAAAAAGGGAAAGCCCATGATGTGGTCCCAATGGAGGTGCGACAGGAAGAAATGAAACTCACGCGGCTTGCCGGCGGCACAGCGGGCAAAGGCATCGACGCCCAGCTCGCGCAGGCCCGATCCCATGTCGCAGATCACGAAGCTGCCATCGCCGCCCTCGATCTCCACACAGGTCGTCGCCCCGCCATAGGTGCGCGCGGCGGCGAAATCGCTTTCGGCCGCGATATAGGCCAGCGCCTCATCCTCGTCGGCGAAAGTCCGCCCGCCGGCCGCCACCAGCGCGCGCGCCACCTTGCGTTCGATCGTCGCCGCGCGCGCCGCCACGGGCAGCGAGCCACGGGTGCCCCAGAAACGAACCAGCATCCTCCGTCCCCCTGGCTGCGGGTCAGTCCGCCACGTCGCGCGACGCGGTGACCGGGAAAATCTTGTCGTAGCGGCTGATCGCCAGAATCTCGCGCAGCCGATCATTCGGCCGGGCGAGCGCCATCGGCACGCCGTGCACGTCCGCTTCGCGCTTGGCGATGGTAAGCGCGCGCAGGCCGCGCGAGGACATGTAATCGAGCCTGGCAAGATCGAGCACGAAGCGATGGCCGGCGGCTGCGGCGGCGAGAATGGTCTCGTTCATCCGCGCAAGGAAAAGCTCCCACGATTCTTCGTCCACCCGCCCCTGCGGACATCCAATCGTCGCGCCTTCGACCGTTTCGATCGACCACTCCATCTGCCGCCACGCTCCCCACTGCCGAACATCATCAGGATCATTGGCGATTATTACTGGGAATCCCGGCTTTGACGACAGTCAAAGCGAGACCAGAAAAGCACTTCTGCTTCAATTCGATACGAAAAGGCCCCGGGCAATCTTCATCCGCGCGATACCGGCATCGATCGTTTCATCCTGCTTGGCGAAGCACAGGCGGACGACACCGCGCACCGCATCCTCGGCATAGAATGCGGATACCGGAATCGTCGCCACGCCGGCTTCGCGCACGGCCAGTTCGGCAAAGGTCACGTCGTCGGCCGAAATGCCGGATGCGGGCAGGTCGATGGACAGAAAATAGGTGCCGGCGGACGGCAGCACGGCATAGCCCGCATCCAGCAGTCCCCGCGCCAGCCGATCGCGCGAACGGGCATAATGATCACGCATCGCCGTGAAATAATCGTCCGCCATGGCGAGGCCAAAGGCGGCAGCGGCCTGCAAATTGGGCGGTGTCGTGAACGTCAGGAACTGATGCGCCTTGGCGATCACGCGGGTCAGCGGCGGCGCGGCGCACATCCAGCCCACCTTCCAGCCCGTGAGCGAGAAGATCTTGCCCGCCGATCCGATCTTCACCGTCCGGTCGCGCATGCCGGGCAACCGCATCAGCGGAATATGCTGCCGCCCGTCGAAGACCAGATGTTCCCACACCTCGTCGCTGATCACGATGGCGTCGTGCGCGATCACCCGCTCGGCCAGCAAGGCGAGCGATTCAGCATCGAACAGGCTGGCCGACGGGTTGACCGGATTGTTGATGATCACCAGCCGCGTGCGCGGGGTGAAGGCCTGATCGAGCATGGCGGCGTCGATCCGCCAGTCGGGCGGGGCCAACCGGGCGAAGCGCGGCACCCCGCCGGCGCGCAGGACGAGCGGCAGATAGGCGTCGTACATCGGCTGGAACAGCAGCACCTCGTCACCCGGCCGCACCAGCGCGAAGATCGCGGCGGCCAGCGCCTCGGTCGCGCCCGACGTCACCGTCACCTCGCTCGCCCAATCGAGATCGACCTGCTGATGACGCCGGTAATGATCGGCCACCGCGCGGCGCAGTTCCGCCATTCCCGCCATCGGTGGATATTGGTTCGATCCTTCGCGCAGCGCCGTCACCGCCGCCTCGATCACCGCGTCCGGCCCCCGCGCATCGGGAAAGCCCTGGCCGAGATTGACCGCGCCCAATTCCCGCGCGAGCGCCGACATCGCCTCGAAAATGGTCGTCGGCATCTCGGCGTAAAGCGGGTTCATGCCGCGCACGATACGCCAGCCGCCAGCCCGCCGGAAGATGCCCGGCGGGCTAAAGATCGGCTTTGCCCATCCCTAGCGGAAGTGGGTGGCGCCTTATTCTCTACTATATTAGTAGTGTTTTATCGAAAGGAGGATGCCATGATCGAAGACGCCATCGCCGACTGGTCGGCGCCACCGCCAGCGGAACAGCCCGACGGCCATCACCCGGTCGATCCCCCGCCGCTTTCCGCCGAAGAATTCTGGGCGCGCATCGAGGCACCTTTGCGCTGACCGCCAAGTTCTGCCGGGCCGGGAGCCCCCTCTCCCACCGGCAGCGGGACCGATCACTCCTCTCCGATCGCATCCCTAGAACTGGGCCCGGCCGTCTCCAGGCGGTCGGGCCTCTCTTTATGCCGCCAGCAGCGCCTCCGCCGCCTCGGCGGCGGCCGCCGAACTTGGCGGATCGGTGCGGGTGCGGAAACCGGGGGCAGCCGCGATTGCCCGCGCCGCCATCGCTTCGTCGGCAAAGGCATCCGCCACCAGAGCGGCCATCGCCGCCCGGTCCACGGAATTATATTCAACGCTCCGCCCCAGCCCGGCATCGACCAGCGCAGCGGCTGTCGCCCGCTTTTCCAGATCATAAGGCAGCGCCAGATGCGGCAGGCCGGCATAAAGCGCCGCGCTGACGAAGCCCAGGCCGGTATGGCTGATCACCAGCCGCGATCGTTCGGCGATCCGTTCCAGCGGCACGGGCTTGCGCTCGAAGGTGATCCCGGCCTGTTCCAGCACCGCGATATCGGCTTCGCGCATCCGGGGATCGTGCATCCGCACCCTGAGGCCCGAATCGGCCAGCCCGCCGATCAGCCAGTCGAGCGAGCGTTGCATGCCGTTGAGATAGAGGAACACCTCCTCCCCACGCCCGTCGACGATCGGCGCCCGCCCGCTGAAATGGGGTGCCACATAATCCACGCCATCGCGGCAATCGCGATAGGGATCGAGTTCGCGAAAGCACTGCACCAGCGCCCGGTCGGCGCGGAGCAGCGCCGGCAGCGCGGCAAGCGGCGCGCGGCCGGCAGCCGCCAGTTCGCGATTCACCTGGGCCAGCAGCGCCCGTTCGTCATGCAGCGGCGCCGCGCCCGTCAGGCTGGGAAAGGTGGCGAGCGTCGCGGGCGGCAGGCTGAACCCGGTCCCCAGCGCCAGCGACGGCCAGCGCCCGGCCGTCGCGGCGAGCAGCGCGGGTGCGAATTCCGCCACCACGGCATCGGGCCGAACCGCCCGCAAAATACCGTCCCACGCGCGCAACAACGCGGCAAGGACACCTTCCTGGCTGCCCCCCAAAGCGACAAGGATATCCCCGAAACTGTTGGGATTGCCCACCGCCCGCCGGCCCCGCGTGGCGATCAGCGATGGCCACATCGGCGCCTGCCATATCTCGAACCCGGCCGGCGCCTCGCCGGTCTGCTGCACCGCCAGCACCGGATCATGCCCGCGCCGGCGCAGTTCCTCCGCCACCGCAGCGACATTCACCGTGTGGCCGCTGCCGCCGCCAAGCTCCCACCCGATCAGGATGCGGGCCATGCGCCCTTAAATGCCGCCGCGAAACACTTCGCGCCCGGCCGCAGCGAGCCGCGCGGCAAGATCGTCGGTGCAGCCGTCGAGCCGCGCCTGATCGGTCGATCGGATGACGAAATTGGCGCCCACCGTGCCTTCGCGAAAGAAGGGATAGCTGCCGATCTGGCAGCCTTCGTGCGCGGCCTCGGTTTCGCGCAGGATGTCGGCGATCTCGCTTTCCGCCACCCAGCAGCCGATCGTCGCCGAAATCAGCGGCCGGCCGCCTTCCAGCTGGCCCGACAGCGCTTCCATCATCAGGGCTGCGATATGCGGCACGCCGGCCATGATGATGATGTTGCCGATGCGGATGCCGGGCGCGCCCGACATGCGATTTTCGATCAGTTCGGCACCGTCCGGCACCCGCGCCATCCGCAGCCGCGCCTCGGTCAGCCCGCCGCGCGTGGCATAATAGGATTCGAGCACCGCGCGCGCCTTGGGATGGACCACCACGTCGCGGCCCAGCGCGGCGGCGATGGCGTCCACCGTGATGTCGTCATGCGTGGGGCCGATGCCGCCGGTGGTGAACAGATAATCGTTGCGCGCGCGCAGTTCGTTGACCGACGCGACGATCGCCTCCTGCCGGTCCGCGATCACCCGCACCTCGGCCAGCCGGATCCCCTGCAGGTTCAGCCACAGGGCGACCTGTTCGATATTCCGGTCCTGCGTGCGACCGGAAAGTATCTCGTCGCCAATGACGATCAGGGCGGCTGTCCAGATGCGGTCTTCGCTCATCGCCACGGCCATAGAACAAGTGCGGCCTGCGGGGGAAATGCTTTCCGGCTCGCGCCTCGCAAAAGCGGCCTTGGCTTGCTATATGGCCGTCATGGACAGCTATGTGAACGTCAAGGACGGCGATACCGTCACGCGCAACGGCGCGATCAAACTTTATGGTCCCGACGGTTTCGAAGGGATGCGCAAGGCCGGCCGGCTGGCGGCCGAAATTCTCGACGCGCTTGTCCCCCATGTCCGCCCTGGCGTCACCACTGGCGAAATCGACGATATCGTCCGCAAGATGACGCTCGATGGCGGCGGCGTGCCTGCGACGCTCGGCTATCGCGGTTACACGCACAGCTGCTGCATCAGCATCAACCATGTCGTCTGCCACGGCATCCCCGGCCCCAAGACGCTGAAGGACGGCGATATCGTCAATATCGACGTGACCCCGCTGCTCGACGGCTGGCATGGCGATACCAGCCGCATGTTCCTGGTCGGCAATGTGCCGATCAAGGCGCGCCGGCTGGTCGAAGTCACCTATGAATCGCTGATGCTCGGCATCGCGCAGGCCAAGCCCGGCAACCGGCTGGGCGATATCGCGCATGCGATCCAGAGCCACGCCGAAAAGCACCGCTACGGCGTCGTCCGCGATTTCTGCGGCCACGGCCTTGGCCGCGTGTTCCACGATGCGCCGGAAGTCGTCCATGCCGGCCGCCCGGGCACCGGCCCCGAGCTGCGGCCCGGCATGTTCTTCACCATCGAACCGATGATCAATATCGGCCGCCCCGACGTGAAGGTGTTGGATGATGGCTGGACGGCGGTGACGCGCGATCGTTCGCTTTCCGCCCAGTTCGAACATTCGATCGGCATCACCGAGGACGGGTGCGAGATCTTCACCCAGAGCCCGACCGGGCTTCACGCACCGCCCTACGCCTGAAGGGCGGGCGCGATTGCAGCGCTCTTCAATCCGGCGGCTGCCCAAAAAATCGCGACATAGCAGGAATATGGAGCGGCCGACCTGATCGGCCGCTCCTTTTCGTTCGGCATCAGCCGGCGACGGTATAGCCCCCATCGACCGGCAACGTCTGGCCGGTGATCCACGAAGCCCCCGCGCTCGTCAGGAACAACACGGCGCCGGCAATGTCGGCAGGCTTGCCGAGCCGCCCTGCCGGCGTGCGCTGCAGCGTCGGTTCGGACCAGGCCGGGTTGGCGAAGGTGCTGGCCGTCATGCGGCTTTCCGTAAGCCCCGCCGCCACCGCGTTGACGCGGATGTTGCGCTTGCCCCATTCCACCGCCAGCACGCGGGTCAGCCCGATGATGCCGGTCTTGGCCGCGCCATAGCCCGGCACGATACCGATGCCGAAATAGGAGCTCATCGAAGCGATGCCGACGACGGCGCCGCCACCCGCCAGCTTGCTTTGCGACAGCGCATCCGAACACCCCTTGGCCATGCGATAGGCCGCCGTCAGGTGCATGTTGACCGCGCGGGCGAAAATGTCGGGCTCATATTCGTCCAGCCCCAGCGACGGCAGCGCGAAACCGGCATTGTTGATCAGGATGTCGAGCCCATTGGCGCTGGCCGCTGCCGCGACGGCACCGACATTGGCCGCATCCTCGACATCGAGCTGCAGATAGCGGTAGCCGGCGAGATCGCCGTCATAATCGCCGGCATTCGCCCGCGTGCCGGTGATCGTCACGTCCGCACCAGCGGCGCGATATCCCGCCGCGATGGCCGCGCCGATCCCGCTGGTGCCGCCCGTCACCAAAACCTTCGCGCCGGAATAGTCGTAGCGCGCGTCATTCGCCATGGTTCGTCCTCTCCAAAATGTTGGCGACGATCCTATGGCGCCACCTCGCGGGTGGCGAGGCTCGCGTCATGCGGGCGGAAGCGCTTGCCGGAATGCGCAACCGAAACGGGGCTATTTGCGCGCGGCCACATCCTCGAACTGGACACGCGCCCCGGCGATCGCCGCGTCGAGCGCGATCTGGCCCAGCACCGCCATGTCGCCGTCCCGCGCGGCGGCCAGCAGCGCGTGGCGGGTGGCAAGCGCGGTCATGCGCGGCCAGATATCCTGGCCGATGCCGCGTTTGGTGAAACTGGGCACCACGGTCTGGATGTGGAGCACCGCCTGATCGATATTCAGATCGGGCGACACCGCCGTCTCGCCGCGCGGCCGGCCGAAATCATCGCTGCCGACCGTCGCGGCCGCATGGCGGAACAGCTCGTTGATCACCTCCTGATCGAAGGGCAGGCCAGCCGTGCCGGCCGATTGCCACAGCACGCCGGGATCGTTCGCCACGCCGATCAGCGCCGCGCCGATGGCATCGCCGAACAGATAGGTGCGGCCACTGGCGGTTTCGACGGCCGCGACATGCGGCGCTTCCAGCGGCTCGCCCGCCCTGGCGCGGGCGCGGATGGCGCCGGCCTGCGCCATCTGCCCGGCGACGGCGGCGATGACATAGACGAAGTTCGCACCGCCAACCTGCCCGCGCGCGGCCAGCGCGGTCGCGACGTTGCGGACCACCTCGTCCAGCAGCTCGGTCATCATGCGGACGCCTTCGGCCTCGCGCGCGGCGTCCTGCGGGCTTGGCGCAGCCGGCGGCGGCGCAGGTTGCGGTGCGGGCTGGGCCGCCTGCGGCTGCGGCTGCGGCGCGGCGGCAGGTGGCGGCGATGCCTCGATACGCGTCGCCTTCTTGCCGAACAGTCTGTCGAACAATCCCATGCCGCTTGGCCCCAGAGCGATTCCGACGCAGACGGATTCGTCTGCCACCTCAAAAATCGCGTTGTAACAAAATCATAGGGCGGATGTTCCGGCGCCGTCGGCGTGGAGACCGCCCCAATGAAAAGAGGTTCCGGAGCAGTGCCCCGGAACCCCCTTCTTGTCCATGATCGACTGGGCGATCAGGCCGAATAGTACATGTCGTATTCGACCGGGCTGGGCGTCATTTCCCAGCGATACACTTCGGCCCACTTGAGCTCGACATATGCAGCGATCTGATCCTCGCTGAACACGTTGCCCTTGAGCAGGAAGCTGTTGTCCTTCTCGAGCGATTCGAGCGCTTCGCGGAGCGACGCGCACACGGTGGGCACTTCCTTCAGCTCTTCCGGCGGCAGATCATAGAGATTCTTGTCCATCGCCTCGCCCGGATGGATCTTGTTCTCGATGCCGTCGAGGCCGGCCATCAGGATCGCCGCATAGCAGAGATACGGGTTCGCCATCGCATCCGGGAAGCGGAACTCGACGCGCTTGGCCTTGGCACCCGTGCCATACGGAATGCGGCACGAAGCCGAACGGTTGCGCGCCGAATAGGCCAGCAGCACCGGAGCTTCGTAACCCGGCACCAGGCGCTTGTAGCTGTTGGTGGTCGGGTTGGTGAAGGCGTTCAGCGCCTTGGCGTGCTTGATGACGCCGCCGATGAAATAAAGGCACATGTCGCTGAGGCCGGCATAGCCATTGCCCGCGAACAGCGGCTCCTTGCCGTTCCAGATCGAGAAGTGGGTGTGCATGCCCGAGCCGTTATCTTCCTTGATCGGCTTCGGCATGAAGGTCGCCGTCTTGCCATAGGCCTGGGCGACCATGTGGACGACATACTTGTAGATCTGCATGCGATCGGCGGTCTGGACCAGCGTGCCGAAGGTCAGGCCGAGTTCGTGCTGGGCAGCGGCCACTTCATGGTGGTGCTTGTCGCAGGGCAGGCCCATTTCGAGCATGGTCGAAACCATCTCGCCACGGATGTCGACGGCCGAGTCGACCGGCGCGACCGGGAAATAGCCGCCCTTGGCGCGCGGACGGTGACCGAGATTGCCGCCGTCATATTCGCGGCTGGTGTTGCCGGGCAGTTCGATGTCGTCGATCTTGTAGTAGCTCGACGAATAGGTGTTCTCGAACCGCACGTCGTCGAACATGAAGAATTCGGCTTCCGGGCCGACATAGACGGTGTCGCCGATGCCGGTGGACTTGAGGAACGCTTCGGCGCGCTTCGCGGTCGAGCGCGGATCGCGGGCATAGAGTTCGCCGGTCGACGGTTCGACGACGTCGCAGACCAGGATCAGCATCGGGGTGGCCGAGAACGGATCGAACCACACCGCGTCCAGATCCGGCTTCAGGACCATGTCGGATTCGTTGATCGCCTTCCAGCCTTCGATCGACGAACCGTCGAACATGAAGCCGTCGGTCAGTTCATCGTCACCGATGACGCCGGCGCACATCGTGAGGTGCTGCCACTTGCCCTTGGGATCGGTGAAGCGGAGGTCGACCCATTCGATCTCCTTGTCCTTGATCATTTTCAGAACGTCAGAAGCCTTATTGGCCATGTCACTTCGCCTTCCGATTGAATTCCCATGAGTTCTGCGGGTGATGCCTACCCGCAAGGCCATTGGCGCGCTGCGATCAGATCGCGTCGACGCCCTTCTCCCCGGTCCGGATGCGCAGCGCGCTCTCCACCGGGATCACGAAGATCTTGCCGTCGCCGATCCGGCCCGTCTGGGCGGCCGCGGCGATGGCTTCCACCACGCGTTCGGCGAGGTCATCGTCAACCACCACCTCAAGCTTCACCTTGGGCAGAAAATCGACGACATATTCGGCACCCCGGTAAAGTTCGGTATGCCCCTTCTGCCGGCCGAAACCCTTGGCCTCGGTGACGGTGATTCCGGACACGCCAACCTCGTGCAGCGCCTCCTTCACCTCGTCGAGCTTGAACGGTTTGATGATCGCTTCGATTTTCTTCATGTGCGCTCCCTCCCGCTCGAACGCTGACCCGCGTTCTTCAATAAGCGTGCCAAATGGTGCGGCGCAAGAATGCGTCGCGAATCCGGCTGTGACTTTCGCTGCGCTGCCGCAAGAAGCGGCAAAGGGCAAGATTGTGCTCGAATCTTGGGCAGAGTCCGCCCCAAAATCGGGCCGAACCGGTCCCTTCATTCTGAACCCGAATCATCGAGGAGCGCGCCGGTGAGTCGCGAGTGGCTGGAAGTGACGTCGCTGAAGGAGGCAACGGCGGTGCAGCGCCTGATCGCCGCGCGGGTCGAAACCGCCAACCGGATCGGCCCGTCGCCCCGCGTGGCGGGCGCGGACGTTTCGATGAAATGGCGCGACACGCGCGGCCCCGTCCATGCCGCGATCGCCCCGGTGGACGGCGCGGCGGGCACGCTGACCGCGATTCCGGCCTTTCCTTATGTGCCGGGCTATCTGGGGTTCCGCGAGGCGCCGGTGCTGGCGGCGGCGTGGGACGCGATGGCGGACAAGCCCGGGCTGATCCTGGTGGATGGCCAGGGCCGCGCCCATCCGCGCCGGGCGGGGGTGGCCTGCCAGCTGGGCGTGATGCTCGACGTGCCGACCATCGGCTGCGCGAAATCGCTGCTATGCGGGGTCGTGGAGGGCGCGATCGGCCCCGCTGCCGGCGATCGGGCGCCGGTGATCGACCGTGGCGAATTGGTCGCGATGGCGCTGCGCACCCGGCCGCGCGCGGCCCCCATCTATGTCAGCATCGGCCATCGCATCGCGCTCGACACGGCGATCGACTGGGTGATGCGGCTGAGCGAAGGGCGCCGCCTGCCGCTGCCGATCCGGCTGGCCCATGACGCCGCCAACGCCACGCGACGCGCTTATGAGGCGACGGCGACGCACCAGATAAGTTGAGGAAGTTGAGGCTTGCCTGCGCATTCCTCAACCCGCCCCCGCATGCAGCGTCGCATGATGAGAAAGAGCCCGACGAGCGGGCCCTTCCCTATCATCGCGCGCCGCCTGTAGGACAGGCCCAGGCCGTCAGATCAGGCCGGCCAGCGGGCTGGAGGGATCGGCATACATGCGCCGGCCCATGCGGCCCGAACGATAGGCCATGCGCCCGGCTTCCACCGCGGCCTTCATCGCCCGCGCCATCAGGATCGGATCCTTCGCCTCGGCAATGGCGGTGTTCATCAGCACGCCATCGCAGCCGAGTTCCATCGCCACGGCCGCGTCCGACGCGGTGCCGACGCCGGCATCGACCAGCACCGGCACCTTGGCGCCTTCGACGATCAGCCGGATGGTGACGCGATTCTGGATGCCGAGGCCCGATCCGATCGGCGCGCCCAGCGGCATGATCGCCACGGCGCCGGCGTCTTCCAGCTGCTTCGCCGCGATCGGATCATCGACGCAATAGACCATCGGCTCGAAGCCTTCCTTGGCCAATATCTCGGTCGCGCGCAGCGTTTCGCGCATGTCGGGATAGAGCGTCTTCGCCTCGCCCAGCACCTCGAGCTTGACGAGGTTCCAGCCCCCCGCCTCACGCGCAAGGCGCAGCGTGCGGATCGCATCGTCCGCCGTGAAGCAGCCGGCGGTGTTGGGCAGATAGGTGATCTTCTTAGGATCGATGAAATCGGTGAGCATCGGCGCCTTGGGATCGGCGATATTGACGCGACGCACCGCGACGGTGACGATTTCCGCGCCCGATGCCTCCACCGCGGCGGCGTTCTGCGCGAAATCCTTATATTTGCCGGTGCCGACGATCAGCCGCGACCGGAAGGTGCGGCCAGCGACCGTCCAGCTATCATCCTGCCCGGCGGCATGATCACCGCCGCCCACGAAATGCACGATTTCCAGCTCGTCGCCATCTTCGACGACCACCTGATCGAGCGTCGAGCGCGGCACAACTTCCAGATTGCGTTCGACCGCGACCTTGGCGGCATCGAGCCCGAGTTCGCCAGCCAGCGCCGCCAGCGTCAACCCCACGGGCACGCGACGATGTTCGCCGTTCACGCGTAGCTGAATGGTCCCGTCGGCATGGCTCATCTGCGGTGTCTCCTTCGTCCGCCCCCCCATCTAGGCGTTGTCGCCGGCTTGTCCACGCACCATTTGACGCATATATATACGCCAAATGGCAACCGCCTTCTCCCTCGATCGCTTCCTGCACGCGCCGCCGCTCGATCGCGCACGCGTGGTGGAAAGCGGCCTGCCCGCCAAGGCGGTGCGCGATCTGGTGGCCGACCCGGCGATCACGCTGGCCGATATCGCCCGGATCGTCGCCAAACGCCGCACGCTGGAACGGCGGCTGGCCGACGATGAGGCGCTGACGCCGGAGGAAAGCGATCGCTTCGCCCGGTTCGCCGAAGTGCTGGAACTGGCCGCCGACATATTGGGCGGCCGCGCGACCGCGATGGAATGGCTGCGCGCGCCCAAGGCCCGGTTCGAAGGCATGAGCCCGTTGGACCTGCTGCGCACCCATGCCGGCGCGCAGCTGGTGGAAAATCTGCTGCTTCAGGCGCGCCACGGCATGCTTGGCTGAACACCGGATGCTGTTCTGGCGCATTTCGGAATATGCGGTGCTGGACGGCATGGGCGGGATGGTGGCCGCCGGGCGCTGGAACGAGCGCGGCCGCCCCATCGTCTATATGGCCGATTCGAGCGCGCTCGCCATGCTGGAGGTGCTGGTGCATCTGGAAGTCCGCATGATCCCGCCGCCTTTCCAGCTGCTCGAAATCGCGGTGCCGGACGATATAGCGGTGGAGGAGGCACCGGCCGCCCTGCTCGACACGCCGGCCGAAAGCGCTGCCTGGGGCAGCGCCTGGCTGGCCGAACGGCGCACCGCGCTGTTGCGCGCGCCATCGATCATCGCGCCGGGCGGTTTCAACTGGCTGCTCAATCCGCTACACCCGGATGCGGCAGGCGCGCAGGTGACGAGGCAGGCACGCTGGCCCTGGGACAGCAGACTCTTTCCGGCATGATCCCATCCCCCTATAGGGGTTCGCCATCACAGGGGGATATTGCATGGCCGACACCATTTTCGTGCTCAACGGCCCGAACCTGAACCTGCTGGGCCTGCGCGAGCCGGAAATCTACGGATCCGACACGCTGGACGATATTGCCGACCGGCTGGAGGACCGCGCCCGCGAGCTCGACCTGACGATCGACATGCGCCAATCCAACCATGAAGGCCATCTGATCGATTGGCTGCATGAGGCAAATGCCCTGCCGGCAAAGGCGGTTATCCTGAATCCCGGCGGTTATACCCACACGTCGGTGGCGCTGCATGACGCGATCAAATCGATCACGGTGCCAGTGATCGAGGTGCATCTTTCCAATCCGCATGCGCGCGAAAGCTTCCGTCACAAGAGCTTTGTCGGCATGGCGGCGAAGGGAACGGTGGCCGGTTTCGGCGCGCTTTCCTATATGCTCGCGCTGGACGCGGCGGCCAAGCTCTGACAGTAGCGCGCGCAACATTCAAACAAGACAAGCTAGAGAAGGGTCAGACCGAATGACCGACAAGCATGAAGGCCCGATCCGGGTGGACGTCGATCTGGTGAAGCAGCTGGCCGAGCTGCTGGATGCCACCAAGCTGACCGAGATCGAGGTCGAGGACGGCGAGCGCCGCGTCCGCGTGGTGCGCAAGGCCGCCCCGGTGGCTGCGCCCGTGGCCTATGCCGCAGCGCCCGCGCCCGTCGCCGCCGCCCCGGTGGCCGCTGCCGCGCCGGCCGCCGAGGCTGCCCCCGCCGACCACCCCGGCGCCGTGAAATCGCCGATGGTGGGCACCGCCTATCTGGCCGCCGAGCCGGGCGCCGCGCCCTTCGTCAGCGCGGGCGACAAGATTTCCGCCGGCCAGACGCTGCTGATCGTCGAGGCGATGAAGGTGATGAACCCGATCACCGCGCCGCGCGGCGGCACCGTCAAGCAGGTGCTGGTCGAAAACGGCCAGCCGGTGGAATTCGATCAGCCGCTGCTGATCGTCGAGTAACGCGCGATGGCGATCCACAAGGTCCTCATCGCCAATCGCGGCGAAATCGCGCTGCGCATCCATCGCGCCTGTCATGAGATGGGCATCCAGACCGTCGCGGTGCATTCCACCGCCGACGCGGACGCGATGCATGTGCGGCTGGCCGACCAGGCGGTCTGCATCGGCCCGCCGCCGGCCGGCGAAAGCTATCTCAACATCCCGAACATCATCGCCGCGGCGGAGATTTCGGGCGCGGACGCGATCCATCCGGGCTACGGCTTCCTTTCGGAAAATGCCCGCTTCGCCGAGATCGTGGAAAGCCACAACATCATCTGGATCGGGCCGAAGCCCGAACATATCCGCACGATGGGCGACAAGATCGAGGCGAAGGCGACGGCCGCCAAGCTCGGCCTGCCGCTGGTGCCGGGATCGGACGGCCCGCTGACATCGCTCGACGAGGCCAAGCGCGTGGCCGCCGCGATCGGCTATCCCGTGATCATCAAGGCCGCTTCCGGCGGCGGCGGGCGCGGCATGAAGGTGGTGTCGGGCGAAGATCAGCTCGAAACCCTGATGGCGCAGGCCGGTTCGGAGGCGAAGGCCGCCTTCGGCGACGCCACCGTCTACATGGAAAAATATCTCGGCGATCCGCGCCATATCGAGTTCCAGATCTTCGGCGACGGCAATGGCAATGCCATCCATCTGGGCGAGCGCGACTGCTCGCTCCAGCGCCGCCACCAGAAGGTGCTCGAGGAAGCGCCCTCGCCCGTCATTTCCGCCGAACAGCGCGAAAAGATGGGCGGTATCTGCGCGAAGGCGATGGCCGACATGGGCTATCGCGGCGCCGGCACGATCGAGTTCCTGTACGAGAATGGCGAATTCTACTTCATCGAGATGAACACCCGCCTGCAGGTGGAACATCCGGTGACGGAAGCGATCACCGGGCTCGATCTCGTGCGTGAACAGATCCGCATCGCCGACGGCCACGGCCTGACGCTGCGTCAGGAAGACGTGCATTTCCGTGGCCATGCCATCGAATGCCGCATCAATGCGGAAAACCCGCGCACCTTCACCCCGTCGCCGGGGCTGGTGAAGCAGTTCCACGCGCCGGGCGGCATGAATGTGCGCGTCGATAGCGGCCTGTATGCCGGCTATCGCATCCCGCCTTATTACGACAGCATGATCGCCAAGCTGATCGTCTATGGCACCACGCGCGAAGGCGCGCTGCGCCGCCTGCGCCGCGCGCTGGAGGAGTTCGTGATCGAAGGCGTGACGACCACGATCCCGCTGCACCAGGCGCTGCTCGACGTGCCCGACTTCCAGAAGGGCGATTACACGATCAAGTGGCTGGAACAGTGGCTCGCCGAACAGGATGATGCGCAGTGAAGGCAACGATCTGGCACAACCCCAAGTGCGGCACATCGCGCAAGACGCTGGCGATCCTTGAGGAGCATGGCGCCGACGTCACCGTCGTCGAATATCTCAAGACGCCGCCGACGCGGGCGAAGCTGGCCGATCTCTACCAGACGGCCGGCATCCGCCCGCGCGACGGGCTGCGCACCAAGGAAGACGCCGCCAAGGCGCTGATCGCGGCCGACGCGAACGACGATGCCGTGCTCGACGCGATGGTGGCCGATCCGATCCTGATCGAACGGCCGCTGGTCGAAACCGACAAGGGCGTCCGCCTGTGCCGCCCGCAGGACAAGGTCCTGGAAATCCTCTGACGCCGGAAATGGGGGCGGCGCCCGCTGGCCCGCCCCCTATCCGTCCCCTGCCCGCCAGCCGGCCGCACGCGCCACGCGCTTCCCCCAGCCTTGACCATGCCCCGCGATCTCGGGACTATTGCCTCCGGATCGACCGCGCGATTTCTCGGCATCGATCGGGAGCTTGGCTGACGGCATGGCAACGATCGCAGTCTACAGCCTGAAGGGCGGCGTCGGTAAGACGACGCTGGCGGTGAACCTCGCCTGGTGTTCGGCCATGCTGTCGGCGCGGCGGACCCTGCTGTGGGATCTCGATCCGCAGGCCGCATCGACCTATCTGCTCGGCAACGGCAAGGTGCATGGCGACGCGCAGGCGGTGTTCGCCAAGGATGTCGCGCCCGACAAGCTGGAGGTGGCGACACGGATCGAGCGACTGCGGCTGCTGCCCGCCGACATGTCGCTGCGCGGGCTCGACCGCTTCTTCTTCGGGCTCGGCAAGAAGAAGCGGATGGCCAAGCTGATCGACGGGCTGGCGCGCGCGCATGATCGCATCCTGCTCGATTGCCCGCCGGGCCTGACCGAAACCGCCGATCAGGCGATGCGCGCCGCCTCGCTGATCCTCGTGCCGCTGATCCCCTCCCCTTTGTCGCGGCGCGCCTTCGACGAAGTGGTCGCCCATCTCGCCCGCGAACATGGGCGGCATCCGCCGATCCTGCCCGTCTTCACCATGGTGGACCGGCGCCGCGCGCTGCATCTCGCCGCGCTTGCCGAGCAGCCCGACTGGCCGGTGGTGCCGATGGCGAGCGCGATCGAGGCGATGACCGCGCGACGCGAGCCGGTGGGCGCCTTCGCCCCCCGATCACCCGGCGCCGAAGCCTGCGCAAATCTTTGGCGCGGCATCGAACATCGGCTCGCCAGCCGTTGATGCTTCCTCTCGCAAGCGCTGCGTGGTTGATGTAGCATCGCTTTCGGATGTCTCGCCTCGACCCCGACTTGCTGCTTCGAGCATATTCCGTCGGCGTATTCCCGATGGCGGACAGCCGCGCGGCGCGCGAGATCTTCTGGGTCGAACCCAAAAGGCGCGGGGTGCTGCCGCTGGACGGTTTCCGCCTGTCGCATTCGCTGGCCAAGCGCGTCCGTTCGGATCGCTTCCGCGTGACCGCCAATCAGGCCTTCGGCCGCGTCGTCTCGCTCTGCGCGGAGCCGAGCCCGGACCGCCCCGACACCTGGATCAACCCGCAGATCGAGGGCGCTTATGGTGATCTGCACGCCCGCGGCCATGCCCATTCGATCGAATGCTGGCTGGGCGACGAACTGGTCGGCGGCCTTTATGGCGTGACGCTGGGCGGCGCCTTTTTCGGCGAAAGCATGTTCAGCCGCGAAAGCGACGCATCGAAGGTGGCGCTGGCCTGGCTGGTTGCGCGCCTGCGGGTCGGCAATTTCGTGCTGCTCGACTGCCAGTTCATCACCGATCATCTCGCCTCGCTGGGCGCGATCGAGATCAGCCGGGACGATTATGTGTCGTTGCTGGATGCGGCGCTGGGTGCCGCCGGGCCGGTGGCGGGCGCGGCCGCCGGCGCCGCATCCTCGGCGGCGGCAGGCTTGCCCGATTTCTTCGCGCTCGACCGGTTGCCCCCCGACCCCGCCGAGACGGTGTCCGGCCCGGTTTCGGGATGGCGCATCGTGCAGCTCTTGGGCCAGACATCGTAAATCGGGTGCTGGACCATGTTGAGCGACGGCGACTCCTTGTAGAGCCAGCCTGAGAAGACGCGGCGCCACTTATTGTCGCGGCCGCGCACATCGGTCTGCACGAAGGCGCCGGTCAATTGCTGCGGCTCCCACGGCGCGGTCGTCTCGCACGCGCGCAGGCGGATGATGACATCGCCCGAACGCACCGCCTGCCCCGGCTTCATCTCGATATCGCGGGAAATGCCGTTGCGCTTGTTGAGCAGGCCGATGACGGCCACGCGTTCGGCCATCGGCGTCGCGGCGCGAACGCCCGGTTCCGCCCGACGCGCTTCCCCACGCGAGCGCGGCTGCGCGGATGATTCTTGCGCGGGCTGTTCGGCAGGCTCAGCCACATCCTCCACGGGCTGCGGCGGCGCGGCTTCGTTCTGAAGCGCCTCGGCCGCCTGCCAGGCACCGACCCCCAGCAGCGCGGCCAGCGCCGTCGCCGCGAGTGCGCGCTTCACGGCTGCGCGGCCCCCGGCGCGGCTTCGCCGTTCGGCGGCAGATCTTCGCTCTTGCCGGTGCCGTTCACGAACTGGCCGATCATGCCCATCAGATCGGTCGCGCCCTGCGTGTCGATGATGGTGTCACCCGTCTTGAGCGGCGTTTCCGAACCGCCGGGCAGCAAGGCGATGAAGGTGCCGCCGAGCAGCCCTTCCGAGGTGATCGCGGCGCTGCTGTCGTTCGGAACCTTCACCGCCGGATCGATCGCCAGCGTGACGGCGACCTGATAGGTCTGGGAATCGAGATGCTGTTCGGCGACCGTGCCGACCTTGAGCCCGGCCACGCGGACATCGGTGCCGACATCCACGCCCGCCGCGTTGGGGAACATCGCCACCACGCGCGTTGCGCCGGCGCGGGCGCCACCGCCCGTGCGGTTCCAGGCGAACAGCACGAACCAGGCAGCCAGCGCGACGACCACAAGGCCGACCAGCGCTTCGCCGACATTTTCACGCAGCAGCGTTTTCATCGCTCAGTTCGGGCTCCACGCCTCGTAATCGCCGGTCGCGGCGGCACGGCGGCCACCCTTTTCCAGCGCACCGGCGGGACGATAGGCATCGGCCGTTCCGGTCGGGTTGACCGCCGACGGCTTCTGCCACGCGCGCGGCGGCAGCAAGGCCTTGTCCGGCGCGTCCTCGATCGTCTGGTGCAACCAGCCATGCCATTCCGCCGGAACCCGGCTGGCATCGTTGGCGCCATTATAGATGACCCAGCGACGACGCGGCGTCTGGCCGCTCTTCGTTTCGAAATAGACGTTGCCGAGTCCGTCCTCGCCCACCTTGACGCCGTTGCGACGGCTCCAGAGCGAAGTGCCGATGGTGGCTCCGTCCCACCAGGTGAAGATGCTTTTCAACAGGCCCATGGGCTGCGCTTAGCCTTTGTGAAGGGTTGGGTGCAACGGCAAAGCCGCGTCACCATGTCTCAGCGGCCCGTGCGGGCCTGCGGATCGTGCCAGATCACCTTGTCGCCAACGGCAATCCCCTGCGCGGCGGCGTTGCCGCCCGCGATTTCGAACACGGCGCTGACCGGTTCGCCCGAGCTGACCGGTTCGAGCGACTCGGGCACCGTATTTTCGGCGATGCGCGCGATCGTGCCGTCCGGCCGCACGAAGATCATGTCGAGCGGGATCAGCGTGTTCTTCATCCAGAAGGATGCCGGTTGCGGCGGATCATAAGGAAAGAGCATGCCGCGATCGGCGGCAAGTTCCGTCCGGAACATCAGCCCGCGCGCCTGTTCGGACGGCGTGCGCGCCATTTCCACCAGGAAACGGCGCTGCCCGCTCGCCGTGGCAACCGACAGTTCGACAAGGCCATCGGTGCGAACCGCCGGCGGCGCATCGGCAGCGGCGGCGCAGCCGGCCAGCGGCGTGGCCATGACCAGAAGCGCGGCAAGCGCGGAAAAAGAACGCGAGATCATCATCCGCCCATATCGCGGTTCCACGCATAACGAAATCGCCGACGACAGCCCGCGCCGGCGATTTTCCCTTGTGACAGGCGGAACCGGATAGTCCCGTACGTTGCGCGCCACAAAAAGACGCGCGACGCCCTAGGAGTTTCCGGTCTGGACGACGACGGCCAATGGCCACTTCCGCCCGGCGGCGACGCGCGCCATCAGGCTTTGTTCGGGCTCAAGGTCCGCGAGACCGGCCCGCCGGACAACCTCCATATGCACGAAGATATCTTCGGCATCGTTCGGCCGGACGACGAATCCATATCCCTTCAGCCGGTTGAACCATTTGACGATCACCGGCTCAAATTCGCCGGCGCCTTCAACCAGTTCGCTCGGATTCACGCGATCGGCATTGCGCCGCGCGATCACATCGGCATCGGGGCCGGTTGCGGTGCTCAGGTCGATTTCGACCACAGCGCGCGCCTGCAGACCCCGTTCGCGACGGACGGCGACAACCTTCGCCCGCGTGCCTTCCGGCAACGTGCGACGATCATGTTCCTTGAGCACCGAAAAATGCACGAGAATATCCCCCGTGCCTTCGTCGCCGATCAGGAAGCCGAACCCCCGCGTCGCATCAAACCACTTTATGATGCCACTGACCTCGAACCCTTCGTCCCCAGCAGGACCAGCGAGGCCGTTGCCGGACCCCAGTTCCTCAAAGGGCGAATTATCCAAGGTCGATGCCACCTGACTTTCTAACTTCATGGGCCCACCCCCCCGGCAAGCATCAGGGGACGCTAGCACGGGGCTTTCCCGAAACGAAGGCGGAAATATAGTCTTTTCACAAACTGATCCCATCCGGGACATCATCGGCCGTAGCCCGCAGAATTCGCTGCGCTATGGCCATGGAATGCCCCGCGCGGAGCATCGCGGCGAGCGCCTTGCGCTGCCGATCGGGATCCACCGGCACCACAGAGAAAGGTCCGATTCGGCGCCGACGCGCAAAAGCGAGGGCCGCATCCCATTCGCCGGCCTCGGCAAATTCGCGTGCGGCGGCCGAATCCTCCTCGTCGATTCCATCGGCACGCAGGCGTTCGGCGAGTCGGCGCGGGCCATAGCCCCGGCGGGTGAAGGATGCCGCCCGCGCATCGGCAAAGGCGCGATCGTCGACATAATGGGCCTCGGCGAAGCGTTCGACGATTGCGGCAACCGGAGGCGCGTCCGCCCCGTCCCAGCCGCGTTCCTGCAATTTGCGGCGCAGATAGGCGGACAGCTTCGCCCGCGTCGTCGCGAAGCGGCCGACATAGCCGATGGCGAGTCGTTCCAGCGCCTCGCGATCAAGCGGCTTTTGGTTGCGATATGATGACGATCGTGCCACGCGCCATGTTTGTGCCACAGTCAGGCCGGATTTAGAACGCGCCCGATCGGCAAATCCGTGTGCAAATGTGCCGCCGATGCGGCTGGATCAACCATAGCGGACGACGATCGACCATGGGTACGACGCCGTCCGGCCAAGAATCTAAGGAGTCGCCGTCGGTGCTGAACCGGACCGCAGCCACGACGAGTACCAAGCCGGCCAACCAGGCCGCCAACGTCACCGCCACGCCCACCGAGGACGAGCTTCCGCGTATTTTTTCCGAGTTCGCGACGCTCGGCGATGCGCTGGATTATGCCGCCCGGGGCGAGCGCGGCTTCAACTTCCACGATGCGCGCGGCACGCTGCAGCGCCCCTATAGCTATGCCGAGCTGAAATCAGACGCGATCGCCGCTGCCTTTCGGCTGATCGCCCATGGCGTGCGCACGGCCGATCGCATCGCGCTCGTCGCCGAAACCGGCCCCGAATTCGCCGCCCTGTTCTTCGGCGCGGTCTATGCGGGTGCCTGGCCGGTGCCGCTGCCCCTGCCGACCAGCTTCGGCGGCAAGGAAAGCTATATCGACCAGCTGAAGGTGCAGCTGGGCAGTTCCGACCCGAAGATGCTGTTCTTCCCCGAAGAGCTGCGCGAGATGGCCGGCGCCGCCGCCGCTGCCTGCCATGTCGAGGGCGTGAGCTATGAGGAGTTCGCCCGGCACGAGGCGAAGCCCGCCACGCTGCCGCACGCAGCGCCGCACGACATCGCCTATCTGCAATATTCCAGCGGATCGACGCGCTTCCCGCACGGTGTTGCCGTCACCCATGCCGCCCTGCTCAACAATCTGTCGGCGCATTCGCATGGCATGGAGCTGGAGCCGCAGGATCGCTGCATTTCCTGGCTGCCCTGGTATCACGACATGGGGCTGGTCGGCTGCTTCCTGTCGCCGGTCGCTAATCAGGTGTCGGTCGATTTCCTCAAGACCGAGGATTTCGCCCGCCGCCCGCTCGCCTGGCTCGATCTGATCAGCCGGAACCCGGGCACGTCGATCAGCTATTCGCCGACCTTCGGCTACGACATCTGCGCGCGCCGCATGTCCAGCCAGACCAAGGCTTCGGAGCGGTTCGACCTGTCGCGCTGGCGGATCGCCGGCAATGGCGCGGACATGATCCGGCCGGACGTGATGCAATCCTTCGTCGACGCCTTTGCCGAAGCCGGGTTCAAGGCCTCCGCCTTCCTGCCCAGCTATGGCCTGGCCGAAGCCACGCTGGCGGTTTCGATCATGCCGCCGGGCGAAGGCATCGTCGTCGAACTGGTCGAGGAAACCCAGCTTTCGGGCGGCGACGCCGCGATCGGCCGGCCGCAGCGTTATCGCGCGATCGTGAACTGCGGCAAGCCGGTGAAGGACATGCTTGTCGAGATCCGGGACGAGGATGGCGGCCTGCTGCCGGAACGCGCGATCGGCAAGGTCTGGTGCAAGGGCCCGTCGATCATGGACGGCTATTTCCGCGATCCCGAATCCACCGCCGCCTGCATGGCCGATGGATGGCTGGATACCGGCGACATGGGATATATCAGCGAAGGCTATATCTACATCGTCGGCCGCGCCAAGGACATGATCATCATCAACGGCAAGAACCACTGGCCGCAGGATATCGAGTGGGCGGTGGAACAGATTCCCGGCTTCAAGGCCGGTGACATCGCCGCGTTCGCGATCACCACGCCGGGTGGCGAGGAAACACCGGCGGTGCTGGTCCAGTGCCGCACGTCGGACCCGGCCGAACGCACCCGCCTGCGCGATCAGATCCGCGAAAAGGTGCGCTCGATCACCGGCATGCACTGCGTGGTCGAACTGGTGCCGCCGCGCACCCTGCCGCGCACGAGCTCCGGCAAGCTGAGCCGGGCCAAGGCGCGCAACCTCTATCTTTCCGGCGAGATCCAGCCTTACGACCTCGCTGCCTGAAACGGGGCCGCGGCGACTTCCCGAACCTTCGGGTATGTCCGCCGCGGCCACCCGTTCTGCTTGTGATTACTGCGGTGGTTACTTTACGCTAACCTCCTGCGACTATTGATCGTCGCCGCAATGTGGCAGCGGTCTTCCTCTTCCCCGGCCAAGAGCCCGGACTGGCGCGCCCTCTTGGGGCTCGGCGGTCATGTCGCCGGCTGGGAACTGGTGCGTGCGGCACAGGTGGCCGAACTCGCCCGGATGACCGGCGTCATCGCCCTGACCCAGGTGATGAGCGCGCTGGCGCTGCTGGTGCTGCTGTGGGACACGAGCCCGCGCTGGCAATTGCTCGGCTGGTTCGCGGCCATCGTCGCCGTGATGATCGAAACGACCCGCCTCGCCGCCCGCGTCCGCGCGGGCACCGCCATCGATGCGCCTCAACCCGTCATCCGCCGCGTCAGCATCCGTTCGATCATATTGGGGCTGCTCTGGTCGGTCCCCTCCACCATCTTTTCCAGCACCGCCGGGCTGGACGAGCAGCTCGCCATCTGCCTCGTTTCCACCGCCGTCATCGCCAGCGCGACGGTGACGGTATCGGCCGTGCCGGTGACGATGCTGACCTTCGTCGCGCTCGGCGCGTCCGGCCTGACGCTGATGATGGCCAAGACCGGATCGCTTTTCCTGGCCGCCCTGCCCGTCGGCTACGGCCTGTGCCTGGCGATCGGCGGGCTGATCAGCGGCCGCGCCTTCGCGCTGCGCAAATGGGCCGAGATCGCATTGGCCGAAAAGCATGAGGTGGTGAGCCTGTTGCTGCGCGAATCGGAAGATCATGGCGCCGACTGGCTGTGGCAGGCGGATAGCGCCCGGCGGCTGCGCGACGTACCGCCGGCTTTGGCCGATGCCGCCGGCAGCACGCCCGATGCGCTGGACGGCATGCCTTTGTTCCAGTTGCTTGCCGGCGAACGCTGGGAAGAACCCGGCCAGGCGCCCGAACTGCGCCGGCTGCTGGAACGGATGAACGCGCGCGAACGCTTCATCGATTTCGAGCTGCCCGCGCTGATCCGTGGCGAAACGCGCTGGTGGCGCCTGTCGGGCAATCCCCGCGTCGACGGGCGCGGCCAGTTCGTCGGCTATCATGGCGTGGGATCGGACATCACCGAAGCCCGCCGGTCCGCCGAGAAGATCGACCGCATGGCGCGTTTCGACGCGCTGACCGGGCTTGCCAACCGTACTGCGTTCAACGAGGCGCTGCGCAAGGCGATGGGCCGCGCCTTCCGCGATCGCGGCCATTGCGCGCTGATGCTGGTCGACCTCGATCGGTTCAAGGCGGTGAACGACACGCTGGGCCATCCGGTGGGCGACAAGCTGCTCCGCCTCGTCGCGCAACGCCTGTCCGGGCTGGTGGCCAAGGGCGACACCTGCGGCCGCCTTGGCGGCGATGAGTTCGCCGTCGTCATCGCCGATGCGGCGGACAAGAGCCTGATCGGCGCGCTCGGCGAAAGGATCATCGCCGCGCTTTCGGCACCGTTCGAGATTGACGGGCAGATCGTCCGCGTCGGCGCCAGCATCGGCACCGCGACCGGCCCGCGCGACGGACGCTCGGCCGAGATGCTGACCCGCAATGCCGATCTTGCCCTCTATCGCGCCAAGGAAGACGGGCGCGGGGTCCATCGCCTGTTCGAAACCAATATGCTCCTCCGCGCCGAAAAGCGCCGCGCGATCGAAAGCGCGCTGCGCGACGCGCTGGACGAAGGCCAGTTGCGCCTCACCTATCAACCCGTGGTGAACGCCCGCGACGACCGAATCGCCGGGTTCGAGGCACTGCTGCGCTGGCGCCACCCCGAACTGGGCGACGTGCCGCCCGACGAATTCATCCCCATCGCGGCCGAGGCCCGCCTGCTCGGCCAGATCGGCGAATGGGTGATCCGCGCCGCCTGCGCGGAAGCGTCCCGATGGCCGGACGACGTGCGCCTGCTCGTCAACCTCGCCCGCGAACAGATCACCGACCCGCAATTGCCGGCGATCGTGCTCTCTGCCCTCGCCCAGTCCGGCCTGCCGCCCTCGCGGCTTGAACTGGAGGTCGGCGAACGTTCCTTCCGCGAGGACAGCGCGGCGATCAGCGCCGCCGTCGATCGCCTGCGCGGGCTTTCGGTGCGGATCTCGCTCGACGATTTCGGCGCCTGCGCCTCCGCCCTCGGCCATATCCGCATGGGCCGCTTCAGCACCGTGAAGGTCGATCGCAGCCTGATCGTCGCCGCCGCCAGCCGCGACCCCGACGCGCTCGGCCTGATCCGCGCGATCGTGGCGCTGACCGCCACGCTGGGCATGGATACCACGGCCGAGGGCGCCGAAACGGCGGCCGAACAGCGCGTCGCCCGTGATCTCGGCTGCACGCACCTCCAGGGCTTCCTGTCGGGTACGCCGGTGCCGGCCGAGGACGCCCGTGCGCTGATCGCCAGCGCCATTCGCCGCCGCGCCTGACACAAGCGCAGAATCAAGCCGATCATGGCTTGCGCTCCGCCGAACGCGCCGCTATGTCGCACCCCTCTCCGGACCCCGGAGGAGTGTAGCTCAGTTGGTAGAGCATCGGTCTCCAAAACCGAGGGCCGGGGGTTCGAGTCCCTCCACTCCTGCCACCTCCGCGCGCCTTGCGGCGCACGGCAGGGCAGAAAAAGGGTCCGGAAAGGCTTGACGAGGCCGGGCTGCGCCGGGGGCACCGGTTAGCGGCCTACGGCCTCGTTGTCGCTGTTTCTGCGCGATCGATTTCCTTATGGGGCGATTCGGGCAGGCATGGCGGAACAAGGAATTGCGAGGTTCTGGTGGCGAAGGTTTCACCCGGCGAATTCATCCGGCAGGTTCAGGCGGAGACCAAGAAGGTCGTCTGGCCGAGCCGTCGCGAAACGATCACGACCGGGATTCTCGTCGCGATCATGACGTCGCTGCTGGCGATCTTCTTCTTCGGCGTCGATTCGTTCTTCGGCGCGGTCGTGAAGTTCCTGATCGGCCTGGCAGCCGGCAACTAAGCGGGGAACAGGCAAGGCACATGGCGCGCTGGTACATCATCCACGCCTATTCGGGCTTCGAAAACAAGGTGAAGGAGGCGATCCTCGCGGACGCCGCGCGCCTCGGCCTCGAGCAGCTCGTCGAAGCGGTCGAGGTGCCGACCGAAAAGGTGACCGAGGTTCGCCGCGGCAAGAAGGTCACCTCCGACCGCAAATTCTTCCCCGGCTATGTGCTGGCGAAGCTCAGCATGAACGACGACGTCTATCACCTGGTGAAGAATACGCCGAAGGTGACGGGCTTCCTCGGTTCGTCGGGCAAGCCGCAGGCCATCAGCGAGGCGGAAGCCGCGCGCATCCTCAGCACCAAGGAGGAAGCCGCCGCCGCCGCGCCCAAGACCAAGATCAAGGTCGATTTCGAGATCGGCGACAGCGTCAAGGTGCTGGACGGCCCCTTCGCGAGCTTCAACGGCGTCGTCGAGGAACTCGATTTCGAAAAGAACAAGGTCAAGGTGTCGGTGTCGATCTTCGGTCGCGCCACGCCGGTCGAGCTCGATTTCGAACAGGTCGAGCGCGCAAAGTAATTCACCAGTTTCCGGAGCGATCCGGGAAAATGGAAGCATCGCGACACGCGGGAACAGGCTTTCCGCTGCGTGATGCGACCAACATGACCGCGGGAGGCGGCTTCGGCCGCCGCATGAACCGCTAAACTTGGAAGAGAGTGAGAAATCATGGCCAAGAAAATCACTGGCTATATCAAGCTGCAGGTGCCGGCCGGCAAGGCCAACCCCAGCCCGCCGATCGGCCCCGCGCTCGGTCAGCGCGGCGTCAACATCATGGAATTCTGCAAGGCGTTCAACGCGCAGACGCAGGGTGAAGAGCCAGGCACGCCGCTGCCGACGATCATCACCGTCTATGCCGACCGTTCGTTCTCGTTCGTCACGAAGATGCCGCCGGCGACCTATCTGATCAAGAAGGCCGCCAACCTGAAGTCGGGTTCGAAGGAGCCGGGCAAGGTTTCCGCGGGCAAGATCAAGCGCTCGCAGCTGGTCGACATCGCGAACACGAAGATGAAGGACCTGAACGCCAACGATATCGAAGCGGCCACCCGCATCATCGAAGGCTCCGCCCGCGCGATGGGCCTCGAAGTGGTGGAGGGTTAAGACATGTTCGCTCCGAAGAAGCTGACCAAGAAGCAGAAGGCCCTCGTCAACGCGGTTGACGCGACCAAGCTCTACGGCGTCGACGAAGCCATCGCGCTCGCCAAGAAGAACGCCACCGCCAAATTCGACGAGACCATCGAAGTCGCCGTCAACCTGGGCGTCGATCCGCGCCACGCCGACCAGATGGTCCGCGGCGTCGTCACGCTGCCCAAGGGCACCGGCAAGGACGTGCGCGTCGGCGTGTTCGCCCGTGGCGCCAAGGCTGACGAAGCCAAGGCCGCCGGCGCCGAAGTCGTCGGTGCGGAAGACCTGCTCGAAGCCGTCCAGAACGGCAACATCGACTTCGATCGCTGCATCGCCACCCCGGACATGATGGGCCTCGTCGGCCGTCTCGGCAAGGTGCTCGGCCCGAAGGGCCTGATGCCGAACCCGAAGCTCGGCACCGTGACCGTGAACGTCGGCGAAGCCGTGAAGGCGGCCAAGGGCGGCCAGGTGGAATATCGCGTCGAAAAGGCCGGTATCATCCACTCGGGCATCGGCAAGGCGAGCTTCCCGGCCGAAGATCTCCGCGCGAACTTCGACGCGCTCCTCGACGCGCTGGTCAAGTCCAAGCCGTCGGGCGCCAAGGGCAAGTATGTCAAGAAGATCGCCGTGAGCTCCTCGATGGGCCCGGGCATCAAGGTCGACGTCGCGGACGTCGCCGCCTAAGCAATTGCCCCTCCCCTTCGGGGGAGCGGTTAGGGCTGGGCTTTTTCGCGAACATGCGCTAAGGGCCCACCCGCATCGCCCGCCGGACCTCGGTCTGGCGGGCTGTACCGTCCGAGACTGCAGCCGGGCTTCAGCCCTTAATGTTTGACTGCATAGGCGGGGATAGAGTTTTCCGGGCCGGCCGCATCGCGGCTGTCTCCCCGGGTCTGCCAAGGGCTCCATGCCCGGCGTCAGATTACCCTTCCCCTTCGGACTGGCCGGCCGGACTGCGTATCCGTCCGTCGGCTCAATCTCCTGCGTTCCGGCATGCCGGTGCGCGGGGGCCTCGGCGGATGTTCCGTCGGGGCAGTTAAGGAGTAAGGCATGGATCGAGCTCAGAAAGCCGACCTGGTCGCCGAACTGAAGAGCACCTTCACCGAGAGCGGTGTGGTCGTCGTGACCCGCAACCTCGGCCTCACCGTCGCGCAGTCCACTGCGCTGCGGGTGAAGATGCGCGAAGCCGGCGCCAGCTATCGGGTATCGAAGAATACGCTCGCCCGCATTGCCGCCGAGGGCACGCCCTACAGCACGTTGACCGACCTGCTGACGGGCCCGACGGCGCTCTCCACGTCTGCCGATCCGGTGGCGGCCGCCAAGGTCGTCGTCGAATTCGCGAAGACCAACGACAAGTTGGAAATCGTCGGCGGCGCGATGGGCGACACCGTCCTCGACGTGGATGGGGTGAAGGCTCCGGCGATGAGGGCGACCCTGGACGAACTGCGCGCGAAGATCATCGGGCTCGTCAGCGCGCCCGCGACCAAGATCGCCCAGGTGCTTCAGGCGCCCGGCGGCCAGGTCGCTCGCGTTCTTGGCGCTTATGCCGCCAAGGCCGACGCCTGATTTTCGATACCGTTTCACTGACACTGACTGGGGCCACCCGCCCCGCATGGAGACTTTAAATGGCTGACCTTCAGAAGCTTGTTGACGACCTTTCGGCCCTGACCGTTCTCGAAGCCGCGGAGCTCTCGAAGCTCCTCGAAGAGAAGTGGGGCGTTTCGGCCGCTGCGGCCGTTGCCGTTGCCGCTCCGGCCGCCGGTGGCGCCGCCGGTGGCGCTGCCGCCGAAGAAAAGACCGAATTCGACGTGGTCCTCACCGGCGACGGTGGCAAGAAGATCAACGTCATCAAGGAAGTCCGCGCCATCACCGGCCTGGGCCTGACCGAAGCCAAGGCGCTCGTCGAAGGCGCGCCGAAGGCGATCAAGGAAGGCATCGGCAAGGACGAAGCCGAGAAGCTCAAGAAGCAGCTCGAGGAAGCCGGCGCGACCGTCGAACTCAAGTAAGCTTCTTCGCTTCGGCGACGAACAAGAGGGGCGGCGCCTGCGAAGGCGCCGCCCTTTCTTTTTGGCGCGCGCCATGCTTCGGTTCGCGCTTTCGCCTGGATTCGCGCTTTCCATTTGGTTCCGTGGCCGCAGTGATTTTCGGCACAGACGCGCCGCCAAACAGGATGGGCCGTGTTTCCGCCGGGATCGAAGGCACGCCAGGGGATATTTCCTGTCAACCTTTCCGGCCTATGATCCTGCTCGGGACATAAGTCAGAGCGGGTGGAGCATTTTGGCCGAGCATGACGGCGTAATGATGGATCGGCGCGGGTGGCTGGCCGGCGCATTGGCGATCGGCGCAGGCGCCCTCGCGATACCGGGCACCGCGATGGCGAGCATCGGCGAACGCCGCCTCGCCTTCCGCAACGTCCACACCAACGAGAAGATTGACGCGCGCTATTGGGGCGCCACCGGCTTCGACCGCGAGGGCCTGGCCGAGATCGACCACGGCCTGCGCGACTGGCGCACCGGCGACGTGACCGCGATGGACCGCGGCTTGCTCGACCTTCTGGTCGCGCTTCGGGATTCGCTGGGCGTTTCGGGCAACCGATCCTTCGACCTGATTTCAGGCTATCGATCGCCGCACACCAATGCCGCCCTGCGCGCGCGCGGCGGTGGCGGTGTCGCCACCAAGAGCCAGCACATGCTGGGCAAGGCCACCGATATCGCGCTGCCCGGCGTGCGACTGGAAACGGTGCGCAACGCCGCGCTGGCGCTGGGCCGTGGCGGCGTCGGCTATTATCCGCGCGATGGCTTCGTCCACGTCGATACGGGCCGCGTCCGCCGCTGGTGATCAGTCGGCGGCAAGCACCGCCGCGAACTTGCCCACCGCCGCCGCCGGCCCGTCGGGATCGTTCCACACCGCGCCGCAGACCGCGAGGAAATCGGCACCCGCATCCACCAGCGGCTTCGCATTGGCCGGCGTGATCCCGCCGATCGCGACGCAGGGTATGCCCGTCACCGTGGACCACCAGCCGAGGATCGACGGATCGGGCTGGTGCTGCACCTCCTTGGTATCGGTGGGGTAGAAGGCTCCGAAGGCCACATAATCGGCCCCCGCCTCCCCCGCTTCCATCGCCAGATGCCGGCTGTCATGGCAGGTGACGCCAATCTGGGCGTCGCGGCCCAATTGTTCACGCGCGTCGCGCGCATCGCCGTCATCCTGGCCGAGATGGACGCCATCGGCCTTCAGCCGCTTCGCAAGGCCGATGGAATCGTTGACGATGAACGCCACCTCGCGTTCCGCGCAGATCGCCTGCAGGGGCGGCGCGAGCGCGGCGATGGCATGGTCGTCGATGCCCTTCAGGCGCAGCTGGAAAGCGGCCACGGGGCCCGCATCCAGCGCTTCCGCCAGCTTCGCGGCAAAGCCCGCGTCGATCTTCGGCGGCGAGATCAGGTAAAGCTGGCAGGCGGGCTTGTCCTCATGCTCGAAACGGTCCGCGAAATGCGGGTCGAGCGCGAGGTCTTCCGCGTCGAAATCATGTTCGGGTTCGTTCATTTCAGCCCATGTCCGCCAATCGGCCGGGTCACGCGGCCATTATCCATTCCCGCGATCAGCGGCCGTGCCTTGCCGATCGCCGCCTGCACCCCCGGCAGGGCGAGCGACGCCTTGTGGCTCGCCTCGCTGTCCCACGCCTCGGTGATCCAGATCGCGTTCGCATCGTCGGGATCTTCCGCGACGATGTAACTCAAGCATCCCGGCATATCGGCCACCCCGTCGAGCAGGATGGCGACGAGCGCGTCGCGCTGGCCGGGTTTCGCCAGCATCCGGCCGATCAGCCCATATTTGGGCTGGCCAGCCGGCGCGGCGCCCGCAGCGGTGCCCAGCACCGCCGCGGCGGCTGTTCCGGCGATGAATGCGCGTCGCTCCATCGCCGGCGCCTTTCTTATTCCTCGCCCTTGTAGATGCGGACGAGCTTGTCGAGCATCGCCAGTGCTTCGCCACGTTCGCGCTGGAACGTGTTGCGGCCGATGATCGAACCGTTGCCGCCGCCGTCGCGAATGTCGAGCGCGTCCTGATAGACCGCGTCCGCACCCTTGGCCGCGCCGCCCGAGAAGACGACGATGCGACGGCCGTTGAAGCAGGCCTTCACGACATGCTTCACGCGGTCCGACTGCTTCGACCAGTCAGTGCCGGCATAGGCCTTCTTGGCGTCTTCCTGTTCGATATGGTCGCTGGGCAGCTTCACCTTGATGATGTGCGCGCCGAGCAGCGCCGCCATGTGCGCGGCATAGGCGCCGACGTCGAGCGCCAGTTCGCCCGACTTGGGCAGCTTGCCACCACGCGGATAGGACCACAGCACGGTGGCGATGCCGACCGACTTGGCTTCCGCCGACATTTCCTTGATTTCTTCCATCATGTCGAAGCAGTCGTCGCTGCCCGGATAGATGGTGAAGCCGATGGCCGAGCAGCCGAGGCGCAGCGCATCTTCGACGCTGCCGGTGAGCGCCTGGTTCGCGCCGCCAGCCCAGCTGTTCGAGCTGTTGACCTTCAGGATGGTCGGGATCTGGCCGGCGAAGGTGTCGGCGCCCGCTTCGAGCATGCCGAGCGGCGCGGCATAAGCCGACAGGCCGGCGTCGATGGCGAGCTGGTAGTGATAGTGCGGGTCGTAAGCCGGTTCGTTGACCGAGAAGCTGCGCGCCGGGCCATGTTCGAAACCCTGGTCGACCGGCAGGATGATCAGCTTGCCGGTGCCGCCGAGACGGCCCTGCGTGAGGATGCGGGCGAGATTGGCCTTAACGCCGGGATTGTCGCTCTCATATTTGTCGAGAATGGCTTTGACGGTCGGCGTGAAGGTCATCGGAATCGGCTCCCTGATTGATGTTCGCGCGGTCCCTATCCGAAATTGTCCGGCGGGACAAAGGCAGCGTGGTCAAATGCTGTCCCGAATGCGGCCAGATGGCCAGGGCGGGCCTTTGAGTTCGAGCATATTGCCTTCGGGATCCGCCAGATAGATCGATGGCCCCTCCCCCTCCGCGCCATAGCGCGACGCGATTTCGGCGGTGATGCCGTGGCGGCCAAGATGGGCCAGAATCGCATCGTCATCCCATGGGCTGACGCGGAAGCAGACATGGTCCATGTTGCGCCCTTCCGCACCCGGCGGTGCGCCGCCCATCGCGCCCAGCTGGCCGGTGACGGGCACAAGATCGATCAGCGCGGTCCCGACGCGGAGCTGCCACAGGCCGATCTCCGCCTGCACCTTCTCCACTGCGGCGCCCAGCACCTCGGTATAAAAGCGGATCATCCGATCGAGATCGACGACCCGCAGGACGACATGATCGATGGCCTGAATATGGATCATCGGGATGTTCTAGGCCGGGCAGCGCGCGGCGACAATTGCGACGCCACACCGGCCGTCATGCCAATCACCGTTCACCCGCTTCCTGATGTATTGACCGCGCCAACGATCAACATGCTAGGATACCGAAACATTTATCTCGGGGGATGAGCGTGAAACCTTGCAGGATTGTCCTTGGACTGATTTCAACCATAATCGCTGTTCCATCAGCTCAAGCTCAAAGCCCCGATCCCAGAGCGACTGATAGTGTTCAATTCTTTGCTACCTTCTGTGTGGGGTCGGCCGGAACGCGCGACCGGGCGTTGACGGTCCTCGGCAATGGAAACGAGTTAGCCCGACGCTTACCCGATGATGTTGTACGGCAGGCGCAGGGTGGCCTCGACGGCGGCGTGGGATGGACGGTTCGTAGCCCCAATAATGCTGAACTGATGCTTGATTATACGGCGAGTGGGATTTGCGGCCTGCGCATTCGGGAAGCCGATGAAACCTCAGTACGCGACGCGTTTGAAGCGGTGATGAAAGGTGTTGCAAAGGGCGCCGGGGCTGAGCTTACTTCGGAAAAACCTGAAGTACGCCAAGTAGATGGCGCCCGCACGATCTATAAAGCGTACTCGTTTCCCATGGGTGTGCGCACCGCACATTTTGGACTCACGACTGCTGACCGTCCCGTTGGCGCGCAACAGCACTTCATGACGTTTGGCTTTGTACAATAGGTCGGCTGTGACCGCTGTCTTTAGCGGACGGGATCGATTGTCGAGATCGCCAGATTATGGGCGATGACCAGCATTTGCCCTTTGCAACTCTAGAGCGCGCCGTTCACGCTCCGTAACGTTCCCGTCATGCCAGCGAAGGCTGGCATCTTTTTGCTTCCGGGGGTGGCAGGAGGCAGGGCGATCCCAGCTTTCGCTGGGTTGACGTTGTAGGCGGCGGTGGCGCGCGCTTTGCCCGCTACCTCCCCGAGCATGCCCGGGGAGGATAAGGGCGGATCAGCCCAGCGCCTTCACGCCCGGCAGTTCCTTGCCTTCCATCCATTCGAGGAAGGCGCCGCCGGCGGTGGAGACAAAGGTGAATTCAGCCGCGACGCCGGCATGGTTGAGCGCGGCGACCGTATCGCCGCCGCCGGCGACCGAGACGAGCTGGCCGGCGGTGGTGAGCGCGGCGGCCGTCTTGGCGAGCGCCACCGTGGCGGTGTCGAAAGGCGCGATTTCGAAGGCGCCCATCGGGCCGTTCCAGACCAGCGTCTTGCAGGTCTTGAGCGCATCGCCCAGCGCCTCGACCGCCGCCGGGCCGACATCGAGGATCATCTCATCCGCCGCGACTTCGTGCACGTTGACGGTGCGGACCGGCGGGTTGGCGCGGAATTCCCTGGCGACGACCACGTCATAAGGAAGGTGGACGATGCAGTTCGCCTTGTCGGCCGCGTCGAGGATTTCGAGCGCGGTGTCCTTCAGGTCATGCTCGCACAGCGACTTGCCCACATCCACGCCGCGCGCGGCGAGGAAGGTGTTGGCCATGCCGCCGCCGATGATGAGGTGATCGACCTTGGCGACCATCTGCTTGAGCACATCGAGCTTGGTCGACACCTTGGCGCCGCCGACCACCGCCGCGACGGGGTGTTCGGGGCTGCCCAGCGCCTTGTCGAGCGCGACCAGTTCGGCTTCCATCGAGCGGCCGGCAAAGGCCGGAAGCGCGTGGGCGAGCCCTTCGGTCGAGGCGTGGGCGCGGTGCGCGGCGGAGAAAGCATCGTTGACGTAGAGATCGCCGAGCTTCGCCATTTCGGCGACGAGCGCGGGATCGTTCTTTTCCTCGCCCTTGTGGAAGCGGGTATTTTCCAGAACCGCGATCTGGCCGGGCTGGAGCGCGTTCACCGCCGCAAGCGCGGCATCGCCGACGCAATCGTCGATGAAGGCGACATCGCGGCCGAGCACGGCGGCGAGCGGGCCGGTGACGACCGAAAGCGACATATCCGCCTTCCGCTCACCCTTGGGGCGGCCGAAATGGGCGAGGACGAGGACAATCGCGCCCTTGTCCGCCAGTTCGGCCAGCGTGGGCGCGGCGGCGCGCAGGCGGGTGTCGTCGGTGACCTTCGCGCCGTCCATCGGAACGTTCAGATCCTCGCGGACGAGCACGCGCTTGCCCCGGATTTCGCCAATGTCGTCGAGCGTCTTGAAGGTCATGGGTGTTCGATCCTCACTTCATCGCCAATGGCGAGATCGCCATCGGCCAGCACCCGCGCCGTGATGCCGCCGCGCCAGTCCGGCGTCAGCGCGTCTTTCAGGCCGGGTGCGATTTCATCCATGCGGCTGCACGGATCACATTCGCCGGTGATTTCGAGAACGACGCCGCCGGCGAAGACCAGGCGAGCGCCGGGCTGCTGCGGCAGATCCACGCCATCGACGATCAGATTGGCGCGGCGCACCGACCAGTGGAGATCGTCGCGGCGAAGGAGCGACAGGGCCTTGTCCCACGCCGCGCGGGTGATCACCGTCACCTGCCGCTTGCCGGTGCCGCCAGGCTTGCGCCGGCCGCGATGATCGCCGGCGATGCCGCCGTCGAGCGTCACCGAAACGCGATCGGCCGTCTCCATCGGCCCGCGCGGCCGATCATGCCGCGCGATACCGAGAAGACGGCCGGTCGTCATTTTCCCTTCCCCGTCACCCCGGCGAAAGCCGGGGCCCCAATCGGCGAGAGCGCGCCCTTGCCGCAAGAGATGCCGGCCTGCGCCGGCATGACGAATGGGGTGGTTTCCGCCAACTTAGATCAGCTTGCCGATCGCGCCGGCAGTGTCGACCATGCGGTTCGAGAAACCCCATTCATTGTCGTACCAGGACACGACACGGACGAGCTTGCCTTCGAGCACGGTGGTTTCAAGGCTGTCGACCGTCGACGAGGCCGGATTGTGGTTGAGATCGATCGAGACCAGCGGCTCATCGGTGAAAGCCAGAACGCCCTTGAGCGCGCCTTCCGAGGCGGCCTTGAGGATCGAATTGACCTCTTCCTTGGTCGTGTCGCGCTTCGGCGTGAAGGTGAGGTCGACGAGCGAGACGTTCGGCGTCGGAACGCGGATCGCCGAACCGTCGAGCTTGCCCTTCAGTTCGGGAAGCACTTCGCCCACGGCGCGCGCGGCGCCCGTGGTGGTCGGGATCATCGACATGCCAGCGGCACGCGCACGACGCGGATCGCTGTGGATCTGATCAAGGATCTTCTGATCGTTGGTATAAGCGTGGACCGTGGTCATCAGGCCGCGCTCGATGCCGATCGAATCGTTCATCACCTTCGCGACGGGCGCGAGGCAGTTGGTGGTGCACGACGCGTTCGAGACGATCACATGATCGGCGGTCAGCTTGTCGTGGTTGACGCCATAGACGACGGTCAGGTCGACGCCCTTGGCCGGCGCCGAGATCAGCACGCGCTTGGCGCCCGCGTCGAGATGCTTCTGCGCGCTTTCACGATCGGTGAAGAAGCCCGTGCACTCGAGCGCGATATCAACACCCAGATCCTTGTGCGGCAGGTTCGCGGGATCGCGCTCGGCGGTGACGCGGATGCGCTTGCCGTCGACGAGGATGTCGTTGCCGTCGACCTCGACGGTGCCCGGATAGGCGCCGTGGACCGAATCGCGCTTGAACAGCATCGCGTTAAACTTGGCGTCCGCGAGGTCGTTGATCGCGACCAGCTCGAGCCCGCTGTCCGCACGTTCCAGGATCGCCCGCGCGACAAGGCGACCGATGCGCCCGAACCCGTTGATCGCTACCTTCACCGCCATGGTCTAGTCTCCTCAGTTGCCGTTCAGCGCCGCAAGAACCTTGGGCGCGATCGCGTCGGGCGTGAGCCCGAAATGCCGGTAAAGATCCGGCGCCGGGGCGGACGCCCCGAATCCATCGATGCCGAAACGCAGGCCATCCAGCCCGACATAGCGTTCCCAGCCGATCGTCGTGCCGGCTTCGATCGAAACCTTTAGCACGCCCGCCGGCAGAACATCGGCCTTATAGGCGCCGGGCTGCGCATCAAAGCGCGACCAGCAGGGCATCGACACGACATCGGCGCCGATCCCTTCGGCTTCCAGCTTGTCGGCGACGCCGAGCGCGATTTCGACTTCCGAGCCGCTGGCGACCAGCACGACCTTGCGGGCGGCGGTGGCGGCGCGGAGGCGATAGGCGCCCTTGGCCGAGAGATTTTCGTCCGCCGAGGTGCGCACCTGCGGCAGGTTCTGGCGGCTGAGCGCCAGCATCGACGGGCCGTCGGTCTTTTCGATCGAGAGCGCCCAGCACTCCGCCGTCTCGACCGCATCGGCCGGACGATAGAGATCGAGATTGGGCATGACGCGCAGCGACATCAGGTGCTCGATCGGCTGGTGCGTCGGGCCGTCTTCGCCAAGGCCGATCGAATCATGCGTCATCACATAGATCGCGCGGACCTGCTGGAGCGCCGACAGGCGGATCGCCGGGCGGCAATAATCGGAAAAGACCAGGAAGGTGCCGCCATAGGGGATGACGCCGCCGTGCAGCGCCATGCCGTTCATCGCGGCGCCCATGCCGAATTCGCGGATGCCGTAATAGATGTAGCGGCCCGAATAATCGTCCGCCGTCAGCGGCGCCTGGACCTTGGTCTTGGTGTTGTTGGAACCGGTGAGATCGGCCGAACCGCCCACCATTTCAGGGATCGCGGCGGTCAGCGCCTGCAGCGCGTCTTCCGATGCCTTGCGGGTAGCGACCTTCTTGGGATCGGCGAGCAGCGCGGCGATATGTTCGGCGGCAGCGGCGTTCACCGGCAGCGTGCCGGCCATGCGGCGGCTGAATTCGGCGCCCTGCGGATGCGCGGCGACGCGCTTTTCCCATTCGGCGCGGACCGAAGCGCCACGCTGGCCGGCTTCGGCCCAGGCGGCGGCGATGTCCGCCGGGATTTCGAACGGCGCCGACGTCCAGCCGAGCGTCGCGCGGGCGGCGGCGATTTCATCCCCGCCCAGCGGCGAACCGTGCGTGGCCGACGTGCCCTGCTTGTTGGGCGCGCCATAGCCGATGATCGTGCGGCAGGCGATCAGCGACGGGCGCGGATCGGCCAGCGCCTCATCGATCGCGCGCTTGACGTCGGCGGCGCCATGGCCGTCGCACGCCACGGTGTGCCAGCCCGACGCATCGTAGCGGCCGAGCACATTTTCCGACGAGGACAGATCGACCGAACCGTCGATCGTGATCTTGTTGTCGTCCCACAGCACGATCAGGCGGCCGAGCTTGAGATGGCCGGCCAGGCCCACCGCTTCGTGGTTGATGCCTTCCATCAGGCAGCCGTCGCCCGCGATCACCCAGGTGCGGTGATCGACGAGATCGTCGCCGAAGCTGGCGTTGAGGTGACGTTCGGCGATCGCCATGCCGACGGCGGTGGCGAAGCCCGAACCGAGCGGCCCGGTGGTCGCTTCGACGCCCGCCAGCTCGAAATTCTCGGGGTGGCCGGCGCAGGGGCTGCCGAGCTGACGGAAGTTGCGGATGTCTTCCATCGTCGGGCGCGCATAGCCGGTGAGGTTGAGCAGCGCGTAGATCAGCATCGAGCCGTGGCCCGCCGACAGCACGAAGCGATCGCGATCCGCCCACTTCGGATTCTTCGGATCATGCTTCAGATAATCGGTGAACAGCACGGTGGCGGCATCGGCCATGCCCATCGGCATGCCAGGATGGCCCGAATTCGCGGCCTGAACGGCGTCCATCGACAGCGCGCGGACCGCGTTGGCGAGTTGCTTCGGGGCGACAGTCATGGGCAAGCCTTATGATCAAGCGGAATGGAAACCGCGACGACCGCGGCGACTCAATTTGGGATCGCGCGTCCCTTTGTCGCGCGCAGCACCAATCGTCAACCGCAGCGACCCTCGGCAAGCCCCCCATGTCGCATCATGTCGCATCATATTGCCGCCCCGCCCAGCCATGCTATGCGTGCCATGATGACTGACGAGCGCCTGATCTCGACCATCGAACGCATCGAACGTGCCCTGGTCCGCCTGGAAAGCCGGAACGGCGCCAGATCCGCCGGCGATCCCGCCGTGGTGGAGGCGCTGGGCCAGTTGCAGGTGCGTTACGACCGGCTGGCCGAACGCGAACAGCGGCTGCGCGAGCGGGCGACCGCCGCGCTGGACCGGTTGACCGCGCTGATCGATCAGCAGAAGGCAGGCTGATGGCGGAAGTTCATCTTGAGATCGGCGGACGCCGATATGCGCTCGCATGTCGCGACGGCGAGGAGGCGCATTTCCACGACCTCGCCGGGATCATCGACGGCAAGATGGCGCAGGCCGCCCAGGCGGTCGGCGGCCTCAACGAAGTCCGCCAGTTCCTGTTCGCGTCATTGCTGCTGGCCGACGAGCTGGAGGAGGCGCGGCGCGCCCGCAGCGCGGCACCCAGGCCGGCCGCGCCGGCCCCCACCCCGGCGCCCCCGGCCCAGCCAATGCTCGACCCCGCGATCATCGGCGCGCTCGAACATCTTGCCCAGCGGCTGGAGGCTTTGGCGGGAAGTGCCGATCCCGGGGTTGAGGGCGCGCCCCCGACGCCCTAGATAGGCAGGCGGCGGGCACTGCCCGGTACGAGCCTTGTGAACATCCCTGAGGCGATTCATCATCCAAGGGAGCTGTCCCTGTCCGGACCCTGGTCCAAAACACACGGCCCCCACCTGACGTTTACGGCGTCAGAGGATATTCCGGAAAACGGCCATGGTGGTCCCGCCAACCCGCCTGGCACCCATGCCCATTGCGAAAGGCGAATCACGCGATGAAGGCCGGCCTGCGCCAGCGCCTGCGCGCCCGCCGCCGCGACTTCGTGGCGCGGATGAATGCCGCCGGGACGATTAGCGAAGCCGCCGAAGCGATGGCCGCACGCGTGATCGCGCAACGGGGCGAGGCCCGGACCATCGCCACTTACTGGCCCGCCGGATCGGAAGCCGATTCGCGCCCCGCCATGCTGGCGCTGCACGCACGCGGATGCGTGGTGGCCCTGCCCCATGTCACCAGCCCCGACCAGCCGATGACATTCCATCGCTGGCAACCCGGCGACACGCTGCATTCGGGCGCGCACGGCCTGCTCCAGCCCGCGACCGACACCGCGCCAATTGAGGATTTCGATCTGATCCTGACGCCGCTTCTGGGGTTCGACCGGCGGCTGATGCGGCTCGGCCAGGGCGCCGGCTATTATGACCGGCTGTTCGCCCGGCTGCCGCATATCCGGCGAATCGGGCTTGCATGGTCCGTCCAGGAAGTGGAGGAGGCGCCCGCCGACCCGTGGGACGTGCCGTTGCACGGGGTGGCGACCGAACTGGAATGGATCGAAGCGGAGCCCCGATGAACCCGAGCTGGCGCAAACCCGTTGGCATGTTCCTGATCATGGCGCTGATCGCCCTGTGGGCCGTCGTCGTGGTCACGATCGTCGAGCTGCTGTCCGCGCCCGAGTGGATCAACATGATCCTCTACGTCATCGCCGGCTTTGCCTGGCTGTGGGTGTTGCCGATGAAGCGGCTGCTGCGCTGGATGGAACTCGGCGTCTGGCGCGACTGAGCGGTTGGACGCATTCCAATCAGGCGCGATCCGATCGGACACGATGAGTGCCCGGCCGAAACATCGACCGCCAATCTTAGCGATGGTGATTTTATGGGAGCGATTTTGTGGGAGAAGGCGCCCTCCCCGTAGGGAGTGGCGCGAGTGACGGGGCTCGAACCCGCGACCTCCGGCGTGACAGGCCGGCGCTCTAACCAACTGAGCTACACCCGCACAAAATGCGATGCTCATCCATTCGAAAACCATTCCCGGACAGGGAATGGCGCGAGTGACGGGGCTCGAACCCGCGACCTCCGGCGTGACAGGCCGGCGCTCTAACCAACTGAGCTACACCCGCATCGAAGCGATGAGGCGCGCTCCCTAGAACCGCCCCGGATAGCTGTCAACAGCCATCGGCCGATTATTGTGGAGAACCCTGCCCGCCGGTGCGCGCTGCCTCCACCGCAGCCTCCACTTCCTCATGGTGGCCGGTCGTCAGCGTGCCTTCCTCGAACAGGAAGCCGGCAATGTCGGGCTTGCCCGCCGCATCGAGGATGGTCTTGAGGATGATCAGCAGCGGCACCGCCAGCAGCGCCCCGGTGGTGCCCCACACCCAGCCCCAATAGCTGAGCGCGATCAGGATCAACAGCGGGTTGATCGTCAACCGGCGGCCGACCAGCATCGGCGTGATCACATTCGCCTCGATCAGGTGGATCGCGACGAAGATCGCAGCGGGCGCCAGCCCCACCCAGACGTCCGGATAGGTCATCAGCCCGCCGGCGGCGAGCAGCAGCGCCGCCGCGATCGGGCCGAGATAGGGAATATAATTGAGCACCGCGACGATGCCGCCCCACATCATCGGCGTTTCCATGCCGATGGCCCACAAGGCGATCGCCACCAGCGTGCCGAGACCGATATTGATGATCGTGATCGTGCCCAGATAGGCCGAGGTCGAATCGACCATTTCCTGAATCACGCGCGCGGTGCGCATCGCGCTGGAAAAGCTGGACCGGCTCTGGATGATCCGGCGGCGCATTCGCGTCCACCCGGACAGGAAGAAGAAGACGACCAGGATCGCGAAGAACATCTGGATCGCCGCATAAGGCGCCGACGAGGCGACGATCTCCAGCAGCGAGTTGGGCGTCTGGACAGCGACGGTGGTGGACGCCACCGGCTTGCGCGCGAAGGTTTGGACGAGATCGTCGATGAAGCGTTCGAGATTCGAATAGATTTCGATCAGCGGCGAAAGATTGGCACGGATCTGGCCGGCGCGTTCGGGCAGGCGCGCGAACCAGTCGCTTGCCGGCACCACGATCAGCGCCACCGCGACATTGGCGATCGTCAGAAAGAAAGCGAGGCAGCTGAACGCGGCGAGCGGGGATGGCACGCGCCGCCGTTCCAGCCATTCAAGCAGCGGCACCAGCGCGATCGCGACGACCAGCGCGGCGGTGACCGGCAGGAAGAATTCCGCCCCCATGCGCAGCGCAAAGGGCATGCCGAGGAACAGCCCTGCCCCGCTGATCAGCGCGATCGCGGCGAGCAGCCGATCGCGCCGGAAGGAGGATTCGGCATTTTCCGCCATCGCGCCATCCAGCACCTCCTCGATCACCTCATCGAGGGCGGGAAGGCGGTGGGCATTGTCTCCGGCCATGTTTGACTGCTCGTTCATCACTTACGCTTCATTAAGATTCAGCATTATAGATGGATGGCAATCGTGGCGAGATTACGCTTGCCCGATTCGGTCGTTCCGCACCCGTTGCGTGAACGGTGGACGCACAAAAATCTGTGATCGTTCCCACAATTGCCATCGGGCCACCCCGCGAGCGTAACGACTCGTCGTGCGATATTTGACTCCCGACGGCGACGAGTCGATGGGACTCCCCGATCCGGTCGCTGCGGGGGTCGCGACTATCTGTCTCCCAACCCCGCTGCTCGACAAGACGTGAAAGTACGGCCGCGCCCAGGTGTTTTTGAGTTTGGGGGCGTGGACGGCTTTTGCGCATTTGATAGAGTTCTTGATGTCGCTGCGACTTAACCGCCGCAACCTTGCAGTTTCTGCTGCTGTCGCTCTGGCGACGGCTGTTCCGGCCACCTTCGGTTTCGCTTCCGAAACCTCGCTGGCCGCTACGATTTCCGCAGCGTTTCCCGCTGATACCGCCAACCTCGCCGATGCCCCCGCCGTTGCGGATGCGGCCGTCGAGACGGCTTCCGCCACGATCGTCGCGGAAGGCCCTGGCGAAGCGGTCGAGGCGCCCGTCCTTCCGCTGAAGACCCCCGCCGTCGCTGTTGCCGCCGCCGATCCGATCGACGAGGCCGAGCTCGACTGCATGGCCAAGGTGGTCCACCACGAAGCCGGCAACCAGTCGCGCGATGGCCAGCTTGCCGTCGCCCAGCTGATCATGAACCGCCTTGAATCGGGTCGCTTCGCCGATTCCGTGTGCGCCGTGGTCAACCAGCGTGGCCAGTTCTTCAACACCCACGCTTATAATCCGAAGCGCACCACCGCGATGTGGCAGAGCGCCGTTGACGTGTCGCGCGAAGCGATGGTCGGCACCACCGCCGACGTCGTGCCGGGCGCCCTGTTCTACCACGCGACCTATATCGCCCCGCCCCGCTTCTTCCGCACGCGCCAGCGCGCGGGCGTGCTGGGCGACCATATCTTCTACCGCTGATCCATAGCCCCAAGGGGGCGCCAGCGGCTTTGTTGCCACCGGCACCCCCTTGGGCTATAGGGCCATCCGTCCGCCTCGGCTGCGCGTCGCATGAGACGCCGCGTCCGGGGCGCTCTTTCTTTTTAACGCCCGGGAGCCCGCGCCCATGTCCCGCCGCCGCCAGATCTACGAAGGCAAGGCCAAGATCCTTTACGAGGGCCCCGAGCCCGGCACGCTGATCCAGTATTTCAAGGATGACGCGACCGCCTTCAATGCCCAGAAGAAGGGCACGATCTCGGGCAAGGGCGTGCTCAACAACCGCATTTCCGAGCATGTGTTCACGCTGCTCGGCCAGATCGGCGTGCCGACGCACTTCATCCGCCGGCTCAACATGCGCGAGCAGCTGATCCGCCAGGTCGAAATCGTGCCGATCGAAGTGGTGGTGCGCAACGTCGCCGCCGGTTCGATCAGCAAGCGCCTCGGCATCGAGGAAGGCACGCAGCTGCCCCGCACCGTCATCGAATATTATTACAAGGACGATGCGCTCGGCGATCCGCTGATCACCGACGAGCATATCGCCTGCTTCGGCTGGGCGAGCCAGGAGGAGATGCACGACATCGCCGACCTCGCCATCCGCGTGAACGATTTCATGTCGGGCCTGTTCGCCGGCGTCGGCATCCGTCTGGTCGACTTCAAGCTCGAGTTCGGCCGGATCTGGGACAATGACTTCAGCCGCATCATCCTGGCCGACGAGATCAGCCCGGACGGCTGCCGCCTGTGGGACATGAATTCGGGCGAGAAGCTCGACAAGGATCGCTTCCGCCGCGATCTCGGCGGCGAAGTGGAAGCCTATCAGGAAGTCGCCCGCCGGCTTGGCCTGCTTCCCGAAGGCGACACCACGGTGCTCGACCTCGAAAAGCATCGCAAGAATCGCGAGAAGAAGTAAGCACTTGGGCATGGGCGGCCGCGTGCCGCTCATGCCCGAGCGGTTTCAGCCAGATGCCGCGTCGGGGGCGAATCCGCCCAGGCGATCAAGGTCAAGGTTGAAAGCACGGGCCGACCGGCGCATATGCCCGGCCATCCAATCATCATCGGGCTGAATCGCATGAAGGCGCGCGTCTACGTCACCCTCAAGAACGGCGTTCTCGATCCGCAGGGTCGCGCCATCCACCACGCGCTGGAAGGCCTCGGCTTTTCGGGCGTCGAGGATGTCCGCGCCGGCAAGCTGATCGAACTGTCGCTGGCCGAAGGCACCAGCGATGCGGACATCGAAGCGATGTGCCGCAAGCTGCTGGCCAACACCGTGATCGAGAATTTCCGGATCGAACGGATCGCGGCATGAAGAGCGCGGTCATCGTCTTTCCGGGATCGAATTGCGACCGCGATCTGGCGGTGGCGATTCGCGAGGTCACGGGCGAGGCCCCCGCGATGGTGTGGCATCGCGAAACCGAACTGCCCGACGGCATCGGCCTGATCGGCGTTCCCGGCGGCTTTTCCTATGGCGACTATCTGCGTTCCGGCGCGATGGCCGCGCGCAGCCCCGTGATGCGGGCGGTGGCCGATGCCGCCGCGCGCGGCGTGGCGGTGCTGGGCATCTGCAACGGCTTCCAGGTTCTCACCGAAGCCGGCCTGCTGCCCGGTGCGCTGATGCGCAATGCCGGGCTGAACTTCGTCTGCCGCGATGTCGCGCTGACGGTGGGCACAAGCCAGTCGGCCTTCACCTCGCGCTATGACGCGGGCGAGGAAATCCGCATCCCGGTGGCGCATCATGACGGCAACTACACCGCCGACGAAGCGACGCTCGATCGCCTGGAAGGCGAAGGCCGCGTGGCCTTCCGCTATGGCGAACAGGTGAACGGTTCGGCCCGCAACATCGCCGGCGTGCTCAACGATGCCGGCAATGTGCTGGGCATGATGCCGCACCCCGAGCGGATGATCGAGGCGGCACACGGCCGCACCGATGGCCGCCGGCTGTTCGAAGGGCTGGTCGCCGCGATCGCCTGACGGCAGGTATGGGCGGCCCGGTGCGGCCGCCCCGCCACCATCACTGCTTGCCTGAATCGATAAACGCCACACCCTTGTCCGTGGCCGCGCCGCATCCTCTTATGCCGGGATGGAGAGCGAAAATATCAGGCTGATCGCCTGCCACTGGACGATCGCCGGCAACCAGCACCCGGTGCGATCCAACGGGATCAGCCCCCATTCCCTGCCCGAGCGCATGGCCGCCGTGGCGCGCGCGGGCTTTACCGGCATGGGCTTTCTGCAAAGCGACATCCCCCACCTGCTGACCCGGCACAAGGTGGCGGAGATTGCGCGGATGCTGGCCGATCACGGCCTGAACGACATCGAGGTCGAATGCCTTGGCGACTGGTTTGCGACCGGTGAGCGCCGCCGTGTATCCGACGAACAGCGCCGGCTGCTGATCGAATTCGGCAGCGCGATCGGCGCGCGCCACATGAAATTGATGGGGCCGATCGGCGAAAGCGTGGAAACCGCGCGGCTGGCCGACAGCTTTGCCGGCGTGTGCGCCGATGCGGCGGGATCGGGCATCGCCATCGGCATCGAGATGCTGCCCTTTTCCGACATCGCCACGCCCGAACGGACGCTGGAAATCGTGGGCGATACGCCGGCCGGCGGCATCTATCTGGACATCTGGCATGTGCGCCACGGCGATGTCAGCGACGCGCAGCTCCGCTCGATCCCGGTGGAGCGGATCATCGGCATCGAGATCAACGATGCGATCCCCAACCCCGCCAAATCCATGTTCGACGCCACCGTCGACGATCGCCTGCCGCCCGGCGAAGGCCAGATGGACCCGGCCGGTTTCGTCCGGCTGATCCGCGAGATCGGCTATGCCGGGCCGATCGGCGTGGAGATCATCGCCGATGCCCAGCGCGCCCTGCCTCTCGATGAGGCGGTGACCCGCGCCTACCGCGCTTCGGCGGCATGCGCCGGGCGGTCATGACGGCACGGGCAGGCAATCGAAATCGGCGGCGGCGGCGGCAGCGCACAGCCGGATAGCGGATGCCCGGTCGCTGAGCGGGCCGACCTGCACGCGGACCAGCGCCTTGCCGGGCACCGGCTGATATTGCGGGCGGAAGCCGTTCACCCCGGCCAGCCGCGCATGAATCTTCGCCCAGGCCTGTTCCGCCGCCGCCTGCCCCGAAAAGGCGCCGAGCTGGATGCGCCATGCGGACGGACCCGCCATCGCAGCGGCGGTGCGTGAGGCGGGTGCGGCAGACGCGAAGGCCAGCGGCGCGGCGCTTGTCGCGGCCGGCGTGGCCACCGTGCGCGGCCCCTTCTCCCACGCTGCCAGTTCGACCTGATAGCCCGCATAAGCGCGATAGAATTGATCGAACGGCGCGCTGAGGCGGGGCAGCGCCGCCACCGCGAAGTCGGCAAAGCCCGCTGCGGGCGCGGCCCGCGCCTCCGTCGCCACCTGCCGGGCGACCGCGCAGAAACCTGCCTGCGCCGGTGGCTGCGCGAAGAAATTGTAGAGCTGGGTCATGTGCCGATCGAGCGCGGCATGGCCCCCATCCTTGTGGGCGCCGGTTTCGGCCTTGTAGGCGGTGTTGAAGACCGCCTTTCGCTGGCCGAGCAGGGCATTGTAATCGGCGACCAGCTGCGCGTTGCCGGCGCCGACGCAGCTCAATGCGGCGACGTTGAGCGCGGACCGGACATGCCAGATCGCCTCGTCACGGCCGACGCCATCGTTGATCGTGCGATAGCTGCCATCGGCATTGCGCGGCGGCAGCACGATATTGACGGCGGCCCCACCGGGCGGCACGGGCCGGGGCACCGGCTGCGCCGTCACGGGCGGCGGCGGTGGCTGGCGCGTGCCACAACCCGCGACCAGCGCCAACGCGCCGATCGCCCCTGCCGTCCACCCGATACGCTGCCACTGCATGCCCAATCCCCCACCTATGCCGGCGAATCTGCCGCAGATGGGCTGGAAGGACAAAGCGACGCGCGCCCGTCCGTGCCGTGCGCGCGCCGGATTCCGCCAATCAGGCGAAGGGCTTGATGAATTCCCTGGCGAACGCCTCCATCACCCGCTTCTTCTCGTCGATCGTCGAACGCGGGCCGATCGTCATCATGAACGGATAGGCAACCGTGCCGTCGACGCCCTGTTCGTGCAGGCGCTTCAGTTCGTCCACCGTGACGGGCCGGGTGAAGGGCAGGATGATCTCGAACGGCAGGTGCCCCCTGCCCGCTTCCTCGCGCAGCCGCTTGAGCGTCGCGACCAGCGCGGGGGCCTCCTCCGGCGCATCGCCGCCGCCAACCCAGCCGTCGCCGAGCCGCGCCGCACGCTTCCACGCCACGTCGCCCGAGCCGCCGATAAAGATCGGCACCTCATAGCCCGGCATCGGCTCCAGCCGGACGGGATCGAAATCGTAGAATTCGCCATGATGCTCGACCGCACCGCCGCGCCACAGCTTGCGCGTCACCTCGATCGCCTCGTCCAGCCGCGCGCCACGCTTCTCGAACGGCACGCCGGCGGCGTCGAACTCTTCCTTCATCCAGCCGGGCGCCACGCCGATCACCGCGCGGTTGCCCGACAGCAGCGCCAGCGTGCCGGTGGCCTTGGCGGTGACGATCGGGTGCCGGGTCGCCATGGTGTAGATGGCGGAGGCAAAGCGCAGCTTCGTGGTGACGGCGGCCTGCGCCGCCATCGTCACCCACATGTCGGGATAATCCCAGTCGGTCGGCATCGGCGGCACGCCGTCCGGCGACATCGGGTATCGGCTGCGGATGACATCGGGAAAGCAGAAATGATCGCCGTGCATGACGCCTTCGAAGCCCAGCTCCTCGGCGAAACGTGCGCACTCGATCTGCTGGTCGGTCTCCATCCAGCTCAGATTCTGCCAAAATTTCATTATTCGTCGCTCCATTAAGAAACGTCATCCTGACGCAAGTCGGGATCCATTGCCGCTACCTTTGCTTGTCATTTCAAGCGTAGCGTTTCTGGATCCCGACTTTCGTCGGGATGACGTTCAGGAGCTCAAGCCGGCGTCACTTCGCGGATCAGGCCGAGCACCTGCTCCGCATATTGCGGCGGGCAGATCAGCAGGTCGGGCAGATAGACGTCCGCCTGGTTGTAGACGAGCGGGCTGCCGTCGATGCGGCTGACATGGAAACCGGCCGCCTGCGCCACCGCGACGGGGGCGCAGCTATCCCACTCATACTGGCCGCCCGAATGGAGATAGATCTCCGCCTCGCCACGGACGACCGCCATCGCCTTGGCGCCGGCCGAACCCATCGGCACCAGTTCGGCGCCCAGCTTTTCGGCCACCGCCACCGCTTCCGCGGCAGGGCGGGTGCGGCTGACCAGCATGCGCAGCTTGCCTTCCGCCGCCGCCGCATCGAGCTTGCGTTCGGTGCAGAGCGTCAGCGGAATGCCGGGCAGCGCCACGGCCCCGATTTCCGCCCGGCCGTTGATGGCGAGCGCGATGTGGACCGCCCAGTCGGTGCGCGCCTCACCATATTCGCGCGTGCCATCGAGCGGGTCGACGATCCACACGCGTTCCCGATTGAGGCGATCGGAATTATCCTTCTCCTCTTCGGACAGCACGGCATCATCGGGGCGCTGTTCGGCCAGCGCCGCCATGATGAAGGCGTTGGCCACGCGGTCCCCCGCCTTGCCCAGCGCCTTGCCTTCGAAAAGGCCCGACTTCTGGAGCGTGACGAGGATCTGACCGGCGGTTTCCGCGATGTGGCGGGCGAGTTCGACGTCCGTCACTTCAGCAACTCCTCGACGATGAGGTCGGCCGCCTGTTCGGGCGTCATCTTCGTCGTGTCGATGCGGATTTCCGGGTTGGTCGGCGCTTCATAGGGGCTGTCGATGCCCGTGAAGTTGGCCAGTTCGCCCGAACGCGCCTTCTTGTAGAGGCCCTTCACGTCGCGCGCCTCGGCCTCGGCCAGCGGCGTATCGATGTGGACTTCCAGGAACTCGCCCGACTTCATCATGTCGCGCACCATCTGCCGCTCCTGACGGAAGGGCGAGATGAAGGCGGTGATGACGATCAGGCCGGCGTCGGTCATCAGCTTCGCCACTTCGCCGACGCGGCGGATATTTTCCACGCGATCGGCATCGGTGAAGCCGAGATCCTTGTTCAGCCCGTGGCGCACATTATCGCCGTCGAGCAGGAAGGTGTGCCGGTTCATCCGGTGCAGCTTCTTTTCGACCAGATTGGCGATCGTCGACTTGCCGGCACCCGACAGCCCCGTGAACCACAGCACGGCCGGCTTCTGGTTCTTGAGGTTCGAATGCGCATCGCGGCTGATGTCGAGCGCCTGCCAGTGGACGTTCTGCGCGCGCCGCAGCGAGAAGTGCAGCATGCCCGCCGCCACGGTGGCGTTGGTCAGCTTGTCGATCAGGATGAAGCCGCCGAGATCGCGATCCTGCTCATAGGGCTCGAACACCAGCTGGCGATCGGTCGACAGGTTGGCGACGCCGATGGCGTTCAGATCCAGCGTCTTGGCCGCCAGATGCTCCATCGTGTTGACGTTGACCTGATATTTCGGCGCCTGGATGTTCGCGGTCACGGTCTGCGTGCCGAGCTTCAGCCAATAAGGCCGGCCGGGCAGCATTTCCTCATCCGCCATCCACACGATCGTCGCTTCGAACTGGTCGGCCGCCTGCGGCGGCGTATCCGCGATCGAGAGCACGTCCCCGCGGGAGCAATCCACCTCGTCCGCGAGGCAGATCGTGACCGACTGGCCGGCGACCGCCTGATCGAGATCGCCATCCATGGTGACGATGCGGCTGACCGTGGAGGTCTTGCCCGACGGCAGGACGCGCACGGCATCGCCCGGCTTCACCGTGCCGGTGGCGACCAGGCCCGAAAAGCCACGGAAATCGAGGTTCGGGCGATTCACCCACTGCACCGGCATGCGGAACGGCTTGGCCTGATCGGTGGTGACGTCGAGCTCGACCGTCTCGAGATGTTCGATCAGCGCCGGGCCCTTGTACCAGGGCGTGTTCGGCGACGGGCCGGTGATATTGTCGCCCTTGAAGCCGGAAATCGGCATGGCGACGAAATCCTCGATCCCGATCGAGGTCGCGAACACGCGATAATCCTCGACGATCGCTTCATACTGCGCCTGATCATAATCGATCAGGTCCATCTTGTTGACGGCGAGCACGATGTTGCGGATGCCGATCAGGTGCGCGAGGTAGCTGTGCCGCCGCGTCTGCGTGAGCACGCCCTTGCGCGCGTCGATCAGGATCACGGCGAGGTCGGCGGTCGACGCGCCCGTCACCATGTTGCGCGTATATTGTTCATGCCCCGGCGTATCGGCGACGATGAACTTGCGCTTGTCGGTCGCGAAGAAGCGATAGGCGACGTCGATGGTGATGCCCTGTTCGCGTTCGGCGGCGAGGCCGTCGACGAGCAGCGCGAAATCGATTTCCTGCCCCTGCGTGCCGACGCGCTTGGAATCCGCCTCGAGCGCCGCAAGCTGATCCTCGAAGATCATCTTGGAATCGTAAAGCAGGCGGCCGATCAGGGTCGACTTGCCGTCGTCCACCGATCCGCAGGTGATGAAGCGCAGCAGGCTCTTGTGCTGATGCTGGACGAGATAGGCGTCGATATCCTCGGCGATGAGGGCATCGGCCTTGTAGGAGCTTTCATTGGTCGTCATGGTTCAATCCCGTCATCCCAGCGCAAGCTGGGATCTCTTGCGGTTGAGAGCATGCTCTCGGGGAGGGAGATCCTGACCTTCGTCAGGCTGACGCATGGCTGCCGCCGTGCGTCAGAAATACCCCTCCTGCTTCTTCTTCTCCATGCTGGCGGCCTGATCATGGTCGATCGCGCGGCCCTGACGTTCCGACGTCGTGGTCAGCAGCATTTCCTGGATCACTTCCGGCAGCGTCTTCGCCTCGCTCTCCACCGCGCCCGTCAGCGGGTAGCAGCCGAGCGTGCGGAAGCGGATCGACTTCATCACGGGCACTTCGCCCGGCTTCAGCGGGAAACGATCGTCATCGACCATCAGGGTCAGCCCGTCGCGCTGCACCGTGGGGCGCGGCGCCGAGAAATAGAGCGGAACGATCGGGATATTTTCGAGGTGGATATACTGCCAGATGTCCAGCTCGGTCCAATTCGAGATCGGGAAGACGCGGATGCTTTCGCCCTTGGCCTTCTTGGCGTTGTAGAGGCGCCAGAGTTCGGGACGCTGGTTCTTCGGATCCCAGCGATGGTTGGCCGAACGGAAGGAGAAGATGCGCTCCTTGGCGCGGCTCTTTTCCTCGTCACGGCGCGCGCCGCCAAAGGCCGCGTCGAAGCCGAACTTGTCGAGCGCCTGCTTCAGACCTTCGGTCTTCCACATGTCGGTGTGGAGCGAGCCATGGTCGAACGGGTTGATCCCGCGCTCCTGCGCTTCCGGGTTGTGGTGGACGAGCAGCTCCATGCCGCTTTCCTTCGCCATCCGGTCGCGAAGCTCGTACATCGCCTTGAACTTCCACGTCGTATCGACGTGAAGCAGCGGAAACGGCGGCGGCGACGGATAGAAGGCCTTGCGGGCCAGATGCAGCATCACGGCCGAATCCTTGCCGACCGAATAAAGCATCACGGGCTTTTCGACCTCGGACACCACTTCGCGCAGGATATGGATCGATTCCGCCTCCAGACGCTGAAGATGCGTCAGGTTCACGCCGGCGGTGGCGCTGGGATTGTCGCTCACTCTCTCTCGCTCTTTTCTGCCTTGTCGCGGCGGGCACCAGCCCACCGATCCCTACGCCACCAAGGTGAGGTAACCGCCGGAATGCGGCAAGGCCGGGGACTTCATCCTGAATGCCGCCCCTTTCGCCTGCGCGCCATAAAGCGATTCTTGGGGCGAATGCGGGCTTTTCCATCAACCGGGCCACGGCCAGACTGGCCCCGGATACGAAAGGGAGAGGCCATGGACGCGATCGAAAAGCTGCTCGCGATCGAAGAGATCAAGGCGCTCAAGGCGCGTTACTTCCGCTGCATGGACATGAAGGACTGGGCCGGGCTGCGCGCGGTGTTCACCGCCGATCTGCACGCCGATTTCCGCGAAGGCAGCGATCCGCCGCTGGAGGACGCCGTTACCGACGGCGCCGACCCCTATATCGCGATGCTGAGCCCGATCCTGGCGGACATCACCACCGTCCACCACGGCCATATGCCGGAAATCGAAATCCTCTCGCCCACCACCGCGCGCGGCATCTGGGCGATGGAGGACAAATTATGGGTGAAGCCGGGCGCGCCGGTGCCCTACGGCTTCCTGCACGGCTATGGCCATTACCACGAAACCTATCGGCGCGAGGCCGATGGCTGGAAGATCGCGACGGTGAAGCTCACCCGGCTGAAGATCGACATCGCTTAAACCATGTCATCCCATCGCAGGCTGGGATCTCTTTGCCTTGACCGTAACGCCAGAAGGAGGGAGATCCCAGCCTGCGCTGGGATGACGGAACTCAGGCGCCCTGCAGCTTGGCGATGATGCGCTGCTTCATCGGCACCACCCATTCGGCCTTGAGCTGCGGGGAAAGCAGGCCGGCGGCCTCCAGTTCGTCGCACAGCACCATCTGGTGGCCGATGTCGAACATGTCGAACTGGCGGATGAACTTGCCGTCGCCGCCATAAGTGATGAACGACACGCCCGGCGTTTCATAATAGCTGCCGTCGGGCCGCGTGCCGGGGCCGCGATTCTTCCAGTGGGTGATGATGCTGTCGCCGTTGACCGCATAGTCGACGATCGGGAAGGTCCACCCGGCCCAGCCGGAGCCGACCTCCATGTCGCGGCCATAATGGGTGCGGCGGATCTCCTCGCGCCCATTGGCCGTCACCGGCATCACCCCGCCATATTCGCAGATATAGACGCAGTCCTGGTGGTAGAATTCGTCGGCCAGCCAGCTCCAGCTGTTGCGCCGTTCGCATTCCTTGAAGGCTTCGATCAGCCGTTCGACCGTGCCGGCGACTTCGTCATGGGGATGGGCCATTTCCGTGCTCCTGAATGCTTTGGCCGAAGCCTAGCGCGCACCGGCCGCCATGGCTCCACCCCCTGCCCCGCTTGGTGGCCATGCCGGCACATAAAGGCCCGATCTGTCGGCCGTTCCGTCAGGCCGGCCGCCGCATCACCCGGGCAAAGGCGATGACGGCGGCGAGAATGCAGATGCCGCCGACGAGCTTGAAGGCGCCATGGCGGGTCAGGGCCTCGCTCACCGGCTGGATGATCAGCGGGTTCATGAAATCGCCGAGGAAGATCGCCGAATAGAGCAGCGCGATCGCCCGATCCCGCAGCGCGACCGGCGCGCTGCCGGCAAGGCTCGCCACCATGTGCGGCACGAAGGTGCCGCCGGCGAAACCGCACAGGAAACTGCCAATGATCGCGGGCAAGGCGGTGTGCGAGAAGCCGAGCAGCAACAGGCCGACGCCCCAGCAGGCGAAGGCGAGCGGCAGCACGCGCGCAATGCCGATCCACTGGCGCAGCGAACCGAGCAGGAAGCCCCCGATCGCGGAGCTGATCGAACTGACGACCAGGATGCGCGATGCCTCGGTCGGCTTGGTGATGCCGATTTCCGCCAGCAGGAAGGAAAGCTGCGTGTTCGTCATCATCAGCACGACGCCGAAGCCGATCACCATCAGATAGATCGGCCAAAGCAGGCGGATCGCCTGCATCGCACTGCCGGTCGGGCCACCCGCGGCCACCGCCGGCCGGGTGATCGGGATCGTCGCCAGCGCCAGCGCCAGCAGCACGAAGCCGAACAGATAGAGCAGGTTTGGCAGGCGCCAACCGCCGAGATCGCCAAGTTCGCCGGCGATCATGATGCCGGCAACGCTGCCGACCGCGCCCAGCGCGCCCTTGATACCGATCATCCGGGCGCGGGTAATATCCTCATAGCGGGCCGAGATCAGCGCCGTGGTGGCAATCGTCACCATCGATGCGGCAAAGCCCAGCACCAGCCGGCTCGCCAGCAGCAATTCGCCACGATGCAGGCCGAAGGCCGCCGCGCCGCTGGTGCCGAGCAAGGCAAGGCCGAGCATCAGCAGCAAGGTCGCCCCGAATTTGCGGATCATCAGCGCCGATCCGAAGCCCCCGGCGATCAGCCCGATCGCCGGCATCGTCATCACCGACTGGGCGAATAGTGCCCCCGTATCGCCCCCGCCATATTCCGCCGCCAGCAGCGGCAGCACCGGCACCAGTGCGACAAAGACCAGCCCGGTGCAGACCGATCCACACAACAACACCGCCAGCGACAGTGCCGCACCGATGCGCCCGCCGACCAGCGGCTGCGCGGCGAGGGCGGCGCTCGTCATGCCGGCGACAGGATCAGGCCGCTGGTCGGCACGCCGGTGCCGGCAGTGACGACCACATTGTTGACGCCCGCCACCTGGTTGACCGAGGTGCCCCGCACCAGCCGCACGCCTTCCGCCACGCCGTTGAGGCCGTGGATATAGGCTTCGCCGAGCTGGCCGCCATGCGTGTTGATCGGCAGGCGCCCGCCCATTTCGATATTGCCTTCGCGGATGAAATCCTTGGCCTGGCCTTCCTTGGCGAAACCGAAGGCTTCGAGCTGGGGCAGGACGAAGGGCGTGAAATGATCATAGAGGATCGCCGCCTGCACGTCGTTCGGGCCGATGCCGGCCTGCGCGTAGAGCTGTTCGGCGACGATGTTCATTTCCGAAATGCGGCTGATGTCCTGCCGGTAATAGCTGGTCATCATCTGCGAATCGTCACCCGCGCCTTGCGCTGCCGCGCGGATGATCGCCGGCGGCTGCTTGAGCGACTTGGCGCGTTCGACCGAGGTGACGACGATCGCCACCGCGCCATCCGATTCCTGGCAGCAATCGAGCAGGTGAAGCGGCTCGACGATCCAGCGGCTCGCCTGATGCTCCTCCAGCGTGATCGGCTGCTGATAGAACCATGCCTTCGGGTTGGTCGCGGCATGCTTGCGCGCGGCCACCGAGACGCGGCCGAAATCTTCCGACGTCGCGCCATAATTGTGCATGTAGCGCCGCGCCTGCATCGCTACCCACGAAGCGGGCGAAATCAGGCCATAAGGCACATACCAGCCGTAATGTGCGGTTTCCGCGGTCGGCACCGGCGGCGGCGTGTGGCCGGTGCCGAAGCGATATTGCGAGCGTTCGTTCATCGCGCGGTAGCAGACCACCGTCTTGGCTACGCCCGTCGCCACGGCCATCGCCGCGTGCATGATCGGCGCGCAGGCCGCGCCGCCGCCATAATGGATGCGGCTGTGGAATTTCAGTTCCCGCCCGCCGATCGCGCGGAAAAGCTCGATCTCCGGGTTGTTGTCCATCGTGTAGGTCGAAAGCCCGTCCACCTCGGCCGGGTCGATGCCGGCATCGGCCAGCGCCTCCAGCGTCGCTTCGACCGCGAGGCGCAGTTCGGAACGGCCGCTATTCTTGGAAAACTCCGTCGCGCCGATGCCGACGATCGCCGCCTGATTGCTGATCGTGCCCATCAACGCGCTCCTTCCGCAAAACCGATGGTGACGGTGGACGTCACATGCTCGCCAATGCCGTTGCGGCCGGAAACCTTGATATCGGCGGTGCGCGCGGCGGCGTCGAGCGCCACGACTTCGCCGTTCATCTTCATCTCGTCGCCGACGAAATTGGGCGCGCCCAGCCGGATCGCGATCTTGGCGATGCGTGCATCCTGCCCGGCCCAGTCGGTCACGAAACGCTGGACGAAGCCGTTGGTGGTCAGGATGTTCATGAAGATATCCGGCACGCCGGTGGCCTGCGCGGCCGCCTTGTCATGGTGGACATTTTCGAAATCATTGGTGGCGATGGCGCCCGCCACGATAGCCGACGCGGTGATCGGGATCACGAGTTCGGGCAGCGCCTGCCCCACCTGAATGTCGTCGAAGGTCATGCGCGTGCTCCCGCGAGAGGTTCGGTGTTGCCGGCCGCGATCTCGCGGCCGATGGCGGCCAGCATCGGCTGCGCGCCGCCCAGCGCGAGCTCGACCTGCTTGGCGGCCAGGAAGAAGCGGTGGATCGGATAATCGGTGTCCGCGCCGATGCCGCCATGGAGATGCTGGGCGGAATGCGACACGCGGTGCCCGCCGATCGCCGCCCAATATTTGGCGGTTTCCACCTCAGCCGGGGAGGTGATGCCCTCGTCCAGCAGCCAGGCCGCGCGCAAGGCGGTGGAGCGCATCGCCTCCACGTCGATAAAGCCGTCGGCCACGCGATGCTGCACGCCCTGCATCGAACCCAGCGGCTTATCGAACTGGATGCGCTCGCTGGAATAAGCCGCCGTGCGCTTCAGCGCCTCGCCGCAAATGCCCACCTGCAAGGCGGCCAGCCCGGCGCGGGCATGATCGACGATGAAGCGGGCGATTTCGCCCCCCTGCCCGACGGTGCCGAGCACATCGTCGCCGGCAAGCTGTGCCGCGCGGAAACGGATCTCCGCCTGCGGTTCGGGGCTGGTGCTTTGCTGCGCAGCAATTTCGACGCCGGCCGCCTGCGGATCGACGACGAACACGATCACGCCTTCATCGCTGGTGGCGGGAACGAGGATGCGTTCGGCCTGCGCGCCATAAGGCACTGCCGTCTTGACGCCATCCAGCGTCCAGCCATTGCCCGAACGCGTGGCACGCAGCATCGGCCGCGCGGGATCATGGTTGCCCACTTCCTCCAGCGCCGCGGTCAGCACCGCTTCACCGGCCACGACGCGCGCGAGCATCGCCTGCTGCGCCGCGCTGCCGAACCTGGCGATGGGCAGCGCGCCGGCCACCAGCGTCGCGTGCAGCGGCACCGGGGCGAGCGTGCGGCCCTGTTCTTCCAGCAACAGGCCCAGCTCGATCATGCCGAGCCCCAGCCCGCCATGCGCTTCGGGCACGGCCAGGCCGAGCAGGCCGGCTTCGGCCAGCGTCTGCCAGAGCGCCGCATCATAAGGGCGATCGTCGCGGGCGAAGGCGCGAAGGCTGTCGTCCGTGCTGTTGTCGGACAGGATCTGCGCGGCGAGATCGCGCAGGCTGGCCTGATCCTCGGTAAGAGCGAAATCCACGGGGCGCCTCCTCAGGCCAGCCGGAAGGCGGGGAGGATGTAATCGGGCTCGACCTCGACGAAATCGAGCGTCACCGCCTTGCCGACGGCCACATCCTCGGGCTTCGCGTCGATCATGTTGGCGACGATGCGAACGCCCTCCGCCAGTTCGACGAGCACCACCGGCAGCGGATATTCGAAGCAGGGCAGCTGCGGCTGGTGCATCACCACGAAGCTGTGGATCACGCCCTTGCCGCTCGCTTCCACCGTCGTCCATTCGAACGATCCGGTTTCGGGGCAAGCCGGCACCGGCGGATGGACCAGCCGGCCGTTGAACGACTGGATCAGCAATTTGCGCTGCTTCAGCCCTTCCCAGAAGAAGGCGTTGTCATGCGTGATCGCCGGGCGCGGATGGGGGAATTTCTTCGCCTTGCCCTCGGCCGCCGCCGGCGCGGCTTCGGCCTGCTTGAGCGGCGGCTTGAACTTGAGCACGCGGAACTTCATCCGGCCGACAAGCTCACCCTTCTGGTCGGTGAATTCATAGTCGATCGTCACGAAATGGCCGATGCCGAGGCCCGTGCGCTTTTCGTCCGACACGTCGGCGACCACCGCGCGCGACTGGATGATGTCCCCTTCCTGCAGGTAGCGGACATATTCCTGCTCGATATTGGTGGCGACGACGCCGAAATAGCCGGCCTCGTCGAACAGCTTGAGCACTTCCATGCCCTCGTCCGACGTGCCGCCGCCGGGCCGGTAGGGCGACATCGTCCACACTTCCAGCATCGCCGGCGGGGAGACCGCGCCGTTGAAGCCGGCGGCGGCGCGGGCATCCGCGTCGTGCCACAGCGGGTTGGTGTCGCCCATCGCTTCCGCCCAGCGGCGGATCATCGGCTGGTTGACGGGATCGCGCGCGGTGACCGGCTTGGTCGCTTCGCTGCCGATATAGGCCCGGGCGCGGGCCAGCAAATCGCTCTGTTCGGTCATATCCATCCTCACCTTGCGCGCGGCATCTTCAGGCCAACCTGCGCTACCATGTCGCGCAGCACCTCGGCCGAGCCGCCGCCGAACGTATTGATCTGGCATTTGCGATATTCGCGCTCGATACGGCCGCGCAGTTGCGCGCCGGGCGATCCATCGCGCACCAGCCCGGCGGCGCCCATCACGTCGAGCAGCAGGCGGATCGCGCGGATCATGCCTTCGGTGCCGAACACCTTGAGGCCGCTCGCCAATTCGGGCCGCGTCACCCCTTGCGACACTTCCCAGCCCACGCGATCGCCCATCAGCCCGATGGCGCGGAGCAAGGCGTAGCATTCGCCGAGCGCGAGCTGCACCCAACCCTGATCGATCAGCTTCCCGCCATCGGCCGCGTCGATGCCGCGCGCCCATTCCACCACATCGTCGAAGCAGCCGTTCGCGCCATAAGTGAGCGCGGCGAGGCCGATCCGTTCATGGTTCAATTGCTCGGCGATCAGGCGCCAGCCGCCATTTTCCTGGCCGATGATCATCGACGCCGGCACGCGGACATCTTCATAATAAGTGACGTTGGTGCGCACGCTGCCCACCGTCCAGATCGGCGTCACCGAAAAGCCCGGCGTCCGCGCATCCATCATGAAGATGGTGATGCCCTTATGCTTGGGCGCATCCGGATCGGTGCGGGCGGCGAGGAACACATAGTCCGCGCCCTCGGCGCCGCTGGTGAACACCTTCTGCCCGTTGATGACGAAATCATCGCCATCGCGCACCGCCCGCGTCCTCAGCGAGGCGAGGTCAGACCCGGCATTGGGTTCGGTATAGCCGATCGCGAAGATCAGATCGCCGGTGGCGATGCGGGGCAGGATCTCGCGCTTCTGCTCCTCGGTGCCGAGCCGCATCAGCGCGGGGCCGACGGTGTTGACGGTGACGAAGGGAAACGGCGCTTCGGCCAGCACCAGTTCTTCGAGCAGGATCTTCTGCATCGAAGGATCGAGGCCCTTGCCGCCATATTCGACCGGCCAGCCCGGCGTAAGCCAGCCATCACGGCCCATCTGGCGGATGACGTCGCGATAGACCGTGCCGCTTTCCGCCCCTTGCGTCGCGGCGCGAACCTCGTCCGTCATGATCCCGTTCAGATAGGCACGAAACTCGGCGCGCAGCGCCTTCTGTTCCGCGCTCGGTTCGACGCGCATCTCAACTCTCCGAATTAAAGGGGGCAAGGCCCTGCCGTGCCAGCGCCTCGGGCGTCAGCGGCACATAACGACCGGCCTGCGGATCGACGACGAACAGCGGATCGCCATGAACGCGATCGGGCGCATAGCCTTCGCGCTGCAGTTCCACCTTGCGCAGCTTGAACGTGGTGGTCATGTCCGCCTGGGCGGCCAGCCGCACGAACAGCGGCACGGCATAATGGGCCAGCTTGTCGGCCGCGAAGCGATAAAAGGCTTCGGGGTCGAACGCGGAAGGATCGGCATAGGTAAGCGCCACCATCCCGGCCCGGCCTTCGGTGCCCGGCACCTTCACGCCATAGACGTTCACGATGTCCGGCCCCGGAAAACCACCGAGCACGGCGGCCACTTCCTCGGTCGACACATTCTCGCTCTTCCAGCGGAAGGTGTTGCCGATGCGATCGACGAAGTAGAAATAATCCTCCTCGTCAAAGCGGATCAGATCGCCCGAACGGAACCAGATGTCGCCCGGCTTGAACACGTCGCGCAGCAGCTTCTGCTCGGTCGCGTCGGCCGACGTATAGCCTTCGAAATAGCCGCCGACGCCGGTGCCACCGAGCACCTCGGCGATCAGTTCCGCGACTTCGCCCACCTGCGCCTCGACCAGCCGGCCATCGGCGTCGCGAACATGATCGTCGCTTTCGACGTCATAGCGCACGAACTTCATGTTGGTGTGCGCGGGATATGGCACGCGGCCGACCGAGCCCGCCTTGTTGTCGACATTGGTGATGCCGTAATTGGCCTCGGTCGAGCCCAACCCCTCGAACACCCAGCCCACGTCGAAACGCTTCTGGAAGGCTTCCCAAAGCTCGGCCTTCATGCCTGCACCCGTCATCACGCGCAGGCTGTTGTCGGCATCGTCGGGGCGTTCAGGCGCGTTCAGCAGATAGCGGCAGATCTCGCCGATATAGTAAAAGGACGTGATCTTGTGACGGCGCACATCCGGCCAGAAACCGCTGGTCGAAAATTTGCGCCGCAGCACGAACGGCACGCCGAAAGCGAGCGATGTGGACGGCACCACCATGCCGCCGGCGCCATGATAGAGCGGCAGCACGCAATAGAACACGTCGTCGGGGCCGAATTCCATCAGCCCGCCCATCATCTCACCCGCGTTCAGGAAACGCATGTGGCTCATCTTCGCGGCCTTGGGCAGGCCGGTCGTGCCGCTGGTGAAGATCAGATAGAGCGGCTCGCCCATCACCACCCCGGCGCGGAGCGAGCGATCGGGATTGGCGTCGCTGGCGGCGGCCATTTCGGCATTGAAATCGCGTGCCCGCTTCAGCCCGAACAGCGGCCGGCCGGCTTCCGCCTGTTCCCACAGCAGTTCCGGCACGTCGGCATCGGCCAGTTCGGCCACCGGGCCGCCCAGTTCGGCATCGACGATCAGCGCCCGCGCGCCGACCTGCTTCATCGCATGGGCGAGCACGGTGCCGGTGGCCGACGTGTTGATCAGCGCGGTCACCACGCCGATCTTCGACAGGCCCAGCCAAGTCACCACGAAATCGGGCCGGTTGTACATCATCAGGGCGACGACATCGCCCTTCTGCAGCCCCGCCGCCCGCGCGGCATTGGCGACACGGTTGGCGCGGGCATTGGCCTCAGCAAAGGTCAGCCGTTCATCCTCGAACAGGATGAAGGGCGTGTCGGCATGGTCGGCCGCGCGCTCCTCCAGCCGGTCGGCCACGGTATAATCCTGATCGCGCGCGAAGCCCGCGACACGCGAATAACCCCGCATCAACCGCGCCATCGTTTCCTCGCGGCTGGGAAGCACCCATTCACCCATCGGCTTTTTCTCCCCGGCCCGCATGACGGGCTACGAAATCCGTGATTGCACCCAGAAAAGCGTCATTATCGTCGCCCGCCACCATGTGCCGGGCTTCGGGAATCTCGGCGACTTCGGCCTGCGGCAGCAGTTCGCGGAAATGGCGCAGCGCCTCGTCCGAAACGATCTCGCTCTTGGTGCCGCGCACCATCAGGATCGGCGCGTCGATCGCCTGCGCGGCGGCGCCCAGCCGGCGGCTGGTTTCGTCGGGGTTCCAGTTTTCGCGCGGGCGCACGAATTCGGGATCCCAGCGCCAATAATAGCGCCCGTCTTCGCCCTGCCGCAGATTCTTGGCGAGACCGCCGAGCGACTTGGGACGCGGCCGGTGCGGCAGATAGCCGGCGATCGCCTCGGCCGCGTCCTCCAGGCTGTCGAACCCATCTTTGGTGCCGCGCATGAAGCCCACGACATGATCGCCGCCACCGCGTTCGATGCGCGGGACGATATCGACCAGCACGAGGGCGGCGAGCGGCGCCTTGGGCCCTTCCCCGCAGGCGAGCATCGAGGTGAGCCCGCCCAGCGACGCGCCGACCAGCACCGGATCCTCGCCAATCTCGGCGATCACGCCGCGCAGATCGTCCGCGAAGCGATCGAGCATATAGATGCCATCGGGCGACCATTCGCTTTCGCCATGGCCGCGCAGATCCATGGTGGTGACGCGAAAGCCCTTGCGGGCCAGCGCATCCGCCGTCGCGCCCCAGGCACCGCGCGTCTGGCCGCCACCGTGCAGCAGCAGCACCGGCGCGCCATCCGCCGGGCCACGAATATCCGCGGCCAGGCTGATGCCGTCATGCCCGCGAAAGCTGATGCGTTCGATCATACCCACTTTGCCGAAGCCTCCGCCGTATCGACGATGCGGACGCCGCGAATGCCCAGCGCCTCGCGCGCGGCATCGGGCGTCAGGTGAAACACGTCTTCATATTTGGCCATGAAGAAGGGATCGGATTCCCGGCCCACCTTCGCGCCGCGCTCCACCGTTTCCTGCACCGTCAGCCAGGTTTCGGGATAATGCAGCACCGCGCGGGTGATGATCCGCGTCGAACCGAGGATCGAGAAGGCGGAAATCAGCCCGGCCAGCTCGGGGCTCAGATGGACGAACAAATTGGTGAGCCGCATATAATAGGGCACCAGTTCGCCGATGAAATCGAAGCCGCCGCCGCCCAATATGTGCTCCAGATCGTGGCACTGGCCGGACCGCAGGTTGAAATATTCATAGTCCGTCTTGGGCACCGACGGCGGCACGATATCGACCTGAAGGTCGTTATCCATCAACTGCTTGTAGAAGATGCCGCCAACCGTTTCCGGCCCATATTGCGCCAGATCCTCGCGCTTGAAGGTCGAAACATAGCGTTCGGAAAGCCAGGCATCGAGCCGGGGATTCTTCTTGCGCTCCTCGGCGAACAGCGCGTTGATATGATCGGCATCCTCGATCTGGCGCAGGATCATGACGAGCTGGATCGAATCCGAAGGCGTCGGAATGTCCGGCCCGTTGCGGCGAAGCATGTGCGTCGCCACCCAATCGCGCACGCGCGGATCGTTGAGATATTTGGACGAGCTGACCAGCACGCTGCTGTCCGTCGCAAGCGGCTGATAGCCCTTCATCAGATAGGTGTCGTAGGCCATCGCATCCTCTTTCCGGTTGCGCGCGGGTACGTGCCCGCGCGCTATTTCCGGCAGCCTAACGCATCAGGCGCGGCTCAGAACTTGAATCTCGCATCCACGCCGTAGCTCCGCGGCTCGCCATAGGTGTTCACGGCGAAGCCAAGTGACCCGAAATCAATGCCCGACACGCGATAGACCTTGTCGGTCAGGTTCTTGCCCCACAGCGTGAAAGTGGCCTCGGTGCCGCCAATGGCCACATCGGCGAGCGCGATGCGCGCGTCGAGCAGGCCATAGCCAGGCGCCGCGATATCGGCGTCATAGGGCGAGAAAGGCGCGCCCGGCAGGACGTTGTAATGGACCTTGCTCTTATAGGTATAATCAGCCCGGAAGGAGAGCGTTCCGCCCGCCACGTCCTCGATCGAATATTGCGCACCGGCGTTCAGCGTCGTGCTGGGCGAATAGCTGAACTTGCCGATATCGGCATAGTCCTTCTCGATATTGTCGGCCGGATCGACGGCCAGCAATTCCTTGAAGTTGCGATCGACATAGCCGAACGCCGCGTTGAGCCGCAGGCCATCGAAGGGCAGCGCCTCGACCTCGACCTCGACGCCCTTGAAGTCCGCCTTGCCGGCGTTGATCGTCTGGCTGGCAGCACCACCCGATCCGGCGACGAACTGGTTCAACTGCTTGTCCTTCAGATCCATGTAGAACAGCGTGCCGTTGAACCGCAGGCGGCGATCGAAGAACTCGCTCTTCACGCCCAGTTCGTAGTTGGTCACGGTTTCGGGATCATAGCCGTCGTTCACCGCGCGCGGGTTGAAACCGCCGGCCTTGTAGCCAGTGGCGATGCGCGCATAGGTCATGATGTCCGGCGTCGCCTGCCAGGTCAGCGTCGCGGCATAGTTGAACTTGGAGAAGCCGCGCGAAAGCTGGCGCACGAAGGGCGCGCGCTGGACGAGCTTCTTGTCGTCCCACGTGTAGCGCACACCGCCGGTGAAGCTCAGATCGTCGGTGAAATTATAGGTCGCCTGGCCGAACAGCGCCTTGGATTCGCTTTCGGTATTATAGTCGACCGTGTTGACCAGGTTGATCCCCGCCAGCCCGACATTCGGGATGTTGCGGACGAAGGTGTAGGTCTGCGGATTGGTTTCGCGCGCTTCTTCGCGGAAGTAGAAGGCACCGGCGACATATTCGAGATTGTCGCCGATCTGGCCGAGCAGGTTCAGTTCCTGGCTGAACTGGTGCTGCTTGCGATCATTGTCCGCGCCGAACAGCTGCACCGGCTTGATCCCGGCCGGCGCCGGGCTGACCACCAGCCCCATCAGGCCGGAATTGTTATCAAGGTCGGTGTTGGCGATGGTGTTCTTCCATTCGCGGAAACCCGTGATCGAACGGAAGGTCGTGCTGTCCGAAAAATCGACCTCGGCGGTCGCGACATGGCTGATCGTGCGATCATAGGTCGCCGTCACATCGGGCCGCGCTTCGCTGCGTCGCTCGGTCGACGGCGGGATGAACGCGGTGCCGCCCACGGCTGCCGAACGGCTGAAATAATCCAGCACATCCTGCCGCGCGACGGTCAGCTGCGCCATCGCCGCCACCGCCTTCGTTTCGGCCCAGTCGAACGTATAGTCGAACCGGAATACGCCGCCGCGATCGAAGGCCAGCGCCGCGCGCACGGCATCCGTGTTGTAGGCGCCCGGATCGCGGCTGTCCTTGACGTTCAGATTGTCGACATAGCCGTCGGCCTGCTTGTGCAGATAGCTCAGCTTCGCCTTGAAGCCGCTGTCGCCGAACTCGCCCGTGTCGACCGAAGCCTTGCCCTGCCAATAGCCGCGATTGCCGTAGCTTCCGGCGACATCCATGCCGAATTCGTCGGCCGGCTTCTTGGTGATCAGGTTGACGGCGCCGCCGGTGGTGTTGCGGCCGTACAGGGTGCCCTGCGGACCGCGCAGCACCTCGATGCGCTCCAGATCGACCAGTTCGAACACGGCGCCGGTCGACCGGCCGACTATCACGCCGTCGACATAGACGCCGATCGGGCTGTCGGCGGTCAGGATCGGTTCGGATTCGCCGATGCCGCGGATCTGGATGATCAGGTGGCCCTTGGACGACGGGCCGGTGGTGGTCGAAAGGTTCGGCGCGACCGAACTCAGCATCGACGCGTCGGTGATGCGCCGCGTGGCGATCGTGTCGGCACTGACGGCGCTGATCGCGAGCGGGGTCTGCTGCAGCGATTCACTGCGCTTCTGGGCGGTGACGACGATATCTTCCAGCCCGCCTTCGGATGCCGCCGGGGCGGCCGCATCCTGGGCCTGGGCCATGGCCGGCAGCAGCATCGCCGCGCCAGCCGCCAACAGGGCACTGCGCATCGAACGCGCACGGAACAAGGTACGAGAATCAACCAACTGCATCCTGGCCTCCCTGGGCCGGGCTTATTCGCCCGTTGCCTGTGAAACGGCTGTTTGCCGAATGGAGGGAGGTCTTAAGCGATCGCCCGCAGCGCGCGAGACGCGCCTATGTTCAAAAACGCGCGCGCTTATCGCAAGGATTCATAAAGGAGATTTCGAACCGCATTATCCGGCAATTACGAGACGGAACGGATCGCAATGCAACGTCCACAGGGACTGCGGACGGCATTTTGCGTAGCGCGGGCGAGCCTTATTTAGTTCAGCCCCTTGCGTACCGTGCGGTAGCGGCCGGGCGTATCGCCAGTCATGCGGCGGAATGCAAGCGAGAAGCTGGCCGGATTGGCGAAACCCAGCCGCGCGGCGATCTGCTTCAACGGCATTTCGCCTTCGGCGAGCAGCGTTTTCGCCTGATCGAGCCGCACGCCTTCGACGAAACCGTGCACCGTCTTGCCCACGCTCTGCTTGAACGCGCGCATGAAATGCCCGCGGCTCAGGCCGATCAGCGCAGCCAGATCGCTGACCCGCACGCCGCCCGCCGGCCATTCGCGCACATATTCCTCGATCAGGCGCAGCTGATGCGGCGCCAGCCCACCCTTCACCGGCACGCTGCGGCGCACGACATCCTGAAAATGGCGGGCGAGATCGATCGGCAAGGCGGTGGTCAGCGCATCGACCAGCACATCGCTGCCGAAACCAGGATTGACCGCCTCTTCGCCCAGCCGCCGCATCGCATCGGCGATCCGATCGGACCGCAGGTCGCCGCAGCGGGCAAGCTCGCGATCGTCCCAGCCCTGTTCGAACATCTCCAGCGCATCGGCCGAGCCGCGCGCATAGCTGCAGGCAACCATCGTCTGCGGGCCACCCGGGCCGCTGCCATGGATGCTGACGCCGGCCGGCACGAAGATCAGATCGCCGAAAGCGAACAGCCGACCCGGCTGTTGCGGGCGGTGGAAATAGCCGCGCCAGCCGCTGCGGCGGCGCGACGTCATCAGCGTCAGGGTATGGTGCTGGGGGCAGCGGGTCTGTTCGGACGGCGTGTCGTAATTATAGGTCTGGACGCGAACGCGCGCCGGACCGCTGTGCAATTCTGCCTGAACGAAGTTCCGAAGCATCCACTCTCTCCACGAACCCTGTTCTGCCGACAGGTGAAAGTGGCGTCACCTTTATCATGGTGCGCGGAGGCGTGGCAACCGGGGGCCGGCCGGCCGCCACCGCCAGGGCACAAGCCCCGCGTCGGCGGCGGCCGGGATCGGCGGAGCCGTCAGAAATCGATGCGCGTCGTGATCCGCACGTCGCGGCCGGCCAGCGGCGCATAATCCTTGAGCACGCTGACATGGCGCCGTGCCACCACGTCGAAGATATTGTTGACCGACAGCGCGATGCTGGTCGGGTTGCCGCTGCCGAACGGGCGGAAGGCGAGCGACGCGTTGACCATCGTATAACCGTCGGTCGGCGTTTCGAACTGGGTGACGCGCTTCTGGTCGTCCGCCCATTCCACCTCGACACGGCCGGTCACGGCCTCCGACTGCGCCTCGATGCCGCCCAGCAGGCGCAGCGGCGGGATGCGCGGCGCGGGTCCGTCCCCCTTGATCGTCGCGCGGACATAATCGGCCAGCGCATCGGCCACGATCGTGGTGCGCCCGATATGGGCGAGCGTGGCGGACCCTTCGACCTCGAACCCGTAATAACGGGCATCGGCTTGGGCATATTGGAAGACCGGCAGGCCGTCCTCCTCCGCGCCCGTGGCCGATTCATAGATATAATCGTCGAACCAGCTGTGGAACGCCGATGCGCTGAAGCTGTAGCCTTCGCCCTTGCCGCGCAGCGTAGCTTCCAGCCCCCAGCTCTTTTCCTTGGCGAAATCGGGATTGCCGACCTCGAAGCTCTGGGTGCCGGCGTGCGGACCGTTGGCGAACAGCTCCTCGGCCGAAGGCGCGCGTTCGCTGCGCGACAGGTTGACGCCGACGCGCCAGCCATCGGTGAGGTCGAGACCGGCACCGAGCGAGGCGGAGATCGCATCGAAGGTGCGCTGGTAATTGGGGTTGCCAAGATCGGCATCGGCGGCGGCGCTCAGCACCGAATGTTCGAACCGGCCGCCGGCCTCCACCTTCACGGCGCCCAGATTCACTTCCTGCAGGGTGAACAGGCCGAATTGCTGGGTTTCGTTGCGGGGAACGAACTTCTCCTCGCCGACGACATTGAGGTTGCGGATCAGGAACTGGCCGCCCAGCGCGCCGCGCCAGCCGCCGTGTTCGGCCTGAACCAGCTCCAGTCGCCCTTCCCAGCCCTGATTGTAGAATGTCGTGCCGATCTCGCCCGATTCCTCCAGCTCGTCATGCTGGTAATCGGCGAAGCCGCCGCGAAACTTGATGCTTTGCAGGAAGCCACCGCCGGTTTCGACCTCGCCGCGCACATCGACCCGCGTCTGCTTCACATCCAGCCGCACCTGCCCGTCATGGCCGTGGCCGCCATGATCGTCGTCATGATCGTGATCATGGTCGTGGTCGTGATCCTCGTCGCCATGGACGTCATAGCGGGTGGGGATGCCGTACAGGCTGTCATAGCGCGCGACCGAAAAACCGAAATTGCCGGTTTCCGTGATCAGCGCCGCGCCGGCCGCCACCTGCCAAGTGCGCGCGGCACTGTTGGGCAGCTTGCCCTTCAGATCGGCAAGCGCCGCAGTTTCGGGATCGTCGCTCTCCGCCGCTTCGGCGCGCAGCGCGGGCGTCAGGATATAGCCGCCTGTCTCCAGATTGCCGGTCTTGCTGTAGCTGCCGTCGAAATGGATGACGAGCTTGTCGGTCAGCGCGCTTTCCACCCCGGCGGAGATCGAACGCTCATTGGCGGCCGAACCATAGCTGGCGATGCCGTCGACATGGATCGGCTCGTCGGGAATGCGGCGGGGAATCCGGCTGTCGATGACATTGACGACACCGCCGACCGCCGACGATCCGAACAGCAGCGCCGAAGGCCCGCGCAGCACCTCGATCCGCTCCGACGTCAGCGGGTTGATCACCACCGGATGGTCGACCGAGGTGGACGACGCATCGAAGCTGCCGATGCCGTCGGTCAGGATACGCACGCGATCGCCCTGGAAGCCGCGCAGGATTGGGCGCGAGGCATTGGGGCCGAAGGATGTGGCCGAAACGCCCGGCTGGCGCGCCAGCGTCTCGCCGATCGTCGGCCGCAATTCGCGCGTCAGCGTTTCGCCGGACATCACCGAAATGCCGCTGAGCAGCGTACCGACGTCGCGGCGGAAGGGCGCGGTGACGATGATGTCCTGCCCGGCCGTCTCATGATAATCGCCCGGCGCGTTGCGATCATGCCCCTGGCCCGCCGCATCCGCGTCGGTCGCCAGTTCCTCCGCCTGGGCCACGCCCGCCCACAGAAACGCCACACCGCACAACAAGCCCACCCGAAGCATTCGCGATACCCTTTATCGATACGTTATATCAGACGCTCGATAGAGCGCATGATACAACATATCAATCATTAATTTCGCAAATGCCCGCCAGGCGCGCGGATCTTACAGCAGCGCTTCGATCAGCCCGATCAACGGACGATCCGCCGGCGGCATCGGCAGCCGGTGCATTTCGACCGGACGCACCCAGCGCAGTTCGGGCGCGTGCAGCGGCTGGGGAATGCCCTTCCACTTGCGGCAGGCGTAGAGCAGCAGCAGCAGATGGCGATCGCCCAGCGCTTCGCTGGCGAACGTCGCCGGAGCAAGGCAGGCCGCCTCGACATCAACGCCAAGCTCTTCGCGCAATTCGCGGATCAGCGCGGCCTCGGGCAGTTCCCCCGGCTCCACCTTGCCACCGGGAAATTCCCACAGCCCCGCCATCGACGTGCCTTCGGGCCGCCTTTGCAGCAGCACGCGGCCATCGGCATCGACCATCGCCACCGCCACCACCGTCAACAGACCGGAAAATTCGCGATCGGGCGTCGACATAAGCTCTTTCTTAAGGCTGTTGCATTATTCGCGTCCCATGCCGGGAAACAGGCCCGGCGGCTAGGACCGCGCATGAGAAAACTGCTGAGCCAGCTGATTCACGATCGCAAGGGGGCAACCGCGATCGAATATGGCCTGATTCTGGCCCTGATCGCACTCACGATGATGGCGGGGCTAAGCCAGCTCGGCGGCACAGCCGGTGGCATGTGGGATGATCTCGAGAACAAAGTAGTTAACGCAACTTAACCATCAATATTCCAATACCGGCCAAAAAATTAAATATTTCGCAACCGAGTTATTTGAAAATCGCCACGCCGGACCTCGAAAAGGCACCGGCAGGGAGACGGAACACTCCCTGAATACTGGAACGATGGAGACCGGACATGCAGTTCATCCGCAAGATTCTGAAGAGCAACAAGGGCGCGACCGCGATCGAATATGGCCTGATCGCCGCCCTCATCGCCGTCGCCGCGATCTCGGCCATGGGCGCGATCGGCGACAACCTCGAAACGACCTTCAACAACGTCGCCGAAAACCTCTAATCGGGGTTTGGCTTGCTAGGCACGGGCGGCGAACCTCGGTTCGCCGCCCGTTTCTTTTGCCCACTTCTCTTAGAAAAGCATCAACCCCAGACGACCAGCTTCACCCGCTGCCCCGGCGTGAGCCGCGCATTGGCGGCCAGCCCGTTGATCGTCATGAAGCGTTCCTGCTTCAGATTGTTATAGGCCATGCGCTGCGACAGGCCCTGCACCGTATCGCCCGCCTTCACCGTCACCACGTCGATCTTGCGCGCGCGCACCGCCGCCGCTTGCGCCGGCGTCAGGCGATTGAACGACTGGACCATTGAGGAAAACGGCCCGAAGCCGCGACCGGCCGGCGCCAGCGTGACGAAGTGATAGGCATTGCCGCCACCCATTTGATAGGCGACGACACCCACATCCACCTGCCCCTGCTTGGTCTGCGCGCGCGTTACCGAATAGGCCGCATCGATCCCGTTGATCCGCGTCGTCTGAACCTCGCCCACGCTGCCCTTGCCGCCAAGCTGGCGATAGACACCGTCGATATAGGATTGCAGCGATCCGCCGATCTTGCCGCCCGAAAACTGCGCCTGGCCGCCGCTGCCGCTGACCGACACGGCGTTGGTGCCGTTCGAGATGCCAAAGCCCTGCGGCGCGGTGAAGGCGATGCGCAGATCCGGATGGCGGAAACTGCTGCCATCCACCACGCCCTGCTTGGGATCGTCGCCGTAAAGCAGCCCGTCGATCGCATTCAGAAAGGCATCGCGATTGCGTGCCCGGCCGACGCCACCGGCGGCCTGCGCCTTCTGGCGGGCGCGGACGACGCGGCCGGCGGGATCGGGGTGGGTGCTGGCCCATTCGGGCAACCCGCGCGATTCGGCGCCCTTGTCGCGCGCATCCAGGCTGGTCTGCGCGGCCAGCGAGGCGAGCATCGACGAGGAAGCCATCGTGTCATAACCCGCGCCGAGCAGATAACGGACGCCAAGATCGTCCGCTTCATATTCCTGCTTACGCGAATAACGCAGCGTCAGCAGCTGCGCCGCCTGCCCCGCCCCTTCCTGCAATAGCTGGCCGAGCCCCGAATCGCCTGCGATCGCGCCCAGCCCCAGGCCGAGCAGCGCACCGAGCACGCTGTTGCGCTGAGCCGCCGCCTGGCGCTTGGCCGAATGGCGCGCGGCGACATGGCCAACCTCATGGCCGAGCACCGAGGCCAGTTCCGCCTCGTCATTCATCAGGCCGACCAGCTGGCGCGTCGTGTAGACGTAGCCACCGGGGATGGCGAAGGCGTTGTTGACCGGCGAATTGAGCAGCGTGATGGTGAATTCGGACTGCGAATTGGCAAGGCCCGATTGCATCGCGATCTTGCGGCCGACGCCGGTGACATAGGTGGCGGCGGGGCCGGTGAAGGCGCCGCCAAATTCCTGCATCAGCTGCGGATGGGCCTCAGCTCCCGCCTTCTTGTCCGCCGCCGACATGCTTTGCAGCTGCTGCGCGGCGCCATAGCCGGCATAACCCAGCAGCGATGCCGCCACCCCCCAAGCAACGACCCGCTTCATTCCCGTCTCCCGATCGTGGTTCCGACGTTTTGAACCCGGCAAGTTGCGCCCGGTTCCGTTACGCCTGTCAACCGATCGCCAGGAACTTCTCGCGCCGCGCGGCCTTAAGTGTGGCCGACGACTGGGCAGTGAGCGTATCGAGCTCATCGCCGATCGCCGAGGCGAGCGCCGCGATCGCCGCCACCGGATCGCGATGCGCGCCGCCCACGGGTTCGGGCACGACACGATCGACGACGCCCAGCTTCTGGAGGTCGATAGCAGTGATCCGCATCGCATCGGCGGCATCGGGTGCCCGGTCCGACGTGCGCCACAGGATCGAGGCGGCCCCTTCGGGCGAGATCACCGAATAGACGGCATGTTCGAACATCAGCACGCGATTGGCGGCCGCCAGCGCCACCGCGCCGCCCGATCCGCCTTCACCCACCACGGCGGCCACCATCGGCACGCCGAGTTCGAGGCACGCTTCGGTCGACCGCGCGATCGCTTCCGCCTGGCCGCGCTCCTCGGCCTGGATGCCGGGGAAGGCGCCCGACGTGTCGACCAGGCTGACGACCGGCAGGCCGAAGCGATCGGCCACCTGCATCAGGCGGATCGCCTTGCGATAGCCTTCGGGCTTGGCCATGCCGAAATTGTGGCGGAGCCGGCTGGCGGTATCGTCGCCCTTTTCATGGCCGATCACCATCACACGCCGCCCGCCGATCCGGCCGAGACCACCGATGATCGCCAGATCGTCGGCAAAGGCGCGGTCGCCGGCCAGCGGCACGAAATCCTCGACGCAGCCGGCGATATAATCCTTGAAGTGCGGCCGTTCCGGATGCCGCGCAACCTGGGTTTTCTGCCAGGGCGTCAGCCGCGCATAGGTATCGCGCAACATCTTGTCCGATTTCGCCTCAAGCTTGGCGACTTCGGCCGTGATGTCGACGGTGCCGGTTTCCGCCGTCTCGCGCAGGTCCGCGATCCGGTTCTGCAACTCGGCGATCGGTTTTTCGAATTCTAGAAAGGCCACCATATCGCCGCGGTTAAGCCCGGTTGCGATGCGCGTCAACGAGCGGATGTCGCTGGTTGACCAGCTCGACCAGCCGGCGGCTGTCGACATGGGTGTAGATTTGGGTGGTCGCGATATCGGCGTGGCCCAGCATCAGCTGCAATGCGCGCAGGTCCGCCCCGCCTTCCAGAAGGTGCGTGGCAAAGGCATGGCGCAGGACGTGCGGGCTGATCCGATCGGGCGGAACCCCGGCATCGGCGGCCAGAACTTTCAGGAGCTGATAGAGGCGGATACGCGACAAATGGCTGCGCCCCGAAGGGAAAAGCCACGGGCTGTCGACCGGCACCAGCAGCGCATAGGCTGCCACCGCCGCACGGGCCCGATCGGAAATCGGCACCATCCGCTCGCGCCCGCCCTTGCCCTTCAGGATCAGGAAGGGCTGGTCCGGCCGAAGCGCACGCCGCGGCAGCGATACCAGTTCGGTCGCGCGCAGCCCCGATCCATAAAGCAGTTCGACCAACGCGGTGAGCCGCAGATTCGCCGGTGTCGGATCCGCCGCCTGCCGCCGTTCGAGCTCCGCGAACAGGCGCTCCACATCGCCGCGATCGAGCGTCTTGGGCAACGGCCGGCCCGTCTGCGGACGCGGCAATGCCGGCGACGGATCGTCGGCGCGAAAGCCCTCATCGGCCAGAAAGGCGAAGAAGCGCCGCAATGCGGCCGCCTTGCGCGCGGCCGTTGTCGGCGCAAGATCGCTCCACGCCGCGCCCAGCCGGCCCAGTTCGGCCTCCCCCGCTTCGGCCAACCGGCCGCCGAGCAGCAGCGATGCGCCGCGCAGATCGGTGCCATAAGCGACCAGCGTGTTGCGCGCGGCGCCGGCCTCGGCCGCCAGCATCTCCAGGAAGCGCGCGATTGCCCGGCCATCCTCGCCCGAATCGCGGGGATCGGCCATGCTCACGCGCGCGTCATCGCCTCCGCCGCGATCATCCGTGCGTCGCCTTCCAGGCCAACCGCCCGCAAGGCGCTGAGCATATGGCTGAAATATTGCGCCGGAACGCCCTGCCAGTCACGCGTCTGCATGCCCGTCGCCACCAGCAAGGCGACGGTGCCCGCCTCGCCCCGCCGGGCCGCCGCGTCGATCGCGCGGGTCCAGGCATCCTGATGGGCCAGGTTGACGCCTGCCTGTTCGCCCAGGCGCTGCGCATCGGCGGCGTTCAACCGCCCCAGCCCGGCCAGCGCCGCGACGAGCAGGCGTGCGCGCTGCGCGCCATCCTCGCCCTTGCGGCCGACATAATCCTCGACCCGGCCGGCGCCGATATCGACGCCGGGACGCGGCACGCCCACGGCCAGCAGCGCCCAGGCATCATCGGCATCGTCATCGTCGAGCGCGTTGATCACCGGTGCCCAGCGCGCCGCCTGATAATCCAGCCCGGCCGACAGCATCGACGCAATCAGCTTGCCGGCCTCGCTGGCCTGATCCCGGCCCGGCTGGACGCGCGCCGCCGCGCGCGCCGTCAGGATCAGCGCAGCATAACGGTCGCGCCCCGGCTGGGCGCCGGTCCACAAGGCGCGGATCGCGGTCATCCGAGCGGCCGCATCCTCGCCCACAAAAGCCGTGCGGAGGCGGCCGGCATCGCTGTCGGCAATGTCTGCCTCGTCGGTCAGTTCGGCCACCGCGCCATAGAGATCGACCAGCGCTGCGCTGGAAAAGACGCCGAGCGCCGCCGCCGTACGCGCCGGGCCGATCCGGCTTGCCGGCGCCAGCAACGGCGCACGGGCCTGCCACGCCCGCGCCTGCGGGCCGACAGTGGCGAACAACTCATCGGGGATCGGCACGTTGGTTGCCGATGCGAGGCCGAAACGCCAGCTCGTCAGCTTGCTGACACCCGTCCATTCGATCGTGATCGCGCGGCGGCCATTGCTGCCCGCGCCGATCACCTTTTCGGCCAGCAGCGTATCGATGCCGCGCGCAAGGCCGCGATCGCGCGTGCGATCGATCAGCGCGCCCGAAATCGCCGCATCGCCCGCCATCGACGTGCAGATCGCGGTCGCCATCGGCCAGATCGGTTCCTGGCTGTTGCCGGCCAGCGCCGTCAGCGGGCACAACCCGGCCGGATCGGCGGTCGCCAGCGCGGTCTGCGCCGCGATCGACAGCAGGCGCGGGGTGAAGCGATCGACGTCGACCGCCTGCACCAGCATCCGCGCGCCATCCGCCTCGCCCATGCGCAGCAGCATCCAGGCGCGTTCGGCCACCCAGTCCTGCGGGGCGACGCCGCGCGGCGCCTGCACGCGCGACAAAAGCGCGCGGCGCACCAGCATCGACGCCCAGCGCGACGGCATCGGCGCCGATGTGCGCTGCAATAGCCCGTTCAGCGTCACGCCGCTCATATTGCCGAACGCATCGGGCGCCATGCCCCAATGCGTGTCGAGCACGCCAACCACCTCGATCGGCCGGCGCGATGCGGTCGGCAGCTCCAGTTCGGCCGCTTCCTTTGCATCGGCGGCCAGTTCGGCGGCGCTCTTTTCCTCCTCGACCGGTTCGCCCGCCGCCTCGACCGGCGGCGCAGGCAACAGATCGACCGGGCCACCCGGCGCAGGCACGGGCACCGCCGGAGCCGGCCGTCCCGGCTGCGCGGGTTGCGCAGGCTGCGGCGCCGGTGCCGCCGGCGGTGCATCGCCAAAGCCCGGCGGCAGCAGCGATTCGGGCGCTTCCTGCCCCATCGCCGGCCACAGGGCCGGGCCCAGCGCCGCACCGCCCAGCAGCGCGGCGAGGATCAGCTTATTGCGCGTCAGCTTCATTCAGCATCGCCTTTTCCACACGCACGGGCGGCACTTCGGTGTCGACCGTCGACAGGAATACAATGCCCCCCACGATCAGGAGCAGCAGGACGATGAGGATGAGCCCGAAACGCGACATGATCTTCCTTTGATGCGGAAACCGCCGGCGCCATCGCAATTGGCGCCACACGGCTTTTGCCCGATGCTGTTGCCCTGTGTATAGCCCCCGCACAATGCCGCATACCCTCCATTCTTCCCATCCTGTCCTGAGCCGGCCGATCGTGCTTGTCGGCCTGATGGGATCGGGCAAATCCACCGTCGGCCGCCGGCTGGCGTCGCGCCTGCACCTGCCCTTCGTCGACGCCGATCATGAAATCGAGGTGGCGGCGGGGCTGTCGATTCCCGAAATCTTCGCGCGATTCGGCGAAGGCCATTTCCGCGACGGCGAACGCCGCGTGATCGCCCGGCTGATCGACGGCGAACCCAAGGTGGTGGCAACGGGGGGCGGCGCCTTCATGCAGGATGAAACCCGCCAGCTCATTCTCGACAAGGCGACCGCCGTGTGGCTCGACGCCGATATCGAGGTGCTGGTCGATCGCGTCGGCCGCCGCGAAGGCCGCCCGCTGCTCAAGGACCGCGATCCGCACGAGGCGCTGAGCGAACTCGCCGCCATCCGCAACCCGGTCTACGCGCTGGCGCCGATCCGCGTCCGCAGCCAGCCGCTGCCGCACGACGCCACGGTCGACGCCATATTGCGGGCCCTCAACCTGTGAGCCGGGTCGACGTTGCCCTGGGCGAGCGCAGCTACGCCATCGACATCGCGGCGGGCACGCTCGACCGCGCGGGCGATCTGCTCCGCCCCTTCGCCAAGCGCGGCCGCTTCGCGATCGTCACCGACGCCAGCGTGGCGGCGGCGCAATTGCCCCGCCTCGTCGCCAGCCTCGATGCCGCCGGCATCGGCCATGACGCGATCGTCCTGCCGGCGGGCGAGGCGACCAAGAGCTGGGCCCATCTCGAAACGCTCACCGATCGCCTGCTCGAACTCGAAATCGAACGCAGCGACAACATTATCGCGCTGGGCGGTGGCGTGATCGGCGATCTTACCGGCTTCGCCGCCTCGATCCTGAAGCGCGGCTGCGGTTTCGTGCAGGTGCCGACGACGCTGCTGTCGCAGGTCGATTCGTCGGTCGGCGGCAAGACGGCGATCAACAGCCGCGCCGGCAAGAACCTGATCGGCAGCTTCCACCAGCCGGCTTATGTGCTGATCGATCCGACCACGCTCGACACGCTGCCGGCCCGCGAGGTGCGCGCCGGCTATGCCGAGGTCGTGAAATATGGCCTGATCGACGATGCCGGCTTCTTCGGCTGGTGCGAAGCGAACGGCGCCGCGCTGCTGGCGGGCGATGCCGCCGCGCGGGAATATGCCATCGAACGCAGCGTCGCCGCCAAGGCCGCGATCGTCGCCGATGATGAGCGCGAGACGAGCGGCCGCCGTGCGCTGCTCAATCTCGGCCACACCTTCGGCCATGCGCTCGAAGCCGAAACCGGATTTTCCGATCGCCTGCTGCACGGCGAAGGCGTCGCCGCCGGTATGGCGCTGGCCTTCGCCTTTTCGGCGCGGCAGGGCCTGTGCCCGGCCGAGGACGCGGCCCGCGTCGCCGCGCATCTCACCGCCGCCGGGTTGCCCGCATCGCTGAAGGCGGCCGGCGTCGATGCACCGGGCGCCGCGCTCGTCGCGCATATGATGCATGACAAGAAGATGGCGGGCGGTCGCCTGCCCTTCCTGCTCGCGCGCGGCATCGGCCAGACCTTCCTCGCCAAGGATGTCGATCTGGCCGAGGTGGCCGCCTTCCTCGACGAGGTTCGCTGAGGAAGGCCGCATCGCTCCCCGCCCTTCCGGCGCGGGGAGCAGGGTATCGGTTCAGCCCTGGCTCAAATGGGCCTGCAGCGCATCGAGCATCTGGTTATAGGCGCCGGCCAGGATTTCCGCCGCCTGATCGCCGGTGAAATCGCCCGTGGCGACGCCAACCGCGCTCCAGTGCACGCGGCAGCCATTGTCGCCGATCGGCGACAGTTCGACGACCGCGCGATAATCGGTGATCGGCATCGGCAGGCCGCGCGGGATGGTGTAGCTAAAGCGGTGGGCGTCGTTGTCGATCGCTTCGAGCACTTCGTCGATCGGCTCCATGCCCGGCATGTGGATCCGCCGGATCATGCCCGGCCCATCGCCGATCTTGTCGACCTGAACGCCCGGCGCGGCCCAGCCGATATTGCCGAAATCGCCCAGCACGGCCCACACCTTGGCCGGCGCAAAGGCGTAGTCGCGTTCCAGCTTCAGATTCATGTTCTTCATGAAAGCATCCCATCCATCTTGTGCTGGGGCAGGACATAGCCTGCGGGATGCCGGGCGGAACCTGCCGCCACCCCCACGATGCGGCGCCAGCGTCACAAAATGGCCGGCTGCATTGGCTTGGCCCGGATTGCCGGTTCCGCGCGACCGCGGACGCGGCTCAGGTGCCCGAAACCTGCCGCACCTTGCCCGTATACATGATCGTGCCGGTCGGCTTGCCCGCCGGTGCACCGCCTTCGGGTTCGACGCTGATCGCGAACATGCTGTCATCCAGCTTGTCGCGATTGCGCATTGCATCGCCCAGCATCATCGCCTTTTCCATGTCGCCTTCGACAAGGCCCATGGATTTCGGCGCGCGGCCACCGCCGATATACCAGAGTTCCAGGCTCTTCTTCTGCGGCGGGGTAAGGCCGATCGCGCGCACCACCGCCTTGCCGGTTTCGGGATCGAGCGTGATCAGCAGCGCCGGCTCCGCCCCCTCGCGCGTGACCGCCGAAACATAGGTCGGCATCTCGGCGGACGCGGCGGCGATCGGTGGGGCGGCATCAGGCACGGCGTGCCGGCCCGGTGTGAACGCCACGCCGGCGAGCACGAGCGCGGCCAGCGATGCCGCCACCGCGCCGCTGCGCCACCAGGGCGAAACCCGGTTGTCGTTGACGGCAAGAATCTCGGCCGGCACCACCGGCTCGATCAGGCCGATGCGTTCCTCGATCGCGGGCCACAGATGCGCGGGCGGTGGCACTTCGCGGGCCGCCGTGCCCAGCGGGCCCAGCCGCATACGCCATTCGGTCACCGCCTGCGCGGCCGCCGGATCGTCCGCCATCCGCCGCACGAACGCCTCGCGCTCGGCCGGGTCGAGCGTGCCGAGCACATATTCGCCGGCGACGACGATCAGTTGTTCCTCATCCACGGCCCAGGCACCCCCTCAGCGCCAGCAGGCCACGGCTGAGCCACGACTTGATCGTGCCCACCGGCCGATCGAAGCGTTCGGCCAGCTCGTCACGCGACGCGCCGTCGATATAGGCCAGCAGAATGCAGTCGCGATGTTCGGGGTTGAGCCCGTCGAGGCACTGGCGCAGCGCCGCCACCTCGTCCGCATCGGGGCGCTCGTCGACGATGCCGGCCAGTTCTTCGGGATCCACGTCGACGATGCGCCGCCGCCCGGCCGACATGCCCTGCCGCACGACATCGAGCGCACGGTTGCGCGCGATCGCCGCCAGCCATGTGACGGGCCGGCCACGGGCGAGATCATAGCCCTGCGCCGCGTGCCACACGCGGACATAGACGTCCTGCAGAACATCCTCGGCTTTGCCTCCTTCGGGCAAGATACGCAGGATCACGCCATAGAGTTTCGCCGACGTGCGGCGGTAGAGTTCGCCGAATGCCTGCCGGTCGCCGGCCGCCGTGGCGGCGATCAGCGCCTCCAGCGGTGCTTCCACGCTCCCGCTCATGCCTTCGCCTCCCTGCCCCAGCGCGACGCCGCCGCATCGTCGGCCGCGCGCGGCTCGACCCAGATTTCGCGGCCATCGGCATAACGCTCGCGCTTCCAGAAGGGCGCCGCCGTCTTCAGCCAGTCGATCAGGAAATGGCACGCCTCCAGCGCCGCCGCGCGGTGGGACGATGCGGTGCCGACGAACACGATCCGCTCACCGGGCACCAACGGGCCGTGGCGGTGGATCAGGGTCAGCCCCAGCAGCGGCCAGCGCGCCTCCGCCTCGTCGGCGATCCGCGCCATCGCCCGCGCCGTCATCGCGGGATAATGCTCCAGCGTCATGTCGGTCAGCCCGCCATCGCCGCGGACCAGCCCGGTGAAGCTCGCCACCGCGCCGCCGCCCATGCCTTCCAGCCGCTCCAGCTCGGTGCCCGGATCGAACGGCCCGGTCTGGACGCGGATGTCCCTCATCCCGCGCATCCCGATCCGCCGGTCACCGGCGGGAAGATCGCGATCTCGCGCGCGCCGGCCACCGGCGCATCCAGCGCCACGAATTCCTGGTCGATCGCCGCGCGCAGCCGATCGGGCCGGGCAAAGGCTTCGGCATGGCCGGGCGAACGCGCGCTCAGCCAGGTCACCAGATCGGCGATCGTCCCCACTTCGGCGGGCGGCGTTACCGTTTCGGCATCCGTGCCGATCGCTTCGCGCACCCAGGCGAAATAGAGAATGTCGATCGCCACGGGATCAATCCATGTGCTTCAGGCCGACGCGCAGATAATCCCAGCCGGTGATCAGGGTCAGCGCGGCCGCCGCCCACAGGCAGAACAGCCCCACTTCGTGCACCCACGGCCATTGCGGCACCGCCCCGCCCAGAATCAGCGCGCCCAGCGCGACGAGCTGGAAGGTCGTCTTCCACTTGGCAAGCTGGCTCACCGGCACGGAAACGCGCAGGTCCGCCAGAAATTCGCGCAGGCCCGATACCGCGATCTCGCGCAGCAGGATCACCAGCGCGGCGATCACCGCGATACCGTCGATATCGCGGGTGAACACCAGCATCACGATGACAGCGGCCACCATGATCTTGTCGGCGATCGGATCGAGGAACACGCCCAACTTCGATACGGTGCCGCGCGCGCGGGCGACATAGCCGTCGAAATAGTCGGTCACGCCCATCAGCACATAGAGGACGAAGGCGAGCGCATAATCGTACCAACCCGGTTTCCAGAGCAGAAACACCAGGATCGGCACCGCCAAGATGCGCGAAAGCGTGAGGATATTGGGCAGCGTCAGCATGGTTTCGCATCCGTCTTAGCGTGCTTTTTGCGGCTTGGGGAGTGCGATCGGCATCGAACAATCCGATGCCGACAATGCTTGGACCCGTCATATCCTTGCGTTATGCACGCCGGCGATAAGAACAAGGCGAACCAAGCGCGGCATGCATGCATCGATAAGGCTTCTGGCCAAAAGGCGGTTCCTGCCGCTGTTCGTCACCCAGTTCCTGGGGGCATTCAACGACAACCTGTTCAAGACCGCGATGGTGCTGTTCGTCACCTACGAGGTCTATTCCGATCCGCGCGCCGAATCGGGCTTCAATGCGCTGGCGACGGGGCTGTTCATCCTGCCCTTCTTCCTGCTTTCCGCGCTTTCCGGCCAACTTGCCGACACGCGCGACAAGGCGAAGATCATCCGGCTGGTGAAGACCGCCGAAATCCTGATCATGCTGGTCGGCGCGTCGGGCTTGCTGCTTTCGTCGATCCCGCTGATGCTGGCGGCGGTGCTGGCGATGGGCATCCACTCCACCTTCTTCGGCCCGATCAAATATGCGATCCTGCCGCAGCATCTGGACGAGGATGAGGTGCTGGGCGGTACCGGGCTGGTCGAAGCCGGCACCTATATCGCGATCCTCGCCGGCACGATCATCGCCGGGCTGATGAGCCGCAACGAAATCGCCATCGCCGCAACCGTGCTGGGCGTCGCAGTGCTCGGCTGGCTATCCGGCCGGCAGGTGCCGCCGGCGCCTGCCATGGGCGAAAAGCTGCCGCTCGACTTCCATGTCGTCCGTTCGTCGCTGCACCTCGTCTCCCAGACGATGCACATCCCCCGCCTGTTCCTGGCGATCTGCGCGATCAGCTTCTTCTGGGCGATCGGATCGGTGCTGATCGTGATCTTCCCGCCGCTGGTGAAGAACGTGTTCACGGCCGATGAAACCGTGGCGAGCCTGTTCCTTGCCATCTTCTCGGTCGGCGTCGCGATCGGATCGGTGGCGATCAACCGGCTGCTCGGCGCGCATGTTTCCGCCCGCTTCGCGCCCGTTTCGGTGATCGCGATGGGCGTGGCGGTGCTGTTCATGTTCCATGTCGCCAATGGCTGGCAGGGCCTGCCCGACGGGCAGCTTTACGGCTTCAAGGATTTCATCGCCCACCCCGGCGCGATCGAGGTGTTCGCGGCCTTGTTCGCGGTCGCGGTCAGCGGCGGCATGTTCGTAGTGCCGCTCTACGCCTTCCTGACGACCACCGTGCCCAAGGACCAGACGGCGCGCACGGTGGCGGCGAACAATATCGTCAATTCGGGTGCGATGGTGATCGGATCGCTGGCGATCATGGGGCTCACGTCGATGGGCGTCACCGTGGTGCAGACCTTGCTGCTGGTCGCCGCGATGTGCCTGGTGTCCGCCTGGATCGCCTGGAAGCTCCACAAGGCCTGCGATTAAGGGGCCTGCGACTGAAGGGCCTGCGACTGTAGGAAGGCGCCGCGACCGGCGCCCTCCCCCGCCCCTCAGGCCAGGAACACCGAAAAGAACAGGAAGCCGGCCGCAAAGGTCAGGCCGAACAGCCGCAAATCATCCCGAGGGACGCGGGCCAGCAGCCCGCGCCCCGCCCGGACCTGCGGGCCCAGCCTGTTCCGCAACCGCCGCGCGACGGCGGCGGAGGGACGGGCGAATCCAGTTTGCGCCTCGATCATGTGCAAGGCTTAACGCCTTGATAATCAAAATGTCCCAAGCAGATCATGGTTAATGATCGTCCCGGCCCGGGACTCGTCAGGGCTTGTTGCTATTGCTGTTGCTGGCCTTCGCCCGCGACTTCGCGATCGACTTCTTGACCGATTCCACCAGATCGGCGGATGCCTTGGCGATGGTCTTGCGACCCACCGTCGCGGCCAGCGCCGCGCCGACCACCGCAACCGCGGCGCCAGCGCCGATCGCCACATTGCGCGGCGTTGCCGGCGGCATCCTGGTCTTGACCTGACTGGCCGTCTGCCGGGCCTTGGCCGACGCCGTCTTCGCGAGCGCCGCCACATCCTTCTCGGCCTTGTCGATCGCCGCCTTCGCACGGCTCGCGGCGGTGGCGGGCGCGGCCTTCGGCTTGGCCGCAGCACGCGGCTTCGCCGGGGCCTTGGCTGTGGCCGCCTTGGTAGCAGCGGTCTTGGCGGTCGCGGCCTTGGCGGTGGTGCGCTTCGCGGCCGTGGTGCTGCGCGGTTTGGTCGTGCGGGCAGGCTTGGCGGTGGACTCGTCGGTCGGGGTATCAGCCATCATCGTCTCCCATCTGGAAACCCGGGAAACGAACATATGGCAGCGCTTGCGGTTCCGAAACGAGAAATCGCCGGCCCGATCAGCCGCGCACCAAGGTGATCTGGGCGACATCGATGCCGCCGCCCCGGAAACCGCCTTCGCAGTACATCAGATAATAACGCCACAGTCGCACGAACGCTTCGTCGAAGCCCGCAGGCAGAGCGCCCTTTTCCACCGCCGCGTCGAAGCGCAATCGCCAGCGGCGCAGGGTTTCCGCGTAATGCAGGCCGAAGCGATCGAGCTTCTGCCAGGCCAGCCCCGCCCCCTCGGCAGCGGCGCGAAACCGGCTTTCCGAAATCAGCATGCCACCGGGGAAGATGTAGGTCTGGATGAAATCCGCGCTCGTCGCATAATTGGCGAAGATTGCGTCATCGATGTCGATGAACTGGATCGCGGCCCGCCCGCCCGGCTTCAGCACGCGGGCGATCGCCTCCATATAAGCCGGCCAGTAAGCCTCGCCCACCGCCTCCACCATCTCGACGCTGGCGACCGCGTCGAAGCGATCGGCGACGTCGCGATAATCGGTCAGGCGGAAATCGGCCCGGTCGGACAGCCCCGCTTTCGCCATGCGCGCTTCGGCAAAGGCCTTTTGTTCGGCGGACAGCGTGATGCCGGTGACGTGGACGCCATAATCGCGCGCCGCGACCTCGGCGAGACCGCCCCAGCCGCAGCCGATTTCCAGCAACCGATCGCCCGGCTTCAGCGCCAGCCGATCGAGCAGCCCGCGAATCTTGCGGTCCTGCGCCAGTTCCAGCGGCTCGACGTCCGAAATAGGCTCGGCAAAACGCGCGCTGGAATAGGACATGGTGGCATCCAGCCACGCCGCGTAGAAATCATTGCCCAGATCATAATGGAATTCGATGTTGCGGCGCGCGCCCGAACGGCTGTTGCGGCGCAGCGCATGCTTCACCCAATTGAGCCACCGGCTCAGCCCACGGGCACGCCCCGCCTCGCCCAGCGCGGCACGGTTGCGCATGAACAGATCGAACAGCGGCACCGGATCGGGGCTGCTCCATTCGCGTTCGGCCCAGCCGCGATACCAGCCCACCGAACCCGACGTCATCAGCCGCACCAGCGGCCGCCAGCTATGCAGTTCGACGATGGCGATCGGCCCGTCGGCATGGCCGCCCAGCAACCGGCGCGTCCCATCGGGCAGGACAGCCTCGATCGCGCCGTGTTCCAGCCCTGCATCGATATGATCGAGAACCCGGCGGAAGCCCGGTGCCAGCACGCGCGCAAGCACGCCCGCGCCGGTGGCGAACCCGCGATCGGCGGTCACCAGATGGCGCCCCCGTAACGGTTGCTCTGCGTTCATTTCACCTCCGGCCTTCCAGCCTGCATGTGGGGGGAAGGCGCGGCGGATGCAATCGATCTCTGGCGATATCCGGCGCTTATCCGCGCGAAAATGCAGCCATTGCCGCCAGTGCCCGTTCGCGCCCTTCGCGATGGCCGATCCGCTTCGCCGGATAGGCGGCGGGCGCGCAGCCGGCCTCTTGCGGATCGTGGATCCAGGGCTCTGGCACGTCGCGCAATTCGGGCACCCAGCGGCGGATATAGGCGGCGGCATCGAACTTTTCCGATTGCAGCACCGGCGCCATGATCCGCCCGAACGGGTTGGAATCGAATCCCGTGCCGGCCACCCATTGCCAGTTCACCGCGTTATTGCCGTAATCGGCGTCGACCAGCGTGTCCCAGAACCAGCGTTCGCCGCGCCGCCAGTCGATCAACAGATGCTTGGTCAGGAAGGATGCCGCGATCATCCGCACGCGATTGTGCATCCACCCCGTCGCCCATAATTCGCGCATACCCGCATCGACGATGGGATAGCCGGTCGTCCCCCGCGTCCACGCCACGAAGTCCGCCTGCCCCGCCTCATCCGCCCGCCACGGAAAATCGTCCCACCCCTCGCGCCCGGCGCGGCGGCCATAGCGCGGCATCTGATCCACGATGTTCGCGGTGAAATCCCGCCAGCCGAGCTGGCGCAGAAAGGGCTCGGCCGCTGCCTGCGCCTGCCGCGCGGCGTGGTGCCAGGTCGTCGCCGGTGAAATCTCCCCGAAATGGAGATGCGGCGAAAGGCGCGAGGTGCCGGGCCGCGCGGGCAGGTTGCGGCTGTCGTCATAACCGTCCAGCCGTGGCAGGAACTGGCGGAAGGCCTGCCGCGCGCCCGCCTCGCCCGGCGTCCATTGATCGGCAAAGCCCGCTGCCCAATCGGGCGCGGTCGGCAGCAGATCCCAGTCGGCCAGCCGTTCGCCCTTCGGCAGCCGCGCGGGCGGGCGGATCGCGCCCGGTGCCGGCACGGGACGCTCCGGCGGCATCTGCTGCTTCAGCGCGCGCCAGAAGGGCGTGAACATGCGGTATCGCCCGCCGCCGCCCGTGCGCACGCCATCGGGCGGCGCCAGCGTGCCGCCATCGTGGAGCACAAGGTCGATCCGGCGCCCCAGTTCGCTTTCGGCCAATTGCCACCAGGGTTCATAATGGCGGATCGCGTGGATGCGCGTCGCGCCGGTTTCGCGGGCAAGGCGCGACAGTTCGTCCACCGCATCGCCCCGCCGCAGGATCAGCGGCACGCCGTGTGCGCGCAAGGCCGCGTCCAGCGCCGCCAGGCTGTGGTGCAGCCACCAGCGCTGCGCAGCACCGATCGCCCAGTCGCCGGGCGCCACATCGTCGAGCACATAGACGGGGATCACCGGCCCCTCGCCCACCGCCGCCGCCAGCGCGCGCTGGTCTTCCAGCCGCAGATCCTGTCGGAACCAGAGCAGAACCGGCGCGTCCATCGGGCCGGCATAACCGCTTTTCATTGACGGTCCAGCCCCAGCCGCGGCGAAACCCGCTTATGTCCGCACGCGCCGGATCATGGCATAATCCGCCGCGCCCGGTTCGAATCGGGCAGGCGCCTTGTCAGGAGGCGGGAATGACGATCCCCACCAGGTCGGCGGCAGCTTTTCTGGTCATCGTCGCCGGTTGCAGCGTGCAGCCCACGGCCATGCCACCGATCGCCGACAGCGATACCGAGCGGGATGCGCCGTCGGCCACCGAACGCCAGTCATCGACCGACATCTACACGCCCGCCATGGACAGTCCGGCGCCCGCCGACGCGGAAACCGGCGCCCAGCCCTAGCCGGGCGCCCCGTTGCAGCCGCTCAGGATGCGTGCGGCTGCTTGTCCACCTGCCAGGTCTGCCCCTTGGAAATCAGCTTCTGCAGGTTCGGCGTCTTGCCGGCCGCGGCCGCGACATTCTGTTCCACCACCGCGCGATCGAAGGTCGGGCGCGGATGGTTGAAGATCACGCCGAGCACCACCGGACCGCCATCGCCGGGCGCGAAATCGATCAGCATCTGCGCCAGCCCATGATTGGTCTGATCGTGCACGATCACGCCCGCCGCCTGCCAGTCGCCATCGACAACGTCGACGACGCGCAGGCGCAGCGCCGCCGTATCCATCGCCAGCCCCTTGGCACCGCCGGCGAACAGCACGGGCTGCCCATCTTCCACCCAGATCTGGCTGTCGGCCGATGCCTTCTTTTCGGTGAAGGGATCGAACACGCCGTCATTATAGACGATGCAGTTCTGGTAGATTTCGACGAAGCTCGCGCCCTTGTGGGCGTGGGCCGCCTTCAGCACCGCCGGCAGGTTCTTGTGGGTGTCGATGCCGCGCGCCACGAAGCGCGCGCCCGATCCCAGCGCGAAGCTGCACGGCGAAGCCGGCCGGTCCACCGAACCGAACGGCGTGGACGGAGACCGCGTGCCGACGCGCGAGGTGGGCGAATATTGGCCCTTGGTCAGCCCGTAAATCTCGTTGTTGAACAACAGGATCTGGCAATCGAGATTGCGCCGCAACAGGTGCATCGTGTGGTTGCCGCCGATCGACAGCGCATCGCCGTCGCCGGTGATGATCCACACGTCGAGTTCCGGGTTGGCCAGCTTCACCCCCGTCGCCACCGCCGGCGCACGGCCGTGGATGGTGTGGAAGCCATAGGTTTCCATATAATAAGGGAAGCGTGACGAGCAGCCGATGCCCGATACGAACACGGTGTTTTCCGGCCTCACGCCCAGTTCCGGCATGGTCCGCTGCACCGCCTTCAGGATGGCATAGTCGCCGCAACCCGGGCACCAGCGAACTTCCTGATCGGTTTCCCAATCCTTGGGCGTGGTCTTGATCGTGGTCATCTCGTTCATGCGAGCGCACTCTCGATAGCAGCTTCGATCTCCGCGATGCGGAAGGGCTGGCCGGACACCTTGTTGAGCGGGCGGGCGTCGACCAGATATTGATCACGCAGCACCGTCTTGAGCTGGCCGGTGTTCATTTCCGGCACGATGATCTTGTCATAGCCCTTCAGCAAGGCGCCCAGATTCTTGGGCAGCGGCCAGATGTGGCGGATGTGGATATGGTGCACGTCATGGCCCCGGGCCCGCGCGCGCCGCACCGCCTGATGGATCGGCCCGAAGGTCGATCCCCAGCCGACCAGCACGAGCTGGCCGGTCGTATCGCCCAGCGTCACGTCCTGATCGGGGATATGATCGGCAATGCCGTCCACCTTGGCCTTGCGCAGATCGGTCATCGCCTGGTGATTGGCCGGCGCATAATCGATATGGCCGGTATCGACCTGCTTTTCGATGCCACCGATGCGGTGGATCAGGCCGGGCGTGCCGGGCTTCACCCACGGCCGCGCCAGCTTGTCGTCGCGGCCATAGGGCTTGAACCCGCCTTCGGGCACGCTGTCCAGATATTGCACCGGGAACGGCACATAGCCGCTCATATCCGGCACCTTCCATGGCTCGGCCGCATTGGCGATATAGCCGTCGGTCAGCAGCATCACCGGCGTCATGAACTGGGTGGCGAGGCGGCAGGCCTCGATCGCGCAGTCGAACGCGTCGGCGGGCGAACGCGCGGCGATCACCGGCATCGGCGCATCGCCGTTGCGGCCATAGACCGCCTGATAGAGATCCGACTGCTCGGTCTTGGTGGGCAGGCCCGTCGAAGGGCCGCCGCGCTGCGAATTGACGATGACGAGCGGCAGTTCGGTCATGATCGCCAGTCCCATCGCCTCGCCCTTGAGCGCGATGCCCGGCCCGGACGAGGAGGTGACGCCGAGCGACCCGGCATAGGAGGCGCCGACGGCCGCCGCGATCGCGGCGATCTCGTCCTCCGCCTGGAAGGTGGTGACGCCATATTCCTTCAGCCGCGAAAGATGGTGCAGGATCGCGGATGCCGGCGTGATCGGATAGCCGCCGAAGAACATCTTCACATCGGCCAGTTGCGCCCCGGCGACCAGGCCGAGCGAAATCGATTCCGCGCCCGTGATCGTGCGGTAGAGGCCCGGCTCCGCCGGCGCAGCGGCGATGTGATGCTGCTTCAGCGGGCCCGAAATCTCGGCCGTTTCGCCAAAAGCGTGGCCGGCGTTGAGCGCCGCGATATTGGCTTCGGCCAGGGTCGGCGCCTTGGCGAACTTGTCCTTCAGCCACTGGATCAGCGGCTCGCGATCGCGATCGAACATCCAGAGCGCCAGCCCCAGCGTCCACATATTCTTGCAGCGCAGCGCTTCCTTGTTGCCGAGGCCGAAGGGCTTCACGGCATCCATTGTCAGTTGCGAGATGTTGAAGCTCAGCACCTGCCATTTACCGAGGCTGCCATCGCCCAGCGGCGACACGTCATAGCCGGCCTTGGCAAGGTTGCGGGCGCCGAACTCACCCTCGTCGGCGATGATCAGTCCGCCCGGCTTGAGCACGCCGACATTGGTTTTCAACGCGGCCGGGTTCATCGCGATCAGCACGTCGGGCGCGTCGCCCGCAGTTTCGATCGCAGTCGAACCGAAATTGATCTGGAAGGCCGACACCCCGAACAAAGTACCCTGCGGTGCGCGGATCTCTGCGGGAAAGTCAGGAAAAGTGGCGAGGTCGTTGCCGGCCAGCGCGGTCGAAAGTGTGAACTGACCACCGGTCAATTGCATGCCGTCGCCACTATCCCCGGCAAAGCGAACGACAATCGCTTCTGCTGACGGGTTGGCCTCGGCTTCCTTTGGCGTGAGTTCGTGAACGGCTGTCGCCATAACCCTAGACACCTCAGTTATTTTCGCCTTCTTTCGTAGCTGCCGGTTCCGGGCGTCTCAAAGAAGAAAATACTTTAAGGCAACACGCCCGGCTTGGCCGCTTCGACCAGTGCGATCATAGAACGAACGTGGCGTCGCGCCACCTCCATCCTGTCCTCCCCATATCCGCCGCCCAGCACGCTGGCCAACGGCACTCCTCTCTCGCATGCTGCACGCATGACGCAGGCGTCGCGCGCAGCAAGGCCGGAGTCGGTCAAAGCGAGCCGGCCCAGCCTGTCATCAATGTGGGGATCGACACCCGCCTGGTAAAGTATCAGTTCCGGCCCGAATTGTGCGATGGCGCCGGGAAGTGCGGCCTGCAGCATGGCCAGATATTCCGCGTCGCCGGTGCCGTCCGCCAGCCCGATATCAAGCGACGACCGCGCCTTGCGCACCGGGAAGTTCCTGTCCGCATGGATGGAAAGCGTGAACACGTCCTCCCGCCCCGCCATCAGCGCCGCCGTGCCATCGCCCTGATGGACGTCGAGATCGACGATCATCACCCGCCTGACATCACCCTCCGCGATCAGCCGGTGCGCGGCGACGGCCAGATCGTTGAACACGCAATATCCCGCCCCGCTGTCCGCCAGCGCATGATGGCTGCCGCCGGCACTGTTGGCGGCATAGCCATGTTCGAGCGCCAGTTTCGCGGCCAGCCAGGTGCCCCCCGGCGCCAGTTGCGCGCGCATCGCCACGAAGGGCGTCACCGGAAACCCGATCCGCCTTTCCTTGTGCGCGGGCACCTCGGCGGCGATCACCTCGTCCACATAATCCGGGTCGTGCACCGCCGCGATCCATTCGCGCGGCATCGGCGCGGGTTCGTGGCGAACGAAGGGCACGCCCTCCTCCATCAGCGCGTCCATCACCAGCCGATATTTGTCGAACGCGAACCGGCTGCCCGGCGCTGCGGGTGGCACATAGCCGGGATGGTGCACGACATGGAGCATTTGGCCGGAAACATAGGCGATCGGCTCGACTTCGTCAGCCAGCCGGCTAAATCAGGCAGGCTTGCAAGGAGGCCCGCCGCATGACCGATCATTTCGTCCGACCCGATGTCCGCGCCATGCTCGATTATGTCGCGACGGCGGGCGCGCCGAAGCTGCACGAGATGGAACTGGCGATGGCGCGGCAGATGGTGGCGGCCGGGCGCGATCTGCTCGATCTGCCGGTCGGGCCGCTCGCGGTGATCCGCGATCTCGCGATCCCCGGCCCCGGCGGCGCCCCTATTCCGGCGCGGCTCTATGATGCGCGGGGCGAGCGCGAGGCGGGCCCCGTCCTCGTTTATTATCATGGCGGCGGCTTCGTCGTCGGCGGGCTCGACAGCCACGAACCGATCTGCGCCGAAATCGCCCGCGCGCTCGATCTGCCGGTCGTCTCGGTCGATTACCGGCTGGCCCCGGAAAACCCCTGGCCGGCCGCGCCCGAGGATTGCGAGGCGGCCGCGCGCTGGATCGCCGCCAGCCCGGCGGAACTCGGCCGCACGGCAACGGGCCTCGTCCTCGCCGGCGACAGCGCGGGCGGCACGCTCACCATCGTTACCACGCTGGCGCTCCGCGATGCCCCCGCCGCCGTGCCGGTGATCGCGCAATGGCCCATCTATCCGGCGCCGGACCCCGCCGGAAAATATCATTCCTATCGCGATTTCGCCGATGGCTTCTTCCTCGACGCGGCGGCGATGAACTGGTTTCACGAAAGCTATGCGGCCGATTATGCCGATTGGCGCGCCTCGCCGCTCAAGGCCGATCATGCCGGCACCCCGCCGACGCTGATCGTCACGGCCAGCCTCGATCCGCTGCGCGATTCCGGGCGGGCCTATGCGGCCGCGCTGGTCAAGGCCGGCGTGCCGACCATCTATCGCGAGGCCACGGGCAACATCCACGGCTTCCTGAACATGCGCAAGGCGATCCCGTCGTCCGTCGCCGATCTCGCCGGCTGTCTGCTGGCGCTGAAGGCGATCATCGTCGAGGCCGACGCCGCAGCCGCGCTCAAGGAGGCAGCGGAATGAGCCAGCACGACCTTCCCTATCGCGACGCCGCTGCCGTGATGCTGCTCAATGCCGAGAACAAGGTGTTCGTGGCGCTGCGCATCGATAACAAGGCCGATGCCTGGCAGATGCCGCAGGGCGGGCTCGACGATGGCGAGGATCCGCAAGCCGGCATGCTGCGCGAGCTGGAGGAAGAAACCGGCATCCGTCCCGATCTGGTCGAGCTGATCGCACCGGCCCGCCGCGTCATGTTCTACGATCTGCCCGCCGATCTGGTCGGCAAGGTGTGGAAGGGCAAATATCGCGGCCAGCGCCAGCACTGGTTCCTCGCGCGCTTCCTCGGCACCGACGCCGACGTCAATCTCGACACGGCCGAACCCGAATTTCGCGGCTGGCGGTGGGCCGAACCGGCTGAGCTGCCGCGGCTGATCGTGCCGTTCAAGCGCCGTCTATATGAGGATGTGCTAGAGGAATTCGCCGAATATCTCTGACTCTTGCTGAATACCCGGCCCGACGGAAGGACCGCGATGATTTCCCTAGTTGCCTTTGCTTTGCTGGCTGCCGATGGCGAGCCACCTCTGGTCGCGCCCGAGCCGCCGGCGCTCGATGCGATCGAGTTCGAACTCGCGCCGATCGTCTATGCGGCACCGCCGCCGCCGCGCCCGCTGCCGATGCCCCGCATCGAGGTGGAGGCGCCCAGCGGCCTGCCCCCGCACGTCCGCTCGATGCTGGACGCCGCCATTGCCAGCGGCGACGCCCAGGCCGTCGCCACCGTCACCAAGCTCGCCAAGCAGACCGCGCCATGGGCCGCGCGTGATGCCGAAAAGCTGCGCGACGGGTTCAACAACCGCATCGCCGAACAGAAGGCGCTGGCCGAACGCCAGCGGCACGATCGCATCAAGGCCGCCAGCTTCTTCGACGGGTGGAGCGGCGAACTGGAATTCGGGGCCTCGCGCGCCACCGGCAACACCCGCACGCTCGGCCTCTATGGCGCCGCCAAGGGCGAGCGCGAGGGGCTGCGCGTCCGCCACCGCTTCAACGGCCGCGCCGACGTGCAGGAAACCAACAACGAAACCACCACCGAACGCTGGCTGCTCGCCTATCAGCCCAATTTCAAGTTCGACGACCGGCTCTATGCCTATGGCCTCGGCCAATATGAGCATGATCGCTTCCTGGGCTATGACAGCCGCTACACGCTGGGCGGCGGTTTCGGTTACACGGTATTCACCGGCCCCCGGCTCAAGCTCGACATCGAAGGCGGCCCGGCGCTGCGTTACACCGATTTCGTCGACGAAAGTGATGAGACCACGGTCGCCGGCCGCGCCTCGATCGCGCTGAAATGGGCGATCTCGCCCACTGCCAGCCTCAATCAGGATGCGGCGGTCTATGTGGAATCGGGCAACACCAACGCCAGTTCCACGATCGCGCTCGACGCCAAATTGTTCGGGCCTTTGCGAACGCGCATCTCCTACAATATCCGCTATGAGCGCGATGCCCCGGTGGATCGCGATCCGGTCGACACGCTGAGCCGCGCGACCTTGGTCTATACATTCTGACCACCCGGCCAACTTCATAGAAAGCGACACATTTACGACAAGGTGACCGGCCAGCCCGGCCGGCAAATGACCCTCTCGCGCTCGCCCCGTGAATTACGATACACGAGGTCCAATAATAAAGAGCGAGCATCTGCATGTTCGGATCCCGGAGAGAGTTGCGCAAAATGCAATGGGGCATTGCGCGAAGGGCCAGTTTGCGCATTTCGGCCATTTCGGCCCTAATCGCGTCGGGCATGGCCCTTGCCGCCCCTGCGGACGGTGGTTTCGTCGGCGGCCCGAAAGGGCCGGCTCCGTGGACGAAGGCCCCGTCCGCCGAGCCGCAGACGCTGCGTTTCGCCGTCATCGGCGATCGCACCGGCCTCGCCCGGCCGGGCGTTTTCGAACAGGCGATCAAGCAGGTCGATCTGCTCCAGCCCGAATTCCTGATCAATGTCGGCGATCTGATCGAAGGCTATACCGGCGACACGGCCGAACTTGCCCGCGAATGGGGCGAGATGGAAAGCGCCATCGGCCAGCTCCGCGCGCCATTCTTCTACGTGGCCGGCAACCACGACATCGGCAACGATCTGATGCTCAACGCGTGGAAGGCGAAGCGCGGCGAGCCTTATTATCAGTTCGTCTACAAGGACGTGCTGTTCCTCGTGCTCGATACCGAGGATCCCCCGCGCGACATGCCATCCGCTTTCGCCAAGCAGTTCCACCAGATGGCGGCCGGCATGAAGACCGATCCGGTGGCGACCGAAAAGGCGCTCGCGCAGTTCCTCGGCGGGGTGAATGCCGATCGCGCCAAGGGCAATCCCACCGATCCCGAAATGGCGGCGCTGTCGCTGGCCCGGTTCAGCCCGAAACAGGTCGATTTCGCGCTCAAGGCGATCGCCGATCACCCGCAGGTCCGCTGGACGTTCGTGCTGATGCACAAGCCGGCGTGGAAGCTGAAATCGGCCGAATTCGCCAAGATCGAAGCGGCGCTCGGCGGGCGCCCCTATACGGTGATCGCCGGGCACAACCATTATTACACGCACGAACAGCGCAACGGCCGCGATTATATCACCATGGGCACGGCGGGCGCGATCTCGCACGAACATGGCACGGGCGAAATGGATCATATCGCCTGGGTCACCCTGCGCGACGCCGCGCCGGATATCGCCCTCATCAAGCTGAACGGCCTGCTCGATCGCACTGGCACCAGCGGCCAGACGCTCGCGCGCTGACCTTCGTCCTTCGTCGCACCCACAATCCACAACAGGCCGGATCAACCGGCGAAAAATAAACGGATCATCAGGAGAGGAGCATCATGAAGTTCACTTATCTGGCGGCCGCCTCGGCGATCGCGATCACCGCCTTGCAAGCAACGCCGGCGCTCGCCCAGGAAGCGGCGCAGGACGCCGTGTCGTCGGGCGGCCTTGAGGACATCGTCGTCACCGCCCAGCGGCGCGAGGAAAACCTGCAGAACGTGCCCGTCGCCGTGACCGCGATGAACACCGAGGCGCTGGATCAGGCCCGCATCGTCAACGTCCAGAATCTCAGCGGCTACGCGCCCAGCCTTCAGATCACCACGCAGGGCATCGCCTCGATCCCGACGCTGCAGGTGCGCGGCATCACCTCGGGCACGTCGGATAACGCCGTCGATCCCAAGGTCGGCATCTATCTCGACGGCGTCTATATCGGCCGTTCGGTCGGCGCGATCTTCGACCTTGCCGATCTGGCCCGCGTCGAAGTGCTGCGCGGTCCGCAGGGCACGTTGTTCGGCCGTAACTCCACCGGCGGCGCGATCAGCCTCGTCTCGGCGGCGCCGTCGGGCGAATTCGGCCTGCGCCAGCAGCTCTCCTACGGCAATTACGATGCCTTCCGGTCGCGCACCGTGCTCGATCTGCCGGCCTTCGGCCCGCTCAGCGTCAAGCTTTCCTACCTGCATGACGAATTTGGCGGCGACACCGACAATCTGATCGGCGGCAAGACCCTCGATCTGCGCCTGCGCCGCCCGGAATTCGGCGTGCTGAAATATGCCGACAAGCTGGGCTACCGGAATGTCGATGCCTTCCAGGTCGCCGCCCGGCTCGATCTGTCGGACGATCTGACCGTCGACTATCGCTTCGATTATACCGACAGCAAGACGGTCGGCCGCGCCGTGCAGCTGCTCGGGCCGACGGGTGACTCGACCGGCCAGCTGGCCGCCGGCATCCTCGCGCTGCAGCCGCTGAACGGCGGCATCACCAACCTCGGCAAGAAGCGCATGGACGCCGTCGCCAATGCGACGAGCCTCGAACCGCTGACCGTGGAAGGCCACAACGTCACGGTCGAATGGGGCGTGAACGACATCCTGACGGTGAAGAGCATCACCGCCTATCGCAAGTTCAAGCAGAAGCCCCAGATCTTCGATCTCGGTTCGACCGGCGGCCTGAAGCTGAGCCCCGGTCAGCTCGGCGCCATGCTGACGGGCGGCGACGTTCTCGCCGCACCGCTGCCCGGCCCGAATGACAGCTTCTTCACGCTGATGACCGCGCGTTCGACCAGCCAGAAGCAGTTCACCGAGGAGATGCAGTTCATCTTCAACTGGGACAGCTTCGATCTCACCTCGGGCGTGTTCTACTTCCACGAAAATTCGCCGGCCACCAACGTGCTCGGCATCTTCCAGCCGGTCGTCAACGGCGTGGTCATTCCGACCCCGCTGGACAATGTTTTCGGCAGCGGCGTCACCGAAACGCGGGCGATCAACGATTCGATGGCGGGTTATGGCCAGCTTACCTGGCATGCGACCGATCAGCTCGATATCGCGGTCGGCCTGCGCTACACGATCGACGATCGCGCGACCGATCTGATCAGCGCCACGGCGGCGTCGTCGGGCGGCAATCTGGTTCCCGGCCGCACCTACAAGACCAGCTATGAGAAGCTGAACTATACGGGCATCATCACCTATCGCCCGACCGACGACATCACCACCTATGCGAAGATCGCATCGGGCTATGTCGCCGGCGGCATTCTGGGTGCCATTCCCTACGGCCCGGAAACGCTGGTCAGCTACGAACTCGGCCTGAAATCGCAGCTGTTCGACAACCGCCTGCGCGCCAATTTCGCCGCTTATTATTCGGACTATAAGGATCTGCAGGTGCAGACCTTCGTCGGCGGCGTCCAGCGCTTCGAAAATGCCGGCAAGGCCCGGATCTGGGGTCTCGAAGGCGAATTCCAGGCTGCCCCGGTCGATGGCCTGACGATCGACGCGAACTTCAGCTACACGAACGTCAAGTATAAGGAATATATGCAGAACGGCGTGAACGTCGCCGATATCGTCAACATCATCTACACGCCGAAATGGACGGCCCGCCTGGGCGGCCAGTATGATTTCTTCGAACTGGCCAATGGCGGCAACTTCTTCGTCAACGTCGACGCCCGCTATCGTTCGGGCACGCCGCTGACCGCCTTCCCGACCGGCCGTCCGGGCCTGGACGAGCTGGCCTATGCGAAGAAGTATATCCTGACTGACGCGCGCGCCGGCATCGCCAACCTGCCGATCGCGGGCACCGAGGTCGGCATCTCGCTCTACGGCAAGAACCTGTTCGACGTGGATCGGGGCACCTTCGGCCCGACCGCGATCAACCAGGTCATCGTGCCCGATCTCGGCCGCACCTACGGCGTCGAGGCGACGCTGAAGTTCTGATGATGCTCCGGGCTGGCGCTTCCCCGTTGGGGCGGCGTCAGCCCATAATCATGTCGGGGGTGCGCCAGCCGAGATGCTGGCCCGCATCCACGGCGATCAACTGCCCCGTTACCGAAGGCGCCGTCGCCAGGAACAGCACGGCATCGGCAATCTCGTCGGGCGCGCTGGGGCGTTCCAGCAACGTCCCCGCCGCCTCGCGGGCAAAGCTGTCCTCATCCTGATGGCACGACGCCAGCACCGGGCCGGGGGCCACGCCATTGACGCGGATCGCCGGCGCCAGCGCCTGCGCCATCATCTGCGTCGCCGTCCACAGCGCGGATTTGGTGAGCGCGTAGGAAAAGAACAGCGGATTGGGGCGAAGCACCCGCTGGTCGAGCAGGTTCACGATCGCCGCGCCCTCGCCGGCCTGCGCGGCAAAGGCTTCCGCCAGCACCACCGGCGCCCGGAGATTGACCGCGAAATGACGATCCCACCCCTCGCGATCCAGCCCGCCAAAGCGATCATCCTCGAACAGCGAGGCATTGTTGACCAGCAGGCGCAGCGGCCCCAGCGCCTCCGCCGCCCGCGCGACGAGCGTGGCGACCGCCGTCTCGTCGGCCAGATCGGCGGGCAGCACCACCGCGCGCGCGCCGGCAACTTCAGCCGCGCGGGCCACGGTTTCGGCCTCTTCGACGGCGTGGCCGCAATGGATCGCGACGTCCCAGCCCGCCGCCACCAGTTTCAGCGCGATGGCGCGGCCGATGCGCCGTCCGGCGCCGGTGACAAGAGCTGCGGGGCGGGGCGATTGCGGGGTTTTCAGGGCGTTCTCCATGGGCTTCTGTTAAGCCAAAGCCGCGCCGCCGGGCAATTCACGGGGTGACGAATTACGATGCCCCGTGCATAGGATTGTGGCCATGAACAGCAAGGATCGTCGATGACCGCTTCTCCCCCGCCCGCCCAGACGCGCGGACGCGGTCGCCCACGTAATCCCGAAACCGATGCCACGATCATGGCCGCCGGCCGCCGGCTGCTGCGCGAAGGCGGTATCGAGGCGCTGACCTTCGATGCGATCGCCCAGGCAACCGGCGTCACCCGCGCCACCATCTATCGGCGCTGGCCGACCAAGGCCCATCTGCTGAGCAACATCGCCAATGAGGACGAAAACGTCCAGTTCGTCGACGTCACCGAAGCCGAAGGGATTGAGGGCGAGGTGCGCGCGCTCGTCGCGCAGGTCTATTATCGCTACCAGCTGGCCGATATCAGCGCCGCCGCGCTCGGCCTTTTCGCCGCAATCCAGCGCGATCCGGCGCTCCGCCGCGAATTGCAGCATCCGATCGAATCCGCCGCGCGCGCCGACATGAAGCGCATCGTCGATACCGGCAAGGCCAAGGGCCTGATCCGCCCCGAGATCGATGCCGGCGCCTTTTACGATGTCACCATCGGCGCGGTGCTTTCCCGCCTGCTGATCGGATCGACACCGGCCGATGAAAGCCTGATCGACGATATCACCAGCATCGTCCTCAACGGCGTCGTCGTGCGGCGCTGATTTATTTCGCGCGGCGCGGAACCATCCTTGGCGCCGCCCGTTATACCCGAACACTTCATCGAAAAATGGAGTGTGGATGAAGACTTCGGTCCTTCGATATGGAGGCGAAGCCATCAGGGAGCCCCGCCGCCCAAAGCGACGGGGCTTACCTGTATCTGGGGCCCCGCACCTCTTGCGCCCCACGCCCCCCTTATCGCGACGAGTCGAGCCTGCCGGCTGACGGGCCATCGAACCCGTGCCCCACCAGCGCGTTTACATGGGGAAGGTGAGCGGGATCCCGTTGTCCGAGAGAGACTTGCCATGACCAGATATGCCATCGCAGCGATCCTGCTGGCCACCGCGACCGCCGGCTGTTCGACCAGCGATCCCACCCTGCGCGGCGCCGGCCGCGGCGCGGGCTTTGGCGCGGCCGGTGGCGCCGTCGCCGGTGCCGTGATCCCGGGCCTCAGCGTCGGCGAAGGCGCCGCCATCGGCGCGGCGGGCGGCGCGGTGGTCGGCGCTGCAACGGCCGACAAGGATCGGCGTTACTATACCGACGAGAATGGCCGCCGCTATTATGTCGATAGCAAGGGCCGCCGCGTCTATCCCAACTGACGGAACGGAGCTGACCGGATGAACCAGACAAGCCCCAACCCCACCGCCGCGACCGGCGACGATCGCAGCCATTCGCTCATCCTCGCCAACCGGGTGATCGGCACCGCCGTTTATTCCAAGGGCGGCGAAAAGATCGGCCATGTCGACGATCTGTCGGTGGAACGGGTGAGCGGGCAGGTGATCTATGCCGTGATGTCGTTCGGCGGCTTCCTCGGCATTGGCGAGAAATTCCACCCGCTGCCCTGGTCGCTGCTCGATTATGATCCCGATCAGGGCGGCTATGTCGTCCCGCTCGATCGCGCCCAGCTGGAGGCCGCGCCGAATTACGACCGCTATGAACTGGTCCAGCTCGGCGGCCCCAGCCACCTCAATTATGGGGAACAGATTTTCGGCTATTACGGCCCTTACGGCTCGGTTCCCTATTGGTAAAACGCGCGCGGCATAAGCATGGCCGAAGGCCCGCGCAGGCGGGGTTCGTCACCCTGCGTGCGCAGTGCCTTTGCCTTCGAGGAAAATTCCCGCGCCAGCTGGCGATGGGCGGCCTTGGCCTCGGGGCACGCCGCCCGCTCCGCCGCTTCCATCTCCTCCAGGGCCCGGCGTTCGCAGAAATCGGCGGTCAGTCTGGTCATCGGAGGTACCTCCAAAGTCGGCCCCCAATGCATACCCCGTTATCGGTATACTATGCCGATCGGCGCGAATTGAAAGGCGATCGCGGCGAAGCCAAGATTCCCGGCGAGTCGCGGCCGGCAAGGCTTTTCAGCGCATCACCCCGACTCGCGGGCGACGGTTTATTCGGTCGGCCGTTGGGTGAAGTCCGCCAGCGGCTCCACGTCCGCCTCGCTTTCGTCGATGCGGTCTACGCGCGCGGCCGCCGGGCCGTCACCGCACATCGCGATGAACCGGCGCACCGCTTCGTCATCGCCCGCCACCAGCGTTTCGACAGTGCCGTCGCGGCGGTTGCGCACCCAGCCGACAAGGCCGAGCCGGCGCGCGGCATCGACTGACCAGCCGCGATAGAAGACACCCTGCACGCGGCCATGGATGCGAAGCCGGCGATAGATCATCGCGCTACCCTTCCCTGCCAACCACCGAAGCCGCTCGCGGCGGCCGCGTTCAATCCGCCCGGCGCGCGGCCGTGATCACCACCGGCTGCGCCAGAATCTGCCCGCGCATCACGCCTTCGCCTTCCGTGGGCGATGTCGGCGCGTCGAGAATGCGCTTCACGACGTCCGTCCCCTCGACTACCCGGCCGAAGGCGGCAAAGCCAAGATTGTCGCCCGGCTGGCCCGGAGTCGCATTCATCGACGGCATCGCGCCACCGACGGTGATGAAGAAATCGCCGGTCGCCGTCCCCGGCGCGTTGCGCGCCATCGAGATCACGCCGGCGTCATGGCTGAGCCCGGTCTGCGTCGTCGGCTCATGCGCGATCGCGGGCAGCACCCGCTTGGGATCGTTGCGCGCGCCGCCCTGGATCAGCCCGAACCCCGGTGCCACCTTGGTCGCGCGATAGAAGGTCGCCCCGTCGAGCCGCTTCTGATCGACATAGCGCAGGAAATTGGCGGTGGTGACGGGCGCCCGCTCCTTCTCCAGTTCCAGCACGATGGCGCCTTCGCTGGTCTGCAGCGTCACGCGCACCGTGGCAGGCTTGGGCGCAGGCGCTTCGGCCGGCGCTGGCGGCTGCGCTGGCGCCACGGGCGTCGCTTCCTGCGCATAAGCGGGCGTGGCGGTCAGGCACAGCAGGGCGAAGGGCACGAATCGTCTCAGCATCGTGCCAGCCTAAACGCAGGCGGGCGCGGGAACCACCCGCGCCTGCCCGCCCCTTCCAGCCCGACCCTCAGGCCGTAGCGACCGCCGCCTGGCCACGCGGACGATAAAGCAGTTCGAACAGCAGCCCGGCCGCCATCAGCAGCACGATCGCCTCGACGCACTGGGCGATCAGCAACGTCCATGTCGTGCCTTCGACCGCGACGAAGAACTGCATGTTGGGCAGCACCACGAACAGGCCGCCCCACACACCCCACCACAAGGCATTGCCCACGCCGCGCTGCGGATAGATGAACAGGAACATCATCAGGTAGAGCGTGATCTGGACGATGTAGGTCAGGAACAGGAAGGGAAACAGCGCCTCCATCCCCGCCTGCGCGCGCTGCGGATAGCCGGCATACATGTCGGGCACCAGCACCGCGTGGAAGGCGCAATCGGCGATGAACACGATCACCGCGATCAGCACTGCGATGATGAAGAAACGGGCGGTCAGATGGCCTTTCATGGATATCCCCCTGCTTGATCCGGTCTTTGCGGATTGATGGCGTGACATCACTGACGGCCAGGGCGGCAACGATCCTCACCCCCGCGCACGTCCGGCGCACGCGCTTCGGGCCATCGCGGCCAAGATGGCCCGAACGGCAAAGCGCGATGGAAGGCACGAACGGTCCCCGAAGGGATCGTCCGGTCATCATTGCGGATGAAGGAAAATGGTGCTGCCGGGGAGGATTGAACTCCCGACCTCAGCCTTACCAAGGATGCGCTCTACCACTGAGCTACGGCAGCACTACGGTCGAAACCGCGTTGGAGCGGCGCCTATGGAGAATCATCCGGGCGGCGTCAAGGCTTGCCGAAGCGGATATTCGCCTTCACAGCAAATTCATGGCGAAAGACGATCCCGAGCGCGCCCGGCGGCTGGCCGAAGCGCTGCGTGCGAACCTCCGCAAGCGCAAGGAACAGGGCCGCGAACGCGACGATGCGGCGCGGGACCAGCAGGCCGACGACACACAGGACTGAAACGAATGCGGCGCGCGCGCCAACAGGGCCCGTCACCCCGAAACAGATCCGGCATGACGGGCAGGCGTAAGGCGAATCTAGCCCTTTGCCTTCAGCGCGGTTTCGATCGCGGCGGTGACCTTGGGATCGGTGGGATCGGTGCGCGTGCCGAAGGCCGCGATCAGGCGGCCGTCGCGGCCGATCAGATATTTGTGGAAGTTCCACTTGGGCGTGTTCTGCGCGCCCAGCTTGGTCGCCGCCCAGCGATAGATGGGCAGCGCGTTCGGCCCCACCACGTCGGATTTTTCGGCCAGCGGGAATTTCACCGCCTTCGATTTGCAGAAGGCCGCGATCTCCTGGTTCGAGCCATATTCCTGGCCCTTGAAATTGCCCGAAGGCACGCCGACCACGGTGAAGCCGCGCTTGGCATAGCTGTCCTGCAGCTTTTGCAGGCCTTCATATTGGGGGGTGAAGCCGCACATGCTGGCGGTGTTCACCAGCAGCACGACATCGCCCTTATATTTGGTCATCGGCATCGCCGCGCCGTCGATCGCGGTCAGGTTGAAATCCCAGGCGACGCGCTTGTTCGCTTCCGCCGTCGCCATTTGCGGCGTGGGCGGAACCCCCGGAAACTGCGCATAGCCGACCGCCGCGATGACGCCGACGGCCAGCACGCCCGCAACGCCAAGATGCCACTTCTTGCTCATCGAATGCCTACCCCTCCGATCACAGCGGCTGCGTTACGCGGTCGAGCCACGCCTTCGCATCGCCATCGAGCAGCGGGCCAATCCGGTCGCGCACCTCGGCATGATAGCCGTCGATCCATGCACGCTCACCGGGCGTCAGCACGCCGGTGTCGATCAGCTCGCGGTCGATGGGAGCGAAGGTGAGCGTCTCGAAGCCCAGCATTTCGCGTTCCGCGCCCGCTATTTCACGCGTCTCTACCAGAACAAGATTTTCGACACGGATGCCATATTCGCCGGATTTGTAATAGCCCGGCTCGTTGGACAGGAACATGCCCGCCTGCAGCGGCTCGTCCCCACCGCCGAAGGTGGCGATGCGCTGCGGCCCTTCATGCACCGAAAGATAGCTGCCGACGCCGTGGCCGGTGCCATGGGCATAATCCAGCCCCGCTTCCCACAGGAACTGGCGCGCCAGCGCGTCGAGCTGGCCGCCGCGTGTGCCGACCGGAAAGACCGCGCGGGCGAGCGCGACATGGCCGCGCAGCACGCGGGTGAAGCGATCCTTCATCTCCGCCGTGGGCGTGCCGATCGCCACCGTGCGGGTCACGTCGGTCGTGCCGTCCTCATATTGTCCGCCCGAATCGATCAGGAACAGCGAATCGATCTCGATCGGCCGGTTGGTCTCCTCGGTCACGCGATAATGGACGACCGCGCCGTTCGGCCCCGCACCCGAAATCGTGTCGAACGAAAGGTCGCGCAGCTTGCCGGTGTCGCGGCGGAACGCCTCCAGCCTGTCGGACGCGTCGAGTTCGGTCAGCCCGCCCTTCGGCGCTTCGACCGAAAGCCAGTGGAGGAAGCGCACCAGCGCCGCGCCGTCGCGCAGCTGCGCGGCCTTGTGGCCGGCAATCTCCGCCGCATTCTTGATCGCCTTGGCCAGCACCGTCGGGTCGCGCGCCTCGATCACCCGCGCGCCGGCCTTGTCGAGCGCCTCGAAGATCGCGGCGACAGCGCGTTCAGGGTCGGCCGCCACGGTCTTGCCCGCCAGCCCCGCCAGATAGCCGGCAAAGGCATCGCGCGGATGGCGGCGCACCGCGTTGCCGAGATGCTTGGCGACATCCTCGCCCAGCTTTTCGGGCGCGACGAACAGATCGGCCGTGCCGTCGGCCTGCACCACCGCATAAGCCAGCGCCACCGGCGTCCGCTCGACATCCTCACCCCGCACATTGAGCAGCCAGGCGAGCGAATCGAGCGCGGAGACGACCACCGCGTCGGCCTTACGCGTCGCCAGCCAGTCGGCCACCTCCTGCCGCTTTTCGGCCGAACTCTTGCCCGCCAGATCATTGCCGTGGACGACCAGCTTCGCCTTGGACGGCTCCGGCCGGTCGGGCCACACCGCATCCACCGGGTTGGTGTCCACCGCCACCAGCTCGGCGCCCTTATCCGCCAGCGCCGCGCGCGCGGCCTTCACCCAGCCGCGGGTGTGGAGCCACGGGTCGTAACCGATCCGCGCGCCCTGGCCGGCATGGTCCTTCAGCCAGGCGGCAATGCTGGTCTGCGGCACCGACTGGTAGCTCCAGTGGTTGCCGTCCACCTGCTCGCGCACCTGCAGCGTGTAGCGCCCGTCGACGAAGATCGCGGCCTCGGCGGGCAGCACCACCGCCGATCCGGCCGATCCCTGGAACCCCGTCAGCCACGCCAGCCGCTGGGCATAGGCGCCGACATATTCGCTCATATGCTCATCGGTCAGCGGAACGACGAATCCGTCCAGCTTGCGCTTCGCCAGCTCCTCGCGGAGCGCCTTCAAACGATCTTCGTAGGTGGACATCAGCACCCGGCCTTCTATTTCTAAACGGCCTAGATAGGCCGTCAGGCCGCCCGACGCTAGTTAAGAGGATGTTGATGACTGTCCTGCCCCCGGTCGCTGCGGTGAAGCCGCACAGCTTTTCCCACCATGGCCGGACGGTCGAGGATCCCTACGCCTGGCTGAAAGACCCCCATTATCCCAAGGTCGATGATGCGGAGATCCTTGATTATCTGAAGGCGGAAAACGCCTGGTTCGAAGCCGCGATGGCGCCCCACGGCGATCTGGTCGAAACGCTGTTCCAGGAAATGAAGGGCCGCATCAAGGAAGACGATGCCGGCGTGCCGCAAAAGGATGGCGACTGGCTCTATTGGTGGGCGTTCCAGCCGGGCGGGCAATATCGCCTCTGGTATCGCAAGCCCGTGGCCGGGGGGCCGGACGAACTGATCCTCAGCGAACCGGCCGAGGCCGAAGGCAAGGAATATTTCCGGCTGCAGGCGCTCGAAGTCAGCCCCGACGGCCGGCTGCTCGCCTGGTCGGCGGACGACAACGGATCGGAACGCTTCACGCTGCGCATCCGCGATCTTTCGACCGGGCAGGATATCGAAACCGTCAGCCGCGTCGCCAATGGCGCGGTGGTGTGGAGCGCGGATTCCACGGCCGTCGCTTACACCGAGGTGAACGACAACTGGCGTACCTATCGCGCCCAGCTCCATCATCTCGGCCGCGATCCCGCAGGCGATGCGACGCTCTATGAGGAAGCGGACGAAGGCTTCCGCGTGGCGCTCGGCCGCTCGCAGGATCGCCAGTGGATCATCATCGCCACCGGCGATCATGAAACCAGCGAAGCGCGCCTCGTCCCCGCAACCGATCCCGCCGCCACGCCCCTCCTCGTCAGCCCGCGCCAGGTGAAGCGGCAATATTCGATCGACAGCGCCCACGGCCGGCTGTGGATCCTGACCAACGACACCCATGTCAATTTCCGCCTCGCCTCGTCCGATCCCGCCGCGCCGGGCGAGTGGACGGAGGTGATCGCCGGGTCCGACCGCCATTATCTGCGCGGCGTCACCAGCTTCGCCCAGCACCTCGTCATCCAGGAACGGGTGGACGGGCTCGATCAGGTTCGGCTGCGCGGCTATGACGGCGCCGAAAGCCTCATCCCCTTCCCCGAAGCCAGCTACACCGCCGGCCTCGCCGCCAATCCCGAATATGATCCGCCGGTCTATCGCCTCGTCTATTCGTCGCTGGTGACGCCCAATACGGTGTTCGATTTCGATTGGGCGGCGGGCAGCCTCACCACGCTCAAGGTGCAGCAGATCCCGTCGGGCTATGATCCCGCGCTCTATGCCACCGAACGGCTGATGGTCGATGCGCGCGATGGCACCAAGGTGCCCGTCTCGGTCGTCTATCGGCGCGATTTCGTGAAGAACGGCCAGGGCAAGCTCTATCTCTACGCTTATGGCGCCTATGGCTATGCCTATCCGCCGGCCTTCTCCACGCTGCGCCTCAGCCTGCTCGACCGCGGTTATGCCTATGCCATCGCGCATATCCGGGGCGGCGATGATCTTGGCTATGGCTGGTATCTCGATGGCAAGGCGGAAAAGCGCTGGAACACCTTCCACGATTTCGTCGATGCCGCGAAGGGGCTGATCGCCGGCGGCTTCACCCGCGCGGGCAATATCGCCATCAACGGCGGATCGGCGGGCGGCGAACTGATGGGCGTGGTCGCCAACACAGATCCCGCATTGTGGGGCGCGGTGGTGGCCGACGTGCCCTTCGTCGACGTGCTCAACACCATGCTGGATGATACGCTGCCGCTGACGCCGGGCGAATGGCCCGAATGGGGCAACCCGATCACCGATCCCGCCGCCTTCGATCTGATCCGCAGCTACAGCCCGTATGACAATGTCTCGGCGCAGGCCTATCCGCCAATGCTGATCACCGGCGGCCTCAACGATCCGCGCGTCACTTATTGGGAACCGGCGAAATGGACGGCGAAGCTGCGCGCCACCAGGACGGACACCAACGCCCTGCTGCTCAAGACCAATATGGGCGCGGGCCATGGCGGTAAGTCCGGCCGGTTCGACAGCTTGCGCGAAGATGCCGAAGCCTATGCCTTCATCCTGACCCAGATGGCATGAGATGATGGCGCGACCTTGCCGGCACGCCCCCCGCGATGCCGGCAGGACCGCGCAACGATCGACAGAGGGACGTTGACCGCATGAGCTTCTCCGTCACCTTCACCGCCCAGCCCGAGGACATCGACGAACTGGGCCACGTCAACAATGCGGTATGGGTGCAGTGGATCCAGCAGGTCGCCACCGCGCACTGGATCACCGTTGCCGATCCCACCCATGTCGATGCCTATATCTGGGTCGTGACCCGGCACGAGATTGATTATCTGCGTGCGCTGGGCCCCGGCGGCACGGTGATCGCGCGCACCTGGATCCCCGATCCACCCAAGGGCGCGCGCTTCGACCGGATGGTGGAATTCATCGGCGTCGACGGCAAGGCCCATGTCCGGTCGCGCACCACCTGGGCGATCATCGACAAATCCATCGGCCGCCCGATCCGCGTGCCCGCCGAAGTGGCGGCGCCCTTCCTGGGCAAGTTCAACGAACATTGACAGCCGTCCGCCGCAGGCGCAGCCAGACAAGCGCGCGGAGGGGCCGAATTTCCCGGGGGAATTGCTGGGGAGTGAACGCATGATACGCAAGGCAATCCTGTCGCTGGCCGTCCTGCCCCTCGCCGCCGCCACCCCCGCTTTCGCGGGTGAGGCCTATATCGAAGCCACTGGCGGCATCAGCTGGAATGACGAGGAAACGAACGCGATCGCCGGCGTGGCGGTCGGCTATGATTTCGACATCACCGAAGGCGTCTTCGTGGGCGTCGAAGGGCTGGCGGAAAAGCCGCTGGCCGATGACACCCGCGTCGCGTGGGGCATTGGCGGGCGGATCGGCATCGAACCCTTGCCCGAAGGCAAGGCCTTCGCCGGCCTGAACTGGCAATCCAAGGATTGCGGTGAATGCGGCAACGCCATCGGCCTCGGCGCCGGCTGGGAACAGGGCCTCACCGAGCGCCTCTACGCCAAGATCGAATATAAGCGCCTGTTCATCGGCGACGGCGAACCCGATGCCAATGTCGGCATCATCGGCATCGGCATGAGCTTCTGAACGAGTCCCTGCGTCCGCCACCATGGCCGCTTCAGGCAAGCGTCCAGGGAGCTTCCAATTGAAAAGATCGCGATCTTGCGGCTAACCACCTATGCATCGGCCCGTCAGCATTGCGAGGGCATTCACCGATGGGGAGCGAGCGGCCAGATGACAATCGCGTCGAGACGATATTGGCTGAAGGCGCTCACGGTCGCCATGCCGGTGCTGGCCCTGATGCCGGGCGGCCCCGCCATGGCAAATGAGGCCGCCGCCACCGCGCTCCCCCGGCTGATCGGCACCTGGCAGCTGGTTTCCTATGAACTTCACGATGGCAAGGGCGGCGTCATCCATCCGATGGGCGCCAAGGCGCAGGGCCAGATCATCTATGATGCCGCGGGAAACATGTCCTGCCACCTGCTCAACCCCAATCCGCCTGCGCGCCCATCCACGGTGGCCGATGGCGCGACCTATGAGGCGCGGGTCTCCTATGATCGCTATTCCAGCTATTATGGGCCCTATGATGTCGACACCGGCCGGCATGAGGTGAGCCACCATGTTCTGGGCGCGACCATGCCCGGCTGGGCGGGAACCACCGTCGTCCGCAACTATGCCTTCGAGGGCGACGGTGATCTGACGCTTTCGGCCGATATCGGCACAGGCGGCCAGCGGGCCGTGCTCAAATGGCGGCGCGCCCGTTAACGGCCGCCCGCCGCATCATTCCCGCAGGATCTTCGCCATCGCCTTACCCCTGGCGAGTTCGTCGATCAGTTTGTCGAGATAGCGGATTTCTCGCATCGTCGGCTCTTCGACATCCTCGACCCGCACGCCGCAGACCACGCCCTTGATCAGCGATCGCGCGGGATTCATGCGGGGCGCCTGCGCGAAGAAATCCTCGAAGCTCACGCCATTGGCCAGCTGATCGTCGAGCGACGGCTGGCTATGCCCGGTCAGCCAACGAATGATCTCATCCACCTCGGCCCTGGTGCGGCCCTTCTTCTCGGCCTTGGCGACATAATGGGGATAGACGCTCGCCACGCTCGCCGAACAGATCCGGTGCTTGCTCATGCGCTGGCCTCCACCTTGCCGCCGGCCGCGCATGATAGGGCGGCGTCGGCAAAATGCTAAGCCCGGTCAGCCCCTCTCGCGGCGGTCGCCGAACCACAGGGTGACGAACCAGCCCAGCGACGCACAGGCGCCAAGCCACATCAGGAAGGCCGCCGCATCGCCCATCAGCGCCAGCACCACGCCCGGCAGGCAGGCCAGCGCGGCAAATGATCGCCGCATCGCGCTGGTCTGCAGTGCATCGGCCAATCCGGCCGAACGCCGCCGCTTGGGATCGTTCGCGCACAACAGGATGATCAGGACCGCCGAACAGGCGATGGCGATAAGCGTGGGCAGCATCATTCGGCAGCCTGCAGATTGGCGGAAAGCGGAAGATCGTCGCGGCGGCGGTGCGCGCCGAACACGCGCCACAGCATCCACAGGCCAGCGACCATGAAGGCGAGGTCGAGCGCGGCGATGACCGGCTGGCCGGCGCCGATCGCCTGCCCCCAGCCCGGCCCGCCGGTGGCGAGCCGCAAGGCCGGCAGGACGAGCATGATCGCCCCCGTCGCAATCTGGAGGAGGCGGCTGATCGCATCGGCCGAGCGCATGAGGATGCCGCCAAGGATCGCAACCGCCGATGCGGCAAGGAAGGCCGTCGGCGTCCAGAAAACCGCGCTGCCCGCCGGCATGGCGACAAGGAAGGCGGCTGCGGCAACGACGAGCGCCAGCGGCAGGCCGAAGCCGACGACCGCGACGGTGCGCTCCAGCCACGCCAGCGCGCGCCCGGCTTCACGCCGGCGGACGAGCCAGAGCCGCAGGCCGGTGAGCGTGACATAGCACATGGCGAAGCCGAGGCCGAACCACACCGCCTTGGACAACAGGCCGGCGAAATTGCCGAAATGCAGCGGCGACATGATCGCGGCGAGCGTGCCGCCCGCCGACGGGCGCGTGCCGATCGACGGCTTGGCGCGATCGAATTCGGCGGTTGTGCCGTTGTAGAGCAGGGTCATCGGCTCGATGGCGCCGGCCTTGGGATCGTGGAAACTCGTCACCATGGCATCCGCGCGGCCGTAATTTTCCACCGCGACGAAGATCGGCGGTCCGCCGGCGCGTTGGATCGAATCCGCAGCGATCCGATCGAGATTGCCCACCGCCACGGGCCGGGCATCGGGCTTGGCCGGGTTGCCGAACACCGCGTCGTTCAGCGCCTGCACGTCGCCGCCAAAGGCCGCCATCGCGACGATCGGCACGCCGATCGTGCCGAAGAAGGAAAAGAAGCTGCCGGTGAAGGCGAGGATGAAGGCGAAGGGCAGGCTCCATGTGCCGGCCACGCTGTGCCGGTCGCGATCGACCAGCACCGGGTTCGCCTTGCGCCGCAGGGTGAAGATGTCCTTGAACAGGTGGCGGTGGATCAGCAGGCCCGAAATGGCCGCGACCAGCATCGCCAGCCCCAATATGCCGGTGAGCAGCAGACCCCACGGGTCCGGCACGTGCAGGCGGACATGGGTGTCGATCAGGAAGTGGCTGAGCGCATCATCGTTGCGCGGCTGGAACACCTCTTCGCCGGTGCCGTGCAGTTCCTGTTCGATCCGGCCGTCGCGATCGAGCTGGTAATAGATGCCACGGCTGACGAATTTGCCGTCGGGATCGGTTTCGTGGCGGTGGAAGAAGGCACCGAGATTGTGATCGCCGATTTCGAACAGATCGACGCCTTCATGATATTTGGCCGGCGTGCGCGCACCGAGTTCGCGCACCGCCTTGTCGAACGGACGTTCGAACGCCGATTGCGTCTCGACATGCCCGGCGGACCAGGCGCCGATCTCCTCGGCGAACACCGCCGCCATGCCGGTGATGACGACGGCATAGAGCAGCAGGCCGAGCAGGATCCCGGACCAGCCGTGGACCGCGACCATCAGCTTGGTTTCTTCCTTGGGAAGATGGATCATTTCGCCTGCTCCCCGGCCGCCGGCGGCCGATTCATGAATTTGTGGGCGACAAGGCCGCCATGGATCAACAGCAGCCCGATCGCCACGATGGCGACGCGGCCGAGCCGACGATCAAGGCAGGCGTGAAAGAACAGAGCCGCCCAGATCAGCGGCACGAGCACGAGCGGCAGGACAAGATTGTCGATCTGCGCGGCGCCGCGCGGCAGCCACAGGGCCATGCCGGCCATCACCACCATCGCGATGATCACCGCGCCGGGGCCGGCGAAAAACACGCGAAGCCATTTTCGGGACGTGGGCGACATTGATCCTCCTGCCGCGGATGGACCTATAAGCCGTCGCGCGCCGATTATTGCAAGCCATGATTAATTGCAGACGCGAGTATCGCTATTGCGATCGCATCGCAATAGCCCTATGCGCGCCCCGATGATTTTCGTGCGGAAGGGGAATATGATGAGCACGGCAAGGAAATTTGCATGGACCTGTGCGGCGCTGGCGCTGTGCCCGCTGCCGGTGATGGCGGCAGAGGCGGCGGCGGAAGCCGCCGAAACGGCAGCCGATGAGAATGTGATCGTCGTGACCGGCGCCAATGCCGGCACGAAGACGGAAACGCCGCTGGTCGAGCTGCCCCAGCCGATCACGATCATCTCGTCCGAAACCTATATTTCGCAGGGCGCGATCAACATCAGCGACACGGTGAAATATGCCGCCGGCGTGCTCGCCAACCCTTATGGCCGCGACACGCGGGTCGACGGGTTCAATGTGCGCGGGCTCGATGCGCTGCAGTTCCGCGACGGCATGCGCGACATCTTCTCTTATTATGCCTCGATCACGTCGGACCCGTACAACTTCTCCCGCGTGGAAATCGTGCGCGGACCGGCCTCGGTGCTGTTCGGCCAGGGATCGATCGGCGGCCTCGTCAACCTCGTCTCCAAGACCCCGGATTTCGAAACGCGCGGCGAACTGAACGCCGTCTATGGCAGCTATGATCGCAAGGAACTGCTGGGCGACGTGAACGTCGCGCTGACCGACAATCTGGCGATCCGCGCCGTCGGCCGCGTCCGCGATGCCGACACCTATGTCGATCATGTGCCCGACGATCGCGTGATGTTCGCGCCGTCGATCCGCTGGCAGCCCACGCCCGACACCAACATCGTGCTGACCGGCCTCTATCAGGAAGACGACACCGGCTCGACCTCGCAATTCCTGCCGATCGTCGGCACCTTCAAGCCCAACCCGGTCGCGGGCGAGCAGCTGGACCGTTATGTCTTCGTCGGCAAGGCGGGCTGGGATCGCTATAACGGCCGTTCGCTTCAGGGCGGCGGCACCATCACCCACAATTTCTCGGACAATATCCGCCTCAGCCTCAAGGCGCGCTACATCGACAGCGACCTTGAATATAACACCCATTATGCCGACAGCTACAGCAACCCGACCGATCCCTATTCGGTCTACGGCACAGACGGCCGCACCATCGGCCTGATCGCCGATGCCAGCGACGCGCGGATGAACGTCTTTTCGACCGACAATAATCTGCAGGTCAACTTCAACACCGGCGACGATATCGAGCACAAGCTGCTCGTCGGCATCGATTATAGCTGGAACAAGGTGAGCAAGCGCTATGACGGCGGTTTCGAGGTCGTCGACCTTTACGACATCGATTATGATGCGCTGCTGACCTACGATCCCTCGGGGCCCTTCACCTCGACATCGCAGAAGCAGCTGGGCGTCTATGTCCAGGATCAGATCCGCCTGTACGATCGTGTGTCGGTCGTGGTCGGCGCCCGTCGCGATCGCGTCACCGGCTCGTCGGGGCAGAAGGACAACGCCACCACCTTCCGCGCCGGCATCATCGGCGAAATCGGCGCCGGCTTCTCGCCCTTCTTCAGCTATACCGAAAGCTTCCTGCCGGTCGCGGGGCTGATCGAGAACCCGGACGGCACCTTCGGCGATCCCTATGTGCCGCAGACCGGCACGCAATATGAAGCCGGCATCAAATGGCAGCCGGACGCCAATACGCTGATCACGGCCACCGCGTTCAAGATCAAGGAACGCAACCGCGTCCTCTATCTCGCCGCCGGCGGCACCACCCAGTCGGGCGAACTCAACACCAAGGGCTTCGAAGTCGAGGCGAGCCACACCCTGCCCGGCAATTTCGAGCTGCTGGCCAATTACGGCTATTCCAAGCTGAAGTCCGAAACCAACACCAGCCTCGATTACATGCCGCGCCACACCGCGTCGGCCTGGACGACCAAGACCTTCGGCCTGCCCGGCGAGGCCCAGCTGCGCCTGGGCGGCGGCGTCGTCTATGCCGGCAAGAGCATCTCGACGAGCTCCATCTGGTCGATCGTCACGCCGTCGCGCACCACGGTCGACGCGCTGGCGGAAGTGAGCTGGGACAATTGGCGCTTTGCGCTCAACGCCACCAACCTGTTCAACAACAAATATTATGCGTCCTGCCTGGCGCGCGGCGATTGCTTCATGGGCGCACCGCGCAACGTGATGGGCACCGTGTCCTACCGTTTCTGATCCGCGACAGGCCCGCCCCGCATCGTCCGCGCCACGCGCGTCGATGGCGGGGCGGGCGGTTGCCGCACGCATAACATCATCAAAAAAATCCGGGGGGTTAATCCATGATCGCGACGTCCTTGGCCTTTCCTTCGCTCACCCGGCGCGGTGCGTCCGCGATCGCACTCGCCTGTGGCCTTGCGGTGGCCGCCCCGGCGCTCGCCCAATCCGCCGAAAAGGATCGCGACGCCGCCGATCGCGATGCGATAGTCGTGACGGGCTATACCACGAGCGAAAAACTCGGTTCGGCAACCGGCCTCGGCCTTTCGATCCTCGAAACCCCCCAGTCGGTGACGGTGATGACCGCCGATCGCATGGACGATCAGGCGATCCGCACGCTCAGCGACGTGATGAACAATGCCGCCGGCGTGTCGGTGAAGGCGCTCGACAGCTCGCGCAACGGCTTTTCGGCGCGCGGCTTCGACATCGACATCTATCAGGTCGACGGCATTCCCGTGCAGTGGGTGCAGGGCTTCAGCGCGGGTGAATCCAATCTCGACGTCGCCATCTACCAGCAGGTGGAAATCGTGCGCGGCGCCACCGGCCTGCTGACAGGCGTGGGCAACCCTTCCGCCTCGGTAAACCTGATCCGCAAGCATGCCGACAGCGACGAGCTGACCGCGTCGATCACCGCGTCCGCAAGCCGGTGGGACAATTACCAGATCATGGGCGATGTCAGCACGCCGATCACCGCCGATGGCGCGGTGCGCGCCCGCGTCGTCGCCAAATATGAGGAAGGCGACAGCTTCATCGACATCCTCCACAACAAGAAGCTGGTGCTCTACGGCGTCATCGATGCCGATATCACGCCGGGCACGCACCTCAGCGTCGGCGCCAGCTATCAGGATCATGATGCCAGCGGCACGCAATGGGGCGGCCTGCCGACCTGGTATGCCGATGGTTCGCGCACCGATTGGCGCCGTTCCAAGACGATCGGCGCCAACTGGACGACCTGGCCGGCCGAAAACTACACCTATTTCGCCGATCTGACCCAGCAGCTTGGCGACAAGTGGAATGCGCGCCTCTACGGCAATTATACCAACAATAAGAGCGACATGCGCCTGCTCTACCTCTACGGCTATCCGGACAAGGTGACGGGGCTTGGCATGGGCGCCTCGCCCGCCCGCTATGACGCGCGGCGCGAACAGATGGACGTCGGCATCCGCGTCAACGGCAGCTACGGGCTGTTCGGGCGCGAACATGAGCTGATGGTCGGCGCAAGCTATGCCAAGCAGGATTTCAGCTTCTTCGGCTACGCGTCGAGCAACGTCGCCGCCGTCGGCGACTTCCTGAACTGGGACGGCAGCTTCCCCGAACCAACCTGGGGCGCGCGCAGCCAGCAGGTCGACCTCAAGACCAAGCAATGGGGTTATTTCGCGTCGACCCGCTTGCACCTGGCCGACGGACTGAAGGCGATCCTGGGCGGCCGCCTGAACAGCTGGGATCGCAACGGCCTCTATTATGGCACGTCCGTCGATTATGGCTACGACGACAAGTTCACGCCCTATGCCGGCCTGCTCTACGAATTCGCGCAGCACCACACCGCTTATGTGAGCTACACGGATATCTATCAGCCGCAGGAACGGCGCGACCGCACCGGCAAGTTCCTCGATCCGCTGTCGGGCAGCACCTATGAAGCCGGCCTCAAGAGCAGCTTTTTTGGCGGCCGCCTGATCACCGCGCTTTCCGTGTTCCGCATCCAGCAGGACAATTTCGGCATCGAGGACGGCAACGAAACCGTGCCCGGCACCGGCGGCAACGGCAACCTGCCGGAACAGGCCTATATCGGCGTGAAGGGCATCAAGAGCACCGGCTTCGAAGTTGAAGCCAATGGCGAGGTGCTGCCCGGCTGGTCGGTCAGCGGCAACTACACCCAGTTCAAGGCCAAGGACCGGGACGGCAACCGGGTCAACACCCTGTTCCCGCAGAAGCTGCTGCGCCTGTTCACCACCTACAAGTTCGGTGGATCGCTGGATGGGCTGGTGCTTGGCGGCGGCGTCAACTGGGAAGGGTTGAGCTACACCGACACCTTCAACCCCGTATCGGGCGATCCCGAACGGCTGGAGGTGAAATCCTATGCGGTGGTCAACCTGATGGGCCGCTATCAGTTCGCCGAGGGGCTTTCCGCCCAGCTCAATGTCGAGAACCTGTTCAACAAGAAATATTATTCGCAGATCGGCTTTTACGACCAGCACGCCTTTGGCGAGCCGCGCAACGTGACGCTGACGCTGAAATATCAGTTCTGACGCAATGTCGCCCCGCGCCGCGCCGACCATGCCGGCGCGGCGCGGGGTGGCACCGTCAATCGCCTTCCAGACGGCGACGCCAGTCTTCCACCGCGCGGGTTTCGACGCGGCGGGCGGCGGTCTGGCGCCAGCGATCGGGCAGATGCGGCAGCGCCGCCATTTCGCGCAGCCCTTCCAGATCCATCACATCGACGTAAAGCAGGCGCCACAGCCGATCGATCGTCCACTCCGGCGTCAGGCGATCGACCAGCGTCAGTCGATCGCTGGGCGCCACATCGCCTTCCTCGATCACCCGATAATACCAGCCGGTGCGGCCATTGCCCTGCATGCGCCGCGCCATATCGGCGATGCCGAAGCGGAGGTTGAGGCGAAAACAGGGTTGCCGCCCCTGCGAAATTTCGACGAGCGCACGGCCGAGCCGGAAGCGATCGCCGATCGCGACGTCGCTTTCGACAAGCCCGCGGGTGGAGATATTCTCGCCAAAGGCGCCCGGCCGATCGAGCAGCGCATGGCCACCGAGATCGGCCTGCCAGCCGGCATAATGATCGAACGGATAATGGTGGGCGGCCTTGTCGATCCCGCCATGGTTGCGCGTGTCGCCCTGCGCGTCGCCCGCGAAACCCAGCCGCGTCAGCCGCGCGGGCGCGGTGTTGGGCCGCTTGGCGATGCCGCTGGCGATCCCCTTGGGGCCGAGGGGACGGACATCGCCCGATAGCAGGGTGGTGTGCAACGGCGGTGGCTTGTCCATCCCATTCCCCCTTCGATCATTCCACTTGCCGGGCTTCCGCTTGCCGGGCTTTCGCTTTCTCGGCCGGCCAGATCGTCGGATGCCGATCAAGATAGGCGATCAGCCAATCGGCCAGCTTGCGCTGATCCGACGGCGTATAATGCCCGCAGGCGCGGCCTTCGATCGCCAGATCCGATGCCGTGATGAAATCGAGATGCTGGACGCCGGCCTGCCGGGCGGCATCGCGGATCGCCTGTTCGGCCGTCTCGAAAATCCGGCGGGCATTGGGATCGCCCATCCGCGCGGTATCGAACCACCAGATCAGGAAGGCGGCGGATGGCGAACGGCGATGAAGCTCGGCGATGAAGGCCCCGTAAGCCGGCCCGTAATCGGCCGCGACCTCGCCGAAATCCTTCCACTTCTCACCTGGGCCGATCGCGCCGACGAAATCGGCGTTGAGCTTGAGGACGATCAGCTCCGGCCGCCAGCCCGCATCGACATAGGGCGTCGTCATGTCGAAGAAGGTGAAGGGATAGACCTTCGGTATCTCCCGACCCGGCACCATGCCCGCATAATTGCGCACGAGGCCGCGCGCCGAAATCGCGTTGATCTGGTAATCGGCGTCGTAATGGCGGGCGACCAGCGCGGGATAGGCGCCCTGCGTATCGGTGCTTTCCTGGGATTCGCGCAAGCTGCACTGCGCCTTGCCGGATCGCAGCCCGAAACCCGTCATCGAGGAATCGCCGATAAATTCGATCTGGCGGCTGCGCGGCGCCACCGCCAGCGGCTGGGCGTCACGCGCCACATAGAAGCCTCCGAATATCCCCCGCACGCCATCATTTTCGGTCAGCTTTTCCAGCCGCACGCGATGCACGCCGGGGGACAGGCCAGTCACCCGCAGCAGCGACCGCCCCGGCGGCGCGATCGCGATCGGCGGGGCGTTGTCGATCAGCAGTTGATAGCCATTGCCCTTGTCATCGAAACTGAGGGCGAGGTGATCGCCGGTGAAGGCCGCCTCGAAATAGGTGCCGGGCCATTGATGGGCGTGAAGCTGCGCACCGCGTGCCGCCTTGGCGATGGCGACCCGCCCGCCGACATGAACCGGCAACGGCTGCATGTCGCGCGGCACCATCGGCCCATTGGGTTCGACGGCGACCGTCTGGGCATATGCCGCAGCGACGGGCAGCAGAACCGGCGCCGCGATGGCCAGCAGGATCGCGATCGCTGCGTTGCGCCCCATATTTCCCCGCAGCATCGCTCTCCCCCTCGGCCTGCGACCTTGTCATTCGTCGGTGGATTGGCCCTTCGCCGCCAGCGGCCAGGCGCCGCGCAGCTCGACATAGGCTTCCAGCTCGCGCCAGTGGCGATCCCAGCCGGGGCCACGCTGCGCCACGGGCACCTCCTGCTCGACGCGCAGCCGCGCCCGCGCGACGGGGTTGGTCGGGCCGGACTGCAGGCGCGATACGATTTCCCGCACGGCGCTCACCGGCGGTTCCTGATCGGCCATCGACATATCGTTCGCGGCAAGGGGTTCGGCTTCATCCATGCGCGATGCCTATCGGTTCGTGCCCACCGCGACAACGCGAAAGGGGCGCCGGTTTTGCCGACGCCCCTCCCCGCTCCCCCATTTGGCGGGCACATAAAGCGATTTCCGGGTCAGCAGATGCTCGCACCTGCTCCGAAAAATCGCTCAATATTCGAAGGTCAGCTCCAGCCCATAGGTTCGCGGCTGGCCGAAAAAGGCGCTCGGCACGCCCGAATTGAAGTGCGCGATATAATATTCCTTGTCGGTCAGGTTGCGGCCGAAGGCGGAAAGACGCCAGCTGCCGAAGCCGATCGGAATGTCCGACAGGGTGAAGCGCAGATCGAGCAGCCCGTAGCTCGGCGCCTGATAACGCGGATCGGACGTCGAGGTCGTGATCCGGTCCTGATAATAATAATCGACGTAGATGCCGGGCTGGCCGATGCCGGTGGCCGGGAACTGATAGTCCAGCTTCGCGGTGATCGTGTTCGGCGCCATGTTGATGAACCGGAAGAATTCCGACCGATCCGTGCCCGTGGCGTCGATCACCTCCTTATAGTCGCCGTTCAGATAGGCGTAGCTGAAGCTGATCGTCAGCGGATCGACAGGACGGACGGTGATGTCGAGCTCCACGCCCTTCACCTTCGCCTTGCCAGCGTTGAGCACGTCGGTGATGCCCACGTTCAATGGATCGGACCGGAGGTTGACCTGAATATCCTTATAATCGGACATGAAGGCCGCGATGTTGAGGCGCAGGCGCTTGTCCAGCAGGGTCGATTTGAAACCCAGTTCGTAGGATGTCAGCGTTTCGGGGCCGAAGCCCTCGGCAAAGCGTTCGAGCGTGCTGGCGCGGGTGTTGAAGCCGCCCGATTTATAGCCCCGCACCATCTTCGCATAGATGTTCACATCCTCCGTCACATCGAAGGCGGCGACGATCGTCGGGCTGAAATTTTCGAACGCCTTCGACGCCGGGGTCGTCGGCCCCACGGCCGGGATGCCGCTCGCCGGGATCAGGGTTTCCTGCAGCGAGGCCTTGCGCTCGTCGCGCGACCAGCGGAGGCCGCCGGTCAGGTGCAGGCGCTCGTCCAGCCAGGATGGCGTGAAGGTCGCCTGGCCATAGACCGCATAAGCCCGGTTGCCGATCGTGACGGTGCGTTCGCTGGCCGATCGCCGCGCGGGCTGGCGGCTGACGTCGAAACCGTCGGCGTCCTCGTCGAAATAATAAGCGCCCAGCACGTAACGCAGGCGATCGTCGAACGCGTCGCCGACGGCCTGGAATTCCTGCGAAAACTGGTCCTGATGGATCAGGCTGGAGGAATCGAGCAGCGCGAACGGCCCGAGCACGCCCGAATGATAATTCTGGTAGGTCTGGTTATCGAGCTTGCGATAGCCGGTGATCGACTTGAGCGTCAGGCTATCGGCCACATCCCATGTCGCCGTCAGATTATGCCCCTGCGCCACGACGTCGTTGCGCTTGAGATTGTTGACGAAGGGCGAGCCTTCGGACGGTCGCTGCCCCTTGCCCGGGAAGAGCGGCACCTGCGCCATGAAGATCGGCGTGTCGCTGATTTCCGAACGATCATAGGTGTAGCGGATGTTGAAATCGTCGCTCGGCTGCCAGAGCACGCCGGCGCGATAGGCATCGCGACGCTGATCGCCGAACCGTTCGACGCCGGTGCCGAGATTATCGACGAAACCATCGCGTTCGGTGTGCATATAGCCCAGCTCGACCGCGATCGTATCCGCCAGCGGCAGGTTCACGTTCGTCCGGGTGCGGAAATGATCGTAATTGCCGACGGTGAAGGTCTGCTTGATCCGCAGATCATCCAGATCGGGCTCGCGCGTGATGAAGTTGATCGCGCCGCCGGTCGCGTTGCGGCCGTAAAGCGATCCCTGCGGCCCGCGCAGCACTTCGACGCGCTCCAGCTCCGCCACTTCGGACGCCATGCCCTGCGTACGCGCGACATAGACGCCATCGACATAGACCGCGACCGACGGATCCTGCGTGATCTGATCGTCATTATTGCCGACGCCGCGCATGAAGATGCGCGTGCTGACGCCGCTGTTCGGGTGCGGCGTGATCTGCAGGGTCGGCACCTGCGAACGCAGGTCGCTGATTTCATTGACGCCGGCGCGCTCGATATCGGCGGCGCCCAGCGCGGCGATCGAGATCGGCGTATCCTGCAGCGATTCCGCGCGCTTCTGCGCGGTGACGACGATTTCGGCCAGCCCGGTATCGTCGATCGGCGCGGCGACCGAAGTGCCCTGCGCACCATCCACGCTGACGCCCAGGTCGGTCAGGCGCGCATCGGCGCTCGCGATCCGCACCGGGGCGGCAACCGCCGCCGTGACGCCCGGCGTGCGCGCCGCTGCCTCGCCCCGCGCCCGGCCCGGTTCGGCCCGCTTGCGGATGATCAGCGCGCCGACATCATCGCGCACCACTTCCAGCGACGTGCCCAGCACCAGCTGCCGTGCCGCCTTTTCCGGCGTCAGCACGCCGCGCACCGCCGTCGCGCGCAGGCCCTTCACGGCATCCGGCGAAAACAGGATGTTGGTGCGCGTGCTCTGCGCCAGTTCGTTCAGTGCGGCCGCCAGCGGCTTGGCGGAAATATGGATCGCGACGGGCGCGCGCTGGGCTGCGGCCGGCAGCGGCGCGAGCGCCAGCAACGACGCAGAGCAGGCGAGAAAGGTGCGGCAGAACGCCGGCTTGTCGATCATGGATATGTCCCCTCCTTGGCGGCGCCGTTTTGCGACGCTCGGAGCGGTGACGTGCGAACGCGATTTTTCCTCAGCTCGATTGTTCCGATTCTTGCGCCAGCGGTTCGATGAGGATCTGCTGCGGGGTGGAATGCACCGCCACCGGCAGCAGGCTGGCGATCGAACGGGCGAAGGCTTCTGAATCGCCCGTGCTGTAAGTGCCGCTGACCCGCAACGCGCCGAGCTCCGCATCGGTAACGACCAGCGGCTTGCGATTATAGCGGTTCATCTCCGCCACGGCGGCGGCCAGCGGCTGATCGTCGAAGATCACCCGGCCGACCTGCCACGCAGTCGCGCGCTGCACGTCGGGGCGTTCCTGATGGATGGCATTGGCGCGATCGATCACGATGCGTTCGCCCGGCCGGGGATAGGCCGCCGCCACGCCGGGGGAACGCACCGCGATCCGCCCTTCGACCAGCAGCACCGCCACTTCATCCTCGCGCCGCGCGACATCGAAGGCGGTGCCGATCGCCACCACCTCCCGCCCGCCCGCGGTAACGCGGAACGGGCGCGCGGCATCCTTGGCGACATCGAAATGGGCGCGACCGCGCAGCAATTCGATCTCGCGCCGATCATCGTGGAAGGCGACGCGGATCTCCGTCTCGGTATCGAGCGTGACGGCAGAGCCATCGGCCAGCGTTACCCGGCGCTGTTCGCCAAGCTGGGTCGCATAATGATCCGCCCCCGCGCCACGCTGGTAGAGATAGCCGGACCCTACCGCGACCATCGCGGCGACACCGGCGAGCACCGTTCGCCGGCTCATCCCCGTCCGCTCCACGGGTTCATCGACGGCGACCTCATGGGTGAGGCCGCCCACCATCTCCCACGCATTGGTGACGAGATCGAAGGCGGCGGCGTGGCGCGCATCCTCGGCCAGCCAGGCGCGGAAGGCGGCCTCGTCCTCGGGGCCGCGATCCTCGCTGCGCAGGCGCGCGAGCCAGGCGGCAGCCTCCGCCTTGATTGTCCGGGAAAGGGCAGGTGTCGGGTCCGTCACGTCACCAACCTTCCGTCCACTCGGCCAGGAACAAGGCGGCCTTGGCGATATGCTTTTCCACTGCGCTCATGGTGATGCCGAGCTGTTCGGCGATTTCACGATATTTCAAGCCTTCGATCCGGTGCATCAGGAATATCTGGCGGGTGCGTGGGCTGAGTTCATCAAGGCCAAGGCGCACCCGTTCAAGCCGCTGGCGAAGCTGCAACATTTCAAGCTGCAGCGGCCCATTGTCGGCGAATTCGGCGATGTCGCCCGGCTGCGGCCCATATTCGCCGCGCACCCAGCGCCGCCGCGAATCATCCACGGCGATATTGGCGGCCGCGCGGACGAGGAAACCGGCCGGATTGGCCACCGTGGAGCGCGACCGATATTCGGCCAGCCGCACATAGGCCGCGTGCAGATGATCCTCCGCCCGGTCGGGATCGCGCGTGGCGCGCGCGATCCGCCGGACGAGCTGGCGCCAGCCATGGCCATCCCGCGGCGCCCAGTTCATGGCGCCAACCCGTGCCGTTGCGGCGGCATCGTCGATAGAAGCATCCCCATCTCCCCCGCCATGCTTTCGCGAAACATGGTCGTTATGGCCAGTTCAAACCGCATTGGCCGTTTCGTCAACCATCGCGGCGTGGACAGCGCCGCGCTGATCCCGCAGCATTGACGCATGAGCGACGATCTTCCCCAGTCCGCCCCGGCCCAATGGTTCGATTTCCGCGCCGTCGGCCCGGATTTCGTGAATACGGCGCCGACCCGCTATGTCACGGTCTCGTCGATCGATGCGCCGGTGCAGGCCGTGTGGGACGCGTTTTGCGATCCCGCCAGCTGGCCGCACTGGTTTCCGCATGTCGAACGCGTGGTCCATGAAGGCGCCCCCGGCGTCGGCATGATCCGCAAGTCGTGGGTAGCGGGCTGCGCCCATGACGAAACCATGGTGATCTGGGACGAGCCGCGCGCCTGGGGCTATATCATCAACAAGGCGACGGAACCGCTGGCCGCCGCGCAGATCGAACTCACCACCTTCGATCCGCTTCCCGAAGGCGGCACGCGCGTTACCTGGACGCTGGCCTGCGAGCCGCTGGAAGGGTTGAGCTTCCTGTCCGCCGACCGCGATTTCCCGAGCTTCCTGCAAGCGATGCTGGATGAGGCGATGGGCAATCTGGCGCGCTATCTGGCCGCCCCGAAACCTGCCTGATCAAAGGCCGATGGGGACGATCGTGGTCGCCAGCCGGTCCACTTCCGCGCGATCGTGGCTGACATAAAGGATCGGCAGGCGCAGTTCATCGCGGACACGCTCGATCACGCTCATGATCTCCTCGCGCCGGGCGGCATCGAGCGACGATAGCGGTTCGTCCATCAGCAGGAAACGCGGCGCGGACAGCAGCGCGCGGCCGATCGCGACGCGCTGCGCCTCCCCGCCGGACAAGGTGCGCGGCCAGCGATCGAGCAGATGGCCGATGCCGAGGAAGGCGACGACATCGTCGAACCCGATCCAGCGATGTTCGGGCGCGGCCAGCCGTTCGCCATAAACGAGGTTCGCCCGCACCCGCTTGTGCGGAAATAGGCGCCCATCCTGAAATACATAGCCGATCCGTCGCCGTTCCGGCGGAAGATCGACCCGCGTCGCGCTATCGAACAGCAGTTCGCCGTCGACGACGATCCGGCCGGCATCGGGCCGCAACAGCCCCGCGACCATGTTGAGCACGCTGGTCTTGCCCGCCCCCGATGGACCGAACAGCGCCGTCAGCCCGGCATCGGCGCGCAGCGACAGGCGCACGGCCGCGTCGCCCAATTGGCGCGTGACGTCGATCTCAAAGGACATGGCCGCCCTGCCCTTGGCCCGACCGGCGGGCCAGCGCCTCCGACGCGACCAGCGCGGCAAGCGAGAGGATGACCGAGATGATCGCCAGACGCGTCACCACCGCTTCCGCCCCGGGCATTTGCAACGCGGTGTAGATGGCGATCGGCAGCGTCCGGGTTTCGCCGGGAATGTTCGAAACGAAGGTGATCGTCGCCCCGAACTCACCGATCGAACGGGCAAAGCCCAGCACCGTGGCGGCAAGCACGCCGGGCAGCGACAAGGGCACGGTGATCGTGAGGAAGGTGCGCAGGGCACTGGCGCCCAGCGTGCGCGCCGCGCCCTCCAGCCGGCGATCCACCGCCTCGATCGAAAGCCGGATGGCGCGGACCATCAGCGGCAGCGCCATCACCGCCGCCGCCAGCGCCGCGCCCGTCCAGCGGAACATGAAGGTGATGCCCAGCCATTGTTCGAAGAAGCGGCCAAGCGGACCGTTATTGCCAAAGGCGAGGAGGAGCATCCAGCCGGTTACCACCGGCGGCAGGACCAGCGGCAAATGGATGAGGCCATCGACCAGAAACTTGCCCGGAAACCGCATGCGCGCCAGCAGCCAGGCGAGGCCGAAGGCGATCGGCAACGTCACCAGCACCGCCACCGCGCTCACCTTGAGCGAGAGGCGGATGATCTCCCAATCGTCCGGCGCCAGCCCCAGCAACGCTATTTGGCCACGAAGCCGTAGCGGGCGAAGATCGCCCTGCCCTGCCTCGACAGCAGGAAGCGGCGGAAGCCTTCCGCATCGGGGCTGCTGGCGGTCTTCAGCAGCGCCAGCGGATAGGTGATCGGCGGATGGCTATCCGCCGGGAAGGCACCGACGATCGCCACCGCGCGCGAAGCCCGGGCGTCGGTTTCATAGACGATGCCCAGCGGCGCCTCACCCCGTTCGACCAGGGCAAGTGCTGCGCGCACATTTTCGGCGCGCGCGACGCGGGGCTCGACCGATGCCCACACACCGAGCCGGGTGAGCGCCGCCTTGCCATATTTGCCCGCCGGCACCGCATCGGGATCGGCCATGGTGAGCCGCCCCTGGCTGCCGAGTGCGCTGGCCAGCGGAAAGCCGGGGCGGATCGCCAGCTTCACCGGCCGCGCCGCCGGCGCGATCAGGACCAGCCGGTTGCGCAGGAACGAGACGCGCGTTCCCGGCCGGATCAATCCCTTCTTCGCAACGTCGTCCATCCACGGCTCATCGGCCGAGATGAAGAGATCGGCCGGCGCGCCCGAACCGATCTGGCGGGCCAGCGCCGAGGACGCCGCAAAGGACAGCACCGGCCTTGCATGGCCCTTCGCGCTCCACGCGGCGGCGGCGGCCGTCAGCGATTCCTGAAGGCTGGCAGCCGCAAGCACCAGAGGCGGCTTCACTTCAGCCGCAGCAGGCGAACAGGCCGCCCCAAGCAACGCAACCAACGCAAGCAAGCGGCCGATCAATCGAGTCATGCTGCCCCACGCACTGTTATATTTCTACATATACAGCGATCGACGCGCAGCGCCAGCGGCGAGGATCGGCCGGTCATGGAAGGGTCAGGCCGTGGGCGTGGTGGCCGCCGGCGGCAACGGCGCATCCCGCAGCAGCGGCAGGAAAGGATCGAGCCCGCCGGCCCCCGCCACCGCGATCAGCCGGCGTTCGAGATCGCGATAGGCCGCCAGCACCGTGCGGCCACAATCGGTAAGCCGGGCGCCGCGGTCGCGGCTGCCGCCGGCGGTGGTATCCACCAGCTTTTCCACCCAGCAACGGTTCATGCTGTCGACGAGCAGCCAGGTACGACGATAGCTCATGCCGAGCGCGCGGCCGGCGGCCGAGATCGATCCTTCGCGATCGATGGCGTCGAGAAGATCGGCCTTGCCGGGGCCGATCGCCGGTTCGTCGCCGCAGAATATCTGCGCCTTGAGCTTGAGCGGGCCGACGCGCGGCACCACCGAATTTCGTGTCATCGTCAAATCCACGCCCCGAAGCAATGCGGCCACCCGCCAGCCTAGCAACGCCGCCGCTGCCTGTCGCGTGTCAGGCGTCCACCGTCGCCTTCCCCCCACTGGCAAGGACCGAGAGGAAGCAGCGTTGCCACCAGAGCACGTCGCGTTCCTCCACGCCATCCATCAGCGCACGCCAGCGCCGCTGGCGCTCGGCCCGCGTCATGGCGAGCGCCTGGCTGATCGCGTCGGCGATTTCCTCGGCGCTGTGCGGATTGACGAGCAGCGCCTCACCCATCTGTTCGGCCGCGCCCGCAAAGCGCGAGAGGATGAGCACGCCGGGATCATCCTCGTCCTGCGCGGCCACATATTCCTTGGCGACCAGATTCATCCCGTCGCGCAGCGGCGTCACCAGCCCGACCCGCGCCGCGCGATAGATGCCGGCCAACCGATCGCGCGGATAGCCGCGATTGACGTAGCGGATCGGCACCCATTCCACGTCCGCAAACTCGCCGTTGATCCGCCCCGACAACCCATCCAGCGCCGAACGAATCTCGCGATAGCTTTGCACATCCTCGCGCGAGGGCGGCGCGATCTGGAGCAGGAACACGCGGCCCAGCGCCTGCGGCCGGGACGACAGGAAGCGTTCGTAGCCGAGAAAGCGTTCCTGCAGCCCTTTGGAATAATCCAGCCGATCCACCCCGACGATGAGATCGCGGCCATTGGCGCTGGCGCGCATCCGTTCGAAGGCGGTGACCGCCTCGGGCTCGCGCGCGCTCGCCCGGAACGCCGCCGTGTCGATGCCGATCGGGCAGGCGATCACGCGAATCGCGCGTTCGCCGACGAACAGGCTGCCATCGGCCTCGATCCGCACGTCGGGCATTTCGGCCCGCACATAATCGAGGAAGGAATCCAGCCAATCCCGCGTCTGGAAACCGATCACATCATAAGCGAGCATCGCCTGAACGAGCTGGCGATGATTGGGCAGCGCGGCGAGCAGGCGCATCGGCGGCCATGGGATGTGGAGGAAGAAGCCGATCCGGTTGCGCACGCCCCGCGCGCGCAGCTCTGCGCCAAGCGGGATCATGTGATAATCATGCACCCAGATCAGATCGTCGGGCTCGATCAGCGGATGCACGGTTTCCGCGAAGCGGGCGTTGACGCGGTCATAGCCGCCGGCGAAACCACGTTCGAATTCCGCCACGTCGATCCGATAGTGGAATAGCGGCCACAGCGTGCGGTTGGCGAAGCCGTTATAATATTCCTCGATGTCCTGCGCGCCGAGATCGACCGTCGCGGTCGCCACGCCATCATGCCGCTGGAAATTGAGCTGGCCGGTGAAGGTTTCGATCTCCTCGCCCGACCAGCCGAACCAGATGCCGTTGCTTTCGCGCAAGGCGGCGGAAAGCGCCACCGCCAGCCCGCCCTGATTGCCCGCCCCTTCGCCATTGGCCGGCTGCACCCGGTTGGAAATCACGATCAGGCGGCTCATCGCACCGACCCCCACGGGCGGCTGAGCAGCACGGCGCAGTTGATCATCCCGACCAGCGAATAGGTTTGCGGATAATTGCCCCAAAGTTCGCCGGTCACGGGATCGATATCCTCCGAAAGCAGCCCCGCCTGCGTCCGCCGGCTCAGCATCTCCTCGAACAAGGCGCGGGCATCGGCCGTCCGCCCGGTCGCCTCCAGCGCCTCGATCAGCCAGAAGGTGCAGACGTTGAACGCGGTTTCGGGCAGGCCGAAATCATCCTCGGTCGCATAACGCAGCATGTGGCTGCCGCGCCGCAGCCCATCTTCCACCGCGACCAGCGTGCTGTGGAAGCGCGGATCGGTGGGTTGCAGGAAACGCAGGTCGAGCAGCTGGATCAGGCTGGCGTCGAGATCGTCGCCGCCAAAGGTGGCGGACAGGCGATCGGTGGCCGGCCGCCATGCCTTGTCCTCGATCTTCGCCCGGATCGCCGCTGCGCGCGCCTGCCAGTAAGCGCGACGATCTTCGAGGCCGAGCACCTCCGCCGCATTGGCCAGCCGGTCGCACGCCGCCCAGCACATCGCCGCCGAATAGGTGTGGACATGGCTGCGCGTCCGCAATTCCCACAAGCCGGCGTCGGGCTTGTCGTGCACGTCCCACGCGAGTTCGCCGATCGGCTCCAGCGCGGCGAAATCCTCCACGCCCGCCACGCGGAACAGGCGCTGGTCGAAAAAGGCCTGCACGTTGGACAGGATGATCTGGCCGTAAGCGTCGTGCTGGATCTGTTCATAGGCCTGATTGCCGACACGCACCGGCCCCATGCCGCGATAGCCATCGAGCGCCGGAACGGTCCGCTCGGTCAACAGCGCCTCGCCCCCCACGCCATAGAGCGGCTGGATATGCCCGCCCTTCGCATTGTCGACGATGTTGCGCAGATATTCGAGATAGCCTTCCAGCACGTCGAGCGCGCCCAGCCGGTTGAGCGCCTGCACGGTATAATAAGCATCGCGGATCCAGCAGTAGCGATAGTCCCAGTTCCGGCCGGAATCGGCATGTTCGGGGATCGATGTGGTGAGCGCCGCGACGATCGCGCCGGTTTCCTCATGCTGGCACAGCTTCAGCGTGATCGCCGCGCGGATCACGGCTTCCTGCCATTCCACCGGGGTTGCCAGCCCGCGCACCCAGCGCCGCCATTGCAGCACGGTGCGATCGAGCATCTGTTCGGTCGCGACGCGCACATCATCGGCGAAACTTTCGTCGGGGCCGAGGAAGAAGTGCAGCGGCCGTTCCACCCGGAACATCCGTTCATCCTCGATCCAGCCGACGGGCGCGTCCGTCGTCAGCCGGACGGCGCCATCGGCCAGCAGATAACGGACATGGTTGGACCCGCGCGTCCGCCCTGTCGCTTCCGCCCCCCAATCGCGCGCCGGGCGCAGGCGCACGCGGATACGCGGACTGCCAGAAAGCGGCCGGACGATGCGGACGAAGGCAACCGGCCGATACATCCGTCCCCGCCGGGCGAAGCGCGGGCAGAAATCGATGATCTCGATCGCATTGCCGCACCCGTCATCGTGCCGCGTCACCAGCACGGGCGTGTTGCGGAGATAGGATTGCCGGGTTTCGGCGCAGTCTTCGAGATCGATTTCCCAAAACCCGCGCGCGCCTTCGGCCGCGGGCGGATGGCTGTCCAGAAGCGAGCTGAACAGCGGATCGCCGTCGACGCGCGGCAGGCAGCCCCAGACGAAGCGCCCGCGCCGATCGATCAGCGCGGAAACCTGGCAATTGCCGATCGGCCAGAGATCGAGCGTCGCGGTCATGCCCCTTCCCCACCCAGCCAGGCGCGCACGGCGGCGCTGTCCGGCAAGCCATAAAGCGCGGCCGTTTCCCGCAGCGGGCCGACCAGCACACCGAAGCCGCCAAGATCGGACGCCGCCTGAAAACCGGCCTCATCCGTCCAGTCATCGCCAATGAAGATCGGCCTCGTGCCCGCCATGATCGGGCGCCCCATCATGCGCCGGACGGCCGCCCCCTTGTCGCCACCGGGCACCCGCAGTTCGACAACCATCTTGCCCGGCTGCACCGCCAGGCCGAACATCTCGCCCAGCAGGCGCGCCTGTTCGTGGGCCGCGATCTCGGCCGCCGGCGCGTGACGATAATGCAGCGCCACGCCGAAGCTCTTGGGTTCGACGACGACGCCCGGATGCGCGCCGGCAAAGCCCCTCAGCCGATCCTCCACATCATCCAGCGCAGCCGGCCGCACCGGGTGGGCCAGGATGCCATTCCACCGATGTTCGCAACCATGGCTTCCCGACAGCGCGATCCGCTGCGCGATCGGGCCCAGCATGCGATCGAGCTGTTCGATCGACCGGCCGCTGACGAGGGCGAGCCCGTCCGCCCGGCGATCCAGCAGGCGCGCAAGCAAGGCAATCAGCGCGTCGTCCGCCACCACCTGATCGGGTTGATCGATCAGATCGACCAATGTGCCATCGAAGTCGATGAACAGGCTAGCATCGCTCAGCAAATCGGCTGGTGGAAGGGGCAGCGCCCCCCCGTCCACGGCGGCTTTCATCGACAATTCCCGGAATCTGTTCACATGCACGCCTGTTGGGGGACGCAGGCGCAACGAAAAGGTTCCGTGCGGGACGCCACTTCCTGCCGAGCGCCAACGCCTTGCCGTCACGCCTGCGGCATGATCGGCCTCAGCAAGCGCCGGCGCCTGTGCGAAACTGAATCGGCTCGACCTGGCCGTCCTCCAGCCGCAGCGCCGTCAGCACGCCGGTTTGATAGGCACCCGTATCGATGCCGATGCGATGCGCCTGAATATCGGGGTTTTCGCCGCTCCAGCTATGGCCGTGGACGATCACCTTTTCATGCGGGCCGGTGGCATCCAGAAAGTCGCTCCTGATCCAAAGCAGATCGTCCTCGACCTGCCGGTCGAGCGAGCAATTGGGGCGGATGCCGGCATGGACGAAGGCATAGTCGCCAAGGCTGACCATCAGTTCGAGCTGATCGAGCAACCGCAGATGGGCGGCGGGCATATTATCCAGCAGCTCATCGCGCGCGCGCTGATAATCCTGCGGCCCTGCGGCGGCGCGGGGCGGTTCCACGCCATAGGAAGCGAGCGTGGTCAGCCCGCCGAATTCGAGCCACTCGTCGCCATCTTCGGGTGTGGTCAGGAAATCGAGCAGCGCCTGTTCGTGATTGCCCTTCAGCAGATGAAGCTCGAAATCGGCGCGGCGCTGCAACCAGCACAATGCATCGAGCACCTCGAACGAACGGGGCCCACGATCGACATAATCCCCGCAAAAGATCACGATCGGGCGCCGCCCCGCGCCGCGTTCCGCCACGTCGGCCATGATCCGGGCGAGCAGGCCGCGCATCTGATCATAGCAGCCATGCACATCGCCAATGGCATAGACCAGCCCGCCATCCACCTTGCGGCCGCCTTTGGCGGGCGTCTGCGAAGCGGCGGTATGAAGACCTTGCAGCGCCATCCGCCTAACGCCCCGCGCGCGCCTGCGTGCTCAGCAGGGCCAGTTCTTCGGTCATGGCCCGATAGCTGCCGATCAGGTGGCGCGGCTCATCGGACGATTGCTTGCGCAGCTTCGCCCAACGCTTGCGATAGGAACTAAGCGTTGAGCGCGCGACGCCGATATTGATGGCATTGGCATAGGCCGCACGCAGATCCTTGTCGGCCTCCAGCACGGCCGGGCGGAGGCACCACGCCTCGCGATTGGCCGTCATCCCCTCGCAACGCGGCTGGGCCGGCGCGGCCGCGACGGCCACGGGCGCGGGCTGCGACGGGCTGGCATCGGCCAGTTGCTCCGTTTTGGACGCGGCCTTGCGCTTGGCCCGCGCCGGCCGAGCGGGCGGCTTCTTGGCCGGCGGCGATGCGGATGCGGCGACCACCGCAACGGGTTCGGGGGCCGGCGGCTCGACCGATGCGACCGGCGCCGGTGCCAGCTCGGGCTGCGGCTGCGGAGGGGGCGCACCCACATCCCGCGCCGCGATTTCCTGTCGGGGCGGCAACGGCGCCGCATCTTGCCCGGCATCCTGCCGTTGCGCGGTAATCGTGATGACGGCGGCGACAAGCGTTGCCAGCGCGGCCGCCCCGGCAAGCCGCCAGCCGGTTCCGCGATCATCGTCAGCTGCACCCGGCCGGATGACGATAGGGCGGGCGCGCGGGCGCTGGATGGTTGGCAAGGGCGGCAGCGTGGCGCCCTTCTTGCCAAAGATCGCTTCCATGTCCTGCGACACGGGGGCATGCCTGCCCCCGCCATCCCCGGCAACCGTTTCCCGGGGGTCAGGTCGTCGGAAGGAGGTCATGTTCCGGTCCGCTTCCACCCGCGCCTCGCACAGTTGATCATCGCGGGAACGACAGAGCGAGTTTGGAGTTCCCAACGGGCAACGGCAAAACTCTCTCAGCCCTGCATTCCAACCGGTCCGCACCCGCCAATGACGTCATGACATCCACCCCGAAAAGCATCGGCCGGGTCGCGCGCGCGACGCGCATGAGCATCATCGTCGATGCCGCCGATTATTTCCGCCATGCCCGCGCCGCGATGCTCAAGGCGCGGCGGCGCATCCTGCTGATCGGCTGGGATTTCGATGCGCGGATCGATCTTGCACCGGACAGCGAGGCTGCGGCCGGCGAACCACCCCACATGATCGGCGATTTCATCTACTGGCTGGTCCAGCAGAAGCCCGAACTGGAAGTGAACCTGCTGCGCTGGGACATGGGCGCGATCAAATCGCTGTTTCGCGGCAAGACCGCCTTCACCGTTGCGAAATGGATGGCCCATCCCCGCATCGCCGTGAAGCTGGACGGCCATCACCCGACCGGCGGATCGCATCACCAGAAGATCATCGTCATCGATGATTGCTTCGCATTCTGCGGCGGCATCGACATGACCGACAGCCGCTGGGACACGCGCGACCATGCGGACGAGGCGCCGCACCGCATCCACCCCGATGGATCGCCCTACGGCCCATGGCACGACGCGACGAGCGCGATCGAAGGGCCTGCCGCTGCACTGCTCGGCAAGCTCGCCCGCGATCGCTGGAAGCGGGCGGGCGGCAAGCCGCTGACGGCGGTTCGGGCCCGGCATGATTGCTGGCCGGAAGGGCTGGCGCCGCAGTTCAACGATGTCGACGTGACGATCGCGCGCACCATACCCAGGATGCCGGGCCAGCGCGCGCGGTGGGAGGTGGAACAGCTCTATCTCGACCATATCGCCCGCGCCCGGCGGTTCATTTACGCCGAAAGCCAGTATTTCGCGTCACGGCGGATCGCGCAGGCCATGGCGAAACGCCTTGCCGAAAAGGACGGTCCCGAGATCGTCATCGTCAACCCGGAAAGCGCCGAAGGCTGGCTGGAGCCGCTGGCCATGGATACTGCCCGCGCGCGGCTGTTCCAGGCGCTGCGCCACCACGACCGGCACGATCGCCTGCGCCTTTACCACCCCGTCACGCGGGATGGCGCGCCCATCTACGTCCACGCCAAGATCCTGATCGTCGACGACATGATCCTGCGCGTGGGATCGTCCAACATGAACAACCGTTCGATGCGGCTGGACACGGAATGCGACGTCGCGATCGACCGGGCGATCAACCGGGCGACCGACGGCCATCACGATCTGGGCGACGCGATCGCCGCGATCCGCGATGATCTGCTGGCCGAACATCTCGGCACAAGCAAAGCGGCGGTGGCGGCGAGCATCGCTGGAACCGGATCGATCATCGCGACGATCGAGAAGCTGCGCTTCACCGGCCGCAGCAATGCGCGCGACCGGAGGCGCAGGCTGGTGCCTTATGCGCCGCCCGACCTTTCGGACGTGGAAGCATGGCTCGCCGACAATGAGGTGCTCGACCCCGAAAATCCCGACGACATGTTCGAGGCGATGGGCGATCGCGGCCTGCTCCGCCACCTGCGCCCCAAAGGGCGCCGGGGCTGATCAGGCCGCGCTGGTAGGCCGCCCCGATCAGGCCGCCCCGATCAGACCGAAGCCTTGTCGAGCGCCTGGCCGAGATCGGCGAGAATATCGTCGATATGCTCGATCCCGATCGACAGGCGCACATAGCCTTCCGACACGCCCGTCGCCTTCTGCTCCTCCGCCGAAAGCTGCGAATGGGTGGTCGTCGCGGGGTGGATGGCAAGGCTGCGGGCATCGCCGATATTGGCGACATGGTAGAAGAGTTCGAGCGCGTCGATGAAGCGCCGCCCGGCATCGCGGCCGCCCGCGAGTTCGAAGCCGACGAGGCCGCCGAAACCGCCCTGCAGATAGCGCGACGCCCGATCGGCCTGCGCGCCCGACAATTGCGACGGGTGGATGACCCGAACCACATCCGCCCGCTCGCTCAGGAAACGCACGACCTTCGACGCATTCTCGCAATGGCGCGGCATCCTGAGCGCCAGCGTTTCCAGCCCCTGAAGAATCTGGAAGGCATTGAACGGCGACAGCGCCGAACCGAGATCGCGCAGCAGGATCGTGCGCGCGCGGAGGGCGTAAGCGATCGGCCCCAGCGGCTTCGCCGCCTCGCTCCAGATCGCGCCATGATAGCTGGGATCGGGGGTGTTGAGCAGCGGCTGGCGTTCGGGGAAGGCGCCCCAATCGAAATTGCCGCCATCGACGATGATGCCGCCGATCGAGGTGCCATGGCCGCCAATATATTTGGTCGCCGAATAAACGACGATCGCGGCACCATGATCGAGCGGACGAGCGATCAGCGGTGCCGCCGTATTGTCGACGATCAGCGGAATGCCCAGCGGCCGGCCGAGCGCCGCGATTTCGGCAATCGGGCAGACGACCAGCTTAGGATTGGGCAGCGTTTCGACATACCAGGCGCGCGTGCGTTCATCGCTGGCGCGGGCGAACGCTTCCGGATCGGCCGGATCGACGAAGCGGACCTCGATGCCCTGATCCTTCAGCGTGTTGGCGAACAGGTTCCAGGTGCCACCGTAAAGATCGGTGCCGCTGACGATATTATCGCCGACGCGGGCGAGATTCTGCACGGCGAAGGCGGACGCCGCCTGGCCCGACGCCACGGCAAGCGCGGCGGCCCCGCCCTCAAGCGCGGCCATCCGCTGTTCCAAGATGTCCGTCGTCGGGTTGCCGATCCGGGTGTAGATGTTGCCAAGTTCCTGAAGCGCGAACAGGCTGGCCGCATGATCGGCATCGCGAAACTGGTAGGATGTCGTCTGGTAGATCGGCGGCGCCACCGCCCCCGTCGCCGGATCGGCGCGCCAGCCGGCGTGCAGGGCGAGCGTTTCGGGGTGAAGCTTGCGGTCCGTCATGATCATCCTCCCAGTGGCACGGCCAACGCCAACCTTAGAGCGTTTTCCAAGCAGGTGGAATCATCTGCTGACTCGGAAAACGCGGCAAACCAAAAGTTTAGAGCATTCGAGCCGACGCAGTCGGGTCGAATAAATGCTCTAGGCTGTAGTGACGATTTAATTATTTGATCCAGAGCATGATGCTGGCGAGTTTGACGAAGCCGAGGAAGTTGGCGGCGAGCTTGTCGTAACGGG
>NZ_FZOS01000012.1 GCF_900188165.1 Edaphosphingomonas laterariae | reverse complement strand
CCAGGAGGCCATCAGAAAGCCTGTCGCCCGGCCGCGCTTCGCTGGGCATGCCGCTCGCCACGCGATCCTGGCTGACCGTTAGCGTCCGCACCGCCCTCGGCGCCAGCACCTGATTCTCGAGCACGAGGTTGAGCCGGCCACCGGCGGCCCCAACGCCCCCTGCTGCGGCGCGCATCGTCCCGTCGTTGACGATGCCGACCATCGAGCCGATCTGGATCAGGCCCCCGTTTCCGGCGAGTTGCACGGTGCGCGCCGCATCCAGCGGGCCCATGCCGATGTCTATCGTCGCGGACGCGCCCGATGCGTCGAGCACCGCGCCTTCGCGGATCACGACCGCCGCACGGCTTGCGTTCAACAGATCTTCTGCCACGCGATCATAGTTCGGCAGTCCGATGCGTATCGAGCCGCCGCTCTGGGCGATCCCGTACCGCAGCCCCCGCGCGTCTCTGGCCGTCCATGACCGGCCGGCTGCGTCCAGGGTCGCGCTTTCCCCGATCCAGATCGAGAGGTTCCCCGTCTCGGTGGGGAGTGGCTCGCTGCGCAGAGAAATGTCCCCGCCGGGCGCGATAATCGCGCCGTCCACTATCATTTGGCGTGTCGACACCAGATCGACCGAATGACCGGGATCGACCGCAATCCGCGCGTCGCGGCCGATCTCCAGCGAAGCGCCATGGAGCGACAGGCTGGCTCCAGCACGCGGGGTCAGACGACCCGTTTCCGGGTTTTCGAGAAACTGCGGGGGCATCCAGCTTTCCAGGATGTCTTGCGGTCGCGTGCCGGTGGCCGCGGTGAAGGCTGCATCCCTCGCCCGCAGCACCGGCGTCTCGACCGTCAGATCCGTCCCCGGTGCCACCACCAGACCGGCCCTGCTGGTAATGTCGTATTGAGAGAAGCCGCTCCGGAGCAGAGAGGCGTCAAAACGAGACGCGGCGCCGAAGAGGATGTCCTGATCGAAGACGGTTCCGCGCGCCAGCACCTTGCCAGCAGGAATGACCAACTCAATCGGCGCGATATCCCCCGCCGCCAATGCGAGATCGAACGGCGCGACCGGGATGCCGTCCGGAAAAACGGCTGCGGGCAGGACAACGCCTCTGGGAATGGTGTACAAGGACACCATCGAACCGGCGGGAATGACATCGCCGGGCATGGCGAAGCCGCCATCGAAGTAGACGCCGTTCGAGAATTCAGCCGGCACCGTCCAGTCATCGGCTGCCATCACAGCTTCGAACGAGGAATGACCTTGCGACGGGACCCCGGGCGGAAGGCTTGACAGCCGCGTGGTCATGCCGACCGGGAGCCGCGCGCCTGGTACTATAGTTATTGCTTCGGAAAGGATGACGTCGGCCGGCAGTTCGACGCCGGCCCCCAAGACCCCGCTTTCGAGCAAGGCATTTTCACCGAACAGGACGGGGCTCGGCGACTGGAGCGTCAGCGTGCCTCCGCCAACGACGCCCTGCGCACGAATGACGCCGTCCAGCAGCAGTTCCTTTCCGGTGCGGTCTATATCCACGCCGCCCGGAACGGCCGAGCGATCCTCGTTGGCGATCAAAGTCAGATCGCCGCCGCGTCCGCCCATCAGCGTGCCGTTGTCCAGAAGCGCCGCGCCGGAGGAAAGGTCCACGGTGCTCCCTGCCTCCAGGCGCACCGATCCTTCCACCATGCGGACCGACAGACTGCCGCCATCGACATGGGCGAGCGCGAGCGGTTCTCCGCTTGCGATGCGCGCGTTGCTCCAGATGCCGGAAAGATCGATCGTAGCGCCGTCACCCAGGCGGAAAGCGGGGTTTCCATCTCCCAGCAGGATTGCGTCGCCTGTCCCGGACACGCCGTCGATGGTCGCTCGGTTCGTGGCGGTCACGGTGCCGCTGCGTATTGTGACGTCTGCGCCGATCGCGATATTGCCGCTGACGAGGTTCAACTCTCCGCCGTCCGCGAGCGTCAGACCGCCTTCGATGGCGATGCCGCCATCGGTGACAAGGGTGATTTCGCCTAAGCCGTATCCGGTCAGTCGATCGGCATCGAGCAGCACGCTGCCCTGCCGTTCTGCCGGAATCTGTTCACCCGTCTCCACGCCAGCGGCGTCGATGTCGCCGATGACGATTCGGCTACTATTTGGCGTGTCGAAGCCCATCGCGTTGACGTTCGCCACTGTCAGCGCGCCGCCCCGCGCCACGGTGTGCTGTCCCAGTTTGTAACCATCCGCCACGCCATTAGCGCGAGCATTGACCTGTCGCTCACCGTTGATGACTTCGGAGACGATATCGCCATCGAAAACTACTGTCGGAGCAGACAGGATCAGACGACCTGCGTCACGTCCCACGGTGTAGCCGTCTTCCCATCGCTGTGATGTGCCACGCGAAAACAGCGGGTCGGAATAGACTTCCGTGTACATGTCGCCCCAGCGGTCGTGGCGGCGAATGAAGGCGTTTCCGACAGCGACAATCTGAAGATGCGCTGGTGCGTTGCGGATATCATACATGCGCCCATCGGCGCCCATGACCCGGGTCGAGCGGATGTAGCCCGATCGATAGTCTAGGCTGCCACCCGACAGGTCGAAAACAGCGCCCTGCTGCGCGACGATCTCACTGGCGGAAAGCGTGATCGTGCCTCCGACGGCCGCCCACTCACCTATGCCATGCGACATGTTGGCGAGGTGGCCGCCCACTTCGAGCAAGCCTCCTGGGGTGTACCAGCGATCACCATCATAGCCGCCAGTCCCGTCCGGCAGCAAAATCAAATCACGAACGTCGATCCAGACATTCTGGTTCTTCAGGTTGTCGCTATCCCGGTTGGCGGGACTGTCTCGCAGTTCGTTGCCCTGAATATTCACCTGGATGGAATTGTCGGCCATGTTGAGCGCGACGCCCATCACCCCCGAGACGTCGATCCGCGCACCGTCTTCCACGGTGATCCGTCCGGCGCCGGCCTGCACCGCGACCTGGCCGCCCTGGGCCATGGTCTGCGAACCGCCCTCGAACGTAACGTTGCCGCCCGTCACGATCTCGATACGTGACTGATCCAGCCGATCGGCGAGCAAGGACCGGTCGTCAAAACCACCACCGGTCGTGGTATGCCGGTTTAGGTTCGCGGTGTTGCTTTGTGCGATCAGCGCGTCGCGTTGGCTGTTGAGGGCGGTATCGTCACTTTCGAGTTCGGGCAGGACTACGGTGAGGCTGTCCTTTCCGAGCGTCACCGAGCCTTGGCCGTCGCTTGCGGAGTTGAGCAGGTGGATGGTGCCGCGCTGGTTGACGCTGGTCGTGGCCAAGGCGACGCCATCCTGCCGAATGGTCCTGCCGGCGAGCGTGATGTCGCCCTGCGCCGCCTCGATCAGACCGGCGTTGGTCACTGTTCCGCTGGTGGAACCAGCGTTGATCAGGCCGCGCACCTCGTTGCCGCGCGTCGTCGAGTACGGATTTTCCTCGGTGCCGTAGCCCCGTCGAATGATGAAATCGTCGCCCGCCGAAAGCACGGTTTGTCCGCGTGGCGTGATGATCGTGCCGTCGTTGCGGACCTCCGTGCCCATCAAGAGAACGTAGCCGCCGCCGGACGTTACCGAGGCGGGCGTGTTGGTGATGATCTGCGCACCGGCCTCAACCGTCACAGCGCCGCGAGCATTAGTGAACGCCGCGAGGTAGTCTGAGCCGGATAAGGGAGAGTATATTCCCCGGTTCAGAAACTGCTCGTTCGAGATGCTGGCGCTTGATGCGATCAGGTTCCGGACATTGACCTGGCTCGCGCCGCCGAAAATGACGCCATTCTGGTTGAGGATCAGGACAGTACCTTGGGCCTTGATCGAGCCGAGAATTTGCGAGGGATTGGCGCTGTTTCCGACGACGCGGTTTAATGCCACCCAGTCGGCGCCGCCTTGATTGAAGCTGAGGTCGGTCTCGCGGCCGACGTTGAAGCTGTCCCAGTTGAGAATGGCCCGCTGCTGCGTCTGCTCGATCGAGACATTGGTGCGGCCGTTCTCGCCCTCGCTTTGCACCGGACGATTGGCGCCGACCCACAGGCTCGGGTCCAGCTCGACGCCGTTCGCCACCTGCAAGCCGCCCGGACCCATGCCGTTGGGGACGGTGACATGGGTCGCGCGGGCGAGCGCGCGGGCGGCCGCCTGCGCGTCGTTCATCGCCTGGCGCGTCTCGGCCGCGCGGCGGAAGGCGGTGATGGCGCGCTGGGTGGCGCTGTTGGTCTCGTTGGCCCGGGTCGCCTGATCCTGCGCCGCTCGGGCCGCAGCCGCGGTGGGATCGCCGCCGCCGCGACCACTAAACACTCGCCCGCCGCCGGAGCGGTCCTGGGCCTCGGCGACGCCGGTGAACAGCATGGCGCCGATCGACGCGCCGATGAGCAGGCGTTGGCGAAGCGGGTTGGTCTTGGCGGTAGAGGACGGGGCGGTAGGGGTCGGGGCGGTCATCGGTTGGACTCCAGCAAAGGGGCGGCCGGCAGCGCGGCGACAGACTCATTGGATCGAGAGACAGAGACGTGACGGGCGCCAAAGGGCGCGCCGGCGAGCACAGTTGGGACTTGGCGGAAGCTCATGGGGTGCCTCCGCGCGGCTGATAGACGGGCCGGTTGGGCCGTTGCGGATGGACCGACGTACCGAAGGTGTTGCCCATGCGCTGACGCGTCGCAGTCTGGTTGGCTACGCCGGTCTGCACGTCCGGCGAGCCCGCGCCGATCACCGGCGTCTCGATGGCCGAGCGCGTCTGCGCCTGGGCGGTCTCGGCGGCGGCCTGGAGCCGGTCGGTCGCGCATTCGAGATGACCGGCGCGGTGGCCGGCGATGTCGACGGTGACGCAGGGGCCCGGCGCAGGCCCGCCGATGCGGCCAGATTGCGTCGCGGTCGATGCCGATGAACCTAGCTCCGCCTCGACGGTCACGGGCGGAAGCACGATGTCGGGCGCGCGCGGCTGCGTGGCAGGTGACCGTTCCTGTGCCTGCGCGGCCGAGCCGGCGCCCGCCACACTGAGGATCAATGCGAAGCAAGCGAGCGAGACCCGTCCACGAAGGCGGGCCACGGACGGGCTCGCCGCTTCCGCACGGCGCGGGAGCCGCCAAGGCCACGGCCGCAGGATCATGAAGGGCATAAGCGGGCGCTGGCGCTGACCCGCTCCGCCGGTCTCCGACGCCGCCATGTGTCGCCTTGGGCCCATGAGGGAACGGGCCGCGATCACCTCGGGGACGGCGCCGGAGTTTCGAGTATCGAACGTCGACGTCCACCCCTGTCCGGTGAGGGCCTCCGACGGGGATGGCCGCTCGAACCGGCCGCTGCGCCGGTGGAAACGCAGCGAGGCCGAGACGATCAGGAGCGCCAACGTGGACATGTCATTCGTCTCCGGGGTCAGAACCGCGTCATGATGTCGACGAACAGGCGGTCGACGCTGAACGGCGCGCCGGCCACTTCCTCGGCCGACAGCCAGCGCGCGCCGAAGATGGTGTTGCGGCCGATCGCGTAGTTGCCGCCGATGGTCCAGCCGCGGTTGTTGGTGCCGCCGATGTGCATATCGGAGTCGGCGAAGGCGTCGATCACCGCATCGGATTCAAGGCGGCGGTAGCCGATGAAGGCGTTCCAATCGCCAGTCTGGGCCACCCAGTCGCCATACCAGTTGAGGTTCAACACCGAACCAACGGTCAGGCGCGCCGACCAGCCGGTGTCGCCACCCTCGAACGCGCCGTCTTGCAACTTCGTCTGGCCGGGGTTGAGCGGATCGGGGACGCGGATCGCCGGTCCCAGATTGTTGACGGCGCGGCCGCTCCAGCCATCGGCCTCGGTGTAGGTCCCGCGCAGGAGCTCACGATCGAAAGCCAGGTTCTTGACGAAGTCGCCTTCCAGCCGCAAGGCGAAGCGGTCGGAGGCGCGATAATCGACCGCGCCGCGGATATTGAGCGTGCGGAAGTTCGACGCCAGCCCGAAGTACTGGTTCTCGGGGCTCTGCGGGATGTTGAGCGGATCGGGGATGATGTTTCGGATCGGGAACATGGTGTTGCCGAACTGCTGGAAGGCTGGGCGCGTCGCGTCCGTCGAGCAGGTGACTTCGTAGTAGTAGCAGGGCGCCGAGACCTTCCCCTGGACATTGTCGTAGTGGAAATAGGCACCCGCCAGCCGCACGTTGATCCGGTCGCTCGGCTTGAAGTCGAACCCGGCCTGGGCGGCGAACAGATAGCGGTCCTGGCTTTCATAGGGTCCGCGAATGCCGGGATACGTGTCCTCGCCGGTCTCCGGCGCGGTCGGGGCGTTGCGCGAGCCGAAGTTCAGGTCGGTGTTGAACACCGGGAAGGCGCCAGCCGAGCCAAAGACCGAGAAACGGTCCGATACCGGCGCGGTCACAGAGCCTGCGATACCGTCGAAGTTCATGTCCCAATCGTAGATGAGATCGCTGGTCCAGAACGGATTGGCGAAGCGGCCGAAGTCGATTGCGGCTCCCTCCATGGGGGTCAGGCGCAGCGAGGCGCGGTCGAGCCATATCTGGTATTTGCCGGTGCCGTCCTGGCCGAGCGTCTGGTTGGTCGAGATCGGACCGTTGTCAGCGCCGGTGGCCAAACGGATATCCGCCGAGATCCAGTCGTCGATCTGGGCCCTCACGCCGAGACGGGCGCGGACGCGGAAGCGCTGCCGATCCTCCAAGGAGTTGAGGAACGGCGGCGGGATATAGCCCGGCGTCTGGTCGTTGATGTTCTGGCCGGGTCCGGCGTTGATCGCGCCGTAGTCGGCGAAGATGTCGGCGTTGCCGTCGTCATAGCGACGGGCCTCGCCGCGAAGACGCACATCGCCGTAGAGCTGGATGCGGCGCGTCCATTCTGGCGTCTCGCCGGGACGCGACCAGCCTTCGGCCTGGGCCTGCGTGCCCAGTTCGGCGCGCACCTGCTGGGCGATCTGCTCGCGCACGACGGGCGAGACATAGGTGACGGTCTGGGTGCCGTCGGCAGCGACGCCCGCCTGAGGCAGCGGAGGACGGGCGGGCGCTTCAGCCTGCCGTACCGGGACGGTGGAGCGGGCAATCATACGATCGGCCTGCTCGCGGGTGAGGATGCCTTCAGCGACCAACTGCTCGACCAAGAGGCGTGGATCGACGGTCGTGCCCTCTTCCTGCGCGAAGGCCGGAGACGCCAGCAACGACACGCCGGCGGCGCAGGCCATCAGCGCGGCTCTGAGCCGGTAAGTGGATTTGGGCAGGCTGGTCATGATGTTCCCCTTCGGAAGTGTGGTCGCTGGGTGTTGCGCTGACATGCGATCAGCCTCCCGAGCGGGCGTTGAGTTCGATGTTCATCGTCGGCAGGTTGGCAGGCGGGGCCTGGCACTGCAGGCCCGTCAGCACCTCGCGCAGCCGAGCGTTGCGCCGTGCATCGCCGCCGCTGATCTCGCCGATGCGCGAGATGCGCCCGCTCGGATCCACCGACACCGACAGGCGCACCGTGTACCGGCCCCGGGACAGTTCGCGGTCGGCCTGGGCCGCACGGCGCAGACAGGGCACCGCCACATTGTTGGCATAGGCCGCGAACCCATCGCCGCCGCCGCCGCCAGGGCGGCCGCCGATCCGCGTGCCCGACCCATCGCCGCCGGCCAGCCCGTAGTTGCTAGGGCCAGCACCTTCTCGGGCGGTCAGCGCATTGTCGCCGGGTGTCGCATCGCTGCTCGACTGATCCGGCGGGGGCGGCGTGTCGACCGGCTGATCGATCGGCGGCGCCACCGTCGGCTCGGGCGGCTGCTGGACCTGTTCGGGCGGGGGAGGCGGCGGCGGCGGAGGCGGCGGCAGGATCACCGTCGTCGTCGTCACCTGGTTCGGCCGCTCGGTCACCGCGTCCCGATGGGTGAGGTTCCAGGCGATCACGATCGCCACGCCGATGCCCAGCACCACCAGGATGCGACCGAAGGTGATCGGCGACTGCCTGCGGCGGGGACGCTCCGGTCCGCGCGGCGGCATCAGGGTCGCGGCGGCCATTATGAACGCCCTCTCGAAATCGGACGGCTCATGGCGAGTCCGGGTGATCGTCCGGAGCTGTGAAGCCGCCCGGCGTCCAGGCGGTCGACAGCGCCGCCGGCAAGGCCTTCGCGGGGCTGTGCTGGGCGAGCAGCAGGGCGATCGCCGCGCAAAGCCCGACCAGAAGGCCGAGCAGCAGCCAGGGGCGTGCGCTGCGCCGCCACCAGGGCCGCCGCCGGGAACGCGATGGCCGGATGGTGGGTCGCCGGTCGGTCAGCCGATCGAGGAGCCGGCGTAAGAGGCGCATGACGCATCACTCCCTCCCGGCTCACGCGCCGCCGCCGGGCGGGCGGGTGGACGCCATGCCGAGGCTGGGCACGCCGACCTTCGAGCAGATGTCGAGCACCTGCATAACCCGGTCGTACTGCACGGCGCGGTCGCCGCGCAGGATCACCGCCAGATCCGGGGTGGTGGCGATCGAGGCGCGAAGCTGGGCTTCCAGTTCGGCCATCGACACGGGGATGGCGTCGATCGACACCGTGCCGTCGTTGCTGACCGCGATCACCCGGCTTTTCTGGACGTCGAGCGTCTGGGCCGAGGAGGCGGACGGCAGGTCCACCTTGATCCCCTGCACCGCCGCCGTCGTCATCAGGATGAAGATGATCAGCAGCACCAGCACCACGTCGACGAACGGGGTGATGTTGATCTCGTTATAGGGCTTCTTGCCCCCGACCTGGATGGCCATGGCCTGAACTCCTTGATGCTGGGGTCAGGCCGCCTGGGCGGGCATGGGGGCGGGAGCCGGGGCGTCCTGCCACGTCTCGGCGATCCGCTTCTCCAGTTCATCGACGAAGATGCGGTCTTCGGTGTCGATCTCTTCGACCTGGGAAAGCAGATAGTTGTAGCCGAACAGCGCCGGGATCGCGACCGCGAGGCCCGCGACCGTGGCCAGCAGCGCGGCGGCGATGCCCGGCGCGATCGCGTTGATGTTGACCTCGCCGGCCGCAGCCACCGCCGCGAAGGTGATCATGACGCCCAGCACCGTTCCGAGCAGGCCGATGAAGGGCCCGCCCGAGATGGCGATGGTCAGCAGTACCATCTTGGAGTTGAGCTTCTGGCTCTCGCGGATCTGGCCGGCTTCCAGCGCCGAGCGGATCGCGGCGATCGACTGGGCGCGGATGGCGAAGCGCGAGCCCGAAGCGCGGCCTTCGTGCAGGCGCTCGGACAGTTCGCGGTTGCCGATCGCATAGAGACGCGCCAGCGTCGAATCCTTGGCCTTCGGCCCCGGATCGAAGCTGGGCAGGCCGTCATGGTCGCCCGCGCGGCGAGCGATCTGGGCGTAGCTGTCCATGAAGGCGTCGTTGGCCGCACGCACCCGGCTGATCAGCAGGCCCTTGGTGATCATGATCCAGATGGCGATGGCGAGCATCAGCGCGCAGATGATGATCACGACCCAGGCGTCGAACGTCAGGGCGGCGAACAGCAGGCCCCAATAGCCGTGGCCGCCGTCGGTCGAGAGCTGCTCGGGCGTGCCGGCCGCGACCAGGCGCGAGGTCTGGCCTTCGCTGGCGGCGGCGAGCTGGAACATCGCCTGCGGCAACGCCGCGCCCGCGACGCGGAACTCGTCGATCTCGCCGGAGAAGCCCTGGCCGAGCACAGGCGCGGCCGTCGCGGCGCCAAGCGCGCCGGCGACCTCGCCCGCGGGCTGGCCGTTGACGTAGAGCACGCTCCGCTGGCCGTCATTGACGAGTGCGACATTGGCCCAGGCATCGGCGGCGAGCGGCGCGCCGTCGCTGCGCGTGCCGTTGGCGTCGATGAAGAGTTGGCCGCCTTCGCTGATCAGGTTCACCGCGCCCGGCAGGCTGAAGATCACGCCGTCGCCGGCGGGCTTCACCCAGAAGCTGATCGACAGGGGCCCTGCCGCAAAAGCGGACGCGGGCAGCGTGACAGGCGAGCCGTTCAGCACCAGGCTGTTGCCGATCAGGCCGCCCGCGTTGCGAGTTTCACCGCCCTGCGCGTTCGCGCCATTGGCGGTGGCGTCCCGAGGGGCTCCCTCATTGTCGAAATGATAGACGAGCCGGTAGTCGGCGGCGAAGGTGCCGGCGACATCCTGGCCGGCTTCGGCCGCCTCATTGCCGTAATAGGCGAAGATGGCGCTCGCCTGGCCGGGCTGGAGGCCCTGCACATCGACCCACACCAGCGCGGTCTGTCCGGCATGGTCCCAGCGCTCGACATGGAACTTGAGCGGCGTGCGATCGTCGCCCGCGACAAACCGCAGGTCCAAGCCGTCCGCCTTCACATCGGCGAAGTTGAAATTGCCCTGGTGCAGCCGCACCAGCACCGGCGCGCGGGCGACCTCGCCGGTGATCCCGGCGGCCTGGGTGTTGAGATCGATGCGGGTGCGATAGGCGAACTCGCTGTCCCACCAGGCATGGGCCGGCGCGGCGGCGGTGAGCGCGGCGAAACCAAGCGCGCCCGCGACGGCGGCACGCTTGAGACGTGACGTGAATGACATTTAGAATTCCCCCCAGATGCGGAAGCGAGCGAAGAAGTCGCCGCGGCGGCTCTCGGAGCCGTTCACGAGCGGGACGCCGAGATCGAGGGCGCCGTTGAGGTAGCGGAAGACGCGGATGCGCCCGCCGAGGCCGACGCTCGACAGGCCGAAATCCTTGTCCTGGCCGAGCAGCGGATCGTGGATCGCGCCGAGGCCAGAATCCCAGAAGGCGTGCAGGCGCAGCTCGTCGATCGGACCGCCGAGGCGCGGCCCGAAGTCGGGCGAGCGCAGCTCGGTCTGGATGGCCACGCCATAGTCGGCGATGTGCTCGGTCTCAAAATAGCCGCGCACGCTCGACATGCCGCCGAGGCTGAAGCCTTCGTTCGAGATCAGCGGATCGGGCGAATATTGCCCGGTGATGCGCGAATGGAATTGCATGCCCGCCATCACCTCTTCGGTGTGGCTGGCGTCGACCTTGAAGGTGACGAAGCTCGGCCGCGCATTGTAGCGCTTGGCGTCGAACCGCTCCCAGCCGTCGCCTAGGCCCCGGATCCCGAACACGGTCGAGAGCGTGAGGTCGCTGCGCGCGCGGTCGGAGGTCCAGTCGCCGCGCCAACTCGCCGTAACCGGGAAATAGAGGATCGGCGCCGAGGCCCGATCCGACCCGAGGATCACATCCTCGTCGAAATCCTTCCAGTCGATGCCCAGCGTGAGCGAATGGTAGAAGCCTTCGCTCGATCCCAGCGACCGGATGAAACGCAGGCCCGCCATGTTGCCGCGCCCGATGACGCTGGTTCCGCCGACGACAGCGATGTCGCTGTCCGAATGCACCCCGTAGAGCATGAGCTGCGTGCCGGTGCCGAGCCGGGTCAGCCAGTTGGCCGAGAACACCGTGCCGTCGTCGGTTCGGCGCGGCGCGGTCTGCGCCGAGACCGAGATTGAGTCTCCGCGACCCCACAGATCGTCATAGCGCAGCGTCGCCGCCGTCCTCAGATTCGTGGTCGCCGCCGAACTGAAGTTGTTCACCTCGACCGAACCGTGGATCGGCGAGGTCTGCTCGACCGTGAGCACCACGTCGAGCGTGCCGGGCGCGACGCCCGCGCGCAGCTCCGGCGTCACCCGGCGATTGGGATTGCTGTTGAGCGCAACCACGTCGCGCTGGAACTCAGGGAGGTTCGGGGTCGTGCCTGGCGCTACCGACGGCGCCTGCGCGCGGATGGCGTCCGCCCGCCCGGTGTCGCCCTCGACCAGCAACTGGCCGACCGTCTGCGGCTGCACCTGGAGCTGCAGCACGCCGCCTTCGACCGACTGTTCGGGGATGAACACCGATACCGCGACATAGCCGGCGTCCTCGAACGCCTTCTGGAGCGCCGCGCGCGCCGCCTCGACATCGGCCTCGCTCTTGCCAGGACCCATATGCGGCAGGATCGCCCGCTCCACCGTGTCCGCTGGCAGGATCGTGTTGCCGCGCACCTGGAAAGCCATGATGTCGAAGCTCGCGGCCTGCTGCAGCTCGCCCGTGGCAGGCGGGCCGTCAGCGCCGGGCTGTCCTACCTCTTGAGCACTGGCCGGTGCTGCCGCCAGCGCCAGCATCATGCCAAGCACCGTCCGGCTCCCCGTGCGGCGCCAGTGATCACGTTCGAACCTCAAATCCATACCCCCCGCCGCAAACACCGCCACGGCAAAAAAGGCCGGACGGCGATCGGTCGCTCTCGTCGCAAGGCGGACGCCGCCATCGCTAATTGTGCAATGCAGCGCCCCGGTGACAGGGTCCTAATCGGAGGCGTGAAAGATTCTCGCAAGTCGTTTTGGCGATCACTTCCCGTCGCCGTGCGTTTTTACCGGGTTCTGACAAGCAGCTTTGCATTTTGATGACAAATTAAGCCGGATTGATGTTGTCAATGCAAGCGAGTTGAGCAAGATAGGACTCAGAATCATTTGTTATATATAGCGAATCGGTGAGTTATTATCTTGGAATCAACGCAAAATACCGCAATCATTACTGATACGGCGACCGTTATTACTGAAAGGGTTCGAGGCGGCTCGCGCCGCATGGGCTCAATCCTGTCGCTGCACGGCCCTCGCTCTCGTCTGGCTCGGCGATTCCCCGTAGCGCCGCAGATAGCCGCGCGAGAAACCCGGCCCGTCGGCAAAGCCGGCCGCAACCGCCAGCTCGGCAACCGAGCGGCTCTCCCGCACACTTTCCAGTCGCGCGCGCGCCCAGGCGAGGCGGACCGCGCGGATATACTCCTTGACCGTCATGCCAAGGCACGCGCGGAACCCCTTGCGCAGCGTCTGGCCGGTCACGCCGACCGCCGCCGCGAGGCTCTCGACCTCGAACGCATGGGCATGGTTCTCGCGCACCACGCGCATCGCGTCGCTGACCGCGCGCACCGGGGGCAGGATCTCGGATATGCAGCCGCTTTGGGCGACCCGTTCGGCGAGACCCCGGTAGAAGCTCGCCTCGGCCGCGAAGCTCGCCGCGCCATGCGAGGGAAACGCATTGCCGCACATGGCGACGATGCGATCGGCGGCGCGCTCAAGCTCCCGGCCTTCGCCGACACGAGGAAGCAGCGTCGCGGCGGCGGCGAGCCGGCGGCCATCGTCCAGCAGCTCGCTCGCTGCGGCGTTGAACCGCTCGCGCGGGAAATAGACGACCAGCGCAGCCGTGCCGGCACGCCAGGCGACGGACAGCCGCTTGTCGCCCGCATAAAGGAATGGCGTCTCCACGGGGCAGGTCATCGGCCCGTCCTCCAGGCCGATCTCGGCCGGACAGTTGAACGGGACCAGCAGCAGCCCGCGCGCGCCCGGCAACAGCAGGCCCGTCGCGGTCTGTTTGGGGAAATAGCGCAGGTCGACGATCAGGTCGCCGACATGAATTCGGTAGCGCGTCAGGCCGCGGCCCGCCGCTGCATCGAGGACCGCGACACGCGATGTGGGCACCGCGGGGAGGGAAGCCCGGTTCACGCATGCCGGGACCGGCGCAGGAGCGGACACGGGCTGGAGGCTGTCCGCCTCTGCCGTGATCTCTTCCGCGCGCGCCGTCGACCCGAAACTCATCTTCTGTCCCTTCACTCTAAAAGACAAGATGGGCCAAAATCCCGCGCAGGCATTTCTGCATTCGGCGCCAGGATTTTTTCGGGGCCTGCACGAAACCCGCGAGAATCCGCCGCTCGTCCGGTGACGCGAAGGTTTCACAGGACTGACGCATTTTGGTGCAGCTCACCATGACCTTCGCCCGAACATCCTTTTGCGATCGCGCCGGCGGCTTCCTCGCCTCGCTTGCGCTCCATGTGGCGCTCGGCGTCGCTCTCTTCGCCTGGCCCCTGGCGGGATCGGATGCCGACCGGCCGACCGTCGCCAGGGGCGAGCACGTCCTCGTCGTCGAATTGCTGCCGCTGCCCGCCGGCGGGACCACCGGAAAGCCGGGCGTGGCCGATGTCGCCCGCAAGGAGGCCGACCGGAAAGGGACGACAGCGACCGCGGCGGGGCGAACCGGCCCGGAGCAGAGCGGCCGCTTCACCGGCAGCGGCCAGCCGGCGGGTGGCACGATGGAGGCGCAGGGACCAGGCAACAGCAACGCCGCCAGCCCGGTCGACGGCGCCCCGGCCATGTCGGGCGCGGAGGTGCTGCTGTTCAAGGCGAAGTTGCAGCGCCATATCGAACGCTACCGGCGTTACCCGCCGCAAGCGCGGCAGGCCGATATCGAAGGCATCGCGCAGGTCCATTTCGTGATGGATCACGACGGCAAGGTCGTCGATATCTGGATCGAGATCAGCTCGGGATCGAAGCTGCTCGACGACGAAGCCGTCGCCGCCGTCATGCGCGCGCAGCGGCTTCCGACGCCGCCCGCAGGCTGGCCCTCGACCTTCGGCGTGACGCTCCCGATCGGGTTCTCGCTCGAATGACGCCGACGCGCGCCTCGATTCCCGGCACCCCGCCGGCGCGGACCTTGCGGCGCTTCGCGCTCGCGGCACCGCTCGCCGCGCTGATGTTTGCCGCGCCGCTCGCCGCCAATGACGATCCCGCGCCGGCGCCGGTACAGCACTATGATATTCCCGCCCAGCCGCTCGGCGCCGCGCTCTCGCGCTATGCGCAAACCAGCGGCGTCGATGTCCTGCTCGACGAACCGCAGGCCGCCGGGCGGCGGTCCTCGGCGGTCAAGGGCGGATACGCGCCGCCCCAGGCGCTGCACATCCTTCTGCAAGGAACCGGTCTGATCGCCCGCTTCACCAGCCGCCGATCCGCCGTCATCATGCCCGTCGAGCAGGTCCAGAGACCCCTGCCGCCGGCCACCACCACCGGGCAGACCGTCATCGCGCTCGACATGATGAAGGTCACGGCGCCCCGCCTGGTCGGCTCGCCGCGGCCCGACGCCAACATGCCGTTCATCCGCGCGATGGCGAACCGCATCCGGACCATCATGGTCGATGCCGATGCGGTCGGGCGCGGCGCCAATGCCCGCGTTCGCGTCCAGACCCGGATCGGCAGCGACGGGACGCTCCATGACGTCCGGGTGGTCATCGCGAGCGCCGACCGCCGCCGCGACGCCCGCATCGTCGCATTGCTCGAAGGCAGGCGGCTCGACCTCACGCCGCCCGACGGGTTGCGCCAGCCCATCCTGTTCGATTTGGCCGGCCGGTGACAGGGGCGGTTCTGCTTGGTGGGCGGCGTCGCGGGGAGGCGGGGCGATGACCATATCAACCCGCGACAATCTGCGCCGCGCGCTGGCCCGCCGCTATCGCCAGCTTCGCGACCGGCTCTCGCAGCGCCTCGGGTCGGAGGCGCAGGCCGAAGAGGTCCTCAACGAAACCTGGGTGCGGCTCGGGAACGGCGCAGAACTGGGACCGGTCGAGAACGAGGAGGGCTATGTCTTCCGGGCCGCGGTCAACACCGCCTACAATATGCGGGTCTCCGATGAACGACACACGCGGCATGTCGGGCTGGAAGCGCTTGGCGATCATGCCGACGAGGCGCCCGATCCCGAACGCGTGGCCGATGCCAAGGCGCAGGTAGGGATGGTCATGGCGGCGCTCGACGAACTGCCGGCGCGGCAGCGCGACGTCTTCTTGTCCTGTTTCATGCGCGGTCTCGAAAACGAGGAGATCGCGAAGAAGCACGGGGTCAGCGTGCGAACGGTCCAGACCGACCTCCGCGCGGCCGTCGTGCATTGCGCGCGGCGTCTGGGCCGAAAAGATATTCTCGCGGATCGCACCTTCAAAGTGTCTAGGTAATAGGAGAACCGAATTCGTGCAGCGATCGCCCGTGACAGGAACCAGGGACCAGGATGGCCGTGACGTCGCCTGACAGCTTCGAAAAGGATGTCGCGCCGCTCAAGCTCGAGGCGATCGACTGGGCGTGCCGCTTTGCGATCGGCCCGATCAGCGATGCGGACGAACGCGACTTCGACAGCTGGCGCCGGTCCAGTCCCGCGCATGACGACGCCTTTCGCAATGCGGCCGCCTTCATGGGCGAGCTACGCGCGCTTGACCTGCCGCTCGATCGGCCGGAACCCGCCGGCACCAACGACAACGTCGTTTCCCTGCCCACGTCCGGCCCGCGCATCAACCGCCGAGCCTTCATGACCGGAGGCGCGATGGCCGCGAGCCTCGCGGCGGGCGTGATCGCCGTGCGCTCGCCGCTCGGCCTCTGGCCGACGCTCGACGAACTCATGGCGGACGAACGGACCGCCATGGGAGAGCGGCGGACGATCCGCCCGATGGCGGGCGTCGATATCGAGATGAACTCACGCTCCAGCCTGTCGATGATCGACAAGGGCGTGCGCCTGATCGCGGGCGAGATCTTCGTGTCGGTCGAAGAGCGCGGCACGCCGTTCCAGGTTCAGGCGGACGGCGCCACGGTCACCGCCCGCGCCGCGCTGTTCAATGTGAACTCTCTCGCCGGCGAGTTGTGCGTCACCTGCCTCGACGGCGCGGTATCGACCGCGCGCGGCGGCAAGGACATGGCCCTGCGCAAGGGCGAGGCCGTGACCTGGCTTGCCGACGGGGGCGTGCGCAAGACCGGCGCCGACCCGGCGGCCGTCACCGCATGGCGGCGCGGTTTGCTCGTCTTCCAGGGCACGCCGCTTTCCACCGCCATCGGCGAGATCAATCGCTATTTCCCCGGCCGCCTGGTCCTGCGCGGCAGCGGCCTCGCCGCGCGGCCCGTGACTGGCGTGTTCCACGTCAACCAGATAGAGCTTGCCGTCGTGCAGATCCAGCAGCTCACCGGCGTCGGCGCCACCCGGCTTCCCGGAGGCGTCGTGCTTCTCGGCTAAGCTACGTTACAAAAATATTTCAAAAACCTCTGCGCGGCGACCTGCATCGACCTGTCTCATAATTGAACAGGTAAATGCAAAGGCCGCTGCGCGCGGGATGATCGCGCACGGAGAGGATCGGCAGCGGGCCATCGAAATCCCACGGACCGGGCTGAGGCGACCAGCGCCTTATCCCGCAACAAGAGGTGAGGCCATGCCGTTCGACCTGAGACAATTGCGCTTTGCGGTGGCGACCGCGAAGCTCGGGAGCTACCATCATGCCGCGCGAACCTGCGGGGTGAGCGAAGCGGCGATCGCTGAAGGCGTCGCCGAGCTCGCTGCCCTGTTGCGGCTCCAATTGTTCGAGCCAGTGGGCGCTGCTATCCTGCCGACGCCCGACGGCATGCGTTTCCTGCGCGAGGCGGAACATCTCATCTGGCGCGCCGAGCAGATCGCGGCGCTGGCGACGGGAACGCCGGCCGGTGATGGCACCGGAAACACTCTGCTGGGCCGGTTCGAGATCGTCGGCGCCCCATGTGCCTGCGGCGACGATCTTGTGTCCGGCAGCCTTGCCGCGATCGACGATCAGGAACCGCGCACCATACCTCCAGTGGCGAGCGATCCGGAAAAAGCGGCGATTGGGGATCCAACCAGCGACTATGTCGATCTGTGCCGCTCGATCCTCGCGGCCCGCCAGCTCATGGCGCGTTCCTTCGGCGTCGATCTCTTCGCCGACCCTGCCGGCGAAATGCTGCTCGACCTCTATATCCGCGAGCATGACGGGATCGCCACGTCGATCACCAACATCTGGAACCCCTCCAATGTAGCCTATGGGACCGCGCGGCGTTCGCTTGCGATCATGGAGCGCCGCGGGCTGGTCATCCGAACGCCCGATCGGGAGGACCGGCGCCGAACCCTCGTCTTGATAACCGACGTCGCCCGTGCCCAGATCGAAGCCTGCCTGGATGTCATCCTGGATCGCCCGACGCACGATCAGACCGGGCGCTCCCGACGCGCAGCATGCGGCTGAGCCTCCCCGCGCCATGGACAGCTGACCCACGACGGCATTTTCCCATCGCCCGGAGGGGAGGATGGAGGGGATGGGCGCAAAGGAGTGCCGCCCCCATGTCCGCTCAATCCCCTACCAGCAACCTCGCGCTCGAATCCGCCGCCGCCGATCTTGTCCACCGCCTCGGCGGCCACTGGACGGGCCGCTACGGCATGTGCCGCTGCCCGGCGCATGACGACAGCAGCCCGAGCCTGTCGGTCAGGGTCGGCGCGCGCAGCCTGCTCTTCAAATGCTTCGCCGGCTGCGACACTATCGACGTGCTGCGCGCGATCCGCCGCCGCAATCTCGATGTTCCCTCGCAACGATCGGCCCCGATCCGCGACTGGCAGCCGCGCGACCGCCGGATGATGGAACGCGCCGGGGAACTCTGGGACGACGCCCTGCCGTTCGCCGGTTCACCCGCTGAGCACTATGCGCGTAGCCGCGCGCTCGCGGGGTTACCCGGCGCGCTGCGCTATCACCCGCGCACGCCGCTGGGACCACGCGGTGCCGTCCGCTTCCGCCCCGCGCTGTTGGCGGCCGTGCGCAGCGGCGATCGGATCGTCGCGGTCGAACGCTTGTTCCTGGGCGACCCGCAAGGACGCGTCGCCAGCGATCTCGATCCCCCCAAGCGGCTGCTGGGTCGGCCGCGTGACGGCGCCGTGCGTTTCGGCGCGGCGGGCGCGACGCTCGGTCTTGCCGAGGGCTGGGAAACCGCCTGGTCCGCCTTCCTTATCCTCGGCATCCCGGTCTGGGCGACGCTCGGCAGCGAACGATTTCCCCATGTCGCGATACCGCCGCAGGTCGATCGCCTCGTCCTCCTTCCCGACAACGACACCGCCGGCATGATCGGCGCCGACAAGGCGATGGAGGCCCATGCCCGGCCCGGACGGTCGATCGGCATCGTGCTTCCGCGGGACGGCCACAACGACTGGAACGAGCAGCTGGCCCCTGAAGGGGAGGGAAGTGGGGAGTGGGTGCGGAAGGCGGCCTGATGGTCGGGCAGCGCACCGCACAGGAGTAAACGCCATGACCTTTCCCATCCTCTATGTGCCCGCGGTCAATTGCCGTGTGGCCGAAGACAATGTCCGCAAGCACAGCAATGCCGACGCGGACGCCCAGTTCGAAGCCCATCTCGGCGAGACCGGCATCGTCCTCCAGAACCTGATCGGCGTGCCGATCAAGCGTCGCAAGGACCACTACGACATCTATGCGGGCGGACGCCGCCTGTCGCGCACCCTCAGCAATATCGAGAAGGGCGTGCTGCCGAAGGACTTCCAGGTCCCGGTGATGGTGGTGCCGAACGCCGCCGACGCGATCTCGATGAGCCTTGCCGAGAACTTCTTCCAGCTCGCGATGAACCCCGCCGACGCCTGCACCGCGTTCCGCACGATCATCGACAAGGAAAAGAAGACGGTCGCCGATATCGCCAAGCGGTTCAGCCTGACCGTGCGGTTCGTGGAAGGCCGTCTGCGCCTCGCCAATCTCGCGACGCCGGTGTTCGAGGCTCTGGCCAGGGGCGAGATCACGCTCGACATCGCCAAGGCCTATGCCAAGACCTCCGATCCGATCCGCCAGGCCGCCGTGTTCGAAAGCCTTGCCGGCACCTATTACGCGAACAATGTCGCCGAGATCGAGCGGCAGGTCACGGCGGGCAGCTATAATGGCGGCCATCCCAAGGCGCTGCTGGTCGGCCGCGACGCCTATCTGGCGGCGGGCGGCACGATCGACCGGGACCTCTACTCCAACGCCGAAAGCGAACTGTGGACCAACCGTGAACTGCTCGACCAGCTCGCCGACGAAGCCCTCGCCGAAGCGGCCGAAGCGATCCGTGAACGCGAAGGCTTTGCCGAGGTCCGCGCGATCGCGGCCACCCATGTCCCCTATACCGCGACCATGGGCCTGCGGCGCATCGACGGCGTCCTGGCGCCGCTCACCGAGGAACAGGAAGCCCGGCAGCAGGCGATCAAGGGCGAGATCGACAAGATCGAGGAAGCCGCCTCGGATATCCACGAGTATAGCGACGAGCAGCTCGAGCGGATCGACGAACTCGAAGAGGAACTCGGCGCCATCCAGGACCGGCAAGCGACCTATGAGCCGGAACAGAAGGCCCGGGCGCTCGCCTATGTCGTGATCGGCGAGGACGGCCGGCCGGTCGTCGAGGAGACGCTGTTCATCGCGGAGCCGGACGAGGAGGACGAGGACATCGATCCCGAGGCCGACGGCGATGACGGCGACGTCGCGGATGCCGCTGAGACGCCGCGCAAGGCTTCGCTCAGCCAGAAGCTGGTCGACCGCCTCGCGCTCATGCGGACCGAGCTGGTCGCGCTGCATGTCGCGAACGATCCGCATTTCGCGATGGATCTGGGCACCTTCATCATGGTCGACGGCGCCCATCGCAAGTTCGGCGGAGCCTATGACCTCGCGTCCGGCCTCAAGGCGCCGCTGCCCGATCGCCGCGTCGGCAATTACGTCAGCGAAACCGCGGCTGCGGAAAGCTGGGCGAAGCTCGAAGGCGGTCTCGATCATAGCTGGCGCGATGCCGGTGACGCGATCGGGCGCTTCGACGCGTTCAGGGCGCTCGCCGACGAGGCCCGCGCCGCCTGGTTCGCCTGGGCGATCGCGCGCACGATCGAGCCGGTGACCGATAGCGGTTCCGGGGCGCCGTTCCTGCGTCATATCGGCCGCAGCCTCGACATCGATGTCGCCCGCTGGTGGCGACCCACCGCCCGCAATTTCTTCGATGCGGTGACGCGGGGCTGGATCCTCGACCTGTTCGGGGAGGTCGGCGGCGAGGATCTGAAGTCCCGCTACGGCGCGTCGAAGAAGAAGGACCTCGCGATGTCGGCCGAAAAGCTGTTTGCCGGCGACGTCCTTGTCGAAGCCGACGTCAAGGAGAAGGCGCTGGCGTGGCTTCCGGCGCCGATGCGGGTCGAGGAACCCGTTATCGATGCGGCGCAGCCATCGCGTCGGGAGCTTGCCGCCGCGATCGGCAGGGGTGACGGCGACGAGCCGCTTGCCGCGAACGACAGCGACGAAGGCGATCTCGCCGAAGCCGCCTGACAGTCAGGCCACAACCGAAACTATGGGGTCGGGGCGTCATGCTCCGGCCCCTTTTCCTTTCCCCGATCCATCGCCTCGACACGCCGTCGCGTGAGCGGGGCCGGATCATCCGGAGTTTCCCCATGACCATATCTTCTTTCGCACCCGCCTGCACGGCCGCGGACCATAGTCCCACCAAAGACGCGAACCTTCATGCGGTGGCCGTGGCCGTCGCCGATCTCATCGAACGCGGCGGTTCGATCTCCCGCCAGAAGCTCACCCGGCTGATGGAAGACGCCTTCGGCAAGCAGAATCGCTTCGGCACCTGGTCGATGCGCGATGCCTATGACTCGCTCGAAGCCGGCCAGGTGCTGTTCCTGCGCGGTTCGCAATCCTCGCCGCTGGGATTGCCCGAACCCGAAGCGGTCCTCGCCGACCTCATCGATCTCGAACGCCGTCTGCCGACCCAGACCTATAGGTCGGAGCATCAGGTCGACATGCAGCAGTTCAGCACGCCGGCCGCGCTCGCCTGGCTCACCGCGCTCGCGGCACGCATCGACGAGACCGACATCGTGCTCGAACCCTCGGCGGGCACCGGCATGCTGCTCCCGCTCGTCATGCGGGCCGGCGCGGTCCATCATCTCAACGAGCGCGATCCCGGACGGGCCGCCTTGCTCGCCCGCATCGCCGGACATGCGGTCACCACCCATGACGGCGCGCTGATCGATGACTGTCTGCCCGGTTTCGTGCGCCCTTCCGTCATTCTTATCAACCCGCCGTTTAGCCGCAGCGAGGGCCGTGGCCGCGACCGGCACGCCGGCGCCCGCCATCTTCGCTCGGCGTTGGTCAGGCTCCAGCCGGGCGGCCGCTGCGTCGCGATCCTGCCGTCGGGGTTTTCGGCCGATGGCACCGGACGCGCGGGCTATGCCTCGGTGCGCGAGGTCGCCTGTCCGCGCGTCGAGATCGACATTCGGGGCGATGTCTATGCCAAGCACGGCACCAGCACGCGTATCCGCATCCTCGTCTTCGACAAGGGCTGGGTGGGGACGCCCAAGGTCGTTGATGCCGAGACGCTGGGCGACGCGCTCCGCCATGTTCTGGCGCTTCCGGACCGCCTGGAACCCGGTCCAACTGCGCCGCCGCCTTCCGCGCCCGCGCTCCCACCAACACCGGCCTGCACGCGCAGGCCGGTCCTCTCCCTCTTCGCAAGGTCCGCGCAACCCCGGACGATCGCACCGCCCGAACGCGTGGCGCTGGACAATGCGGTCGAACCGATCGGCTATAGCGTGCGCGCCGAACCGCTGCCGATGGGCGAGCCGGCCGGCATCTTCGCACCCTGGCGACTGTCCCGCATCGAGATTCCCGGCGCCGCCGATCATCCGGATACGCTGGTCGAATCCCTCGCGATGGCCTCAGTCCTGCCGCCCGTGCCGAGCTATCGCCCGGCGATCCCCGCGCGCTCGTTCGAAGCCGTATCGACGGCGCAGCTCGAAGCGATCATCCAGGCCGGCGATGCGTTCGAGCGCAATCTGCCCGGCCGCTATAGTCCCAACGCCGCCGGGGACCAGCTGATCGAGAACGACAGCGGCCATGTCTATCGGCAGGGCTTCTTCATCGGCGACGGCACCGGGGTCGGCAAGGGCCGCGAAGCCGCCGCCTCCCTCATGGACCAATGGTTCAAGGGCCGCCGGCGCCATGTGTGGATCAGCCTCAACGGTCCGCTCCTCTTCGACGCGCGCCGCGACTGGAGCGCGCTCGGCGGTCTGGCGGTCGACATCCAGCCGCTCGACGCCATTCCGCTGGGCGAGGAAATCGGCATGTCGGCCGGCATCCTGTTCCTCAGCTACAGCATGCTGCGCTCGGTCCGCGACAAGGGGCCGTCCCGGCTCGACCAGATCCTCGCCTGGCTTGGCGACAACTATGACGGGCTGATCGTCTTCGACGAATCCCATGCGCTCGCCAATGCCGCGCCCGCGCCGAGCGAGTTCGGCGATGCCGTCGCCTCTCAGCAGGGCATTGCCGGGCTGCGGCTGCAAAACGCGCTGCCGCGGGCGTGCGTGCTCTATGTTTCCGCGACCGGCGCGACGACGCCCGCCAATCTCGGCTACGCGCACCGGCTCGGTCTCTGGGGCGTCGGCACGGCGTTCCCGACGCGCGGCGGCTTCTGCGCCGCCATGGAGAAGGGCGGGATCGCCGCGATGGAGGTGGTGTGCCGCGACCTGAAAGCCACCGGCCTCTATACCGCGCGGTCGCTTTCCTATGCCGGCATCGAATATGACCCGCTCGAACATTCCCTCACGCCAGCGCAGATCGGGATATACGACGCCTATGCCGACGCCTGGACGATCGTGCATGGGGCGCTCGGCGAGGTTCTGAAAGCCACCAACGTCGTCGATCGGATCAGCGGCGAGACGCTGAACGGCCAGGCGCTCGGCGCCGCGATGTCGCGCTTCGAATCCGGCAAGCAACGCTTCTTCTCGCAGCTTTTGATCTCGATGAAGATGCCGAGCCTCATCCGGGCGATCGAGGAGGAACTCGGCGCGGGGCACGTCGCCGTCGTCCAGCTGGTCTCGACCGCCGAGGCCCTGCTCGAGCGCCGCCTGGCGAGCCTCACACCCGATGAGCGGGCCAATCCCGATCTGGAGCTATCGCCCAGGGAAATGCTAGTTCAATATCTCACCGACGCATTCCCGACCCGGATGATGGAGGTCTATAAGGACAATAGCGGGGAAATGCGCTCACGCCCGCGTCTCGACGACGACGGCAATCCCGTCCTCTGCCAGGAGGCGATCCGCACCCGCGACGCGCTGATCGAGCGGCTATGTGCCATGCCGCCGATCGGGGCCGCGCTCGACGAGCTGATCCGGCACTTCGGACCGGACCGGGTTGCGGAAGTGACCGGCCGCAGCCGCCGCATCATCACCGACGCCGCCGGGCGCCAGAAGGTCGAACGCCTCAGCCCCAATGCCCGGATCGCCGATGCCGACGCCTTCATGGCAGGCAGGAAGCCGATCCTCGTTTTTTCCGGTGCGGGCGGGACCGGCCGATCCTATCATGCCGACCGCAATTGCGGCAGCGCTGCTCATCGCCGCGTGCATTTCCTGCTCGAGCCGGGCTGGCGCGCGTCGGCCGCGATCCAGGGGCTGGGCCGGACCCACCGCACCAACCAGACCATGCCGCCGATATTCCGCCCGGTGACGACCAACTGCAAGGGCGAGCGGCGCTTTATCAGCACGATCGCCCGGCGGCTCGATGCGCTGGGCGCCCTCACGCGCGGCCAGCGCCAGGCCGGAAGCCAGAACCTGTTCGATCCGGCCGACAACCTCGAAAGCGACTATGCGCGCGACGCGCTGCTGCAATGGTATCATCTGCTTGCCGACGGCAAGCTCAAGAGCACGACGATCGGCGCGTTCGAAGCCATGACCGGCCTCAAGCTCGTCATCGCCGGGACGAGCGAACTGGTCGAGAAGCTGCCGCCGATCCAGCGCTGGCTCAATCGCCTGCTCGCGCTCCGCATCGCCGTGCAGGACGCGATCTTCGAGGAGTTCTTCGCGCTGATCGAGGCCCGCATCGACGCCGCGCGCGATGCCGGCACGCTCGATCTCGGCGTCGAGACGTTCCGGGCGAAGCGCGTGGAACTGCTCTCCGATATCGCGATCCACCGCGATGCCGTGTCCGGCGCTGAAACCCGGCTCCAGAAGCTCGCCCTCCAGCTCCTGCGCAATGTCACCAGCTTCGAGCGGCTCATGGCGGTGTGGAGCGGGGACGAGGACATCGAATTCCTCCGCAACAACCGATCGGGCCGGGTCGCCTTGCGCGTGCCGTCCTGGTCGACGATGGACGACGAGGGCGCACCCGTCCCGATGTGCCGGCTCGTGCGCCCGACCGGGGAAGACCGGGTGAGGCTTGCGGGCCTTGCCCGCAGTTTCTGGCAGCCGGTTACCCACGATGACTTCCAGGCGCTATGGGAAGATGAGGCCCGCAAGGCGCGCGAACAGGTCGATGTCGAAACGATCCATATCGCGACGGGGTTGCTGCTGCCGGTCTGGGACAAGCTTCCCGAAGACGATGTGCGGGTATGGCGCATCGTCGATGAAGCGACCGGGGACTCCCGCCTGGGTCGTATCGTGTCCGCCGACATGCTCGCCCGGACGGCCGCGAGCTTCGAAGTCGCCGATCAGGTGAAGCTGACGCCGGCCGACATGATCGCCGCGGCGGCCAAGGGCGACGGCGCGGCCATCGACGCGCTCGACGGTGCAAGGCTGGTGCAGGTCCGCGTGAATGGTCAACCTCGCCTTGAAATACGCGGCTTTCCCGCCGAACGCCTCGACTGGTTGAAGTCCTTGGGTGCATTCACCGAAATCATCAGCTTCCGGACGCGATTGTTCCTGCCGCCGGACACGGCCGAAGTGATCCTTGAACGAATTGCCATAGGGTGAGGCCCGTCCCCGTCCCGTCAAACGCGGGGCTTGCGATTCAATCTGTTCACCAGACACGACTTGGACTATATGATGGTCCAAATCGTGTCCGAGGCTCGATTTTTGCAGGAGTGCATGACGATGCGTGTGTCCGTCAGTGAAGCCAAAGGTCAATTGACCGAACTTGTACGCCGTGCCGAGGCTGGCGATGATATCGTCCTTACGCGCCACGGTCAGGCGACCGTCCGGCTTGTGCCGATCAGACACATTCGCGACGGCAAGGCCCGGCGTGCACTCCTCGAAGAAGTGCGCCGCACCGGCAGCGCCAAGGCCGCGGCCGGACCGAACGCCGCGCGCAGCCAGGATTTCCTCTATGGCGATGACGGGCTCCCAGAATGATCGCCATCGATACATCCGCGCTCATGGCGATCGCCCTTGGCGAGGACCGGGCATCCGATTGCATCGCCGCTATCGAGGCCGGGGACGACCTTGTCATCTCCGCCGGCACCGTTGCTGAGGCGCTGATCGTGTCGGAACGGCGCAACGTGGTTGAGGAAATCACGCGGCTGATCGACGAGCTTGGGATGGAAATCGTGAGCGTGACGCCCGCCGCGGCTCGACGTATCGCCCTCGCTTATGCACGCTGGGGCAAGGGGGTTCATGCCGCTGCGCTGAATTTCGGCGATTGCTTTGCATACGACGTCGCGAAGGAGCACGACTGTCCTTTGCTCTATGTGGGCAACGATTTCTCGAAGACCGATATTGAAGGCGCCATCGAAAACGCAGCGCCTGCTTGACCGCCGCCCCGTCGCGCGGTGTCGACGAAACGATGGCGGCTGATTCTCCACGCTACTATTAGTCGACCTTCTATGGTGGAACCGATGCGATGAACCTGAACATCAAGAGCCCGGAAGCGCGCCGTCTCGCCCGCGCGATTGCAGAACGAACCGGGCAAAGCATCACCCATGTCGTCATCGATGCCCTTCGTGAGCGCTACGCGCAAATCGAGCGGCGCAAGGGCCGGGCCAGTATAGACGAAATCCTTACGATCGCAGCGCGGGTGTCCTCACAGGTCCAAGCGCCCAGTGCGCCGCATGGCGAATTGCTCTACGACGAGAAAGGCCTCCCTAAGTGAATGTCGACACGTCCGCGCTGATTGCAGTCCTGTAGGCCTATCTCGAAGAGCGGTGCGCTGCCGGTCCAATGCCAGATGTCCCGACGTCGTACTGGACGATCAATCGCTCGCTGGCACTTCTGCCTTCTTGCGGGTCCGGCGCGGGGCAGCCGCCTTGGCCGGTTGAGACGCCGGGGCGGGCGCCGGCGTCTTCACAGCCCGTTTGCGGCCGAGACCGATCTTCTTCGCCAGCTCGCGCCGCTTCTCGGCATAGTTCGGCGCCACCATCGGGTAGTCGGCCGGCAGGTTCCACTTGGCGCGATAGTCCGCCGGGGTCATCTGATAGTGCGTCATGAGGTGACGCTTGAGCATGGTCAGCTTCTTTCCGTCCTCAAGGCAGACGATATAGTCGGGCTTGACGGAAGCGCGGATCGAAACGGCCGGCTCCTGCTTGACCTCTGCCGTCGCCTCGGGCGTGCCGAGACCGCTCAGGGCCGAATAGACATTGCCGATCAGCAGCGGCAGATCGGACACCCCGACGCTGTTGTTGGCGACGTGCGCCGAGACGATGTCCGCGGTCAAAGTAATGAGCGTGCTGTCTCGTTCGGTGGCTTGGGTCATGCTGTCCTTCTTCACCGACAGGTTCGGCAATGGCGGGCGGGATACCTCTCGCTATCGCTCCCGTTCCCGATTGTGAAGTCGCTGCGTCGCCCACTCACGTTCTTTTAGTGTCAATTCCAGCACCTAATTCTTCCCGCCCGGAGGGGAGAAGGAGGGAGATGGATGCGGCCGGACGGCGCGAATGCAGCGCCGCGTGCCGCGCAATCCCACTTTTGCGGAGACCTCCCATGACCATGCTTGCTCCCCAGCCGGCGCGTTCCGCGCCCGGCGCATACCGCGTCGACGTCTCGCGCGGCACGTCGAACAGCCGCGTATCGTCGGAATGGTTCGACCGGCCCGACGACGAACGCTTCCTGTCGCTCGGCGATCTCTACGACAGCGTTCACCGCCGCGCGGATCGCGCGCACAGCCAGATCGTCGAGAGCCGGTCGATCCGGGTCGAAGCCAGCCGCGACCAGCCCGAGCGCCTCGCCCTGATGCTGCCCGGCAACGACCGCCCGATCGCGCCGACCAACTGGTCATTCGGCCAGGCATGCAGCCTGGTCGGCGCGCCGGCGTCCTATCTGCGCAATCTCCCGGCCGCGCTCGCCGGCATCAATCTCCAGCATGGATTGCTCCATCATCGCGGCGAGCAGGTGAAACTCCTCCAGACCGACGACGGGCGCACCGAGCTGCGCGCCATCACCGGCCCGGACTATGGCCGCATCTGGGATCACGAGCTGGTCTCGGCGGTCATGCGCTTTGCCGGCAACGGCACCGGCGATACCCGCTGGAAGGTGCCCGGCGTGCTCGACTGGGCGACCCACCAGTATAATCCCTATGTGGACGTCACCAAGGAGACGACCACGCTCTATGCGTCGGACAGGGATGTGTTCCTGTTCCTGGTCGACGACACCCATCCGATCGAGGCCGGCAAGCTGCGGAACGGCGATCCCGACCTCTTCTTCCGCGGCTTTTATTGCTGGAACAGCGAGGTCGGCGCCAAGACGCTCGGCATCGCGACCTTCTACCTGCGCGCCGTGTGCGCGAACCGGATCCTCTGGGGTGTCGAGCATTTCGAGGAGATCAAGATCCGGCATTCCAAGTTCGCCGCCGGTCGCTTCGCCCAGCAGGCCGAACCGGCGCTCGCGCACTACGCCGATGCCTCGCCGCGCAATTTCATCGACGGGATCAGGACCGCGCGCGAGCGCATCATCGCCCGGACCGACGAGGACCGCACCGGATTCCTGCGCAAGCGCGGTTTCTCGAAATCCGAGACCACGAAGATCATCGAGACCGTGCTGAGCGAAGAAGGCAAGCCGCCCGAGAGCGTCTTCGATTTCGTGAGCGGCATCACCGCGCTTGCCCGGACCAAAGCCCAGCAGGACGGCCGGCTCGAACTCGAAGGCAAGGCCCGCCAACTCCTTGAACAGGTTCGCTGAGCGCGCGCATCCACCTGTCCGGCATCCCGACCTCGCCAGTTCCGGGTGCCGGCCATTGCGATGGAGACTTTCACATGGCCGACTATTTCATTTCCACCGCGTTCGAGATCGTGGTCGGCGCACCGGACGCCGATCTCTTGACCGAATGCTTCGAAACCTCGCACATGATCGCCTGCGACTATTTTGGACGCGACGAAGAGGGGCTCGACGCGGCGAGGGCCTGCTATGCGGAACGCAGCGAGGCGTTCCGCGCGGCATTTCCGCCCCTCGAAGAAGAGCAGGATCCGTTCGCGGGATTCCTGCAAATCTGGACCGATCCGGACTTTCCGACCTTCGATGCCGATCTCTCGGTCGAAGACGATGCCGATGGAATGCGCAAACGTGTGTTCATCCATGGCGACTGCGCCGACGTGTCCGCGATCGCTTCCGTGATCCAGGCGACATGCCCGTCAGCCTTGCCGTTCGGATTCGAATGGTCGACCAGCTGCTCGCGTGCCCGGCCCGGATCGCGGGGCGGGGGCTATTTCGTCATCACGCCCTACGAAATCCTGGGCGGCGGCACGGAATGGCTGATGAACGAGGCTCTCAAGGCGGTGCCGCGCGACTCCGCAAAGTTTCGGCGGCTGCCGATCATGACTGGCGCCAGGGCTGAGAGCATGGGCTTTGCCCCCTTCAACGACGTCCCGACGCTCCCGGTCGACATCCTGGACGGCGGTTTCACGATCTCCGCAAGGTCGAGCGAAGAGCTGCGCGTCACGTTCCACTTCGGACCCTATCGCACCGACGGGCCGCCGCGTTTTGTCGACATCCAATTCCACGATTCAGGCATGACGGTGCCGGATGGCGGCGGCGCTCCAGCGCCGGTCTTCGACATGCTGACGATCGCGGAACAAGGCCGGCAACCTTACGACAGCCGCAAGGCCGCCATTTCGGACAAACCGTCGATCGCCGTCCTGCTGCTCGATCGGCCCGGCGATCCCGACTGACGCGCCGGTCCGCTGCCACTCCATGCAACGCACGAAGCCCGGCCATCGCGCCGGGTTTCGTGCATCTGAAGGATATGATCCATGCCCACCGAACCCAACCCGGCGGCCGCTTCGGCTGCGCCGCTCTACAGCCAGACCGAGTTCGATGAACGCGGCAACTTCCACTATCAGGGCGATCTCCAGCAGCCGGGCGAAAGCCTCGCGGCGATCGTCGCCCGCGTCGACCGCCATTTGCGCGCCTGTTTCCCCGACACGCGCTTTGCGATGCGCACCCAGACCTTCTCCGGCGGCCGCAAGATCATTGCGGACTTGCTCGATACGCCCGAAGACCTGACCGGCCGCGACGCTCAGCAGGATTTCAGCGTCAAGGTGAAGGACCAGATCGAGCGTTTCGGCTTCACCCGCTCGAACATCTATCAGGACTCGCACCACTGCGCCTTCTTCTGCGAGGTCACGATCGGGCAGGCTTATTGGGCCGCCCTGGCGAAGCGACGGCGCGCCGGGAGCATGGTCGATTCCGTGGTCTCGCTCGCTGCGTTCAAACGGCGGATCAAGCCGGGTGACCAGATGAAGCTCATCAGCGCGCCTGGCTGGTACCGCTCGATCGGCACCACCAGGGCAGTCCAGGCGGTCCGCTCGAAGGATATCATTCTCGAAGGACCCAGCTACCTCACGCTGCCGCGCGCGGCGCAGTTCGCCTGCGACGGCAAGCTCGTGCGGATTGCGATCGGGACCGAAGACAGCCCCGATGCTCATCTCCTTTACCAATGGACGCCTGCGAAGGCGGCTTGACCACGGCTTCGCCCCTTTCGGCGCGACAGGCCGGGCGCGCCGGATCTCGCCGTCCCCGCGGCGAAACAGCTTCCCGGCCGACTTCCTCACCAACCAGGAGCAACATCCATGCAATTATCCGATGTCGAAACCGCGACGCCGGCGCAGCTCGCGCCCGTCCTCCTCGCCGCGATCCAGCGCCTAGGCCAGCTCGGGCGAGAGGGCGGGGTCGCACTCGCCGCGCTGCTCGAGGATGACGATGGCGACTTCGATGAAGGCGCCAGCTGGGTCGAAGATGCAGCCGTGGGCGGTCTTCGCGACTGAGCCATCTTCCACCGATTCCATCATCCGCACAAAGCCCGGCCGCCGCGCCGGGCTTTGTGCATTTTCGGAGACAATCGATGCACACCGCACGTCAAATCTACGAGCAAGCTCCCTTGGGCTCGCTCATCGCATTCCGCAGCGGGACCCCGCGTCCGCCCGAGAGGTTCACGCGCAAGGTCAAGGCCTGGGAACAGGAAAACGGCACCGGCCGACTTGTCGAGCGGCAGGCCGGCTTCGGCAGATCTCCCGCCACCTTCACCCTGCATCTCGGCGATTTCGGGAGCGAAGGCGTCATCATCATGGTGATTCGCCGCCTGTTCAGCGCCGAGAGCGCCAAGCCCTTCGAGATTCTCGAAAAACCAAAGGCCGGCATGGTCCGCGTGTTGACCGGTCATGGGGAGCGCCAGGAACTGCGCTTCCTGGCGAACGACATGGCGCAGGCCGAGCGGTGGATGGCGGAGCATCACTACTCCGGCATACGCGCCGAGATCGTGCCCGATTCCGATCCGGTAGTGCTCCCAGGCGCGACGGCGAGGGCCGCGTGACCCGGGCTCCCGCACCGGCCGGACAGGATCGAAACGGCGGCGGCGAAAGCCGCCGTCACTTCGTCCATGTTTATGCCGTTATCCGCGTCAAGGTGGCGGTCGATGCGACCGACCATCGATCCGCGATGGAGGCTGCGGACGAGCTGCTGTTCCAAAACGGCTTTGCCGTCCGTCTTACGCCCGCGGGCGATGGCATCATCGATGCCGACTATACCTCGGACGTTGCGGGCTACCTGGTTGATGAAGCCGGAGACGATGCGTTTCTGCGTTCGGCTTCCTACGGTCCCAACCATGAAGTCGAACGGAGGAGGCCATGAAATCTTATCAATTACGCATCGCTCAGGTCTTCCGCGTCGAGCGCGAGATGGTGGTTGCCGTCGAGGCCGCCGACTTACAGGCGGCGATCGACTTGCAGAGCGAAAGCGATGCGCCAGCCTTCGACGACCCAAGCTGGCGATCGACATGGTCACTGGAGAGCGAGGAGGTCTCCAGCGCCCAGCGTCCATCGCGCAGTCTCTAAGCGCACGACGTCATTCTCTGCTTACGTCTGGTTCCGCCGGAAGGTCCAGAAGGCACTCGATCGCGAGCAACCTCCTGCCATGCATGAAGATGTCGAGGCTGAATTCAAACAGCGCCGGGCGGCTGCAACCGTCAAGTCGGCCTGAAGGTGCGATGCCCGGGGGCGCCGTCCGAGCGGTTCACCGCCTGACGGCAAACAGCTTTGTCCGATCCTTGCAATATGATATATGGCAATGATACCTATCACTTTGCATTGGGGTAATGGAGGCAGACGTCATGAACATTGCCAGAATATTCTGGACCGGAAGATCGCAGGCCGTGCGCTTGCCGAAGGAATTCCGCTTCGACACCGATCAGGTGCGTATCCGTAGAGATGGTGACGCGGTGATCCTTGAACCGGCTCCGTCCGACTGGGCCTGGCTCAAAGCACTGGTCGGGCCGGTCGATAAGGATTTCGAGGAAGCTGTCAGCAAGGCCGGGAGCGAAGCACAAGGCTTCGAATCACGCGATTCCCTGGACGATTGAGCATGATCTACTCGCTTGACGCGAACAGCGTGATCGCGCTGCTCAAAGGCCATGAAAAGCTATGGAAGAACCTTGAACGACACAATCCGCTGGACTGCGTGATCTCGACGGTTGTCATGCACGAACTCTATTATGGCGCGAGCCGCAGTGTTCGTGTGAAAGAAAATCTCGATCGTATTGCGGCCTTGCGTTTCGAGGTCGTCGACTTCGAGCGCGAAGATGCCCGCGTTTCCGGTGAAGTGCGCGCCGTCCTCGCCAGCGCGGGGACACCTATCGGCCCACTTGATACGCTGATTGCCGGACAAGCTGTTGCGCGCGGGTTCACGGTCGTGACCCGCAACCTGCGCGAATTCTCCCGCGTTGACGGGCTCGCGTCGGAGAACTGGGAGGATTGAGCGCCTCGGAAACTCGGTCTCAGCTATAGGCAGCCGAAGAGGAGGGGGAATGGGAAGTCGCGTCTTTTGATGGCGTGATCAGGAGCTTTCCATGTCCTTTGCTATACGCCGCACGCGCGCTCTCACCGGCCGCACGCCTGCCGTCGCCGCCGATCCCGCAATCATCGAGGCCGCCGCGACGGGTGCCTGGTTCGCCTTCAGCCTGTCCGGCGGCAAGGATTCCTCGATGACCGCATGGGCCGCGATGGAATGGCTGGACGACCTCGGTCATCCGCGCGAGCGGCGTATCGCCGTCCATGCCGATCTTGGCCGCGCCGAGTGGCGCTCGACGCCCGCAATGGTCGAGGTGATCGCCCGAAGGCTCGAGATTCCGCTCCTGGTCGTGCGCCGCTCCGCCGGCGACATGGTGGCGCGCTGGGAGCAGCGGTTCGCGAGCGGAAAGGCGCGCTACGAAGCGCTCGAAACCTATAATCTCATCGGTCCCTGGTCCTCATCCTCGCTGCGGTTCTGCACCTCGGAACTCAAAGCCCAGGTCATTGGCCCGGCACTGGCTCGCCGGTTTGCCGGGGAGACGATCGTATCGGTGATCGGGCTTCGGCGCGAGGAAAGCCCGGCACGGCGATTCACGCCGGTTGTGCGTGAGGATCACCGCTTCGCCAAGCCCGGAAATCGCGCCAACACGCGCATGATGGTCTGGCATCCGCTGGTCGACTGGCGCACAGTCGATGTCCTTGCCGGCCATGACGCGTGCGGCCTGCCGCTTCATGAAGCCTATGGCTGCTATGGCTCGAGCCGGCTGTCCTGCGCCTTTTGCGTTCTCGCGTCAGCCGCTGATCTCGGCGCGGCTACGCGCGCGCAAGACAATCATAATCTCTATCGCCATCTGGTCGGGATCGAGGCGGAGTCGACCTTTTCCTTTCAGCCCGGTCGCTGGCTGGCCGATGTCGCGCCGCATCTCCTGTCCAATGCCCTCGCGCGGCAGATTGCCGACGCGAAACACGCCGCAAGCGAACGTCGGGCGCTGGAGGCCGGGATGCCATCCGGTCTCCGGTTCGTGAAAGGATGGCCCCCGCGTGTCCCGACGCGCGACGAGGGGAGCCGCATCGCGGCGGCGCGGTCGGTGATCCTTCGCCGACATGGATTGGAAGACCGCTATCCGACCGGTGCCGCCGTGCGGGCACGCTTCGACGCCTTGCTTACTGCCCGGAATGCACGCGACCGGCAAACTGGAGGGAAGGAAGCGGGGTTGGGGCGGGCGTGAGGATGCGCCCGATTGTTCGGAGATACCCCCCGATGTCCTACGATATCCCCTTCCGATACCAGCAGGCGCTCGACCCTTCCGCGCTCATCACGCTGCCAAACGCGCTTCATGCGCTCAATGCCGCGATCGAGGACTGCCGCAACGCCGGGCGGCCCCATGACAGCGATCCCGCCGTCATCCTGCTTGCACGCCACCTCGGCACGCTCGCCTCGCAGATCCAGCGCCCGAACAGCGAACTGCGCGTCGCGTGCATGGAAGCCATCGCCGACCTGCGCCGCAAGCCCGCCCTGATCGCGCTCGCGAACAAGGGCGTCGCTTATGACGAGCGCGCGAAGAAGCTTTTCCACGCCGATGGCCGCAAGGCGCTGCGGGCGCTCGCCGATGCGCTCGGCCTTGCCGATGACGGATATACGATCACCTCCCAGCGCGGCGGGGCCGCGATATCGGGCGACGTGATGCTGCACGCTGATCACCTCTACGTCCGGCTCAGCCTCGACGGCATGGGCGCAGGTCGGGAGGTGATGTTCCGCAAGGTCGCCGGCCGCCATGACTTCGTCGGCGAGCGCAACTACTGGGCCGCAGTTCATGACTTCGTTCAGCCCAAGCGCCTGGCCGCCCGCATCCGCCGCGACCTCAATCTACCCGAGCCCGCCGGCGCAACGGCGCGGCTCGCCGCCTGACGGAGATCATATCATGGATATCGTCATCACGCGCACCCGCATCGCCGGCACGCTGCTGTTCTACGAGTATCGCGCCCTGGTTCCGCTCGATTCCCTTGACGTGGAGCGCCGTTCGCTGGTGCGGTCGATCCCCCTGCCGCGCCCAGCCGGCTCGGGACGCTGCGTTCATATCGCCCAGCTCATCGCGCCCGACTTCTGGTTCCGCCTCGACATGCGGGCGCGGGCCGATCTCGGACGCCGGATCACAAGAGTTGCCCGGCGGGTCGAGGTGATGCTGGTCCGCGCCTGCTTCCCGGAGGTCACCAGCGATCTCGTTCAGGTGGTTTACCGCAACGCGGCCGATCCAGGCGACGCCTGCTGGTGGATAGCAATCGACGATCTCACCGGCGCCTTCGAACGGCTGCAGACGCTCATGCCGGTGCTGTCGGCAGCGGATCTGGGCCTGCACGATCCCGCGCGGCTCGCCGCCTGAATCATCAATCCATCGAAAGGACTTGCTCATGGGAGACCATGATCCTGCCTTCGCGCGCGAAACCGCCGCCTGTCTCTGGGAAGCCGTGCTGGGGCTGCGCGACCATCCTGTCACCAATCCCGATGCACTCGAACGCGCCTTGCAGATAAGGGCCTGTTTCACTGCACTTGGCACCGCCGCCATGCGGATGACCGTCTTCGGCTGGACCGATGTGGTCGACGCCGCCTGGGCCGAAGTCGCGGACGATTATGTCCTGTCGTTCGACTGGGACTTCGTGCCCGAGTGGATCGTCGCCAACATCGACTGGCGCGATCCTCATGGTCCGACGGTGCGGCCTCTGATCCCGGATCCCGGAGGGAAGGATGAGGAGATCGGACGCGGTGGTGATGCCGTGTCCAGCCCGGAGCTTTCCATGACCTTTCCGACCACGATCCACACCAGAATCGGCCAGTCCCTGCTCACGAAAATCGGCAGACTCTATAATGGCGGCGTGGCTGATGTGCTCGCCGAGATTATCCAGAACAGCAGGCGAGCCGGGGCGACCCGCATCGACATCGCCAAGGTCGAACGCGAGCACGGACCAGTGCTGCATATCCGCGACGACGGACGCGGCATCGCCGATCCGGCCAAGTTCCTGACGCTGGGCGATTCCGGCTGGAACGAGGATATCGCCCGCTCGGAAGACCCGGCGGGCATGGGCGTGTTCAGCCTCGCTGGCCGCCGCATTGCCGTCCAGTCCCATGCGGCCGAACTCGGCGCGGGCTGGCAGGCGACGATCACGCCGGATGCGTGGGAAAGTGGCAAGGCGCTCGATCTCGCTCCATCCGATATCGCCGAGGGCACGCAAATCGAGATCGACATGCCCGAAAGCTGGGCCATCACGCTCGATCAGGCGGTCAAGGACGCCGCGCGGTTCTTCCCAGTGCCGATCTGGTTCGGCGGCGACCGCCTGCCGCAGGAGAGCTTCCTGGCCGGCGCCAAGAGGATCGAGACATGGAACGGTTGCTCCATCGGCATCTTCGCCGACGAGCACCTCATCCAAAGGGAGAAGCCGCGGATCAATTTTCATGGCCTGACGGTGCCGTGCCGCCTGCCGCACATCCATGACGCCGATAGCGGCCGGGGCTTTTATGCCAAGGTCGATATCCTCGATGCGCCCGCGCTCCAGCTCGTGCTGCCCGCCCGCAAGGAAATGGTGCAGAACGCGGCGCTCGACGCCCTGCGCGAAGCCTGCGAGGCCGCGATCTTCCGCACCATCGCCCGCGAGGGCCACCATCGGCTATCCTTCGCTGATTGGGAGCGGGCGAAGGCGCTCGGCGTCGATCTCCCCGAAGCAGCACCCTGGCTCCCGGCATGGACACCGCGCACCGCCGAAAGCGATGGCACGCTGCTCGGCGAGCGGGTCGCGGGCGAGCCGATGGTCCTGATGCCGATCGACGAAGCCAATATCGAGCAATGCGTCGACCGCGCGATCGCTTGCGGAGCGCCGCTCGGTGCAACGCCGGTCGATCCTGTCGACGCCTTCGCCGGATATAGCTGGTATGACGCTCTGCCGCGCCTGGTGGGCTGCTCGTTTCGGGTCGAGCGGAGCAAAGGGGATTTTTTCGACTATATCGCGGGCAGCCCGGTGCCATTGGACCTTGTCTCCGGGCACGTCACTGCGATCACGCTGGAACTGACCGTGCGGGCAAGCAGCGATTGCGCCGCGACCACGGAGACACTTGCGCTGCCGGCTGACGTGGTGATCATTCCCCGCGATTGCTGGACCGACCTTGAGGAGGTCGTCATCCTGCTTGGTCCCGATTGCGCGATCAAGCCCTTCGACCTGGCTGGTTTGCTCGAACGCGCCTGCTTCTATCCCAGCGAGGATTGCGAGGCCGACAGCTATCATACTCAGCAGGCCGCGTTTGAGATGCAGGCGCGCTTCGCCGCCAATCTGCTGCTGCTCGGCGAGGACGCCGCCGTGATCGAGCGCGTGCGCGAGGCGATCCGCGAACATGTTTCCTGGCTGATCCCCAGGGACCGGGCGATCAGCGTGCGCGCCGTGGATTACCTGGTCGAGGCCGCCTTCGCCGACAATGACGCCGAGCCTGCGCCTGCTGCCGCCTGATTCCATTTCCATCGTGCATGGCCGGTCGCGCCAGTCGCGCCTCGATCGGTCATGCCCCATCGAGGAGCGATGCCATGACCGAAGACCAATTCGACGCGCTGGTCGATGATGCAACCCATGCCGTCAACAACCTCATACCCGATCGCTATCTGGACCGCATGGGCTCCAACGCGCGTAGCGGCCTCCTCGTTTCGATCAACGACGCCCTGACCGCGTTCCTGCGCGATGCGATCGAGAGCGCCGGTCCCAATATCGACAACCCGACACGCGCCTGCACAGTCGCCGCCGCGATCTGCGAGCTTTTCGAAACCCACATCGCCAAATGCGACGAGGCCGGCGAATGCGAAGCTGATCGTCCGCCCCACATCATCTCGGAAACCCATCGCACCACCGCCAATATCGACAGCATCGCAAGCTGCGACGTTGAGAGCGGCACGCAGATCTATCTGGTGCTCGACGATGGGGCCGGGTTTCGGATCACCGTCGAAGCCGTCGAAGTCGACGAGCCGGCCGGATGACCAGCCAGGCCAAGGCCCAACCGGCACACCGCGGCATCCGGACTGTCGGCAGCATCCGGACGCTGGCCCCATCCTGAGCGCCGCCACGCGCGCGTACCGGACCGGGGCCTCAGCAGCCCACACACTTTTTATGGAGGACCCCATGTCCACCTTGTCTCCTCTCCGATCCAGGCTCGCCGGGTTCGAGAACTGCTACAGAATCGCGCTTCAGCGGCGCACGATGTCCGGCCGCGATCAGTTCGTGGTCCGCACCGGCAATCCCATCCAGCCGTTCCGCGTCACCACCCGACGCCCCCGCACCGACGAAAACCTCGCGCTGCGCGTCGCCTGACCCCGCGCATCCAGCGTCGGAAAGCCCGGCGCATCCCAGTCATCACGATCGCACGGTCCGCCCATCGGGTCTCCCGCCGGGTGACGCGCTCGTGCGCCACTTCAAGAAAGGCCCGGATCATGACCTACAAGACCGCCGACAATCAGATCGTGCCCGAGCCGGTCTTCCGGCACATCCATAAAGACAGCTTCTACAAGACCAGCGAGGACCGGCAGGTCACGCTCGCGGTTCTGGAAATCCGGCAACCCACCTTCATCACCCTGACTCTGGTCGAGGTGACCGACGGCTACGAGGTGTTCGCGGCCGAATATCTGACGGGCATCCTCGCTATGTGGCTTGCCAGGGGCTGCACCGTGATCGCGGCATCTGAACGCCACTATATGCTGGCGATGCCGTCCCACGACACCGCCGCGCCGGGCGGCATTCCTGTCTGCGCGCGCTGCGGGAGCGATCGCATCGTGCGCGATGCCTGCGTCCGCTGGGACCAGGCCCGCCGGCAGTGGGTGCTGGCGGACGTGCATCCCTGCACATTCTGCGAGGCGTGCGAGGCAGAAGGCGATGAACTCGCGCAGTGGTCGAACGGCGATACGCGAAATCCGACCGAGAACGCCACCGGCGAGCGACCGCACCGGAACGGCCATGACGGTCGACCACTCCGTCATTTCCCGCCTGCGTCCGCTGAAGCGCCGGCTTCTCGCCGTCTGCTTCGGCGCGGGCGTGGATTCCACGGCGATGCTGGTGGCGCTTCGTCTCGCCGGCATCCGGCCGCACGTCATCACCTTTGCCGACGTCGGCGCGGAGAAGCCGGAAACCATGGCGCATGTCGAACTGATGAACGCGTTGCTGGCCCTCTGGGGCTGGCTACCGATCTCCATCTGCCGCAAGCTCCCGCTACCCTCGACAGGGTATGACGATCTCTATGGCAACTGCATTGCCAACGAGACCCTGCCATCCCTAGCCTTCGGCATGAAATCCTGTTCGTTAGGTCCACCCGTCCAAACTGTCTCCTTTCCTCGCAATGAGGGACGGGCCGACCGCCGCGCTAACCCAAAGAGCTGGCGGTGGTCGGCCCGTCTCTCGCGTCGCGCAGCGACGCTTGAGGCGCCGCACAAAAATGCCGCGCTTGTTATTTAAGCCATTCGTTTCGGAATCGATTTCTCTAGCGGAACGATGGTCGCCTCTGTAGAAGTTCTGAGAACAAAAGGGGGCCTTATGGCGCGGCGCGTTTTCTTCAGTTTTCACTTCGCGAACGATTTTTGGCGCACTCAGCAGGTGCGTAACATCGGAGCCCTCGAAGGGCAGACTCTTTGCACTGCGAATGCATGGGAAGAGGTCAAGCGGAAGGGCAAGACCTCCATCGAAAAATGGATCGATGACAACATGTACGGCAAGAGTTGCGTGGTGGTGCTCGTCGGTTCGGAAACAGCGAACCGGCCTTGGGTGATCCGCGAGATCGTCAAAGGCTGGGACGCAGGTAAAGGCGTCGTGGGTATCCGGATAAACAAACTTCTTGGTCACGATGGGAGCTCGTGCGTGGCGGGCAGCAATCCATTTGATGAAATCGGCTACGCCAATACAGGGAAAAAGCTTTCCTCCATAGTGAAGCTCGTCTCTCCTTCCGGAGCAGATAGCAAAGCCGCGTATGACTCGATTAAGAATGGGATCGAGACTTGGATTGAAGAGGCCATTGCGATCCGGGCAAATAACTGAGGTGCAAAGAATCGGAGATTTTGCACGGAATTAAGAGCGGGCGGCAAGAATGATAGAATATATTACCAAATCCGAGCTTCGTAATTTCGCTGACAAATTGAACATCAACGAGCAGGTAAACCTTAGGAAATCTGCTTCTTCTCGCGCGCTGTCGGGTGCTACATTTCTTTCGCACTCAAGCAAGGACGATGATCTCGTCGTTGGAGCCATTCGTGTATTAGAAGGGCACGGCGCCAAGGTTTATGTCGATGAAATCGACCCGGAAATGCCCCCATACACGACGGAGGAAACGGCAGGGCTGTTAAAGAGCCGTATTCGCCAGACAAAGCGCTTTGTCCTTCTTGCAAGCAAGAACAGCAAGGACAGTCGTTGGGTGCCCTGGGAGTTGGGCGTTGCGGATGGGTATAAAGGGTTGACGAAGATCGCGCTGTTCCCGGCATCCGACAGCGCGCATGAGCAGGCATGGGCGTCGTGGGAGTATCTGGGATTATACCGCCGCATCGTCTGGGGAGATCTACAGGGTCATCAAAAGCGCGTCTGGATGGTCCTCGACGAGAAAAGGAACACAGCTACCGAACTTAGTGAGTGGCTGGCTGGTGAATAACGAGTTCCCGTCCCGTTTAAGCAGTGGCAGGGGGTTGCCAAAATCGCTTCTCAACGACATCCGGTTGGAGAGTTGGACTTTCGAAGCGCTCCTCTCGGACGGAAACGTCAAGGTGGCGGTGAAATAACGCAACGTAGTCCCGGTCTTCCGCCAGGTCGGTCGATAAAGAGTCAACCTGCGCCCCAACTTCAAGCGTCGCGCCGCCCGTGGAGACTACTGGAATGACTGCAGCCTCCGGTTGCAGGCGTCGAAACATTTCATATTCCTGTACAATCCCGCCCATACCCCCAATGAAAACTGCCGCTTTGAACTTGTGTTCGGAAAACATGCGCTCACGCATGGCCAGCAAGCTCTTATCCCGATCCTTCTCGATCTCGTCCGTATAAACCACGTTGTTGAACCGCTCATTGTCCTCGGGATACTCATCCTTGAAATGGCGAGACTGGTAGAGCCGAACCCAGTGTCCGTAATTTATTCCTATGTCTTGCGAGACCACCCAGATCATCGGTGTTATTGCGGGTTGACCACCCCAAACAAGCAGCCTGCGTCCTAGCGTGACATGCACCAAAGCAGAGACTGCGGCTGTAATCGCGACACTGTCGGCGGTCGCCGCATATTGTGGGCCTCGCTTCGGATCCGGCACGCCTGCCGAAAGAAAAATGGCCTCAGTCATGGTCAGTTCTCCCATGCCGCAAGAGCCCATCCAGCTTCGGAAACTTTAATCGTGCGGACCGCGCGAATATGCTCCCCAAGCCATCGGAGATGAGCATTCCATGCATCACGGATGCCGATATGATCGTAGACCAGTACCGGTATCTCCTGCTGTTCCGCTCGTCGCGCCTTATCGGCCACATCGTTCAAAATTTCAGCCGTGGGGATTCCGACGATCGGATATGCCCAGATCTTTTCGCCGTCCAGCAACCGCACAGCGACGGCCCGATGTGCGCCGACGCCTTCTACTGACGCACCAATTTTCTCGACGTCAGCGCGAAGTTTGCCGGTAATCGACATGTATCGAGATGCGATGCTGCGGCTTCGTAGCCGCTCGACCTCCAAGACGATTGTATCCGCCGTTTCGGCTGCTATTGGGCCATCTGGCCCTTCGAGTTCCTGTGGATCAAGATATATAGTCTCTGCAAGATCGGTCAGCTTGTTTGGCGTATGCTCTGGCCAAATCACACGAAGGACTTGGATCTCCTTCGCGCGTGCTCTTCCGATTTCCTGTCGAGTCCAGCGGCTATCGAAATAGGTAGGCGTGTCGAGCATAACCATAACATCAGAATCGACGAGCCTATGCCAAAGCACATCTTGGAACGGATCGCCGGGCCTAATGTCGTGCGTGTCCAAGAAAACGTCGAATCCGCGGGACGCAAGGAGATCGTGAAGTTGCAACGCTGCTGCTCGGGATTCCACGCGCCGATAGCTCACAAACCCGTCGCTGTCGACGAAGTAAACCCACGCATTCCAGCATTGCCGACGCGAGTTCAGTCATATTTGGATCGTCAGCGCGCCGCGTTAGCCCATTGATAGGCTGGAGAAGCGGGGGGATGTGAGCATTGAAGTCTGCGCCAGCGGCAATCGTTGGAATGATGGGCGCACTGGCTCGGATCAGGTCTTGGGCCGCTTCGATATCTTGCTGGGCATTTCCTCCAAAATACGCGCATGCGAATGCTGCTGGCTTGTGTCGCTCACCCAGCGTTTCCGCATTATGCACAACTACATCGTCCCCCAACGTCAATCCGAAGTCGGAAACGATATCGGTGAGCGTCGCTGTCAGTGTTGCGCGCTCCTCTGGCGTTGCGGCACCAAGTATGGCCAGTTCATAGATACTCATTGGTGTCAGCGACCGGCCGCTTTTGCTGCAGCTTCGATCCAAGCCGGCATGTTGGCATAGCCGTTATCCCGAACCCAATCATATGTCCCGTATAGGTTCGACAGCGGAATATCTCGGCCATTCTGCTTTATTGTAAAATAACTAAGAGGGTTGGCTCCCTGTCGATCAGTTCCAAGTTGCGGATCTTTTACGCTATGGATGTCGATGGCCAATAGGCCTTTCCCAAGCTCGTAGCTTCTCTTGATCTCGTGCCGGACCCATTCGCGATCATACGTCTCTGCGCCGAACAGCACCACAGTCACGGACGTGCCTTTGAGCTGCTCCTCGATCCATTTTTCTATGCCGCCCGCGCGTCTTTTTGCCTCTTCGAACTCTGCCTTGTCATAGAAAGGCTGCGCGTCGTCACCTGGACGAACCACCCAGGAATTGCGGATTTGCACGACCCGTCGAACGTCACGGTCATAGTGAAAGCTAAAGAATACCCGACGCGCCACCGCTTCCCCCCTCGATGATCATTCACTCATATCAAGGCGGGCGTCAGGTGTCAGCAGGCACGGTGAGTGCTTGGGGTAGCCGCCGGTGAAACCATGCTCGGTGCGCAAACGGTCAAATACCCGCTTCGCCGTATGGCGCTGCTTGCGCGGGACACTGCGGTCCCCTTCAAGCCATCCATCGATGATCGCCACAAACCCGTCCAGCTTCGGGCGCTGCGGTACAGACTGACGCCAGTAACCTGGCGGCGATGAAAACGACAGCATCTTGCGTACCCGCGACGACTGCATCGACATCATCACGCAGGTATATGGTGCGGACTATGTGCCTATCAAGTCCGCCTGCTTCTGCCCGGCTTCGAAAATCTGGGAGCTATACTGGCTGGCCGCCGATCATCCCGATCTTCTCGACCGCGCGCTTGTGCTCGAACGCAATGCCCTGACGGGACGTCACAGCCGGTTCGACGCCGTCGAGTCCGGGGCGTCGTGGGACGAGCTTGTCCGCACAGCCGATCGCTTCCCGAGTTCGAACACGACGGTCGGGCTCGGCCGCAGCTTTGCCCGGAATCAGTGGGCGAGGGTCAATGACGTCGTTGACGAACAGTTTCGTGTTCGGCGCGGCCCGTCGGACCGGGCGCGTTTCCGCCTCCGCGCCGCAACGCTTCGCAAATCCGACAATGCGCTCGACGGACGAGGCGCCTCGCACTTGCCGGTAGCGCTCGCGGCCTGACCCGCCGAAGCGCTGGAGGGAAGGATGCGGGATTGGATGGTCCCTGCCCAGGGGCTGCGGATCTCAAGATACCGCCAGAATCCAGCAGCATCTTCGATTGATCGACGGGCTGCGCCTGCATCAGGATCATTGTCATGCGCTTGTCAGACGACCTTGCCGCACGCCGGCGTCTCTACGCCTTTCCATTGGCGACAGCCCCCGCGCTGCTCGTGATCGACATCCCGCGGCGCTACGCGGGTTCCGGCCTGCTCCTCGGACGCTACTACCCGGTCATCGCCGAGACGATCGACGAGGTCGCCGAGTTCGAGCGTTTCCTGGCGGCCGAGCGGCCAACCCCCGTGCCACCCGATCTCCTCGATCTGCGCCCGAGCGCCCGATGGGCCGGCACGATCACCTTCTTCGAATATCGGCCGCCGGAGCCGGACTGGCCGTGGGTCCTCCTCTGCCATTGGCCGGCCGACCTTGCGAGCCGCGCGGGTCGGGGAACCGACATGCTTGCGCGCGGAGCCTACACGATCGAGGCCTTCGCAAGCCGGCGCATGCTGCTCGCGCATATGATGGAGTTCATCGCGATCCTCGGCCACGATGTCGACCTGCGCATCGTGAACCCCAACACCGAGATCGCCGGCCACGCCTGAGGCCGGCGTCGCGGGCGTTAGCCGCGGGACGCTTCCCGGCGCTCTCGCGCAAGATCGAGCGCATGCGAGAGCCGCATCGCGACCACTGCGTCATCGGGATCGACGAGGCGCGCAAGGGCCTCCTCCATCAACTCGATCGCCTTCTCCAGATCACTATCCGCCATAGGTGCCTCCGTGGGTTCAGCCGGCGGCACTGCTCCTTTCGGAGAGTGCCAGCCCCTGAAACCGGGTGTTCGAAACATGCAACAGACATGCGCGGACGTCTTTAGCGGGTGGCCTGGACATACACGCCCGCCACCCGGCCGCAAAAGGTGCGGCCGGCCCTGTTGCAAGGTTTCGACGCCTTGACCCGCCACCGGCAGGCTGGCGCCTCTATAGAAGGAAGCCGGGCCGCTGCCAAGCAACCCGGCTTCCAACGCCGTCATCGAAAGAGTGCCGGGGCGGGGCGCCCGCCCGAGCCGCGGTTCAGCCCAGCGCCTGACGCGCCGCTTCCACCGGCCGGAACATATCGGCGCGGTTCTTCATCAGCCCGGTCAGCCAGCTCAGATGCGCCGCTGCATCGGGCAGCGGGAGATGGGCGACCTCATCGAAGAGTGCGCGCTGATAGGGAATCGCCCGGTCGAGGATATCCTTCAATTGCCGCCGCGCCGGGCTGTCGGGCGCCTCGATGCCCGCATTCGCCTCGCGTGCCGCGGCGAGGAAGGCGTCGGCCAGTTCCTGCGCTTCATAATAGCCGCCATCGAGGCCTTGGCCCCGCGCGACATGCGCCAGCTTGCGCCGGACATAGACCAGTTCGGGATCGACAGCCGCGTCATCGAGCGGGAGGTTGAAATCGTAGTCGGCAAGAAAATCATCGATCATGGGACACCTTCCTGTTGCCGATACATAGAACATATAATGAACAGAATTGCAAATTCTTCATCGCTCTGCAATGTTGCGGCATGGCCTGCCAGCATCGATACTCCCGGTCCTCCGCTCGGCCCGCATGGGCCGCTTCCTTCACACGCATTTCATTGTTGTGACCATGTCGCCGGCACCATCACGAATCCGCGGCGTGCTGCGGACAATCGAGCGCGGCTTCCTGTTCGAAGCCGGCGATGGGCATGTCTGGCGGGTCGAAGGCGCGGAGCCCTATGCCCATCTCGCGGATCATCCCGTCGTCGTGGAAGCCTACCGCCGCACGCCGACGCTTCTCGAACTGCTTTGGGCGGGCGAGGACCAACAGCCATAGAGGCCGCAACCGCGGGTGGACGCCCACAGCCGCATCAGCCTTCCTCGATGCGCGCTCCCTGGGCTTTCTTGGGCAGAAGATCGCTCCACGCAAGGGCTCTCAGAGGCTGCTCCGGCGACAATGGTGACCTGTCGCCGGGCGTGAAGGGTGCGAACATCCGCCCGGTCCGGTCGTCGATTCCCCACTGCTCTTCCTCCCCGGCGATGTCCGGGAACAGCAAGCCATAGGCATTTCGTAAGAACGCACGGGAGATGGCATCGCTGTCGGCGTTCGCGCCGCCGTCGCCTGCGCGGCCGATGAGATATTCAAGCGCCGCGAGCGTGCGCCCGCCGATGCCGTCCGGACCCCAGTAGGGGTTCTTCTGTTGCGCCGCGCGATGCTGCATCAGTGCGTCGCGGGCCTTCAATGCCCCTGCGTGATAGGCCTGCACCAAGCGCAGGAGTTCGCCGCGATCGAGATCGTCGAAGAGCGTTTCACCCCATTTCAGCGTCGAAGGCCGCTTGTAGCGCTCCACGCCGGGGAGACCGTGCGCCGGCGGCCATCGCTCACCGTTGCGTCCAGCACCGTCATCATCGTCGTTTACTTCCGTCACTATCTTCATCCTGCTCGGCCGGGGTGAGGACAAGGCACTATAGCCGCAGCCCCCAATCCCCACACGCGGTTTCCGCCGGATGCTACCGCTCAATCCATCGTCCTTTCGTCAGCGGGGTGCGGGCGCCTCCGCGGGTGCTGCGCACCCCGGCAATGACTCCGACGATCCCGATCCCAGACGCCCGGCGGCATTGCCCGGAGCGGAGGACGGACGCTCTTCGGCGGGCGCGGGTGGAGCGTGGAGGCTTGGCGGGGCGAGCATGCGGCGTTGTGTTCGTGGGAAGCGTTGCAGCAGGGCGCGGCGAGGACGCCGCACCCTGCAATCACCCTCGGAGCAGGTCTGTCATCGCATCCTACACCGCCCTCGCAGGGTCTCGGCGTGCCAGGGGCGGTCCGGGCACACAAGGGCTGCCTCCGGTCAAGAAGCTCTAGGAGATAAGGGGCCTGCCGACGAAACTGCCTGTTTCAAAGGTGTCGGCAGGCCCCTTATCTCCAAGACCTTCTAAAGACCGCAGCGCGACGTCCCTTGTGTGCCCGGACCGCCCCTGACCCTTGAGCCCCGGCGAAGGCGGCTCCGGATGCGATGACAGACAGGCACCGGCATCTCCTCGGCCGATCAGGTTGGAATGGCTTCGCCATGCTTTTCCTTGTTCGGGACGCTGCCGCGTCCGTTTTCTTGGCTCAGGCTCACCAGATACGATGAAAATCTGTCAAGAAAACAATGATGTATAAGTAATGGAGGGGAGGGAGTAAAAGAAAAGTGCGGACGGGGAACGGTTCCCCGGACGCAAGCGAAGAAGGAGTTAGGACCATGAAGATCGGATTTTTCAAGCTGGACGAGGAACGCGACCTGTTTATCGGAAAGATCGTCACGCGGACGATGCGCTTTCCTTATCTTATCTTGCGTCGTCCCGAAGATCGCGGCAGCGCCAATCCCCCCGAATTTGAAATCTTCGAGCCGACCGAAGACGGCGACGAAGCGCAGGTTGGCGTCGTCTGGAAGCGCCCGATGAAGGACCGCGACGAACAATTCCTTTCGGGCATGATCGACGACCCCAGCTTCCGGGAACCGCTGCCCATCGCGCTTTTCGGTGATGAACTGCAAGGCTTCGACGTGCAGTGGCGGCGCGAACGCGAGCGCAAGCCGCAGACCTTCGCCGGTGGCGGCAACGGCTACGGCCAGCGCCGCGCGGGTGGCGGTCAGCGCCAGACCGGCGGCGGTTTCGCGGGCGGCAGCACGGCGGGAAGCAACGGCGAATATGTCGGAGCGGGCCGCAACCTTGACGACGAGGTGCCTTTCTAAGCCCCGATCAGGGCGGGCCGGGGGAGCGGTGCAACGCTTCCCCGGACCTGACCGCGAACCCACACAGGAGTTAGGACCATGAGCAAGACCACGGCTGCCCGCACCGTTAGCAGCTTTTCCGACCTGCCGGAACTTTATGCGGAAATCACCGCAACCGAGCCTTTCGAGGCATCCTTTGGCGACCCCTTGCCGCTTTCCATCATCGAGCATGGCGAAGAACCGGGCGAACATTACATGCCTGAACCCATCGCGGCGCAGGCCGAATGCGGCGGCATCATCGCGGCGGTTTTCGACCTGTTCACCGATACCCGGCTTGACCCGCTGGCCCCGGAGATCGCTTGGGGTTTCGTCAACTCGTTCCACTTCACCGCCGGAAAGCTGGAGCGGCAGGAAGATCGCCTTGCCGACCAAATCCGCGACATGGCGCGGCGACTGGAGCCGGGCGAAGTGTTCAACAAGGAGCTTGAGGACAAGCAGCTTGAATGCCAGTCGCTGGCCGAGCAGCGCGCCGCCATAGAAGCCATGCGCGACTATGCCGCCGCCATGTATCGCGCCTGTTCGGGCCGCGCATGGTCGCCGTCCAAAGGCTCCAAGGCCAGCCACGTCACCACCGCAAGCCAGATCTCCGCGCTCGATTTCCTGCGCGCCCGTGCCGAAAAGCGCCGCGAACGGCACGAGCCGCAAGGTCCCGTCGTCGTCGTGTCCGGGCCGGTCGATTGGCACGACTGGCAAATCATCTGGGACAGGCTGGCGCTTATCAAGGCCCGCATTCCGGCTATGGTGCTTGTCACCACCGGCCAGAGCCAAGGCGTTGACGCCATCGCGGCATCATGGGCGGCAAAGGAATGCGTCCCCTGCATCGCCTTCACCCTCTACGGGCGCGGCAAGGCAATGAAGCGGGCGTTCGACCGTAACCGGCAAGTCAATAACCTTATGCCGGTCGAAGCCATCCTTTGCGAAGGTTCGGGCATCCAAGCCAATCTCTACGAATTGTTCAACCCGGAGAACGGACGGCGCGTCCCAACGCATATTTTCATGCGGGCCGACCAAGCCGCGGATACCGGAGCGCCGAAGCGGGCGCGCCGTATCGGCCGATAACGGGGGCGCGGCGCTGGCACGACCAGCGCCGCCCCTTTCCCATCTGTCCGCCATCGACAAGGCCGATGCAGCCCGCGCGCCGCATCGGCCTTTTTTGTGCTTGCGGCCACCGCCGCGCCTGGCGGCGCGGCGGTGAGTGCGTCCCCGGACCGGGCAGGCGCGGAACCGGATGCTTCCCCGAAACAGGGGCGCAGGCGACACCGGCAGCGCCCCCGATCAAGAGCGCGGCGCGGCAGCCTTGAGCGCGGCAATCGCGGCGGCCGCATCGAGCTTGACCAGCAGCCCGATGGCCTCGCGAAACTCGCGTTCGGAATAGGCTTCGACCGGCAACGCGGCGACAATCGCACTGTAACGCTCGCGCATCCTTTGGCGCGTCGTCTCCATCTCTTCCGCGATCTTCCGGCTTTTCGCGGCCAGATCGGCCAGCTTCTCACGATCGGACATTTTGGGCATGACCAGCTTTCCTTGCACTATCGCTGATCCGTCCGCCTCTCCCCTTGTCGCATGGCACGGCCCACGCCGCAATCGCCCCACGGCACCCCGCGCGCAGGGACACCACCGGCGACGAAAAGCGGACGGCACAGCGCCGGAGTCGCTGCGGGGCAGGGACGCACGCCCACAGGCGTTTGCAATGCACCCTACGCACGGGTGCTGCGAGCATATTTTCCTATATTTGCAACGGGTTATCTTGCAATACCTGTAATGCAGCGACGCGCGTTACTGCATTGCATGTGTGGCGCCTCAGATCGGGCGGGAAATAAGGCGCTGAAATCCAAGCCGATTCCCCGTATTACATGTACTGCGCCTCGATTTTCTTGTGATTTTCCGGTGGCTGCGCTAATGTAGCGGCGCTTCATGACCGACCTGCCGAAGCTCCAGTTCCGGAGCTTTCATGGCAAGCCTCAGCCTACGCATCGACGACGACCTCCACGCGCGGCTTTCACGGCGCGCGCGCAGCGTCGGCATCACCGTCACCGAGCTGGTCCGTCCGTCGCTCGAACAAGCCGCCGATCCGCGTAGCGGCTACGTCTATTCCACCCAGGACGAAATCCTTTCCGGTGTCATCCAGACGCTGGCGATCGTCGCGGCGTCGGTCCGCAAACGCTCGCCGGAACTGCTCGAACAGGGGATGGCGGACGCGCGCCAGATGCTCGCGGATCGGGGGCTGCTCGCGCCGGAAGAACGGCAATGAGCATCTTCCGCAACGACACCCTCGGCTCCTGGACGCGCGGCGGTCAGGCGACCGTCCACAACGTCCGCATGACCACCCAGGTGTTCATCCAGACCATGATCGCGGGCTTCGTGATCTGGGTGATGGGGACCGCCTGGTATGCGTTCGAGAAATCGACCGAATACCACCGCTTCGTCCTCGTCAAATTGGTGGAGGCGACGTTCAAGGTCGATGCCGCGCCGGGGACCAACGATCCCGTCCTCTTCCGCACTCCGGAAGGGAAGGAATACTGGACCTCGGCCGATCATCTGCTTGTGTCCGGCATCGCGAAGCAGGCGCTCCAGAAGCTGGAGACGGATCTCATCCACGGCGCGGCGATCGCAGGGGGCGTTGCCCTCATCGCGCTCATCTGGGCCTGGTTTTATTTCACCCGGACGGGGCGCGGGCTGGGGTCGAACGAATATATCCGGGGTGCCCGTTTCGGCACCGCGTCCCAGCTCCGGCGCGCACTCTGGCGGCAGCGCAAAGGCAGCTTCTCGATCGGGGGCGTGACCGTGCCCGATGCCTTCGAGCCGGAGCATATCCTGATCTGCGGCGCTCCCGGAACGGGCAAGACCAATCTCATCACGACAATGCTCGAAGGTATCCGCAAGAAGGGTAAGCGGGCGATCGTCTATGACACCGCCGGATCCTTCGTCGAGAAGTTCTACCGGCATGGCCATGACGTGCTGCTCAATCCCCTCGATGAGCGCACCGACATCTGGTCGCCCTGGGTCGATGTGCCCCGCGACTATCATTACGACCAGATCGCGGAATCGACTATTCCCGATAAGCACGGCGATCCCTTCTGGTCGAAGTCCGCGCGCGGCACATTGGTCGCAGTCCTGCGCAAGCTGGCCCGGCAACAGCATACCCTGATCTCGGTCCTGCTCGAGCGCGTGCTGCGCTCCTCCGTCAGCGACCTGGCCGCGTTCGTGAAGGGAACGGACGCGGCCGCGTTCATCTCCTCGGAAGGCGAAAGAACCTCGGCAGGCATCCAGGCCGAACTCGCCTCGGTGATGCGCAGCTTCTCCTATCTCGACGACACCACCGACGGTTTCTCGATCCGTAACTGGGTCGAGAATGAGGAAGACGACAGCTGGCTGTTCATCACCGTGAAGGCCGACCAGCTCCCCTCGCTGCGCCCCCTGATCACGGTCTGGCTCGATATCGCGATCAGCGCGATCATGAGCCTCACGCCAGACCGCAGCCGGCGGCTTTATTGCGTGATCGACGAGCTGCCGACGCTCCAACGGCTCCCTTCGCTCGGCGACTTCCTTGCCCGTGCGCGGAAATATGGTGGCTGCGGTATCCTCGGGTTCCAGTCCTATCCTCAGCTCAGGGCTACCTATGGGCAGGAGGATGCAGCCGCGGTCACCGGCTACTGCTCGACCTGGGTGGCGCTTCGGGCGAACGATACCGACACCGCGGAGCACGTTTCCAAGAATCTCGGCCGCGTCGAGCAGGTCGAGGCAAATGAGGGCATGTCCTACGGGGTGAACGACATGCGCGACGGCGTGAACCTGTCGCGCATGCAGGTGACCCGCCCGCTGGTGATGGACACGGAGGTTACCAACCTGCCGAACTTCGCCGGTTATCTCCGCTTCGGTCGCAACCTGCCGGTCCTCCGCTTCGCCGACACCTTCAACGAGATACCCACCTTGTGCCCGCCCTTCGTCGAGCGCACGACGCCGCCCAAACGGTTGCCGGTCGGGCAGCAGATCATCACCCATGTACGGGCGGCGTCCCGCGCCCGCGCGGCGGCACAGCGGGAGGCAGCATCGCGTCCGGGACCTTCGACTCCGCGGCCCGCGAACCAGCCCGACCTGTTCGACCCCGGCAATGCGCCGCCCCCGCCGCCACCGCCCGAACCGATCGTCGAACCCGATCCGTTCGAGCAGGAGGAGAACAACGCCGCAACCGATCCGGCGACGCCGACAACGTCTCCGGACGAGGCCGGGCCGGTCACCTTCCTGGGTGCGGCGCGCGGCCGAATGAACGTACCGCTCGATGCCCATGCCCGCAGCAGCGGTCCGCGTGATCCGGCGAAACCGGCATGATCCATCCCCGGCGCCTCAAGGGCACGCCCGCCAACATCGGCCGCTACTATACGGTCGGCGACTATTATACGAAGGGCGGCGACGAACACAGCGAATGGGGCGGCAAGGTCGCGGCCGATCTCGGACTTGAAGGCAAGGTCGATCCCGCCCGGTTCGAGGCGCTTCTGGCCGGGAAGATCGGCGACCAGCAACTCGGCCGGCGCCGCAAGGAAGGAATCCAGCATCATCCGGGCTGGGACTTCGCGGTCAATGCTCCGAAATCGGTATCGATCATGGCGCTGGTACATGGCGACGAACGGATCATCGCCGCGCACGAACGCGCAGTCGGCGTCGCCCTCGGCTATCTCGAAGAACATGCCGAGCTGCGCCGGCGGGTGAACAAGGAAGTCGTCCACGAGACGACCGGCAGACTCCTGTTCGCCCGCTTCACCGAGCACAGCAGCCGCGAACTCGATCCCCATCTGCACACCCATGTCGTCGTGATGAACATGACCAATCACGGTCCGGATCGCGCCATGGCGAGCCTGGAGACGCGCGCCATGTTCACCGAGCAGATGGTCGCTGGTCAGGTTTATCGCAATGAGCTTGCCCGCGACCTGCGCGAGATCGGCTTCGATATCGACTTCGATCCCCGCCGGGGTCTGTTCGAGATCAGGGGCGTTCCCGAAGCGCTCACCCGATCCTTCTCGCAGCGCGCCGAACAGATCGAGGCGCACGCGAAGGAACATGGTCATGAAGGTCAGGCGCAGCGTAACAAATCCTATTACGCGACCCGGCGCGCGAAGGTGTCGATCGGCCTCGATGACCTCCATGCGCGCTGGGCCGAGCGCGCCAAACCGCATCGAGCGGAGATCGACAAGGTCGCAGAGCAGGCCGCCGGCAAGGAGGGCAAGCTGGCCGAGCCCGATCCCCGTCTGGCGATGCGCGCGACGCTGTTCGGCATCCGCCAGTCGGAGACCCACGAGGCCGTCAACAACATCGGGCGGATCTATCGCACCGCGCTCGCGTCGCATGTCGGCGAGGTCCGACTGGATGAGGTTCGCCCCCTTGTCGCCAAACAGGAGGCGGCCGGCAAGATACTCCGCACGAACAGACAGACCGGCGACAGGCTGCTGATACGGGGGCGTACGAGCCTGCGCTCGGCACGGCTCGAACTGGCGTTGTCCGAACATCTCTCGCTCGCGATGGGAGATGCCTTGTCACCGGCGTCGCCGGAGCGGCTTAACGAAGAAGCGCGGGCGGGCGGGCTGACCCAGGACCAGACGAAGGCGCTGCTGGCCATTGCCACGGGCACGGATCGCCTCGTCGCGATCCAGGGGGTCGGCGGCGCGGGCAAGTCGACGCTCGTCGGCGCGATGGTGAAGGCGGTCCATCCCGAGTTCAAACCGATCCTTGCCCTGGCGCCGACGTCATCGGCTGCTGCCGGGCTTGGCGAGACCGCGAACATCGAGTCCCGGACCGTCGCGTCCCTGCTCGCATCGGGCGGTCATGGCATCACCGACCGGCATATTCTCGTACTCGACGAGGCCGGCCAGCTCGGCAATCGGCAGGCTATGCGGCTGCTGGATATCAGCCGCCGGACCGGCGCCCGGCTGATCCTGATCGGTGACGTCGAGCAGACCGGAGCGATCGAACAGGGAAAGCCGTTCTGGCTTCTTCAGAAGCTCGGAATGCCGACCAGTCATCTGACGGAGTCGCTGCGTCAGGATACCGACGCGATCAAGGCCGCGACCAGGCTTGCGCGAGCGGGGAACTACACCGGCTCGATCGCCGCACTCGAGCGGGTGACCGGCGGCATGACCGGCGAGGAGCTTGCCAAGAATCTGGTCGGCACCTGGACCGAACTCAAACCCTCCGAGCACGATAAGACCAATATCCTTGTTCTCGACAACGCGACGAGGCTGGTCGTCAACAGCCAGATCCGCGAGGTGCTGCGCTCGGAGGGAGCGGTCGCCGCCGAGGACGCGCGGCTCCAGGTGCTCACGCCGGCCGGAATGACCGACCAGGAAAAGCAGTTCGCCCGCTTCTACTCCGGCGGACAGGTCGTGATGTTCAGCCGGGACAATGCCGGCCTCGGTATCGCGCGGGACACGGAATATCGCGTCGCCGGCACCGGCCGCGACAGCAAGGGACGGCAGGTCGTCCGCCTCGTCGACCAGAATGGCCGCACGATCGCCTGGAACCCTCGGCTCGGCAAGGCGGGACAGGTCAATGTCTTCAACGCGGAGCATCGCGACCTGGCCGAGGGCGACCGCATCCAGTGGCGTCTGGTCAACAAGGACCTTGGCCTCAAGAACGCCGAGCGGGGCACGGTGATCGCCCTTGTGGGGTCGCAGGCGACGATACGCTGGGATCGGGGCGAGCGTGTTCAGGATATCGATCTCGGCACGCAGAAGACCTGGGATCACGGCTATGCCGAGACCGTCTATTCGGCGCAGTCCAAGACCTATCCCAACGTCTATCTTCTCGCGCCGGTGGAATCCGGGCTGGTCAACGGGCAGAATTTCTACACCGCGATCACGCGTGCGCGGTACTCCGTGAAGCTCTGGACCGAAAACGTCTCACGGCTCGCCGAGAAGCTCAAATCCCATTCGGGCGAGAAGTCGTCCACGATCGAAGGTCTCGGCCGGCTGCATCGCGACAGCCATCGTGCCCGCGGCGAGCGCCACAAGGACCGGCTCGACAAGTCCCGCAAGGACAATGCGCGCGATCGCGAGAAGCGCGGTGCGGACCGCGACCGCGACCGCGAGCGCAACGAGCCGAAGGATCGCGAGCCCCGCAATGTCGGTGAATTCCTCGCCGGCCGCGCCCTCGAGGGCATGAGATCGATCGAGAGCTTCCTGCGCTCGACCATCATTCGTGACCGCGATGCGGAAAGCCAGCGCTCGGACCGCGATGGCCCCGCCGAACCCGTCCACCAGCCACAGCCCGTGCCCGATCATGGCGATCATGCGGGCGGGCACGACCGATAGGAGCGACCATGATCCCGATACTGATAGCGCTTGCCTGCCTTTGCCTTCTGGCACTGGTCTATCGCCACGCGCGTGTCCCGGTCCGTCATCGCTGGCGCCGCCGTCAGGCCCGCATCATGTGCAATCAGATGCGCGGCCCCGACCGCAACCAGCCGGCGACCCTGGTCTACGCCCGGCTCCGGGCGATGGACCCGCTGGCTTTCGAGGAACTGCTGCTCGAAGCGTTCGAGCAGCGCGGCAACCCTGTCATTCGCAATCGCCGCTATACCGGGGACGGCGGGGTTGATGGCGAGGTCATCGTCGAGGGTGTCCGATTTCTCATCCAGGCCAAGCGCTACCGCGAAACAATCCGGCCAGAGCATGTTCGCGCGTTCGCGGCATTGTGCGCGTCGCGTCGGCAGCCTGGGCTTTTCATCCATACCGGACGAACCGGGGGCGCGAGCCGGGATGCGCTTGCGGCGGCACCCGGCGTCGAGATCATCTCGGGCAACAGTCTTCTGGAATTGCTGACGGGCGGCACCTTCGCCCTGCCGTCCCAGCGGTTGCGCCGGCCCGCCGGCGCGGGGCCGTCATTCCCCAACGGGGTGAACCGGGCATGAGGACGATTCCCATCATCGCCGCAGCGCTGGCCACACTCCTCGTCTCGGTGCCCGCCACTGCATCGGCCAGGGGATCGCGCGCAGACGAGGCCGAGATCGGCCGCTGCATTCGCGAGGCCTCCAAGGGTCACGCCTGGCTCGAAAAGACGCTCTGGGGCCTGCGTCGACAGGAAGCCGGATGGCTGGGCGCTGAGGTCGCCAACACCAACGGCACGCATGACCTGGGTCCGCTTCAGATCAATAGCTGGTGGGTGCCGCGCATCGCCCGCCTGGTTGAGCAGCCCGACCATCAGGTGCGCCATTGGCTGCGCTATGACGCCTGCTTCAACGCGCAAGCCGCGCGCCGGATATTCCTGTCGGGCTTGCAGGCGTCCGGTGACTACTGGAAGGCTGTCGGGATCTACCACAGTCCGACCGGCTGGCGTCAGCGCGCTTATGCGGCAAAGGTGGCAACGCATATGCGCAAACAGTTCGGCGCCAACGCCTTCGCGAGCCGCAGCGGCCGGGGTGCAGAACGGTAGGCCTTGATGCGGCGGTGTAACCTGGCTGCCGAATAGCCATGCGAAACGTGAGGTTGAAAGGATCTGTCCATGACCACCCCTGCGTCAATGCTGCTTTCCGGCGACGTCAAGGCGCCGCTGGAAACGGCATTGCCGGAGCTGCTCCATGCGGTGATGGTCGCGGGCGGCAGCAACGTCATCGTGTCCCCGTCGATCCAGCCGGATCCGTCGCCCGCCGACGCCTTCGGACAACTTGTCGCCGGTGCATCTTCGTTTCAGCTTGCTGCGGACGTGCCGCTCGCCGATCACTTCTGGGATCATGCCGGCGAATATCGGCGCGGCGCGGTTGCCGCCCGTCTGCGCGATACGACAGGGCGGGTGGGCAAGTTTCTGCCTGGGTTTCTCGCCATCTATGCGACAAGTGTGCGGACGCCGCTTGTTTATGGCCCGCACCGCATGCCGTTCCGCGTAGCCGAATCGATCGACCTGGAGGAGGGGATCTCGGGTCCCTATCTCGTGCTGGTGGCATGCCGGCTGCTGGCGAACGGCAAAGCGCAGGCGGTCCGCGGTTTTGCGCAGCCTATCCTGGACGGTCGCCGGTTCGTGCCGGTATTCTCGGAGCTGGAAAGAGACGTCCTGTGCGGGCTGATCGGTCTTCAGGGCGCGCTCGACGCGCACGGCGTGGACTGCACGATCAAGCGCGCGATCGCGCCATCGTCCCAGACACCGGGCCACGATATCGAACTCGTGATTGAACGAGACGGGGCGATCATCCGTGAACTGAGCCTTGCGATCGCGCGCAACTGCGAAGACACGCAACTGTCGGGCCTGTCCCCCGCGGACTATGTCGTCGGAGCGGCGAACTGGGCCGATGGGGCCTTCATCTCATGGCTTGAGCAGGCGATCCTTTCACCATTGCCAAAAACACGCGCCGAAGTGTCTATTCTATAGGGCAGACGCAATCGATGCGCCGCGTGCCAATGCACCGGCGCGATCAGCGGCGCTCGTAGACATGCGGACGCGCGGAGGCGGGATGATCCACCTACCTAAACAGAGCGATGAAATGGATGGGCCACGGTTTCTTAAAGCCGTCGCAGTGGATCTTGTCGGCGATGCTATCTCGTTCCTGGTCGAGATCAGGCAGTTCGAGCCGATTTTCTACCTTGAACTTGCAATCGATGTGCTTGGCGCCAGCAGCGAAAAAAAGTCCAACCCGATGGACGATGACGCCACCGAAGACGAGGAAATCGCCATCCTGCGATCCTGCACGGCCGAGAACATCAACGATGCAATCCTGGTCCTCAAAGCGATCGGCGAGGGACGACCGATCCCGCATCTGGTGAAGGCGTTTGCGATGCTCCCCGGTTTCTCCCTTGTCCCCAAACGCTCCTCGCACCTTGAGGACATATTGATGGACGACACGGTCCCATTTGCCCAAACACTTGTCACCGCCGCCGAACAGCCTTGGACGGCGACTAGTTGACGACGGCCTGCCTACGCCCGGATTGTCGTTCCGAACATGACGCTATGAGCAATTTGCGATGGCTGCTGGAATCGGCAAGCATGTCTCGCCTGATCTGGCGCTTGCCCGGCTCGCTGCGGAATAGTCGTAAACAAATGTCGAATGTTGATTATAAGAACGTGCAGGTAAACACTTGATTTAGAATATCAATGGCTACCAATTGGTGTTTTGTTCGATCGTCGGATATGCTAAGCTCCAAGTCGAAGGAAACCTGTCGTGGACAAAGTATTCGGCACGCGAAAAGAACCGTTTGACCGGGCTTCGGCAGCTCGGCCGCTTGCATCCGATTGGCTCTGGCGGCCCTGGTATGCGAAGCTCTGGTGGGCCGCGATCCCGCTCTGGTGGGCGGGTATGGCGGCAGCCTCCGTGGCCGAACCGCTGGCGGGGTTCTACGAAAGTGCAGCGGCTGGTTTTCTGAACATCGTGTTCTTTCCGGTGACCGCGCTCATGGTTCTCGGAGTAGGATACGCGCAGAGCTTGCTTGCGGCGTTCCATACGCAGAGCGATAGTGGCTCGCTTTCCAATGAGACCGCAGCCGCGATCGCCGACCTATGGGAGGAGCATGAGCGGGGAATGGAAAACCTTAGCGCTGCTTTTGACATTCACGATCCTCGGTCCGGAGGCCTATACGTCGGGAACCCACTAAGTCTTCAACACCCCGGCCGCCGACTTTAGCGTTTCTTGAAACTGCTGTCTCCGTCGCCTGGACTGCCATCGATGTCGGTGGAGAAGCGTCCACTCTTCAGGACCGAATTTTGTTCGATGGACGTCAACGGTCCGGTGACATCGAACGTCGCGCGTCCGGAATCGGCATCGCCCAGGTAGCGATTGCGCATGCCATCAGGCCCAAGGATCCGGTTCGAAAGCTCGCGAGAGAAGGTTGCTGCCGGATCGCTGGAGCGCGCCGCCGCGCGTTCGGAAGCGGCAATGGCGTTTCTCACATCGTAATTGACGATATCCAGTGAAGACTGTGCGGTTTCATTGCTGATACCGACGTCTTGGCTGGTGAACCCCAGGCTGCCACCAGCTCTTCCCGATGTAGATCTGCCTTTTTGGTGAATTGAGCCGCGATCTGCTTGCTGCCCCCTGCCTGTGGCCTGACCTCGTCCGCTCGACACCTCTGATTCCGAGACGCCAATCGTGCCGCCGATCTCTCCCCCGACTTTGGTCCCTATCGTCACTTGGTCCTGCGCGGATCGTGATAGGGACCGCTGCCAACCGGTCTGTCCGATGATAGCCTGGACATCACGCTGGAGCGTGTCGGCCACCTGCGGGTTGAGCCGCCAGTTGCCGTGCCGGTCCATCTCGAATCCGCCCTTTAGCCAGTTCTGCATCATCGCCTGTCCTTCGGGGCCGCCGCTGAGGAAATGCTCGATCGTGTCGGGGCCGGCCTGTTTACCGGCCTCGAACCGGGTGCTGGTGTCATTGCGCGCGGATTGCTGGAACCCGACCGAGCTGGAGACCAGCACGTCATTGTCCGCAAAACTAAACCTCGCACGCCCGCCATTGGCGATCGCGCCAAGTTGGCTTTCGTTGATGAGACCGCCGCGCCACATCTGCGCGGCTGTCTCCGGGGAGAGGTTGAGACTGAGATCGCCGTTCTGCGCCATGGCGATCTCGCGCTTCGACATGTCGACCCCATGCTCTTTCAGAAGGCCCTGCATGCGCGTCAGTCGCTCATTCTCGACGATCCGGCCGAGCCGCTCGTTGCGCGCACGATCGGCGATCCCGGCCGCGCCGCCCTCGGCCATGTCGGTCTGGTTGCCCACGCCTTGGCTCAATGTCCGGATAAAGCTGTCGAGCCGCGCCGCCTGGCGCACCGACATGCCCGCCGCGGCCGCACCCTCGGCAAAGCCGGCATTGTCCGCCTGGCGCCGTTGCTCGCCGATCCGCGCGGCCGAGCGCGTGCCGTCGTGCCCGACCTCGCGCTGTGCGTCGAGCTTGCCCGACCGTTCCGCGAAGTCGTATCCGGCTGCCTCGCGGGTGCGGCCATAGACGCTGGTGCCCTCGCGCGCGGCTTCGGCGGTGGCGCCGTCGGCGGTGCCGACCTGCACGGCGGCATTGTAGGTTTCCAGGGCGCGAAGAACCTGCGCCTCGTTGCGGCCCGTTGCGCGGGAGAGCTGGGAGATGGCCGTCGAACGCGCTTCGCCCGACAGGCTGTTGATGAACGAGGTGCGGCGCGACATCTCCTGCACCGGAATCCCGAGCATCGCAGCGGCGTTGCGCTGGCCTTCGGTATTGCCGGTCCGGTGGGCCTGTTCGGTCGCGACATTGCGGCGTTCGATCCCGGCGACATTGTCGCCTGCAAAATCCCGCCGACCCTCCATCGCGCCAACCTGGACCTGCGCGCCGGTCAGGTCGTTGCGCAGCATCTGCTCCTGATCGAAGGTGTTGGCGATCAGCTTGGCGAAGGTCGGATCGGCTGACGCCTGCGCGATCACGGTCGAGGCCTTGAGCGCCGCATCCTTCGCATCATAGCCGCCGCGCTCGAAGTGCCGCTGCGCGCCCGAGTGCATCATGTCATAAGCGCGCTGATCGCCGAACGCGCGCCACTGGACCATCTTCTGGGCGAAGGCGGCAAAGGCGCGCTCGCCGGACTGGCCTTCACCAAAATAGCCGGTGCCAAGCGCCCGCAGTGCATCCTTCTCCGCGAAGTTATGGATCGCCGACGTCGCGGCATTGTCGCGGACGGCGCGGACGGTCGCGGGATCGGACAGGCTGCGCCCGGTGAGCGCGGGTGAGAGCCCGCCCATCTCGCGGGCCGCGTCGAGACCGCCCAGGCTGAAGGCCGCCGTGCCGCTCGCGCCGCCGCCATGCTCGCCAAGGACGCGGCTTGCCGAACCGAATGCCCGGTTCTGGCCGAAGGTCGAGCGTTCCCCGAAATCTCCGAAGGTCGAGGATGCGCCCGCGCGCGCCATCGTGCCCGAGGCGGACGCCTGCGCCTCGAGCGCACCGGCATAGCCTTCGCGGGTGGCGAGCGGCGCCGCGGCGGCGGTGCCCTGTCCCTGGACGCCGAGCGCGCCCTGCGTGAAGGCGGTGAACACATTGCCGCTGAACCGGAACACGGTGAACACGAAGGCGCCGGCGAGGCCGGCGGCGGCGGTACGGAAAGACCCGAAGATGGCGAGCGCTTTCATCGCGGACGAAGGCGCCAGCATCCAGGCATTCGCCGCGACATTGTTCGAACGCATCTCGGCCAGCACATCGGTCGCACGGCCCAAGGTGAGCTGATAGATTCCGGCATCGATCACGCCCCACAGCGCGACGAACACGAACAGGCCCAGCGCGAAGCTCGCCACCCGCAGGTTGATCGGGGTGAGGATGAACAAGAGCGCCACCGGCATCATGAACAACATGATCCCGAACACGGTGGCGCGGATGGTCGGCATCCATTCGTTGGCGGTGGACATGGTGGCGAGGCCCGATGAGACGACCGCGCGATTGGCCATGACCCTGGCGGCGGTCGCCGGGCTATCCTCGAACAGGACGTCGCCGACCGTATTCCCAAGCATCACATTGGTGAGGAACTGCTGAAGCGAGAGCGGCGTGTCCATCATCATCTGGCCCATCTCGCCGATGTTCGCGCGGCAGCGCTGAAGCTGCGCGGCGTTCGAGATGTCATAGCCGGTGCGGGTGCAGACCTGTGCGACATAGCTGTCGAACAGCGCCGGCTCGGAAAGACGCGTCGCAATATGCTCCCATGCCTCGTTGCAGCTTACCGTGGTGCCGGCCTTGTCGGTCGAGGTGAACACCGTGCTGAACGTCGCCGGCCCCGCCATCGCTGCGAAGGCAGCGGGTAGATCGGTTGCGGTGCGGAAGAGTTGATCGTCGTCGACACCATAGGCCGGCGAGACGCGCGCGACGGGATAGCATTGCCGGACATAGTCCTTAATCGTGGAATCGAGGAACACGTCGGTCATCGGGCCGCGCGGGGATGCGGCGTTGAGGAACAGGTCGAACGAGTGCCCGCCCGCGCCGAACTCCAGCTTGGCGTTGGGATCGGTGGTGTTGTCGTCGATCACCTCGGCCAGCGCGCGCTCCATCATGTTGGTGACGCCCGCGACCAGCACGATGAGGTTTGGGACATCGCCGACCGGCTGATAGGCGTTGCGGACCCTGTCATAGACGTGGATCGTGCCCGTGGTAGCGACGAGGCCGACGAACAGGCCGACGCCGATCAGCATCTGGAAGCCGAAGGCGACAAGGCCCATGCCCTGACCGCGCACGGTCGCCAGCAGAACGCCGAGCCCGATCCCGACCACCGCGACGATCAGCACCAGCGTCTCGTAGCGGGGATCGCCGAAGATCATCGACACGAGCCGGAAGGCGTCCACCGTCTCGGCGAAGCCGTCATAGGTGTGGAAACTCGTATCGAGCGCCATGGCGGGCGTTGCGGCGAAGATGGCGAACAGGGCAAGGAGGCTGCGCAGCAGACGGATCATGATGCTCGGCTCCGGGTCAGCGGTTGCGGTTGGCGGCCGCGCCGGCGGCATCGCGGGCGTCGCGGTCACGCTGGCGAACGACGCCGGCATAGTTGGCTGAGAGATTGGCCTGGCTCAGCGCCGCCATATAGGACTGACGCATCTGCGCGCGCTGGCGCAGCACCTCGTCCCGCAGCTCACGCAGTTGCTCGACACCCTTCGACAGGATGCGTGTCTGGCACATCTTCGCATTGCCGGCATCGCTGGCGCCCGCTGCGCTGACGCCGCGCTCGGCATTGGACACGGCGAAGTCGATGCTCCGCGTCAGATCGTTGAGCATCTGATAGGCGAGCGTCAGCGCGACCAGCTCGTCGGTATCGCCGATCACGCTGTCGACGACGCCTTGGCGCACGCCCCATTCGAGCAGTCGATAGACCGGGAGCGTGCGGACATTGGCGACGAACTGCTTCTCCTCGGTCGTCAGCGGCGAGCGGCTGCGGATCTTGGTCGCGATCGAGTCCATGCGGGCGCGGGCGAGAACCAGCGCGCCTTTGCCGCTGCCATCGACCGCGCAATCGGCGGCCGTCGGCGGCACGGCGATCGCGCGGCGCTGGACCTTGCCGGTCAGGAAATCGTCGACGCTCTCGGTATCCTGCCGCGCGCAGGCGGGTATCGCGGTGAACAGCGGCACCTTGTCCGCCGGGTCCCAGCGCATATAAACGTCACCGACACGGGCACGCATGACGCCGGCCCAGTCGGACGCGCCGACGCGGGCGGCGGCGTGGGCGAGCAGCGAGCCCGTCTTGAAGATCTCCGTCACTTCGGCTGGGCAGTTCTCCAGCGCATCGCGCAAATCCTCCGTCGGATTGCCCTGGTTCGCCTGGATCTTCTCGCGGCTGTGCTGATAGCTTTTCGAGAAACCCTCACGCACCGACTTGTAGCCGGTCATCTCCTCGATGATCCCTGACATATTGTCGTCGCCCTTGGCGATTTGGACCATACGGTTGGCGAGGCGGCAGTCGTTGACCTGGATCGAGTTCAGGAAATTGGTCGCCGCTTCCATCTTGGAGATGATGTTGCCCATTTTTTCATCGAGCGTTTCGAGCAAGTATTGAAACGCCACGGCGGGCGCGGCTTGCAGGATGCTTTCGAGCTTCTGGACGAGATAGTCGGGATCGAGAAACGACATGCCGCCCAGGAACATGTCGATGCCACCGCATCCGGCGCGGACCTTGGGAAGGGTCACGCTCATCAGATAGTCGTTATGAACGTCGACCCGGCCCGACATGCCGCCGGCGGTCACATAGCCGCGGGTCTGATCCTCGAAGCTGCCGGGCGAGGTATAGGTCACATTGTCAAACCAGCTTTCCGCCCAGCTTTGCGCGGAGGCGGGGGCGGCGGTCGCGGCGAAGGCTATCGTGCCGGCGAGCAGGGTCAGGCGCGTGGAGAGTTTCGCCATGGCGGGCTTCCTTTTCGAGACGATGCGAAGAACTGGCCCGCCATGCTCAGTTGCCTCACTTGCTGGGATTAGGGCGCGTGGAAGCACCCACGATCCCGGTGAACTTCGCCATGCCGCGCACGCCGACCGCGGGCTTCACGCCGGTCAGCATCTTGGCGGCAAGATAGAGATTCCGCGCAAGGTTGGGCGCGTGATCGGTGCCGATCGCGATCGGAACGATCCGGGTCGGATCGGCCACAGGGCGCACCCAGGCGACCGGATGGCCGACCCAGGGCAGCCCCAGACGCCCCGAGCGCAGCATAGCTTCCTGGCTGCCGATGGTGCGGACTTGCCAGCCATAGCGCCGGCCGAGCGCGCCGAGCTTGGTCCACAGATCGGCGCAGGGGATGCAGCCGGGCGCCGTGCTCATCTCGACGATATAGGCCGGCGCCTGTCCGGTCAGCGTCTCGGCGAAGTCGGGTGGCCAGTCGCGCGTCACCGGCACGCGGCCGAGCCATTCGCGCATCGCGGCCTCGGTCGCAACCGGATGGATGGCGGCGCGCATGGCCTGCTCGCGGCTGACCGGCTGCGCTGACGCCGCCGGGACCAGCGCGATCGATGCGAGCAATGCGAGGGCGGCCCGGCTGCTCATCGCTGCGGCTCCAGACTCGCGCCGACGAGATCGCCGCCGAGCACGCGCGGGTCGGTCGCCGATACCGGGCCGTTGGCAAGCGCGTCGAAGAACCCGTCTTCTTCGCCCGCGCCGGTCATGAACTGCTCGGGGCGGATGTCGCCGGCGAGCAGCCGCACCGCCTGATAGGCCATCTGGATGAGGTTGGGATAGGCTTCGACCCCGCTCGCGATCACCATGCGCTGCTGGCTGTTCCGCCGGATGATCATCGTCGTCGGCGTCACCTCGACCCCGAACCGCTGCGCCAGTTCTGGCCGGCGATCGATGTCCATCAGCGTCACCTGCCAGCCCATCTCTTCCTGGAAGCGCTGCACGATCGGCCACTGGACGCGGCAATAGCCGCAGGTCGAGCGCGAGAACATGACGAGGGCATATTCATTGGCGCGGCCGCGCAGATATTGCCGGCGCACCTGGTCCTTCTGCGCGGAGAGCTGGTCGCGCGCTTCGCCGACCATCGGATTGGCGGACTTGGCGTTGAGTTCGGGATGCTGGAGCATGGCGATCTGCGTCACGCCCGCGAAGGCGCGCGCCTTCCTCCGGGCAAAATCCTGCAAACGCCAGAAGTCGGCAACCGCATCCACGGTGAGCACGGTTGCGGCATAGTCGCGCTGCTGCTCGATCAGCTTGCGGATCTTGGGCGGCGTCCAGGTCGCCAATTCCGCCATCGGCGGTATCCGGGGCTTTTCCAGCGCGTCGGGATCGTCTGGCGTTTCCGCTGTCGGCGGCGCCTGATACCACCAATAGCCGGTGCGCGCCTCGTCGCGGCTCTGCGCCTGCGCGGCCGGCGCGATCAGCATGGCCGCGGCGGCGATTCCGATGACCAGGGCCTTCACAGCAGCCGCTCCATCCGGCGCAGGCGCTCGATCGTGACCGGGCCATAATAGCGACTGTCGAAGCCGCTGGCATGGGAGGAACCGACATAGATGGTGCCTGGCAGAATCAGGCCGTGATCGGGCTGCCAATGCTCCAGTTCCTGCCCGTCACGCCCATAGGGTTTGCTCACCCCCAACAGTCGTTCGTTGCAATAATACCAGCCATCCCATTTTCCGGGTGTCATCATCGAGGGCTTCTCGATCATCGAGATGCGGTCGCCGGGCAGGCAGAGCGCATATTTGGTGACGGTGACCGGCTCCGGCCCGGCGAGCGGGTGCGACAGCATGAACGAGACGAGATCGCCGCGCGCGATCGGGCCGGACCCCTTGCGGATCAGATAAGCATCGACCGAGGGACTCATCACGATCGTCACCTGCGGCAAGGCCCACCAGGCAAGGAGGCCGATCGGCAAGACGATGCCGAACGCCTTCCAGAGCTGGTGCGGGCGGGGCGGCTGCCCGAGGCCCGGACTGCCGAGCGCCACGGCGGCTTTCAGCGGCAGTTGCCTCAGTTCGGACCAGCCGGCCCTAGCGGCCCTGTAGGCGAGCCTGAGCATCATGCACCTCCTTCTTCCCGCCGAGGCGGGCATATTCTTCGAGCAGACCGGAAAGCGCGGCGTCGCCGTAGATGACGTGGGCAGCGCGCGGGCTGTCCTCCTCGCGCTCGCAATAGGGCAGCGCCGGATCGCCCGGCACCATGGCGAGCGCGGGAACGCGGGCGACGCCGTGCTGGCGGAAGACGAGCGGATCGACGATGAGCTGGACGTCGCGCATCGCGCAGGCCGGACCTTCGCAGCCGGGATCGAGCCGGAGGATCTCGGCCGAGAGCTTCGCCATCGGACCAACCTTGGTGAGTCCGCCAGGCATCCCGCGGAAGGCCAGGATGCCGCGGGCCTTCTCGAGCTGCGCCGCGTAGGTCCGCAGCGTCGTCACCGGCATGGACGACGAGACGAACAGCACCGGCACCCAGCCTTGCGCCGAAACCGGCCTGGTGACACCGGCGACTGCGTCCATCTCCGGCGCTTCGAGTCCCAACGCCTGACCGAGCCGCCGCGCCATCGCTTCCTGCTCGGCGGCGATGGCGTCCACACCCAGTTTGCGGGCGGACCGCGCACGGGTCTCCATGTCGGACGACTGCACCCGCTGGCGCAGGCCGTCGAACGCCCGGCGTCGGGTTTCCTCGGACGGCGTCGGCAGCGAGGATGGCCCGCGGGCTTCGGCATCCTTCTTACGGGCTTCGGTCGCGTCCTTCACGCGCGCCATCGCAGCGTCACCCTGTTCGGCTGCGCGCGCGCGGGCATTGTCCGGCGCAGCGGCGTCTTGCCCATGGGCGGGTGCGAACGAGACAAGCAGCAAGGCGAGCACCGAGACGGCGCGCGCGCTACTTGCCGATGGCCTGCATGTGGGCATCGATCTTGTCCTTCATGTCGATCTGGATGTCGGCCTGGGCGCGGGCTTCGATCTCGGAATAATATTCGGAGAGGTCCATTTTGGAGAAATCCAGCGCCTGGAACTCTTCCGGCGTGAACCCGCGGCAATAGGGCTGCTTGGGCGTGCCCCAGCCAACGGCGTTGAAGCTCTTGAGCTGCGGGCGGCCCTGTTCCTGGATGATGCGGCCGAGCTTGGTGTTGAAGCAGCAATGGCCGCGCGCCTTCTGGACGCAGATACCTAGAATCTTTGACGAGCAATAGCTGCCGACCTCGTGGCACATGCCCGAGCCGCGCAGCATGCCCACCTCCATATCCTGCTGGTCACAGCCCGAGAGCAGAAAATCCATCATGAAGTTGATGGCGAGGCTGATCGCGATCGAGGTCGGATCAATGCCGACGACGATGGCATTCGCGCCGGCGCTCGCGGCCTGGCCGGCGGTCGCGCCCGCCCTGAACGCGCCATAGGCGGCCTTCATGCCAGTGAACACGCCCTTGGCGACCGCGATCTTGGTGCCGATCGACGAGACCGAGCCGCCCATGCCGTCCTTGACGATCTTGCCCTTGTCCTTGCAGCAGTTGGAGAAGGTGGTGCGAAGGCCCGCCGGGCGACAGCGCGCGGCGCGTCCGGAGAAGATCTCGATATTGCCGAGGCAGGCGCCGTCCGCATCGACCGCGCCATCTGCCGGGACGCCAGGATCGTCGGGCACCGGCTCGTCCTCAATCGGGGTGATGGTGAGGTCGGCGCACTGATTGGGCGAACAGGCCGGGCCGCCGTCCTGCGGCAGGCAGGCGAACTGCGTGCCGAGCGGGCAGCTATAGGCGCCATCTTGCTCTTGGACGCAGGACACTTTTTGCAAGGGGCATTGATAGTCACCGAGTGGGGTGATCTCGCAGGCGGCGGTCTCGCCGGGATCGTCGGCATCGCCATTGCCGTTGAGGTCCGCGACGCAGAGTTGCTGCGCGTAAACCGGGGATGGGGCGAGCGCGCAGACGCTGAACAGCGCGGCGCACAGGCACAGGGTCTTGAGAAACAGCGCGCGCATCAGCGGGCCTCCGAGGTGCAGATCATGTCCGCGCCGCCGAGCCGCACCGTCTGCATCATCACAACGGCTTCGGGAAAATCGTCGAGGCACCCGCAGCCGGAGACCAGTTCCTCGCCGTCACCGACCGGACAGGAGGCGGCTCCGGCGCTGTCGGCCGTGCAGGCATGATAGTAAGTGTCCCAGCCGGTCGGCGCGTTCTGCTTTCCGCCCACAACGCCATCCACGGCGGCTTCGGTATTGCGCTTGGGCGCGCGGGTCTTGCAGATCGGTTCGCAGGCCGGGACGGAGCCGCGCTCGGGCAGCGCGAAGCCGCGGGACGATGTGGCATAGGTGCCATCACTCGCCTTTACGCGGTCGGCGAGCATCGTCTCGGTCGAATGGTCGATGATATAGGCGCCGCGGCTGAGATCGGGCTGCGGGAGGACGCCGGTGTCGATCGTGCAGCGATAGCGGCGGTCCCGTTCGAACCATGGGCGAGAGAGATTGAGCGAACAGGCGCCGCTTTCGAACAGGCGTGTCTGAGCGAGCGGCGTCAGGCCGGTGCCGACGCCGTTGCGGAAGATCTGAACACCGTCGACGCTTTCATCGTAGAGCTGGCAATTGGCGTCGCTGGCATAGCCGGCGCACAGGTCCACCACCCGTTCGGCCGGATTGCAGCTCAGGTCGAGCGTGGCATCGATCCGGGCGGACACTTCGCCTTCACCGCCGACCGCGACCCGCACCCAGATTTCGTGCGCGCCCTTGGTCAGATAGGGCTTCAGGTCGAGATTGGGAGTGCCATGCCAGGTCCGCCCGCGCTCGCATCGGCCCGGCGGGAGCCCTGTTCCGGTCCACCCTCCCGGATCGGCCAGCACCAGCGCACCATCGACGCGGACCTGAATCCAGTCGTCGAACAGATATTGCGAAAGCCGCGCCGAGACCAGGCGATCGGGATCGCCGACATTCAGGGTCATCCGGAAATCATGGATGCGGCAGCTTCCGCCGCTCAGGCTGTCGTCGCGCGGCGATCCCAGCAGAAACGAACGTGTGTCGGGCGTATAGGCATAGGTCGCATAACCGCCCGCGGTCCGCGCAATGATATCATCCACCGTCACCGCCTCGAGCTTCACCTCGCGCCGGATCGTGCAGGCGCGCATCTGCTCTGCCTTGCCCATGCCGGCCGGCGAGCCCCTGAGCGCCTGGAACACGCTGTTGCCGGCGGCAACGCTCGCAGCGTCGCCCTGAATCTGCGATGGATTGGCGCGATAGACGGTCTGCGCGACCGAAGGGTTCGGCGCGCAGGCGGTGGACTGGGCGCCGGTATAGCGGATGACAGGCCCGTCGATCACGGCCTGGGCGACACCGATACGCGGATCGGCCGAGGTCAGCGCGCCGATGACGCCGCCGCCCAGATCCTTCAGCACCGAGGCCATATTGCCCCAGACAAGGTTGCTGCCGCAGCTGTTGTTCACGCAGTAGCAGCCTGCAAGATCGGTCTGTTCGACTTCGCCGAGCTTGAGGTCGCCCGCGCCCGACACCTCCCAGCGATAGGAGCGGCACTGGTTCCAGGTGCCGGGCTGGCAGGCGATCACGCCATTGGCGCAAATGCCCGAGACTGGCATCGGCAGCATCAGCGTCTGGTCGACCGTGCCGTCGATGTCCTTGTCGCGCGAGATGCGCAGTGTGCTGATGTCGCCAGTCGAGCCGGGCTGGGCGAGCAGTTCCACCAGCGTCCCCGTGGTCTGGCAGGCGAGATTGGGGTTGAAGCTTCGGCTATTGTCGACGGTCGAGATCGTCTCGCCGGCGAGACCGGGCTTCAGGTAGTTCTCCTGGAGCGCATCGCTGTCCGAGGTCTTGGCGCGCGCGGCTTCGGCGGCGGCGCGAGCGCGATCCTCGACGCTTTGCGCGAGCAGCGGCGCCGGCAGCACGGTGAGCGCGGTCATGAGGAGCAATCCGCGACGGATCACATCTCCCTCCTGCCGGTGGTGCGGGAGCCGTAGGCGAAGCGCAGCACGTCTCCCGCCCGGAACGAGGGCGATCCGGGCGAGAGTATCCGAAACACGGCCTGTCCCTCGAAAATGGTCAGCACGGCCGCGACCGGGGCGACGGTGAGGGGGGAATCCGCCGACCCGGCCTTGGGGAGCCGGGAGGCCGTGCTGACCGGGGGTGGAGCGGCGGCGCAGGGGGGATACACCGCCGCTCCTGCCGCGCGCAGGGCCGCCTCATCGAGCGATCCTTGGCGGACGGACCAGCTCGGTTCAGGGGTTTGCGCGCGGCATGGGGGAAGCGATCGGCTCATGGGGTGGAGACCCCCGCGCAGCAGATCGCCTTTTCGAAGAGCATGAACTGGGCATTGTCTTTGCCGGGCGCGTGCTTGCCGCTGGTCCAAAGCGCGCCGGGCCGCCCGATATTGACGCATTTGCCGCCCTTCACGGGCTCCATGATCTGGAGCTTGTAGCGGCTCTTGGTCCAGATCGGCTGCGGCTTGAACGAACAGCCGTCTTCGGAATGAATGGTCAGCGCGCCCAAGCGCCCCATCATGAAGGTCGTGCGCGCGGCAAGGCCCGCCCAGGCCTCGACCCGGTCGCCCATATGGATGTCGCCGGCGATCGGATAGGTCGAGCCCCACGAGCCCATGCACCAGAACAGCGGATCGATGACCTTGCCCGCGGCGGCCGCCGCGCTGTCCGCCATGCAGGCGAGCCCGGCGGCGGGATTGCCGAACAGGACGGCCTCGGGCTGGATGATCGCGCCGAGCGTCCCCGACTGCCAGGTCGGCAGCACCTCGGTTATCATCGCGACGTCGAACCCGTCGTCCTCGATGCACGGCAGGTCGGTGAACATGTCGAGCATCTTCCAGACCGGCGCGACGTAATAATGCGCCTGCGCGAACAGCTTGGTCGTGTTGGTGCCGTCCGAGATCGACGATTGGCTGCCCTGGAGCTTGCCGCCGGTCGGCATCAGGTCGACGCCCAGCGCCATCATGCAGCCCGGTTCGGTCACCACGTCGATCATGCGGTTGGGCGACCAGAAGCTGACCTTCACCCCGAACCAGAAGGTCGCGCCCTTGCGGCAGGCGCATAGGGGCTTGGAGGCCGACTGGGCGTCGAGCGCCTTGTCGAGCTTGTCGTGGCTGCCGATCCGCACCCCGCCGATGGTGATCGGGAAGATGCAGTTCCAGCGCACCTCGGTGATCGGATTGAACACGGTGCCGGTCTCGCATTTGGAGGCATAGGCAGGCGTTGCCGGGGCGAGAAGCGCGAGGGCGAGCGCGGCCGCACCGGCGCGCAGCGCGGAGGTGATGCGGGTCATGGCCGTTTCTCCTGGGGAAGACCTTGGCCTCCCTTGCGTTCGAGGCGGACTTCGGTGAGTTCGAGGCGTTGGCCGGACTGGCGTACGATGACGGGTGCAACGGTGAGACCGAGCCGCTCCTTCACCCGCTCTTCGAGGATGAACAGCGCGCGGCCATGCTTCTCGCCGAGCGAGAGGGCATCGTCCTTTGCCTCGCCGCCGGCGGTCAGGATGATCCAGTCGGTGAGCGCGGCCGTCTTGAGCGCCCAGCCGAGATCGCGCGGATGGACGATGACGAGACGCTGCGGCAGCGAGACGTAACTCAGCGGATTGAAGGTGAAGCCCTTGGGGTAGAGCAGCTTGCCGTCCGGCAGCCGGATCTCCTGATCGAGCGTGTAGAACGGGACGACGGTGCGGACCCGGTCTTTCTCGGCGACGCCGAGCGGCGCGGCCTTGAGCGCGCTCCATGCCGATCGCGGTCCGAAGCGCGGGGCGATACTGGCGGGCTGTTTTGCGACCGCGGCCTCGATCTCGGTCATCGCGTCGGGCTCGGCGATCGGCCAGGTGCGCCCGATGGTCGAGGTCTCGGCGCGCGCCGCGCCGGCGAGGACCAAGGCGCCGACGATCATCGCGCCGATCAATGCCGACTGGATTGCGACCACATGCCAGCCATGCGGAAAGCCTTCATCGTCCACGGCGGCGCTCCCTCCAATTGGGCGGCGGATTGCGGCTCTCGCCCCAGACCGCGCAGCCAAGGCCTGCCGTGCCGACGAGCAGCGCGAGCCAGATGAGCGGGCGAGTGCCGTCAAGGTCGGCGCCCGACCAGATCAGCAGGAAGGCCTGGACCAGCATCAGCATCTGCGTGCCGACGAGCAGCCGGATCGAGGACTGGCAGGGCGCGGCGGAGAAGATGCCGTTCATCGCCGCCTCCGGATGAAGCGCATGGCGCGATGCCACCGGAGCGAGAGGAGCCAGTCGGCGAACTTGGGACCAAATGTCGCGCAGGCGAGCACGAACGCTCCGCCCGTAACGCCCGCCATGGCGATCACCCCGGCGATGAACTCGAACCTGGCGAACTCCGTGATCCCGGCACGGGCGAGCCCGACATAGGCAGCAGCAGCGATGAACGGACCCGCAAGGATCAGGATGATCCTGTCCTGCCGGAGACGGGCGCGCTCCAGCTCGAGGAAATACTCGGCGGCGTCTCGCCCCCGCGCGACCATCCGCACCCGGTCGGCCAGCACACGCTGCGATCGGACCAGATATTCGTGAAGCGTTTCCTCCGGCCGACGCGGAATTTCGAGCAGGTGTTCAGCGCCGTAGAACGGGGCCGGTTTGTAGGTCATGCCTTCCTCCGGAATTTGGTGAGAAGCCGGCTCGCAGCGTCCGTCAGGGCGATGAGGGCGACACCCGTCAGCAAGCAGCCGCCGCCTGCGACGCCCGCACCGAACACGACTTTCTCGGCCGGGAGATCGAGCGCGAGGCCCGCGGCCAGGAGCAACGCCGCGAGCATGAACGACTCGATCACGATGAGCCGGAATCGCCAGATCACTGCTTGCGCCTCGGCCATCTCGGCCGCCCGCTGCTCGATGATCCGGTCGAGTTCGTCGCCGGGGGCGAGTTCGAGCGTGAGCTGGTCGGCATGGGGTTTGCGGGTCGCCATCACAGCCTCCCTTCGGGTGCGCGGGGCGTGAGGATCTCGGCGGGATCGACGCCGGCAAGATCGCAGACCGCTTCAAGCGGCGAGCGGCCGTTGCGGACCAGCGCCTCGAAAGCTGCGACCTCTTCGGGCGCCGACGTGTTTATCCAGTAGCTGAAGGGATCGACGACGAGCCGGGCGATACCGAGCCCAAGCGGGCTATCGATGAAGACTTCGGAATAGTTCGGCTTGTTGTTGCGGACCGATTTCAACAGGTCGAGGACGAACCCCGAATAGTCGAGAATCCGGTTCTCGACCGCCTTGTCATAGGTCGATCCCTGGAGCAGGAACCGGGTCGCGGCATTTTCGAGGATGACCTGGCCGGTGCCGCCGAACAGCAGCAGATCGTTCATGCTCTGGAGAATGATGCCGAAGCTGCCGCGATATTTGCGTGCGCGGCGGTAACCCTGGCTGATCGCCTCGGCGAGTCGCGACAGATCCTGTCCCTCCTGACGCGTCATGAACTGCGCCGCCTCGTCGCACAGCACGAAGCGGGGACGATCGCGGGCCGACAGATAGAGTTCCTGGGTGACCGCGTTGATCACGACCATGATGACCACGTTGAAGAGGTCGGGCATGGCTTTCAGGCGTTCGAGTTCGAGCACCACGAACTCGTCGTTCGATATGTCGAAGGTGCTGGGGCCGTTGAAATAGTGGCCGTAGGCGCCGTCCGACCCGAAATCGCGCAGGTTGAACGCCAACTCGCGCGCGGCGGGCACAAGATGATCCACCCGGTCGAGATCGGAGGCGGTGTTTGCGGGATAGGCGCCGAGCCATTCGCGCACGGCATCGATCCCCGCTTCTGCCCGTCCGCTGTCGATCGCCCATTGCACCGCGGACTTCAGCAGGTTCCATTCCGAGGTGGTGACCGGCTTGCGCGTGGCGGCATTGGCCATCTCCGCGACGATCGCGACCGCCATCGAGATCGCGGATTCGCGGTCATCGCCGTCCATGGCAAGGCCAAGATCGAACGGGTTGAGCACGAGATGCTCTTCGCCGAGATCGATGTAGCGGCCCGAGCAGAGCGTGCAGAGCTTCTTGTAGCTGCCGCCGATGTCGATGATGCGGATCAGCGCGTTCTGCGCGTAATATTGCTGGCAGAGATTGTTGAGCAGGAAGCTCTTGCCCGCGCCGGACTCGGCCGAGACGATGAAGTTGTAATTGTTGATGCGCGGATCGAAGAGGTCGAGCGTGACGAGCTGGCCCTTGCGCCCGGCATAGAGCAGCGCCGGACGACCGCCGCCCCGGAAATCGGTCTGGATCGGCGACATCAGCACGGCGGCGCGCGCCGGCACGCGGAAATCGCGCTGGAGCATCCGGATCGTGCGCTTCTCGGGGTAAAGGCCGAACGGCAGGCTGGCGGCGAGCAGGATCGGATTGAGGTAGCTTTCCTCCTGCACCATCCAGGGTAGCGGTTCCGATTCCCACAATCGCTTGGCGCGCGCCGCCATCTCGCGCGCCTGGGCGCGGGATTCCCCAAACACCCACATGGTCGGGATCACCGAAACGAACCGGCTGTTGCCGATCTCGTCGAGAACCCAGCCAATTTCCTCGATCTGCTTGCCGACCTCGACCGCGAAGCTGCCCGCGGCCTTCTGCGCCGAAAGGATCTGCGCGCGCTTGTGGATCTCGAAGGCCGAATGGTCGAACAGCACGTTTAGCGTGAACAGGAACGGTCCGCCGATCTGGTCGCTGTCCTCGCTGCTGCCGCGCATGCCGCCGGTCAGGCGATTGGCGCGCTCGGCCGTGATCCGGCGCGGCGGCGACTTGGGTGTCAGGCAGCGGGCGACCTGGTCGCCGAGGAACACTTCGGGTCCCTCGAACGCGAAGGCCGGCCCGGCGTCGATGATCTGCTTGCGGATCGCCAGCGCCCGGGTCGCGTCGCCCTGCGAGAACACACCGGGCGCATGGTCGAACACGCCGTTGAAGATGCGCCGATAGAAGGAGACGGTTTCCTCGGGCGCGAGCCGGCGAATGCCGAGCTTGGCCAGCTGCTCCTCGATCTGGCGCTTGAGGTCACTGTCCATCGGCGTGCGCGTCTTCACCGAGAGGAACGTGCGGAAGTCGCGGATCGGAATGCCGTGGAGTGCCTTCAGCCCTGCGGTGCCGGCGCGCAGATAATCGAAGGTCCGCCGCGCTGAAGCCTGGATCAGCGGGTCGGGCCGGGTCTTCAAATCGAGATAGGCATCGAGCGCATCGTCGATCAGCGGATCGGCGAAACTGTGAAGCTGGAGCACGGTCCCTTCGGGGAAATGAACATTGAGCAGCCCGAGCAGCGCCTCGTGGACATGGCCGAACATATAGGCGGACGGCACCAGCTCCCACGCATAGCCCCAGCCATCGTCGATGCAGAGGAAGGCGTCCTCTTCCTCGACCCAGGCCACGAGCGGCAGGAAATCGGAGAAGCTGTCGCGCGAGACGCTCTGGCGCAGCCGCGCCAGCGTCATGCCGCCCTGCTGATCGACCAGCGCGCTCACGGCCGCTCGTCCAGGGCCGGCCCGCGTTCCTGGACCTGTTCGAGGATCGGCACGCGCAGCGAAGAGGATTGCGGGGTGACCAGATAGTCGCCGACCACCCATTGCGGGCGTTCGAGGATCGAGAACACATAGCGCTGCATGTAGAGCCGGTCGGGTCGGTGCTGGTCCGAATAGGGCAGGATCAGCGTGCGAACCGTACGCGGGGGCTTGAGCATCGGCGTGACCGGCTGATCGATCAGCCCCTGAAGCTCGCGATAGACGCTCTCCCGGTAACCGGCATAGCCCTGGCCCGCGGACCGGTTTCGCCCGGCGCCCGTATCCGCGCGGCCGCGCAGCTTGGCCTTGTCGCGCGTGACGGCGGGGTCCGACTTCGATGCCGTCCCCGCGACGGCATCGGCATAGGCCTTGTCCGGGTGGATGCACTGGCCATGATCGTCGTTCTTGCAGGAGAATTTCTCGCTGTAGGGCGACATGACCGAACCGAGCGTCGCGCACCCGCCCAACGCGGCAAGCGCGGGAAGGAAGAGGATGAAGGTGGAGGCGCGCTTGGCGCGCCGGCGCTGCGTGTGGGGCATGGGGCTGGCTCCGTGGCGGGGGATGGGCGGGCGCATCAGAACTTGCTCCCCGCCGTCGGCTTGATTTCGAGGGACACGCCCTCCTGGATCACCACGACCACATCCTTGGCCGCGCCGACCTCGACGATCGGACCGGCCTGGCGCGCGAGATCGAGGTAGAAGTCGGTGAGCTTCTCGGACGACCGGGACAGGCCGCCGGCAATGCCGGCCTTGGCGGCATCGCCCGCGTCGAAGGAGCGCACCGAGCCCAGCGCCGAGGTGGACACATCGCCCACCGTGTTCTCGACGGTATCGGCGATGCCGGTGATCGTGCCCGCAATGAAGGCGCGCGCGAGCGCGGCGCCGGCACGGGTGACGACCTTGCCGGACAGGCCCTTCTTCCCGTCCGCGTCGACGAAGAAGCCCTTGATGGGTTGATCGACCACCGAGCGTTCGTCGAAATCGACGCAGGAGAGTGAGACGAGCTGGACCTCGACACGCTCCTTGGCGAGGCTGCCGGTGGCGTTGCCGATGACGAAGCAGCCGGCAAGATTGGCCTTGACGTCATTGGGGAGTACGGCGGGCGCCTGCACGCGGGCGATCAGCGGTTCGGGATTGCTGGTCGCGTCGCGGCTCGCCAGCGCGTCGATCCCGGTCAGCAGCCGCGCCTTCATGAAACCAGGCGGCAAATAGATCGTCCGGGTCTTTTTTTTAGCGCCCGCCGCCGCGTCGCCGGCCGCGACCGGGCTGGTCGCGCCGCCGATCGCGCCAACCGTTTTCTCGACCGGGGGAGCGGGCGGCGCGGGCGGCGCTGAGGGAATCGCGGGCGGCGCGGTGACGGACGGGTCGAGATCGCTCGTATCCGGCGACGGCGGAAACTCGGGGACATCGCCCGGAAGGGCGGGCGGAAGATCGCCTCCGCCTGCGCCGGCGCTACCGGGGCCGATCTTGCCTTCCTCGATCGCGGTGACGCGATCGCCGAGCAGCGTCTGGCCGTCGAGGATCTTCTTCAGGTCTCCGCGCAGCTTGATTTCGAGGCTGTCGCCGCGAAGGCCGGCGCCCATATCGAGCTTCGAGGCGGCCGGCGCTTCGGTATCCTGCGTGGTGTCGCCGCTCGCGAAATAGAGCCCGACGCCGAGCAGCCCGACAGCGCCCGCGACGCCCAGTTGTTTGAGGCGAAGTTGCTGCCGCGAATTGAACGAGGCCCAGCGTGCCCGCATGTCGAGCAAGGCGGGGCCGCGCTCCGCCGTCGGCGCATCGGCGCGCGCCTGCGCGGCGAGGTGCTCCCGGTAGCTGCCGGTTGCGCCGCCGAGGTCGGCCGGGCCGGCGGGATCGTCCGCGCCGCTCACTGGGTCGCTCCCCGGCGCACGACGATGAGGCGCGCGGTCTCTCCGGCCTGCAACGTCGTCCGGTCGAGCGTGACCGCGAAGATGTTGGCGCCGAGCGCGGAATCGAGGAAGCTATGCTCGTCGAGCGTCGCGTCGCTTGCCACCGTGACCAGATATTCGGATGCCGAAAGCCCCGATCCTTCGATATCGATGCGCTTGCGCTCATCGATCGCGGCGCCGGGTAAAGCGGCGAGACGGATATTGCCGGCTCGCGGCGCGACCGGGGTGAAACTTCCCGGTATGCGGTCCTGGAGCATCGACAGGGTGATGGAGACGGCGCGCTCTTCCTCGACCAGCGGGCCGAGCAGATCCTCGTTGGCCCGCGCGCGCTGGCTTGTGCCGGGCTGGAGCATCACGGTCTGCGCGGGAATGTCCGAGGGTTCCGCGTAGAGCGCATAGACCGCGCCATTGCAGCTGATGAAGAACTCGGACGGGACCGTGACGAAGGTGCGCGTCACCGCGCCGGCATCGTCGATCTCGCGAACGAGGAACTTGATCCAGGCATCGGACCCGGCACGTTCTACCGCGATCGCCTTCTCGGCGGAGAATTTCACATCCTCGATCTCGCCGCCCGCGCAGATGACATGGTTGATGTCGCGGTTGGACAGGCGGATCGTGCTGGTCTGGTCGGGCAGCGCGACGATCGTCTGCGCCGCCGCCGGGAGCGGTGCGAGCGCGAGGCCGAGCGCCAGCAGCCGCTTAACGGGGATTGGCATCGAAGTTTTCCTCGGAAAGGGCGATCAGCCAGAAGCGGCCATTGTCGATCGCGTAGCGAATCCGCAGATTGCCCCGGAACTTGCGGATCACGCCGCCGATCACCCGGACCTTCTCGACCGGCACGAGAATCTCGCGGTCGGTCCAGGTCACCGGCTGATCGGGACGGATATAGGTCGCGATCGAAAGCGTCGGATTGTCGGCCAGCTCGTCGAGCAGCCGGTTGAGGCTGTCGCGCAGGCTGTTGTAGGCCGAAGGATGGGTGATGCTCAGCAGTTCCTGGAACTGCCGGTCCGCCGAATAGGCCGAATAGGTGCCCGAGAGCGAGACCATGTTGCGCGTGATCGTGCGCAGATAGGCCTCGGACGGCTTGCTGCCCGTCACATAGAGATCGCCGCTCGCGGCGAACGGGACCACGACGGTGCGCGTGTTCTGGTTCGAGGTGTAGATCAGCGTGCCGAGCACCGCAGTGATGCCGAACAGGCCGACTACGGCGAGCTTGAGCAGCCGGTTCTCCTCGAACAGGTTGCTCGACCCCTGGATGTAGCGGTGGATGCCGAAGCTGGCGGGCTTGCCGAGCAGCGGATCGGTCGGCGTGCGGGATGATCGACGGAACACGGGCGCGCTCACTCGAAGAAGCGGGTCTGCGTCGGACCCGGATAGTTGCGGAAAGCGATGAGGCCCCAGCGCCAGGCCAGGTGCGGGATGAACCCGCGCGGCTTGGTGCGCAGCCAGGGGACGAAAAGGAGAAGGCCCGCGACGAGCGCCCAACCGAGCATTCCGCCGACGATGACCGCGACGAAGATGACCGTGATCACCAGCACGAACTCGTCCGAGCCAAACCACAGGATCTGGACCGGCTTGTGCAGATATTGGGGCAGTCGCTCGTCCACGCACCTTCTCCTCTTGCTTCACAACCGTCCTGCAGAAGCGGATTGGACTTCGCGGGAGGGTTCACCGGGGCGCCTGCGCGCCCAGGTCCGGGGGTGTCCGCGCGCGCCTTTATCGGCACCGCGCGGACGGGAGGTTCAGATCACCATTCCGAAGGTCTGGAGGATCGAGTCCGCCTTGATCAGGCAGACGGCGGCGACGATGGTCGGGATGCCGATCATGATATTGCTGAACAGCCTGCTCACGCCGAACAGAAAGGCCGCGACGCCACCGACGAAGCCGAGCGGGCCTTTGACGCCCTGGTTCACGACGATATCGTAGATGTCGTAGCCAAGGTCGCCCGCCGCCGGTGCGGAGAAGGCATGAGCCCCTCCGGCGCCAAGCAAGGCGAGCGCGGTCAAAGGGATGCCGACATTGGCGACGGCGACGGTCTGTCTGCCGATGGTCCTCAACATATAGATGCTCCTGCGAAGTTGGGCCGTCCGCGTGACTGCCTGCCGGCATCGATCGTGATCGCTGTCGGCCGACGGCATGGCTGGACGGCCCGAATGGGCCATGGCCGCCGGCATCCCGGTCCGCCGCGTGTCGCCGTCCGCGCGAGGCAGAGGCAGGGACCCGCGCGCGGCCGCCATGAACGGGTATTGGGAACCCTCAGCGCGCGGCATTGGCCTGCGCCTGGTGGCTGGAGAGGAACTCCTCCAGCTCCGCCTGCTGGAACCCGGATACCAGCTTGCCGTCCGCGATGATGGTCGGCGTGCCGCTGACGCCGATCTTGCTGACCACCGCTGCGTCGGCCTTGATCCTGGCCGCACCCTCGGCACATTGCCGGAGCTGGTCGGGGGCCGCGCCGGAATAGATCGCGTGGAAGGCCGCCTCCTTGTCGGGCGAGCAATGGATATGCTCGCCTTTCGCGGCGGCTTCCGGATGGATGCCGCTGACGAAGAAGATCAGGCGCCGAACCGGTTTGCCCTCGGCCGCCTTGGCCGCCCAGAAGCGATCGAGCGCCCGGCAGTAGGGGCAGTCGGGATCGGTGAACTCGATGACCTGCGGAGCGCCCACGGGACCGATCGCAAGGGCCTTGCTGGTATCGATGCCGGCAAGCTTGCGCCGGGCGGCGGCGTCCTGCGCCAGCGCCGTGAGATTGAGGCCGTTGCTGTCATAGACGGCCGCGAACAGCAGATGTTCGCTTTCGGGCGCATAATAGATGATGCGGCCGCCAGCGCTCGCCTGGTAGATCGGACCCTTCACCGGGGACGGCCCGAAATCCTCGAAGGTGAGATTGGTGAAGGTCTGCTGGAGTTGCTGCTGCGCTTCATCGAGCGCGGCTTCGAGCGCCGGATCGGTCTGGGCCTGGGCGATCACCGGAGCGGCGGCGCCGAGCGCGAAGACCGCGCAGATCGTGTGGAAGCAGTTAGCGCGCATGGCGGATTTCCTCTCTGGCCCGCGCGGCGCGCTCCACGAGCGCGGGGTCGAGGCGGACGTTCGCGCCAATCCGGATCGGCTCGGGTCGCTTGTCGGCGGTCGCTGCGCAAGATGAGCCGCAGGTGCAGATTGCGAACCCTGCCGGAGTCTGGACGATATGGCTTTCCAGGCGCTGTGCGGGGGGCGGTCGCACGGCTTTGGCATGCGCGGGAAAGCTTCCCGTCCATAGTGCGAGGGCGGCAGCCATCGCGCTGGTAATCGGCTTCATCATGCACGACTCCCTGTTCGGCGCCCGAAGCGCCGGATCTGATGTTTGTGTGTCGGGGTGAGCTGCGAATCTCGCTGGTCGCCGCGGACAGTCAGTGGATGAAAGTGTTTCCGATTCGGCGCAATAGCGACCGGCAATGATCTGCCGCTACAGATCAACAAACTTACCTGAGGTGCAATTTAGTTAAATTGTGCGTGGTTTGGATGAAATATTCACTATCGGGATGTCTTGGACAAGATCGGAACGATTGTTCCTATTGATCCGATTTTGTGAACATTATTGCCGCCAATTTCTGAGACCATTTCCTATTGCGGGATTTTTGTTTCCCCACCTATTCACTCATGTTGGGGGTAGGTGGCGGAACGCATTCTCCAGAAGGGAGAGCAGGATGTCTCAGACTGACGAACTTATCGCAGCCGATTTTTCAGGCTTCCGGCTGGTCAAGCAAATCTCGGGCGAACGCATCAGGGAAGAGCGCCGACGCCGGCAGATAAAGCAGGTGGAATTGGCCGATGCCATCGGCGTGAGCCTGCGCTGGCTGCGGGAGATCGAAGCCGGAAACCAGGGCGCCCGGCTTGACGATCATCTGGCCGCCACGATCCGCCTCGGGCTTCCGGCCAGCAACATCGTGTTGCCCGTCCTGTTCATGGCGCAGCGCATGCCGGTTCCACGATTGCTCCTTCATACTGATCTTGAAGCAGTGGAGCGCGCGTGCGTCGATCTGGTGGCAGAGTCCACGATCAGGTTGGTGACGGAGGAGATGAGGCCGGGCTGGTGGGACGTGAAATGAACAGCGTCGGCACCTGTTTCAAACTGTCGTCGGGGGCGGGACGAAATGCAGACCCACGGTCGTAGCGGTGCCTCGCGAGTCGCCGAGCGCAATCGGCACCTACCACTATCCCGTTCTCTTGAAGGCGCTCCGGCCTAGGACCGCAACCCGCACGCCTTCCGGGTGCAGGATCACGGCACCGGTCCGATGAGGCGCTCCAGATCGCCTCATACCCGATATGGCCCCGTCGATGATCCGGCCGATCTGTCGACTGCTCCTTCCAGCCAAAAGGGAAAAGCGCGACCCGGCATCTCGAGCGCGGTCGTCCGCCCGCAACCCGGATCCTCCAATTCGGCCGAAGAGCGGCCAATCGACCTTCACGAGCCGCGAAGCACACGCAGGGACAAGTTCTCGAAAGAACTGATTGCCGACGCCAAGGTGATCTTTGCGCGCCGGCTCGGCCGGGACGTGTCGGAGGACGAGGCGCGGGCACTGCTCGGTGACCTCGCGGACTACTACACGCTCGCGGGCGATCACGCCCAGGCGGCGAAACTGGACAAAGCGCACTCGCAGCGGAGGAAGAAATGATCGGCTGAGAAACAGACAAAGCTATCGGCGTTGGAGTCGAACAGCGACTTGACCCCCGGCGTCTGAACCGGAATAAACAGGGAACATGAGCAGGGCGACGTTTCTGCGCTCGCCCGCCGGGGACGCGTATCTTTCATACCTGGAGGTGGAGGAGGATTGGGTCCAGGCATTCAGTGAGGAGTTTTGAAAAATGGCGAGGCCGCGGACAGCACCGAAACGGAAAGTCAAACGCGCGGTCGATGCGTTCGCCGCGCGTAAAGCCGTCCTCTATGCGCGGGTGTCCACCGCGGACCAGGAACGCGAAGGCTTCTCGATCCCGGCGCAGATCAAGCTGCTGCAAGAATATGCCGCGTTGAACGACATCAACGTCGTCTCCGAGCATATCGACGTCGAAACCGCGAAGAAGGCGGGACGCACGGAATTCGAAGCCATGCTCGCCTATCTGCGCCGGCATCCGACGGTTCGCATCATCCTCGTCGAGAAGACCGACAGGCTCTACCGCAACTTCAAGGACTATGTGACACTCGACGAGTTGGATGTCGAAGTCCATCTCGTCAAGGAAGGCGTGGTCCTGTCCGCCGAGTCTAGATCTTCGGAAAAGTTCATGCACGGCATCAAGGTGCTGATGGCGAAGAACTACATCGATAATCTCTCGGAAGAAGCCCGAAAGGGCATGAATGAGAAGGCGGCGCAGGGCTATTGGCCGACATTGGCGCCGCTTGGATATCGCAACGTGCGAAACGACGTCGGCAAGAAGGTCATCGAGATCGACCCGGAGACGGCACCGATCATCGTCCAACTGTTCGACCTGTGCGGGACGGGCAACTACTCGATGAAGGAACTTGCCGGGAAGGCGCGCGAACTCGGCTTGAAATATCGCAGGAGCGGCAAGCCGGTCGGGACCAGCACGCTTCTTTATGTCCTCAGGAATCGCATCTACACGGGCTCATACGAGTGGAACGGCAAGCTGTACCGCGGATTGCACGCTCCGATCATCTCGCTCGAAACTTGGGAGAACGCCCAGGAGATCATCGACGGCCGCAGCGCCGCCAATCTGCGCGCCAAGCCGGTCGAGTTTACCTACACCGGGTTGATGACCTGCGGGCATTGCGGCTGCGCGATCGTCGCGGAACTCAAGAAGAAGAAATACATCTACTACCACTGCACCGGCTTCAAAGGGAAATGCCCGGAACCCTATGTGCGGCAGGAAATCCTCGACACGTATTTCGAGAACGTGCTCGCACGCCTCCGCCTCGACGACGAGGTGTTCGGCCTGGTGCAGCGCGCCCTGCGTGAAGGTCATGCCGACGAGCGCCGGGATCGGGAAGCGAGGAAAGAGAAACTCATCGCGGAAGCCAGCCAACTCCAGGACCGACTGGACATGATTTATCTCGACAAGGTCGAAGGTCGGATCACGGCGGAGTTCCACGACCGCATCTCCGTCACCTGGCGCGATGAGCGCGCCCGCGCGATCCGGGGATTGGAGCTGCTCAGCAATGCCGACGATGCCTATGTCGACGACAGCATCGCCTTGCTCGACGTCGTTCGCACGGCGCACAAGGGATTCGCGGACATGGCTGTGGGCCACAAGCGCAGGGCTCTAAACCTGGTCCTCAGCAACTGTTCCTGGGCCGATGGAAGCCTGTCCGTTGGGTTTCGCGAACCTTTTGGAATGCTTGAGGAATTGTCGAAAAATGCCCTCCTTTTGGGAGGGCAAATTTCGACCGCTGGAGACTGCCACGACAGTCTGGTGACCCCTACGGGAATCGAACCGGATTTTGGGGACACTACAGGGGATCGGAGGGGAAATAAACCACTATTTTTCAATAGTCAGCTTGCCCTAGATTACCCTCCATTACCCTAAATGTGCCACGAAATGTGCCACGGAGCACGCCGACCCGTGGCGCTGAAAAGCCAGCTAACGCGTCGCATCTGAAAGTTCAAGCTAATGCGCTGGTTCGACGTCGCACGTCTTGTCAGGCGCTGATGAGCCACCGTGCCAATCTGCGGACGAGATCAGCGAAAATGTCTCGCGATGTTAACCACATCCATAGCGAATATCCCCTCATAACGACACATTGCCGCACGATGGAATTCGTGCATGATGCCCTTGGAACATTCCGTTCCATACAGTGGGGGACAATCAAGAGCGGGACATCGACGCGGTTCGCGCGATGATACTCGCGATGGGACGGAGAGCGATGCCCATGAAACACGATGCTCAAATTGAACCTATGCTGGACGAGCACGGTCGCCCAGCCGTTTTCGCGCCTCTTTGCAGGTCGATCATCAAGGCAAGAGCGACGTCGACAGCAACGTTCGGCTCACTCTGCTCAGATCCTGGAAGTGAGATGCTTCTCGACCTCTACTGGCGCGAAAGTCAGGGCCTGAAGACATCTCTAACCAGCTTGTGGCTTGCGTCCAAAGCATCCGAGATGACGGGCCGTCGGTGCCTGGCGGTGATGGAGGAGCAGAACATTGTCGAGCGGATGCCTGACCCTTCCGATGGACGCCGGGTCAATGTGCGGTTCACGTCGGAGGGCCGCAAGAAGATGGATGCCTGTTTTAGCGCCCTTTTGCTCGGCTACGCCGAAACCTGTCGGGATTGCGCTTGCAGTTGCAATGATGGACCGACTTCACAGGACTGCAAGCCGTTGGAATAACGTGCCATTCTGCACTCTGATCGGCGACCTCCCTGCCGCTTCCACATATTGGAGGCGATGATAAGAACCCGCGGTGGAGCGCTGGCGGGTGGCCATGGTAAGGTTTTGTCCGTGTATGGCGATAATCATCTATTCGTCAGAACGGATATGGCATGCCGATCTGATATTTGGATCGGCGGAGGAATGCATGAATGCGGAAGATGCTATAGAGTTCAGTCGCAGTAAACTCGCACGCGACATCGCGCGGCTGCTCAACGGGCAATCGCGGACAGAACGACGTGCCATTCTCACAATGGCAAACAATATTCTGGACGCGGTTGATCGAGAGCCACTGTCACCACCGTGCGATGCCGACCTTGAACCTTCAGGTAGAGCCGACCCGGCGATCGAGGCCTTAGCCGCCTGGCACCTTATCCTACCCCGCACACGCAACTGCCTGATACACGATGCAGCCTTCGACCTTGGCGGTGAGACGTTGCGCCTCAGCAATGTAGCGACCCGATCGCACGAAAGCCTCGTGTTGATCGGCGGATTTGGCCGGATCTCCTATTATGATCTTGCCAGGATCATGAAGCGCTATGGCTGGGGTTTTAGTGCTCGACTTCCCGGACAATCGGCCGTGCCGGCACATTTCTTTCGGGACCCGGAGGGCGGTCTTGCCGCTGTGGACCGTGAGCTTAACGCGTATAGGCGTAGCCATGCGTTCGACGTGCATCTCCGCGAGACGAAGCAGCGCGAGAATCTGACTTACGAACAGGTGGCCAAGCGCTGCGGAGTGTCGGCGCAGGCAGCGAAAGAACGAATTCGAAGGGCACGCTATCTCGAGGACAAACGGACCGAATTTCCTTTGCCCAACGGTGCCTTCTAACTGCCTGGTCGTACAATCTGGCCGGAAGGACAAACGATGGATCAACGCGTCATCGATCTTTGGGATCGGCTCATGTCCTATGGCGAAGGAGATGCGGTCCCGCGCCCCGCATTCCGTAATGAGGTATAGGTGCTGCATGAAGCGATCACCGATGAGCAGAGTCGGCTTGGCCTCATGCGGATATTCAATTTTATATGCGATCTGGTGGCAGCGCATCTCGAAGATGCAGGTGGTAATCTTGAAGCCTTCGCTCCACCGGCAGGACCAGATATGGATTTCCTGCGCGCCGAAAGCCTTGTCGACGGCGTGCTGGACTGGAGCCGGCTGCGTTATGTGACCGAGCGCGAGGTACTGGCGAGCCGCGTGACAGCAGATGATCCGCTACGTCGTTACGCATTGGGCGACGATTTCGCCTTTGATGAATTTCGTGGAACGCCACCCCCGACGAGGCCGCTCCGCCATTGAGACAACGATTCTTGGCACCTCGATATTGGGGGACGTGTCAAGATACCGAATAGCGACTGGTGGGTTATTGCAGCGTCTCCCGCTGCTGGGCCAGAATTCTGCAATAGCCGACCTCCGTCATCCACTTCGCGCGGCGCAGATGATCTTTCCAGCAATGCAGAGTCCGCTCCGGCTCGGCGATCGGATCACGGTGTAGCACGACCGGGCAACCTCTTGCCAATCCGCGCCCGCGACGTCGGCGCCCAATAGCCGGAAATATGTGATGGTATGCTGATCGTCATAGGGCGTGATGTTGTCCGACCAAGGCACTTCGTCGGCAACACTTGGATCAAGTTCGATCATCGGTCTCTTCACCTTGCCTGTCCTTTGAGTCGGATCGCCCACTAGTTTGTCGTCTTTGGCGTTCCGTTGGCGTGATTCAACTCGAGGAGAAGCCAGTCTCGAAACTTGCCCATATATTCTCCCGTATCCGCGACAATCTGCGCCACCAGATCCTCACTGAGATCATCCTTTGTCAGATCGAGATCACGAAGAGCGCTCGCCACCATATGGCGCTGAAAGACATATATGGCGTTGCGGATGTATCCGCGCACAATTGTTTCGATCGCTTTGTCATCACCTTTTGCGGCATGGATAAGCTTTTCTATCGCCAAAACCGTAGGATTTGGCTCATCAATCGTCTGCCGCATTTCCGGCGTCAGCTTCCTTTCCAGTTCGGCCATAGATTACTCCGGATCGCTTGCTCATGGCATGTCGGAATATTCGCACGGACATACCAGGCGGACAAGGCCTAGCTGCGGCGAACTCCCGTCGGACTTCCTTCCGCAGTAGGACCATCCATTCTTCAATCGAGATCACACGAGGTGCGGACTGTGCGGAAGGTTCGCTTCGCTGTCTGTCACAGACCTCCTGATCTCACGTCGCGTCACCATTCCGGAAGGGGAGGGGGCTTGGGTTGGAGGATAGCCTTCAGCTGGAGTTTTTCTCATGGCCCTTTCGCGGACCAGCGCCGATCCCCGCTTGCATGCGGCCGCCGCCAGCATCGTCAAATCCCTGGGCGGCGAATGGAAGCCATCGGGTGCAATGTGCCGTTGCCCCGCCCATGACGATCATCGCCCGAGCCTTTCTGTCCGGGTCGGTGAACGCGGTATCCTGTTCAAATGCTTTGCGGGGTGCTCCACCATCGAAGTCATTCGCGCGCTTCGCGGTGACCAGCACCGCATCCCTTCGAACGAAGGCGGTCGCACCATGCCCGATGGGCAAGAGCGCCAACTCTCGGGACGGATACGCTCTCTCTGGAGGGAAGCCGGTCCGATTGGCGATACACCGGCCGAAGTTTATCTCGCATCTCGCAGACTGGCTGGTTCGTATCCCTCGCTCCGCTATCACGATCGGGTTCCCTACGGGCGCGGGGAAAACGTCTGCTTCCGCCCCGCGCTGCTTGCCGCTGTGGAGTGCGATACCGGCGTCATAGCTCTGGAGCGGCTCTTCCTCGATCCTCGCACTGGTCTGCCGATCGCCGACCTCGATCCCCCGAAACGGCTGCTGGGCCGACCCCTCGGCGGCGCGGTTCGCTTTGGTACCGCAACTTCCGTGCTCGGCCTCGCTGAGGGGTGGGAGACCGCATGGTCCGCGCATCTTCGGCTGGGCATTCCGGTTTGGGCCGCGTTGGGGTCCGATCGCTTGCCTCTGGTCACAATACCCGAGCGGGTCGAGCATCTTATTCTCCTCCCTGACGATGATCCTCCGGGTCGCCGTTGCGCGCGACGCGCCCGGCAGGCGCACACGCGGCCGGGTCTTGTGATCGAGACCAGGTTTCCCGGCGGCGGCTTCAACGACTGGAACGACCTGCATCGCGCAGAAGGGAGAGAGGGAAGGAGGTGGTTGGAGCAGGTGGCCTGACGGTCGGCTGCGATCCGCACATTCAGGCACGCGCGGCGGGACGCCGAGGCGGCTCTGATCAGCCCGCCAAATTCCACAAGGAGACGAGCCTTGACCTCGCCACAACAGAGCTATCCCGCCACACTGTCGCTATCCAGAATCGTGAAGGGCGACAATCCCCGCCGCTACTTCGACCGGAAAAAGCACGAGGAAATGGTCGCCTCGATCCGGCTGCGCGGCATTATTCAGCCCATATTGCTCCGCCCGAGAGCCGACGTCTTCGCCATCGTCTGCGGAGAGCGCCGTTACCGGGCGGGGCTAGAGGTCTACGGCGCCGACGGCGAAGTGCCAGTCATCATCCGCGAGATGACGGACCAGGAAGCCCTCGAAGCCGCGATCGCCGAGAACGACGATCGTGACGATCCTTCCGAGACCGAGCAGGCGGATGCCGCTGTCCGCTACCTTGCCGCGTGCCAGGGCGACCGGGCCGAGGCCATACGGCGGCTCGGATGGTCGCGCGATAAGTTCGATCGCCGCCTTGCGCTCGCCAATCTCTCCGAGGTGGTCAAAACCGCGCTCGACGAACGCCGGATCAAGCTCGGCCATGCTGAACTGCTCGCTGCGGTTCCCGGCGACAAGCAGGACAAGGCCCTCGATACGATCCTGAAAGCCGCTCTCGATGTGAACAAGACGCGCGAACTGCTTATGCGCGTCACGCAGCATCTCGGCGGCGCGCGCTTCGACAAAAGTGAATGCACGAGCTGCCCGTTCAACTCGGCCACGCAGCGCGCGCTTTTCGAAACTCATGTCGACGACGGCTATTGCACCAACGCGGCGTGCTTCGAACTCAAGACCGAAGCCGCCGAGGTGATCCGTTTCGAACAGGAAGAACGCGCCGCGAAGGCCGCACGGGCCGCGGCTCCACCCCCCGTCGAGACGGACGACGGTGACGATCATAGTGATGGGATCGAGGACACCACGTCATCGCCCGACACTCAGCCGCGTTCCGACGCTACCACCTTGAACTTGGATGGCGCCGGTACGCGCGCCGCGACGCCCGCCGCCCCGGTCAAGCCCGCAACCAGCGCCAGTGCGGCGGACAAGCCAGCTGTCACCGCCAGGTCGATCGCAGCCCGCACCACCGAGCTTCGCGAGGCGATGTGGCGAACCGCGCTTGCCCGGGCGCTCGCCGGCAATGCCGAGCAGGCTCGCACGACCATCCTTGTCGCGGCGATGTCGGGCACGCTCTCGCAGATCAAGTCCAATACGCTGACGTCGCGCGCCGGCCTGCTGGTCGGCCCCGAGTTTCCGGAGCTCGACTACAGCGCCCAGATCACCGCGATCCGCGCGCTGCCCGACGCCCGCGCGGCGAATGTGCTGTCCGTCATCGGCGCCGCCTACGCCAAGGATGTGGTCAGTTTCGGCCATGTCGCCGATCTCGCCAGGATGTTCGAGGTCGACCTTCGGCCAAGCTGGCAGGTCGATCAGTCGTTTCTCGAGCGATACACGAAGGGCGAGCTCAAATTCATCGCCCAGGAATGCGGCCTTGTCGCACATGTAGGCGAGAAGCGGTTCGCGAAGATGCTCGCCTCAAAGAAGCCCGAGCTGATTACCGGCATGCTCAATCGGATCGGCTTCGATTGGGCCGGGCGCCTGCCGAGCGCCATTACCCTCGACGGCACTTATGGTGCGCCCCCGGACCGCGGTGCCCACCAGGCCGAAGCGCCGATCGCGGAACTCGCTGCCTGACCGGCTTCCCCACACTCCCAGACAAAGGATACCGACATGCTTGTTACAAGCCTGCTCCCGCTGCTCGTCCGCTATTCGCTCGGTCTCGACATGGTCGCCGGACCCGACGAGACCGTCACCCTGACGATCATTCCGCGTAAGGCGGGCCCAAAGTCTGCCGCGCTCGACGGCAGCGAGACCCGGCCAATCTCGATCACGGCCAGCGCCGAGGAGATCGATGCCGAATTGGCGCGCGGCGCGAACGGCGCGCTCGGCCAGCTCATCGCCACGCGCAGGACGCTCGCGGACCAGATTGCCGAGCAGCGGCAGGCGGACGAAGACGCCAGGGCCGCCGCGGCGGAAGCTGCGAAGGCAAAGGCCGCCAAGGCTGCGGCGACCAAGCCGCCCGCTCCGACCAGCCCTCCGAAGATCGAGACGCCGACCAGTCCCCCGGCTGACGCCAAGGCAGATGAACCCGCCACCCTGTTCTGAGCCGATCCGCTCGACCCGTTCCCTCATCACCAACCCGGAGATCTCATATGCAGGTTAATCAACTCACGCGCGCCTATCGCTACGACGGTATCGACCTTCCGGTGCCGCCGCATCTCGCGGGTGACCCGGATGCCCTGCGCGCCTATCACGCCACCCTCTACCCGGCGATAACAAACGCCGAGATGATCGACGTCGGCGTTTCGGGCACGGCGCACGTGACCGAATATCGCCGCGCGGTCGGCACCAAGGGCTGACCCATGCCGCACGCTAAACGCGCGGCTATCCCGGCCGCACCCCGCAAAAGCCTCATCGAATGGATCGAGAACGATGGCAACTCGGCTGATATCTCCCAACCTGCCTGCAGCAGTCAGGCCAAGGCGCTCCATGCGCGGATCCTCTCCGACCCCTATGACGGGAACCGCGAAACCCCGGAACCGCTTGCATGCCCGGCCGGCTTGCCCCTCCCGCCGCTCGGCTGACCTCGCGGGGCGCGCCGTCGCGATCTCGGCGGATGTCCCCGCGATATTCGATGCGCCGCTGCCGCCGCATCACAAGCTGATCGGCCGCTGGGTCGCCGCGCGGGAAGCGTCGTCGGGATTATACACGCGCGCCGCGGCCCGTCAGCATATCGAAGGCATTTTCAACGCCGCCGTGCTCGAGATCCTCGATCCCATCGAAATCGCCGACTTCAGGGTCGCCGTCATTCTCAAGGAGGGGGACGGCACGCCGGCGATTGCCGTGATCTGCCAGAACTTGGGCCAGATCGAACTGGGATGGATCGAAACCGGCGATGCGCCCATTCCCTGGCGCGCCGCCGCATACAGGGCGCTCGAGCAGTGCCTCGGCCGCGTCCTTCCGATCTTCAGCTACGAGGATCTCTTCAACGAGATATCTATCTACTATTGGGATGGCGAGACCGACGACGAACGCGCGCGGCAAAGCCTGATAGCCTATCACGGCGCGGACGCGGACGAGCTCGACGAACTTACGCTGCCGTCCGAAATGAACGCGCGTCGGCCCGAATGGATGATCAAGGAAAACGCGGCGCCTTCAGCGCGGCTCCCATCAGGCCTGCGGCAGAAACTCAAGAGATTTCACGCCGCGCACAAAGCTGTCGGCTCTCTCCGGCCCGAACGCAACGCATGGGACTTCGATCTCGAGGTCGCCTACGACTATATCCCCGGCATCGAGGAATGCTCGTCCCTTCCGCCGCTCACGCTCGTTCCCTTCGATCACTTCGCGCGCGAACTCGATGATGTCGCCCGCAACGGCATGGAGATGGGCTTCATGGAGGTCGCCGGGCTGTGCCCGCTGCGGGATGCACACCACATCGACGACTGGTTCGCGTCCGTACGGCTCGGCGCGGAATTCCTGCTCGCAGCACAAGAGCTGATCCAGGTCGATCCAGCCAAACTCTGAGGTGTCCAATGTCCGAACATTCTACCCAGTTCGAAGCCGCTGGCGGCGGCCTGGTCCTGAGGGGCGCGATCCTGCTCTACCGCAGCGAAGGGCCGCGCAATTTCAGCTCCTATGGTGCCCACCGCGGGGATGCGGGGGCGTTCGCCAGCATGCACGCGGTCGAGCATGACGACGAGGGCCGGCCGACGATAGCCGCGGGCGTTCCGCTCTCTCGCGCGCATCTGCGGCAATGGACCGAAGCCCTCGGGCGGACAGTCCGACCCGAACTCCTGCCCGAAAACATACTGGTCGCTCACCCCGACATGCTTGTCTGGTGGGTTCCCGAACAGGTGCGCCCCGCCTATTTCAACCTGTCGACGCGTTTGGCGGGGCTTCAGGTCCTGACGGAACGAACGGTCGTGCCGGTGCCCTATCCCGCACATCTGTTCATCGCCACCGGGTCGCGCCTCGGTGTCTACGCGCTGCCCGTGAACGAGCGTCCGACCGCCGACACGCGCGTGCTGCACTCACCGATCCTCAACGTCTTCGTCAATGGATCGCTTTGCTGGGGCAATATCCCGACACCGCGCGCGCTCGCCATTTCGTCCATCCCGGAGTTCGAGCGGGCGGTGTTCGACAGTTGGTCGACGCACCCAAATCCGGGACAGGAGTTCACCATCAGCGGCAAGGGCGGCCTCGTCCGGCTCTGGGACGGTCTTGCCGCCCGCCGTGCGAAGCGCTTTCCGATCAAGCGCCTCAAGCCGTTTGGCGCCGGCGCCCGGCAGGGACGGCGCTCATCGACCGAACCAGTAACCGTTGGCAGAATCATCGGAGGCGCGAAATGACCGCCTTGCTCGCCGACGATCCCACGGCTGCCGCGCTCCTTGCCGATGTGCCCTGCTATCCGGTCCCGCTGCATGGCGGATCGCCGGCGCTCGACGCACTACGCGCCGCTCGGGTCGGGCGCGGCCTCGCTGTCGGGACGGATGGCGTCCTCCTGATCCTGCGCCGTCCATGGCTCGCGCTCGACATTCCGGTCACACGGCCGATTGCGGCGCACCTGCCTTATGGTAGCGTCGGCGGCCCAAAGGCAGACCTGCGCTGCGGGTTCATCCCCGCGGGATTCCTCACATCAGTCCTCGAGTCGCTGCGCGCGGCCCTACCGAATGAAAGCGCGGCTTTTATTCTCTGGAACGAGGCCTCGCGCGAGTTCGCCCTGGACTTTCCCGTCATCGACGAGGCCACGCCCTCGCGCCTTGTCTATCGCACGCCGGTCCTGCCGCCCGATTGGCACATGATCTGCGACATCCATAGCCATGGCACCGGGCCGGCCTTCTTCAGCGCCACCGACGATGCCGACGACGCGCACGCGACGAAGATATCGCTCGTGTTCGGCCGGTTGGACCAGCTCGACGGTCCCACAAGAGCGTCGCGCCTCTGCGCCGGCGGCATGTTCCTGCCGCTGCCGCGCAGCCCATTTGCAGGAGACCATCATGCCGCCTGACACCAGCGCCCGCCACTATCTTCCAGCCGCATTCGGCGACCGCACGCTCAAGGTTCTGCTCATAGGCTGCGGCGGCAACGGCGCGCAGATGCTTATGGGACTCGCCTCGCTCGACATGGCGCTGCGCGAGATCTCCTCGCGATCGCTGCACGTCACCGTGGTCGACGACGATATCGTCACCGAGGCCAATCTCGGCCGGCAGCCCTTCTTTCGCTGCGATCTCGGCAATTCAAAGGCGCGGACGCTCATCGAGCGCATCAACCTTGCGCATGGCCTCGCCTGGAAGGCGGTTCACGGACGCGCGCCCGGCAAGGTCGGCGTCGACGGCGCCGATATCCTCATCACCTGTGTCGACACGGCCTCGGCCCGCCGTGCGATCGGAGCGGCGCTTGCTGATGAACGGAACGGTCCCGCCTATTGGATGGACCTCGGCAATCGCTCGAGTGACGGACAGTTTCTGGTTGGCTGCCCCGCACGGGCCGGCGCCAAGGTTCGCGCACGGCTTCCGACCGTACTCGAATATTTCCCCGAACTCGCCGACGACAGCGTGCCTGACGACAACGCCCCGTCCTGTTCTGTTGCCGAGGCGCTTGAACGCCAGTCGCTGTTCGTCAACCGCGTCATGGCGAGCCACGCCCTCGCGCTGCTGTTCGACCTGCTCGGCCGGGGCTCGATCGGCCATGCGGGCGGTTTCATCAATCTTGCCAGCGGGCAGGCGGTCCCGATTCCGCTGCCGCGCAACGACTGAAGCCGTATTCGCTCGGACGGCATGTCTTCGACGGCCTGCCGACGGCTCACCATCCGGAAACCGGCCGCCTTTGGGCAACAGCGCATCGGTGCCGCCGCTTTTTACCCCCGAGATGGCGCACTCACGGGTCGCGTTGACACCGCTGAGCGAGACTAAAGGAGAACAAATATGCCTCAATTTGAAGTCCAGGTGATCGCGCGGCTGTGGGTCAATCAACGTATCGTGATCAACGCACCAAATGCGGAAATTGCGGCGCAACAGGCAATCGAGACGGCCCGGGAAAGCCCCGCTGCTTGGGAGGTTCCCGGCGCGAAAGATTTCACCGAGATACTGATCGACCCGGAAGAACTGACTGATTTCGACACGGACGAAATCACGGTTGAAGGATAGCGGCTAGCTCCGCCCAAGTAGTCCCACCCGTCCCTGTTTCTCTCTTTTGGAAGGATAGTGTGCATGACGCCTATTACTGACGATAACTGGACACTCCACTATACGATTGGCCGCGTTCTCGCCGCCAAGGTCAAACCCGGCGATGTGGTTCACATGCCGGGCGGGGGCGGCGACCTGATCGTGCTCGGCGGAAGAGCGCCGCTGCGCGCCAACGACCGCGGCAGCATCATCGTCCGCTATGCCCTCGCCGGGGATAGTGACAGGTTCGAGACGCGTCCCGGCGCGGTTGGGATGGTCTGGATCAGCGCCGCCGGTGGCTGGTCGGAGCTACCGGCATGAAACCGCACCATGTCCATGTCTACACGACGATCCGGGTCAAGGTCGCGGTGACCGCGGAAGATCATGCGGACGCCATGCGGCAAGCGGCAGCGATCGTCGGGACAGGGATTTTCCCTGTTCGTCTCCTTCCCAACGCTGCGGCGGTGCTCGACGCGCAGCCAGCCGAAGAGATCACCAGCTTTCTGGTGGACGAAGCGGACGATCCGGAGTTCGAGAACAGCTGCTTCTACGATGCGGAATACCGCAGTCGCGAGGACTGCCCAACATGACCGAATGAAGGGGAGGAGGAAGGGAAAGGCGCTCCGTTTGGTGGAGCGGTCTGGAGCATCCCCCATGAAAATCGAACTACGGCGCATCTCCTACAATGCCGCGCTCTCGCAGGAAACCGCCGCTTTTGCAGCCGAGGTCTGGATCGACGGCGAGCTTGCCTTCCACGCACGCAACCAGGGAACGGGCGGGGCGGACTTCTATCGTCAGGTCGGCCGATGGACCGAAGCTGAAGTCAATGCCTGGCTGACGGCCAATAGACTCCCGCGCAGCCTTGGCGACGACCTCGCTTGCGATCATGATCTTGAGATCGAGGTGAGCGACCTTCTGATGCGCGCCGTCGAAGGCAAACGCCTCAAACGCCTTCTCCGCACCAATCTGATCGCGATCGAACGCGATCAGATCCTGCAATATCCGCTCCGCAAGCGGCCACTGGCGATCGTCACCCGCGCCGTGCGCGCCACCAATCCCGATGCCGTCATTGTCAACGACGCCGGCGACGATGTGTTCGCGCGCGCCCTGGACGTGCTGCTCGCCAGCCGCTGACAGCCCGGATCGGAACGCCGATGACCAACGACTTCGATCCCGCCGATGCGGGATGCTGGATGGCGCAAGGCCGTCCGGCCCACCACGCGCATGCGCTCGCCGACGCTTGGCGCCGCTTTCCCGACCTGCCGAACGACGCGCCCCTGGACGAGCGCATGGCGCGTGCCCGCGAGCGTGTTCAGGCGCTTCGCCCGCTCAACGAAGCGATCGGACTGGAGACCGAACGCCAGCGCCAATTCGCGAACTTCGCCTGCATCGAACGCCAGATTGCCGAGGGCAGCACCGACAGCCGCAATGCCTTCATCCTCCATGCCCGCGACGTTCGTGGTTATGATTGGGACGCCTCTTACGCCTATGCTGACGGTCGCTATGCTGCGGAGGCTGGATGGGAATCGCGTCCACCGTCACCATGCCGCGCGGGGGAACAGGACGTCCGCCGACCCGCCTACCACCAGGGCTTTCTGGATGGCGGCGGTCAGCCCGACGACATCTTCGATGCCGCGCGGCGGTCCTTGGCGGTCACCCCATCCGAGATCGCGCACCCTGAAAACCCGCGCGCCGCCCGGCCGCTTCCCAGCCAATGGCCAGGCCCGACCGATACCCCGGCGCCCGTGTCATGGCATCGCCGCCTGCTGCTGCTCGGCGCTTCGGAGCGCGAGACAGGCGCGATCGGCATCCTCGCGATGCTGAGCGAACGGCCCGGACATGAGGCTGCGGCCCAATATGTCATCAGCGCCGAAACCGGGCTGCATCCGCTATCCGGCTTGTCGGCCCCGCCACCCGGCGATGGCGCCGCGCTCCGCCAGATCCTGCGCCAGGGCGACTATACGGACATCCTGATCGTCGCCGACGATGCGGAACTCGACCGGCTCGATGCCGATGCCGATATCCTGCCGCTCGCGCGAACGATGGAGCGGACCCGCAATTCGGTGCTCCAGCAGCGCGCGCAGTTTCGCCTCTGGCTCGCCCGGGGCCGCGCGCCCGGCGACCAGTTCGCCGCCGGCCATATCCGGTGGTCCAAAATGGCGGCCGGGCTGTCGGGACGCCTCGGGGATTTCACCGCGCGCTATGCCGGTCCGGCGCGACCTCGCGGCCACCGCATCGTGATCGAGGATGCGAGCGGCGATCTCGCCCATGGCTATCGCACGCCGTTCGGCGAGAAACTCCATCCCGAGATCGTGATCGGCAACAAGGCGCATGCCCGAACCGCGATGGCCGACCTGCTGCGGCAATATGCGGCTTCGCTTCGCCTGGGCTGATCCCGCATTTCCGGCCCGGCGGGACATAAACGCAGATGCCGCCTTTCGAGCAGACGCGTCATGGATGGGAAGGGGGAGGAGGATTGGCGGTATTTTCGACGAAGGACTTCCGCCAATGAACTCTGCCCTTGCCAACGAGCTTGACGCCCGAGCCGCCGAAGGCCGGCATCCGGTCACTCTCAGCCAAATCAAGCAGCAGTTGCGCGATCTGGGATACGCGCTCGATCGCACCCTCGACTGCCGCTCAATCGCCCGCATCATGACGGGGCCCCGCGCCGGACAAACCTACCCCAGTCTCTCGACGGGGATCAAGGAAGCGGACACCGGACGTAGCGCTTTCCACGTCGATGCCCGCCGCGACACCAAATTCCGGATGCTTCAAAAGCTTCGGTTTGAGGTCGGCCTCTATACCGTCCTCAAAGGGGCGATCCTGGACCTCTGATCGAAACCGCCCGGCCTCCCATCGATCACGCAGCGCCAGGGGCAGTCAGCCAAATCATTGCCAACCGCGCACGTAACAAGCCCGCTTGAGCCGCCGCTCGGCGTGAGGCCGCAGCCCCCCTGACATCCGACCGGGCCGCCACGCCGCGCCCGCAAGACCACCGAAAAGGAAGCATTCCATGCGAAACAGTGCATCCGCGCTGGCTCTCCAGCTGTGCCTCGACTTCGACCAGCCGGTCGCGCCCGCCAAGCCAGCCGCCCCCGTCGATCCGGAGCCGACGCTCTTTTCGGCAACCATCGTCGACACCGCCCGGCCGCCAGTCGAGGCAGCTATTGATTTCTCCCTATCGGCGGGGCGGACCCTGGCGTCCTCATGGAAGGAACGCGCACGCGACAATGTCGAGGCGATCCGGCTGCTGAACCTGCTCGACCGCGAAGGACGGTCCGCATCACCGGCCGAGCAGCAGGCGATTTCCAGGTTCATCGGCTTCGGCGCGTCGGAACTTGCCAACAACATGTTCGCCCGCCGCGGGAAAGAATATCGCGAGGGCTGGGAGGAACTAGGGCAGGCCCTGGTCGCCGAGACGACCGATGTCGAACTCCAGTCTCTCAAACGCGCGACGCAATATGCGCATTACACCCCCGAATACATCATCCGCGCCATGTGGGACGCTGCCCGGACCCTCGGCTTTACCGGTGGGCAGGTTCTGGAACCGGGGTGCGGCAGCGGCCTCTTCATGGGGCTCCGGCCGGATGCATTGTCGCAGGACACGCTGTTCGTGGGCATCGAGAACGATCCCGTCACCGCTCGCGTCGCAAAAGCGCTCTATCCCAATCAGGTCATCCGCTGCGTCGATTTCGACAAGGCGCCCCTGCCCGCCGACTTCGACCTCGCGATCGGCAATCCGCCCTTCTCGAACCTCACCATCCAGAACCGGACCGAACTCGGTAAGCTCGGCCTGTCGCTTCACGACTATTTCATCGCCAAATCGCTCGAGCATCTACGGCCCGGCGGCATCGCCCTGTTTGTGACATCGCGCTATTCGCTCGACAAGAGCGATCCCAAAGCCCGCCACCATATCGACGGCATTGCCGATTTCCTCGGCGCGGTGCGCCTTCCGGGCAAGGCCATGCGGCAAGAGGCGGGCACGGACGTCGTCGTCGATATCCTGCTTTTCCAGAAACACACCCCCGATGCCCTTCCACGCACGCAGAACTGGATCGAGCTGGCCGAGATCCCCGACAGCGACGAAGGTTTCGGGCCGCTGCGGATCAACCGCTATTTCCTCGACCATCCCGATCATGTGCTGGGGCGTCACGAATGGCGCAGCGGCCAGTTCGGCATGGACTATAATTGCGCGGCCGACCCCGACGCAGACCTCCCGGTCGTCCTCGCGGCCACCTTGTCCGCGATCGCATCGAAGCACGCGGGCGCCTGCAAGCCGCTCGAGCGCACCACATCCCTGCGCGACATGCCAAGCGCCACCCTGGATGTGCAAGTCGGCACCGCCGCGGACGAAGCCGAGTTCAAGGAAGGCAGCTATCTGGTTTCCGGCGGTGTCCTCCACCAGATCATAAATGGCACCCCGACCGTGGTCGGCGTCAAATCCGGCCGCGGCGGCGCTGGTCTGTTTCCCAAGCACGCGGCTATCATCAAGGCCCTCATCCCGATCCGCGATACGGTCCGCGCGATCCTGCGCGCGCAGTTGGGCGACCGGCCCTATGATGCCCTTCAGCAGGCGCTGTTCACCCACTACCGGCAGTTCGCGAAAAAATACGGTCCGATCAACCGCCCCATCACCAGCATCCGCACCGATCCGGAGACAGGGGCCGAGAAGGAGTATCAGCGCCGCCCTAACCTTCAGCCCTTCCTCGATGACCCCGACGTCTGGCTGGTCGCTTCGATCGAGACCTATGACGAGGCGAGCGACACGGGCACGCCCGGTCCGATCTTCACCGAATGCGTCGTCAAGCCGCCGGTAACCCATGAAATCCATTCGGCGCAGGATGCCCTGGCGCTATCGCTCCATGACCGCGGCCGCGTCGATTTGCCCCTGATCGCTCAGATGCTCGGCGTTACCGAAACCGAGGCGCTCACCGATCTTGCGGGGGACATCTATCTCGACCCCGTCCGCAGCACACCGCATTTCGATCACTGGGTCACGGCCGACGAGGTCCTTTCCGGGCCGGTTCGCACCAAGCTCGCCCTCGCGCGCGAGAAAGCCGGGACCGATCCGCGATTTTCTGCTGTCGCCACCGCGCTCGAAGCGGTCCAGCCGGTCGATCTGAAGCCCAGCGAGATCACCGCGCGTCTCGGCGCGCCCTGGATTCCGGTCGATGTCATCGAGGCGTTCATCCTCGAAATCATGGAGGTCGAGACCCGGATCCTCCATACGGTGGAGCTGGCGAGCTGGACGGTCGACAAGGCCCCGTTCGCCGGGCACGTCAGTTCCTCCTCGACCTGGGGCACAGCCCGCCGGAGCGCGGCGGACCTGCTCGAAGACGCGCTGAACTCCCACATTCCCAAGATCTACGACGTCCACCGCGACGCCGACGGTTCGGAACGCCGCGAGCTCAACGTCGTCGACACCGAAGCGGCCAAAGAGAAGCTGGCGAAGATCAAGTCGACCTTCGAGACCTGGGTCTGGCAGGAGAGCGAACGCGCCGATCGGTTGGTCCGCATCTACAACGATGCCTACAACAATCTCGTGCCCCGGAGCTTCAGCGGCCAGCACCTGAAGCTGCCGGGCGCGTCGACGACGATCCGCATGCGCGATCACCAGAAGCGCGTCGTCTGGCGGATCATCGCGTCGGGCTCGACCTATGTGGCCCATAGCGTCGGCGCGGGCAAAACCTTCAGCCTCTGCGCCGCAGTGATGGAGCAGCGGCGTCTCGGCCTCGCCAACAAACCGATGATCACGGTGCCCAACCATTGCCTCGCGCAGATCGCGCGCGAGTTCCTGATGCTCTATCCCACCGCGCGCATCCTGGTCGCCGACGACACGAACTTCGTGAAGGAGAAGCGGCAGCGGTTCCTGGCGCGCGCGACCACGGGCAATTGGGATGCGATCATCATCACGCATGATGCGTTCAAGTTCGTGCCCACGCCGTCATCTTTCGAGAAGCAGCTGATCGAGCACCAGCTCGACAGCTACGAGGTGCTGATCACCGGCATCGACAGCCAGGACCGCGTGTCGCGCAAACGCGTCGAACGCCTGAAAGAAGGACTGAAGCAAAGGCTGGAGAATCTCCAGTCCCGCAAGGATGACCTCGTCCATATTGGCGAGATCGGCATCGACCAGATCGTCGTCGACGAGGCCCAGCAGTTCCGCAAGCTGACCTTCGCCACCAATCTCGGCGACCTGAAGGGCGTCGACCCGGTCGGCTCGCAGCGTGCCTGGGACCTGTTCGTGAAGAGCCGTTATCTCGCCGGGACCAATCCCGGACGCGAACTGATCCTGTCATCGGGCACGCCCATCACCAACACGCTGGGCGAGATGTATACGCTGCAGCGCTTCATGCAACCCGACGAGCTTCACGCCAAGGGCCTGCACGAATTCGACGCCTGGGCGTCTGCCTTCGGAGACACCCGCACCGAACTCGAACTCCAGCCGAGCGGCAGCTACAAGCCCGTCACCCGCTTCTGCGAGTTCGTCAACGTCGCCGACCTGATGGCGATGTACCGCTCCGTCGCCGACGTCGTCTTGAAGGATGATCTGCGCCAGTACGTCAAGCTCCCCACCATCAGGGGCGGCAAACGGCAGATCGTCGTCGCGAAATCCGGCGCGCCGTTCAAAGCCTATCAGCGGGTGCTCGCCAAACGCATCCAGGCCATCGAGACCCGCGGCGGCCGGCCGCAAAAGGGCGACGACATCCTGCTGTCGGTGATTACCGATGGCCGCCACTCGGCGATCGACCTGCGGTTCGTCGACGCGGATGTCGGCAACGAGGAGGGCAACAAGCTCAATCTCCTGATCGAGAATGCTTATCGTATCTGGGAAGAGACGGCCGACTATCGCTACATCGATCCGGAAACCGGCAAGCCGTATCCGCTCTCAGGCGCGGTGCAGATGATCTTCTCCGATCTCGGCACCGAGGCCGCGCTCGAAACGCGCGGCTTCTCCGCCTATGTCTGGATCCGCGATCGGCTTGTCGCGATGGGCGTGCCGGCCGAGCAGATCGCCTTCATGCAGCATTACAAGAAGAACAGCGCCAAACAGCGCCTGTTCAACGATCTCAACCAGGGGCGCAAGCGGTTCGTTCTGGGATCGACCGCGACCATGGGCACCGGCGTCAACGCGCAGCAGCGCCTGAAAGCCCTGCATCATCTCGACGTTCCCTGGCTGCCATCCGATATCGAGCAGCGGGAAGGGCGCATCGAGCGCCAGGGCAACCAGAATGACGAGATCGAGCTTTACGGCTACGCCACCAGCGGCTCGATGGACGCGACCAACTGGCAGATGCTCGAGCGCAAGGCCCGCTTCATCAACATGGCCATGTCGGGCGACCGCTCGATCCGCCGGATCGAGGACGTCAGCTCCAACGTCAATCAGTTCGCGCTGGCCAAGGCTCTCGCGTCGGGCGACGACCGCCTGATGAAGAAGGCCGGGCTCGATGCCGAGGTCGCACGGCTCCTGCGCCTGCGGGATGCCCATGTCGACGACCAGTATAATATCCGCAGGACCATCACGCGAACGACGCGCGAGATCGAGGACTGCCACAAGCAGATCGCCAGGCTCGAGGCCGATCTTGCACATCGTGTTCCCACGAAGGTGGATGAGATCCTCTTCGATTGCGACGGCACGATGATGACCGATCGCAAGGCTGCCGGCGAACGTCTCCTCGGATATGCGCACCGGATGCGGAAAGGTCGCGCCGAGGCGCGCTGGACGCTCGGCACCTTCAACGGCATCGGCCTGGAACTCTCGGGCTACGAGGCCCTCGACCCCGATGGACGGCGCTACCTCTGCACCGTGATCGCGATGCAGCATCACGGCGAGCACGCCGACTTCGAGGTGACCGAGAAGACGCGGCCGAGCACGGTGATCGGCCGGATCGAGTCCTCCATCCGCGATCTCGACACGGATCTCGCCGTCGTCAGGGCCAGTCTCGAAGCCAACGAACGGCGTCTTCCCGCCTTCGAGGCTCGCTTGGGGCAAGCATTTCCCGACGCCGCCCTGCTCGACGAAAAACTCAACGAACTCGCCGAGCTCGAGGCCGAGCTGGCGAGCACCAAGGGCGAGTTCAACGCGGACAATGACGGTGACGCGCCGCTGCCCCCGCTTTTGGACGGCGCAGGCACGCCGGTGCCACAAGAAGCCGCCGTTGCTGCCTGATGCTCACATCGGTCTGGCTATCAATGGCAATTTGTGCCATTATGACCTCAGGAGATATGTCAATGGCGTCCATGAATGTTTCATTGCCCGATCCGATGCGCGATTATGTCCAGAAGCGCATCGACAAGGGGCACTATGCAAGTGTCAGTGACTATGTGCGCGATCTAATCCGTCGTGACCAGGCGGACACGGAGAATGAACAGCGCTGGCTGAGCTCGCTTGATGCTTCAGTCGAGGAAGCGGTAGAGGAACTGGAGAGCGGCGGCGGCCGTGAGCTCGGGGCCTTCTGTCGGGAGCTCACCTCCGAAATCGAAGCTCAAGGCCACCAGACCCCGCTTCAATGATTGTCATACTGGCGTCGGCCGCCCAGCGCGATCTACGCGCGATCGGCCGCTACATCGCGCAGGATAATCCCTTGCGCGCAGTCTCCTTCATCGCAGAGCTCGAGAGCGCCGCACAGGGCCTTGCCGAGATGCCACAGGGCTTTCCGCTGGTTCCGCGTTACGAACGATACGGTATCAGACGCAGGTCCTATCGCGGCTATGCTTTACTCTATCGTGTCGCAGGCGATCGGATAGGTGTCGTCCGAATCCTTGGACCAGGACAGGACATCGACCGGGCCTTGAACCTACTTTGAGATGAGCGGCGCGCACGAAGCGCCCGTGCTGTCTGCTGTCAATGCTGCGGTTTGTCGGCATGAAACATTATGCAGCCACCCCCAACGGACGGCGCCGAGCGCGGTATCATCAATAGGCTCCAGTCGTCCTGGCGACTGCGGAGCATATTGACACACAGGTTCACGCGCCTGGTCTTCGGCGCATGGGAAGGGGAGAGGGGAGAGAGCAGGCGAGGCCTGTTCAAATGGACCGCAGACCATCACGACCGCGGTTGCTCCAGGGCAGGCGCTCCTAGCACCGGAGTCCTTCCCATGACCATCCCAAGATCCGCGCCATGGACGGCGCAGGAAATCGTTACGCTGCGTGCCTGTTATCCTGCCGAAGGACACAGCGTCGCGCAGCGGCTTCCGGGCCGAAGCGTCCATGCCTTGCAGGTCAAGGCTCACAAGCTCGGCCTGAAGACAGCCCATAGAAATCCCGCGCCGAGGCCGCGCCTTGGCGGTGAGAACCTCGACGAAGCCATCCGGCTGCGTGAGGTCGAGAACTGGTCGTTCAGCGCGATCGGCACACATTTCGGTATCTGCGAAGCCAGCGCCTGCAACGCGGTGACGATCGCCCTTTGTGTCCGGCGCGGATACCGTCCGGCAGAGCGCGATCAGCATGGGCGCCTGACGGCTGAGGGTATCGAGCGACTGCGCTATGCGTTGAAGAAGGGTTACAAGGGCATCGACATTCAGTTGCGTCTTGGCGTCTCGGCCGCCTGCGTTTCCGAGCAGCGCCGGCGATATAATCGTGAACTGCTCGCACGCGGCAAGGCCGCGCTGCCCCCGCCGGGCGGCGGCGAGGCTTACAGCGGCGTCAAACTGTCGCCGGCAAAGCGCAGGCAGGTCGAGGAGCTGTTCCTGCAGGGGCTCGGCACACAGAAGATCGCCGAGCGCACCGGCGTGTCGAAGACGAGCTGCACCAGGATCAGGGGCCGCCTTATCCGAAGTCTGCGCCGCAAAGGGGAGTCGCTTCCTGGATGCGATAGCTGCGGGGTCCGTCATGTGCATGCTGAAAGCGCGCGTTTCGTAACCGATGAACAGAAAGACCTTCTGCGCGCGATGCTCCTCGATCGGGTGCCCGTCCAGCGAGCCGCGCGCGAACTCGCGATTGGCGCCTCGACAGCCTATCGGCTTCGTGACGCCTTCGCCGCCGAACTGGCGGGCGAAGGCCGGGCCCTGCCGCCTCCAAGGCGTCCTGGCCGGGTTCGCCACGCGCCCATGCGCAATTCCTGCTGGCCTCCGGCTTCGCCTCAGGAGATCTACGCGTTCCGGCGCCTCCTCGGCTGTATGGGGTTCGCTGAGGCGAAAGCACATTGGCAGGACACGCGGCGAGAGGAGGCAAGGATAGCACGAGAAGCGGCCGCGACGCACAAGCTTACTTTCGAGGAGCAGCTTGCCAAGGTCGCGTCCGGCGAACTGCGCATCACACGCGGCTTCGTTCGCAACCATCTCGAGCCGCGGCTTCCCGCACAAGCCGTCGACGCGTGATCGCGCGCGGCACCGGCGCGCTGGGGCGGCCGGAATCTCCTGGCATGATCGATCCCGGGCAACCGCCGGTCGCCCAGCCTCTGGCGGCGACGGCCTGACCGAAGAGGAGAGGGAGGGTTTGAGGCGGGCGTGCTGATGCGCCCGGACGGCAGGAACTGGCCTCATGCCCTATGACATCCCCTCTCGCTTCCAGCAGCCGCCCGCCGGCTTGTCCCAGGCGGACCGATCACCGGTGTACTCTTCGAACGTTGCCCCTCGGTTGGCCGCGGGCACCCCCATCGAGATCATCGTCGGCCTTCCCGGCCTGTCGGAGGGGCCCTTGCTCGCCCGCGCGCGCGCGTTGCAGCTTCCCGTCCTCATCTCCGCGAACAGCCTGTCACGCTGGCGGCAATGTGACGGCGGGCGTGAATGGGCCGGTTGGCGGTTGAGGCAGCTTGCCAACGCCCATGGCCTCGCTTCGATCATGCTCGATTCCGCCGGATTCGTCCTCGCATCAAGATATCGAGGCCTCCCATGGACCGTCGAGGATTATGTCGAAGGGCTGGCGGCCGCCTACCCCTGGCGGCTCTGGGCAAGCCTCGATCATTGCGTCGAACCCGAGATCGCGCGCGACCGTGAAGAAGTGCTCGATCGGATCGCGCGCACTGTTCGCCTCAACATCGAATGCCATGCCCGCGCACTCGACGCCGGTATCGTCTCGAATTTCATGCCAGTTTTGCAAGGCCGCCGACCAGGCGATTATGTGCGCTGTCTCGATGGCATCGCCCATATCCTGCGTCCGGGACAAACGGTTGCGATCGGATCGACCTGTCGGCGCGCCGTGCACGGGGAGGATGGCCTTCTCGCCGTGTTCGAAACACTCGACCGCCATCTCGATTCCACGCACCCGCTCCACGGTTTCGGGATCAAAGGCCCGGCTCTTAGTCATTTGCGCGCTTTCGAACATCGCAAGATCACGGTCGACAGCAGCGCATTCTCCTATGCGGCGCGTATGTCCGCGCTGTTCGACGGACACGCCAAGACCAACCACTTCGTCGCCGACCACATGGAACGCTGGACCGAACGGCAATATGCCCGGCTCGCGCGTCCTCGGAACGGGTTTCAATCGTCATTGCCGCTGCCGTTGCCTGCGGAACCCCTTCCGACAGGCTGGGAAGCCGCCGTTGCCGCCGCGCGAGAGGAGATTCGGGCGCTCGTGATGGACGGCGAAATTTCCCACGATCAAATTACCGACGCCTGGATCGCCGAGTGGGCGGCCGATTTGCTGGGGACCGCTTGACCGACCGCTCCGCACCAAAGTGAAGCGTCAGACAGAATGCTGGTTGAATTGGTCGCGATAATCCGCTAAATGTAACTCATTAAACTAGGAGTGCCCCCATGTCCCGTCCCGCCAGCACCGCAACCGTCGATGTCGATAGCATCCTGCGCGACCGGATAATGGCGAGCGCCGACCGCATCATCAAGATGATGCCGCCCGCCGCCAAGGCGGCCGCGATCGGCAGCGTCGATGTTGCGGCGCTCGTCTTCAATATCGCGCGCGGAATCCCATCGGTCGAAACCGATGATCCCGACAAAGCGGAGGACATCACACGGGCAATCGCCTTCAAGCGCCGGCTGATCGACGAAGCGGGCGGCGCGTTCGACGCCGAGGCGGTGCGCAAGCTTCTCGGCCACAAGACCGTGCAAGCCGTCTACAAGGCCGCCCGCGATCGCCGCCTGCTGATGGTCGAAGACAATGGCGCCAAGCTGTTTCCGGCATTCCAGTTCGACGGCGACACCATCCGTCCTGCAATGTCGCGCATTCTTGCCGCCGCGCCCGGCGCCGGCGGATGGGCCGTGCTGCAATATCTGGTGAGCGGCGATGGAGGTCTGGGCGACGCGCGGCCGATCGACCTGATCAAGGGCAATGAGGCGGACGTCGATCGCGTCATACGCTTCGCCGGTACGCTCGACGACTGACGATGGTCGCTCGCGCTACTATGCCGGTGGCGACCATCGCCGCCGGGCAAACGCTCCACCGCGTGCACGGCGCATCCGTTCCCGCGCGCTGGTATGGGCGCAAGGACGCGACATGGCGCTGGGACGACCCTCAAGGGCGCTACGGCGTCCTCTATCTCGGCAAGAGCTTGACCGGTCCATTTACCGAGAGCCTGCTGCGGACACCAGGCGACCGGGACGTCCTATGGGACCGCGTCCAGCAGAAGCGCGCCGCCGCCTTCGTCACCACGCGAACGCTCCGCCTCGCAAAGCTGCATGGCCCTGGCCTCGCCTGGTTCCAAACGACGGCCGCGGGCGTTTCGGCGGACTTCGATCCCGCAATCCATCGGGATGCCTATGCCACGACGCAGACGATCTCCGCGTTCGTCTACGCTGACACCGCGCTTGACGGCATCCAGTACCGTTCACGCTTCGATACCGATCAGCTTTGTGTCGCATTGTTCGAACGCGCCGATTCCGCGATTGACCTGGTCAGCGAAAACCTGCCGATCGGCAAGGACTGGACCCGGAAGATACTGAAGCCGAGAGGCTACGAATTGATTGAGCTATAGAGTCCCGTTTCAACTTCGAAGGCGCCTCCCAGGCGCTGACCTATCCGAGGCGTCGTCACCACCGGGGCGCGAAGAGCGGCGCCCTGCGGCTTCATGCTATGCTGACTGCTCTGCCTCGGTCGGCTTCTTGCGCGGTCGCCGGGTTGTCGGCGTTTTCTTCGCCTTAGGGGCCGGAGCGGTTTCCACCGTCCTTGGCTTACGACCAAGCCCGATTTTCTTGGCGAGCGACCGGCGCTGTTCGGCGTAATTGGGAGCAACCATCGGGTAATCGGAAGGCAAATTCCACTTGGTCCGATAGTCGGCAGGGCTCATCTGATAGTGTGTCATCAGATGCCGCTTGAGCATCTTCAACTTCTTGCCGTCTTCGAGACATACGATGTAATCGGGCTTGACCGAAGCACGGATCGAAACCGCCGGTTCAGGTTTGATGTCCGGCAGCACTGCCGGCTCCCGAAGACTGTTCAGCGCACCGTGAATATTCTGGATCAACACGGGTAAGTCACCAACGGCGACGCTGTTGTTCGAGACATGCGCGGCCACGATATCGGCGGTAAGCGTTATGAGTATTTCTGCCGTATCGACCTTCTCTGTCATGTCGTTCTTCCTTGTCGTGAGGAATAATGCGGCTGCGAAGACGGACACCCGATAGCAAGTCGTTGCGGGCACGGCCAGAGCTTCCATGCGCCCCACTTGCCGGGCCAGTGACCCGGCTTGCCGCCGGACGGGCTACGCATCCGAAAATGGCCGACCGCCGTCGCCGCGACGGGCCGGAGGAGAGAAGGGGGTGGTTGATGGTGATCCAATAGGGAGGCTATAGCCATGACCGCCGTTCACATGATCGCGCCCGACCGTCGTCGGCACGCAGAGCCGATTTTCGTATCCGGCTCGCTTTCCATCCGGCAACTTCCCCAGGCAGTGAAGGCTCGCCTCGGCAAGATTGTCGACGACGGCGTCCCGGTGCTGGTCGGCGATGCCCGCGGCGTCGATACGGCCGTGCAGCTCTATCTTTCGGATTGGAACGTCGACGCGGTGACCGTGTTCTGCACCGGATCCACGCCCCGGAACAATATCGGAGGCTGGCCGGTCACGCGCGTAAAGTCCGATGCGCGTCCGGGCACACGCGAGTGGCATAGCGCGAAAGACCGCGAAATGTCGCTCCTCGCAGGCGCCGGTCTCGTGATCTGGGATGGCACAAGCAAGGGCAGCGGCTTCAATTGAGAACGGCGGAGCAATATTCGACCACGGTAGCGGCGGGATAGCCCTGCTGCGGGCGGCGTAAAAGTCGTCCACCTTGAAGCCTTTCTGCCAAG
>NZ_FZOS01000013.1 GCF_900188165.1 Edaphosphingomonas laterariae | reverse complement strand
TCGAGAAACAGTCTGCCATCACTGCGCGGGCCGCGCTTACCCTTGCGGCCGCCCGGAACAAACTCTCGCAATCGCTCCCACTGATCGTCCCGCAGCACTTCCCCTTCCACGCCAACCTCCAAAAGTCAGCGTTGAATCAGAAATCCAGTCCAACGTGAATCCCTAAAATGTCACTACAGCCTAGAGCGATCAGGCGGCCATCTGCGGGGCTTCCGCCAGCATGCTCTCCCAATTTTCGACCGTGACGAAATCGAGATATTCGCGCTGCATCTCGGCGGTCAGCACCTCGATCAACTGGCAGCCGTCGATCCACAATTCGATCACGCGGAACTTGCCCTCGCGCGAGCAGACCGCCGCCGGCCAGCCTTCGCGCGCGCCGATGGCGAGCACGGCGTCGATCGACAGCGGCGACGCGATGGCGAGGTGGGTGGCATTGTGGCGGCGCGCTTCGGCGGCGAGGCCGATCACCCCGCCTTCGGCCTCGTGCATCGCGGTGCCGCGCGGATAGACCTCGATGATCGTTCCGCGATCATCATCGGCGAAGGCGACCCAGGATTCGACGCCGACCGGCGGAAAGGGCAGCGCCTTGCCGCGCCACAGCTCGGCAATGACGGTGGCGGTGTGGCGGGGATGATCGGCCTCGATCGACGCATGGAACAACATGGGGACAGCCTCTTCCTGGAAACGGACGCCCGCAGGCGATGCCGCCCCCTGCCCCCACCAGGCCCGCCCGCCGACGCCGGCGAGGCGGAGAGACCCGATCGTTCGACGGCCGCGCAGGATCCGCGATGAAGCCGTCAATCGCCACGACGGACATGAAAACGGCCGCCCCGGATGGGACGGCCGCCGATTACGCCGCAATGCCGTCGCCGCGATTCGATCAGAAAGGCACGTCGTCGTCGAGATCGCTGTCGAACGGGTTGGAGGGCCGTGCACCGCCACCCGAGCCGCCGCCCGAGCCGCCACGGCTGCCGCCGCCGAAACCGCCGCCGCCGCCGCCCATGCCGGTGGAGCCGAAGCCGGGATCGTCATCGCCCCAGCCGCCGCCGGATGCACCGCCACGGCCACCGCCACCCATGCCGCCACCGCCGCCTTCGCCACGGCCGTCGAGCATGACGAGCTGGGCGTTGAAGCCCTGCAGCACGATTTCGGTGGAATAACGGTCCTGGCCGGACTGGTCCTGCCACTTGCGGGTCTGCAGCTGGCCTTCGATGTAGACCTTGCTGCCCTTGCGCAGATATTGTTCGGCGGTGCGGGCGAGGCCTTCGTTGAAGATCGCGACCGAATGCCATTCGGTCTTTTCACGGCGTTCGCCGGTCGCCCGGTCCTTCCAGCTTTCGGACGTGGCGATGCGCAGGTTCACGACCTTGCCGCCATTCTGGAAGCTGCGCGATTCGGGATCGCGGCCCAGATTGCCGACGATGATCACCTTGTTCACGCTGCCTGCCATATTGGTCGTCTCCCGAAATCAGGGAAACCATCTAGCATCTGCGGGCGGCGCTGCAATCCGCCCCGGATAAATTCCCGTCCGCGATACGCAACACGCGGACGGGATTCCCCGGGGGGCCGGGATCAGAAGCCGATATTGAGCGACGCGCGGAACGCGATCGCGGCGTGGCCCTGCTGTTCTTCGGCGGAGAATTCGCCGCCGGCGGTGAAGCCCGAATTGCCGCCGAGCAGGCGCAGGCGGCCCACCCAGCCATTGGTGCGATCTTCCGGCGTGAGGGTGAATTCCTCGCCACCTGCAAAGCGCGCCGTGGTGGTGCCGAGCGCGCCGCCGATGAGCTGGCGACGGCCGCCTTCGATTTCGGTGCGGAACCAGCCGCCTTCGCTATCCTTGCCACCGAAATTGAGGCCGACGGCGATCGTGCCGTTGGCGGCGAATTCATCGCTGGTGCGGCTGGACACGATCAGGTTGAACGCATCGCCGCCGCCGGTTTCCGAATAGCCCTTTTCATGCAGGCGATAATAATCGACCGAAGCGGCCGGACGGACGCTGATGCGGCCGAACTGCATTTCATAGGATGCGCCGCCGGCGGCCGAGAACAGCGTGCCATCCCACTTGCCGCGCGCCTGCCGGGAGACTTCTTCCGATCCGACGACGCCGGCGAAGTTCCGCTGGCCCTTGAAGTTGATGTAGGCGCCCGAGGCGCGCGCGAAGGTGTGGAGCGCGCCGAAATCGGCCCGCCAATAGCCGGCCAGTTCGAACTGGTTGGACGAAACCTCGTTGTCGGTGCCGCCATCGGCATCCTTGCCGTAGAGATAAGCGAGCGACAGGCCGAAATTGCCGGCTGCCTCGGTCTTGATCTCGGCGCCGCCACCGGCACCCCAGCCCGAAATATCGTAGCCGGCGGTGTCGTCGATGCTCTTCGACGTGCCCCAGGCGACCTGCTGAAGCCAGAAGCCCCATTCGCCCATATCGGCGACAGGCGCGCGCGGATCGGCGAACATGCGCGCGCTGGCGCGTGAACCCGAAGTCACCGCCTCGAACGTGCCACCGGCATGATCGGGCAGCATCTGGCGCAACTGCTTGCGGAAGCGATCGCCACTGGCGATGTCGAGGAAGGCGCCGGCGACCTTGGTGTCCTTGTCGAGCACCGCGAACACGGCGTCATAAGCGGCCGCCTGCGAGGCGTTGAGGCCCAGTTCGGTGGCCGATTTGCGCTGGATGTTGATCGCCAGCTCGTTGGGGTTGGTGCCGGCGACCACGCTGCTCTTGAACAGGAAGGGCAGCGAGGCTTCCGCCGTGGCGAGATTGCCGCCACCCGTGAGCGTGCCGGCCTGGAGGAAGGTGTAGGTGCCTTCCGAATCCGCGACATTGGCGAGCCGGATATTGACCTTGGAGCCGGCGGCGAAGTTCGCTTCGCCCGCCACCTGATAGAGCGTGCTGGTGTCGGTCTTGCCGTCGATATTGACGCGGATCGTGCCGGCATCGCCCACGGTGAGCGAGCCGATCGCCACCGCGCCGCTGTTGCCGAGATCGAGCGAGCCGCCCGCGACGTTGACCGCCAGTCCCTGCGCACCGGCCAGCGTGCCGGCAAAGCGCGCCGTGCCGCTGATTGTCAGGCTGTCGGCGCCGCCACCGAAATCAGCCGTGCCGCTGAACGAGGAGGTGCCGGTGAGCGTCATGACGTCGTTGCCCGCGCCGAAGCTCGCCTTGCCGCCATAAGCGGCATCGCCCGAAAGCTGGAGCCGGTTCGCGCCTTCGCCGAAGCTGGTATTGCCCGCAACGCTGCCATCGGCGATGTCGAGCGTATCGCCACCGGCGCCGAAGCGGATATCGCCCTGGATGGTCGGCGCGGCCTTGCCCTCGGCCACGGCAGTCTGCTTGACGGTCACGCCGCTGGTGTTGGCCGCAACGTCGATCGCGACATTGCGGTCGGAGGTGGCGGTGGCGCCCGAGGCGACGATGATCGCGCTGTTTTCGATCAGCGTGACGGTGCCGGCCTTGTCCGAAATCGCGGTCGCCGCGCCGTCGGCAGTGGCGGTCGCGCGGATTTCGCCGCTGTTGCGGATGGCGCCGACATTGGCGCCGGCATCGATGCGGATCGCGGTCGCCTGCGAGGTGGCGCCGGTGCCCGACTTCGCGCCGACCCCGCCGCTGTTGCGGATTTCGTTGACGCTGGCGCCGCTGCCGATACGCATCGCGGTGGCCGACCCGCCGGCACCGTTGGCGACGGCGGTCACCGCGCCGCCGACGGTGAGGCCGCCGGCAATGGCGACCGTGCGGCCCTGGCCGCCGATGACGAGGCCGTTGGACGATACGCCGGTGAACACGCCGTCACCCGCGATCGAGCCATTGATGACGAGGCCATGGCCATTGGCGTTGCCGGCAAGCGCGCCGATCACGACATCGTCGGTCGCCGAACCGATCTCGACCGCCGCCGCAGAGCCATAAGACGTGATGGTGGCGGTGCCTTCCTTCGCATCCTCGATGCCGTCCTTGTCCTCGTCCTTGTCGTCGGCGTTGGTGTCCTTGGGCGGGACTTCGAAGATGACGCCGCCAGCGACATTGCCGGCGATGCGGAGCGCCGGGCCGCCCTGTAGCAGATCATCGGCATCGAGCTTCGACTGATCGGACGCGGAAAGGCTGCGATAGCCCGTCGCGGTGATCGAACCCTGCACCGTCAGCTTGCCGCCGACATCGCCATCGATCGCGACGCCCACCGAATCCTTGCCGCGCACCGCAATCGCGCCCGTCAGCGTGACATTGCCGCTGACATCGCTGGTGCGGACGCCGAAACCGCGATCGCCGACGACATCGATCGTGCCGGCGGTGCTGAGCGCGCCGGTGAGCGGCCCGCCGAGCAGGATGCCGCCCGAATCATTGCCTTCGATCTTGATCGTGCCGCTATGCGCGACGTTGCCGGTCATCGCGCCGGCGGTGCGGATCGCGAAGCGGTTGCTGCCCTGGGCGAACGGACCATCGATATCGCCGTCCTTGTCGGTGTCGGTCGGCTCGTAGGTTTCATCGATGACGATCGTGCCGCTGTTGGTGATCGTCGTCGCGAGGCCGGCATTGACGAGAATACCGGTCGCGTTGTTCGCGTTGCTGAACTTGATCGAACCTTCGTTGGTGACCTTGTTCGCGCTGTCGACGGTGACGGCGGCGCCGGCCGTCGCCGGCTCGATCGACCCGGCGCTCGAAATCTTGATGTCGTCGGCCGCGCCGCTTTTGATCGTCGAGGTGGCGACGGCGCTGGTGCGCTTGTCGCCAATGACGGTTTCGGCGTGGAGCGGCGTGGCGAGGAGGACGAGCGGCGTCAGGCAGGTCGTGGCGAGCAGGCTACGCATCGAAAATCATTTCCCTTTTGCGGTGCGGCCGGCCTTCGCGCGACGTTTTGGGGGGACACACGAGACCGACCGTCATCGCCTAAGACGATGCCGCCGCCGCGCAGCCTTGGCCGCCTGTCGCAAATTTGGTCTGGAAATCCGGTGAAACCGGATGTGCGGCGTCAAATTCGCGGGACGCGAATATTCAAACGCCCGGTCAGAAGCGGGCGTCGAACCCGAGCCGCACGGTGCGCGGGCGCAGCGGCGTGATCTGATCGATGCGATTCATCAGGAACGGCGTGCCGAGCGCGAAGCGGTTGCCAACCGCATCGGCAAGATTGGTGACGGTGAAGCTGACGCCGAAATCGGGCCGGCCGATGCGCGCGGTGAGCGCGGTATCGAGATAATCGCCCTGCGCTTCGCCCAGCACCGGCCCGACGCCGAGCCGCGAACTGCCGACATAACGCAGATTGGCGCTGAGCCGGAGATCGAGCGCATCGCTGATGAAGGTCTGATAATCGACACTGCCGCGCGCCGAGAATTGCGCGACATTGGGCAATTGCGACAGGCGGGCGAGCTGGAACACCGGCACCGGATCGCTCACCTTGCTGTCATTATAGACGAAGGCCGCCTCCACCGAGAGGCCCGGCAACGGGCGCAGGCCGGCACTGGCCGCAAGCGAATAGATGCGGCCATCGCCGATATTGGCGGTGGTCGGCAGGCCGGCGCTGTCGATGAAATCGGCCTGAATATCGTCCCACTGGGTGACCGAGAAGGTGGCGGCAAGCTGGAAGCCGCCCCAGCCCGGCGCGCCATAACGCGCGCCCGCTTCCCATGAGGCGATCTGATCGCGGCGGAACTGGCGGACGAAATCGCCTTCCACGGCAAGGCCGCCGGGGCGAAAGCCCTGCTGGTAGCGGGCGAACAGGATGAAATCCGGCAGGACGTTGGCCGACACCGCGAGCGACGGCAGCACATTGGTTTCACTGCGGCTGCCCCGCACCGCACGATCGAAGGCGACGTCGACGGCCACATCCTCGCCCTCGCCCGACAGCCGCGAATGGGTGAGCCGCGCGCCGGCGGTAACGAGCAGGCCATGGCGCAATTCGATGCTCGCTTCGCCATAGCCGGTATATTCGCGGATCCGGTTGGTGACGCCGGTCAGTGGCGTCGGCACGCCAACGGGCCCCAAGGAGCGGGTCAGCCGCGCGCGATTGTCGAGAAAGCTGATTCCCATGACCCAGCCGAAGCCATCGCGCATCGGCCGCGACAGCCGGGTTTCGCTGGAAAAGAAGCGCGTATCGTTATTCTGGGCGAAGACCAGCGGCTGCGGCGCCAGGGGTGCAGCCTGCGCGAGCAGCGGCCATTGCCGCGCCCCATCGCCCGAAGCATCGGGCGGGGCATCGGCCATCCCTTCGGGCACGGTCGCATCATAACGTTCGTCGAGCTTCTGGCTGGCGAGCCCCGTCGACGAGACGAGCCGCAGATCATCCCAATCCTTGACGATAACGAGATCGGCGAGCGCGTAACGCCCGTCAAAACCCTGGTCGACCAGCGTCGACCGGGTGAGGCGCGGCCCATCGCGATCGGCATATTGGCTGTCGGCGCCGTGAATCTTCTGGAAGGTGCCGCCAAGATCGACCGTCCAGCCATCGCCGGGAAGGAGCCTGAGCGTCGCCCGCGCGCCGTATGTGTCGGTGCGGTTGACGTCATTTTCGTCGCGGGCGGGATTGTCGATATAGCCGCCTTCGCTGACGCCATAGCCGACGATACGCAGCGTGGCGGCATCACCGGCGACCGGCAGGTTGACCATCGCCCCGAGATCGCCGCCGGGCTCGCCGTGCTGGGTGGCGCTGACGCCCGCCGAGGCGCTGGCTTCGACCCTGCCGGGCCGGGGCGCGTTGCGCACGACGCGGACGATGCCGCCAAGCGATCCCGCGCCGTAAAGCGTGCCATTGGGCCCTTCGATCACCTCGACCGAGGCGATATCGTAGAGCTTGAGATCGGGATCGGGCGCATTGTAGCTGAGCCGCACGTCGCCGAAATATTGCCCCACCGTCGCCTGAGTCGGGCCGGTGAAGCTGGAATCGGCAATGCCCCGGATGAACAGCTTGTTCCGCCCTGCCCCGAGATGGGTGGAGGAGAGATTGGCCTGCCGGGCGAGAATCGCATCGGTGCCTCCGGTGCCGCCCAGTGCAAGATCGCGCCCGTCGAGCACGCTGACCGTGGCAGGATAATCGCCCAGCCGAATATCGCGCTTGCTGGCGGTGACGATGATATCGGTGCCTGCGGGTTCGACCGCCGCGATCGTGGTCAGCACCGCCGGGGTGACGGGCTGCGCGCGGCGCGCACGACGGGCCGGCGTGATCCGCCAGCCGCCGCCGGCCAGCGCCTCCGCCTTGCCGCCAGCCGCGCGGGCGAGCCGGGTAACGGCCTCGCGCCCGCTCATCCGGCCGCGTATCACCGGCACCGGCCGCGCCCATAGCCCGGCATCGGGCACGCTGACGCTGATCCGCGCCTGGGTGGCGAGCAGAGCCACCGCGTCCCCCAGCCGCCCCGCCGGCAGATCGATCTGCGCCGCCGACGCGGCCACGACCGGCGACGCAAGCGCCAGCGCCGATGGCACCGCAAGCAGGAAGGGGAAGCGGATCACTTGTCTCTGGCGGTCAACACCCATCCCTGCTGGCCACGTTCGACGGTAACGTCAAGCAAGGGGCCAAGGCGGGCAAGGAAGCGATCGTCATTGCGCTCAAGCGCAATCGCGCCACGGAAGGGCCGCGCGGCAACATCGGGCGCCGCCGTGATCGCGAGCCCGAGATTGCGATGCAGATCGGCCGCAACATCGCCGATCGGCGCGCCATCATAGACCAGCCGGTTCTGGCGCCACGCCACCATCGCGGCCGGATCCGCCGCACGGCGCCTGACGACGGCATCGCCATCGCGCACCATCAGGGTGCGGCCGGCGGGCAGCGAGACATTTTCGGCGCCGGGATTGTAGATCACCTCGCCCTCGGCCACGGCGACCGACAGGCGCCCGCCATCGCGGACGACGTTGAAGATCGTGCCGACATCGCGCAATTCGGCGCCAGCGGCGTGGACAATGAAGGGGCGATCATCGTCATGGACGACGGTGAACAGGGCTTCGCCGCGATCGAGCGTTGCGACGCGGGCATCGCGGCGATCGAGAATGAGCCGGGTCGCGCCGTTGAGATCGATGCTGCTGCCATCGGCGAGGCGGACGCTGCGCCGTTCGCCCGCCGCGGTTTCAATGCTGTAGGGATCGGGCCGCGACTGGAGCACCGCATAGCCCGTCATCGCAACCAAAGACGCCGCGACCGCCCCACCCAGCCAGCCGCCAAAGCGGCGGCGCGACAGCGAAGAAGGCGCGATGCGGACGGTGCCGGACACAGGATCGGGCGCTGAAACGGGCGACGGCGCAACGGCGAACCAGTCACCGATATCCGCATCGAGCGCGGCCAGTTCCTGATAGATGGCGGCACGCGTGGGATCTTCGGCGAGCCAGTCGCCAAAGGCTTCCCATTCGTCGAACGCGGGATCGCGCTGGCGGACCAGCCAGTCGATCGCCGCATCGCGGATCTGCATGTCATCCATCATTGCCACGCCTCCTTGACGGAGTCGTCGGCCGCCAGCCTCAGTGCAGGTTCATTCCGCATCGAGCCGGCCTTTCAGTTCGATCATCGCGCGATAGGCGCGGCGCAGGTCGCTTTCCACCGTCGACAGGCTGACACCCAGTTCGGCGGCGATCTCGCGCTGGGGAATCCCGTCCAGCCGATGGCGGCGGAACACGGCTTCCGCGCGCGGCCCAAGTGCGGCAAGCGCCGCATCGGCATGACGCAGCCGTTCGCGCGCGATCAACACGCGTTCGCCGCCAGGGGCGTCGGACACGCCCGGCACCGTCGCGCCCGCCGCGTCGCTCCAATCCCGATCGCGCCGTTCGCTGGTGCGCAGAGCGCGATGGCGATCGACCATCAGATTATTGGCGGCGCGATAGAGATAAGCGAGCGGCTGGCCGACCGGCCCGGCCGGCGCGGCCGAAACCCGCATCCAGAGTTCCTGCAGAACATCTTCCGCGGCCTCCCCCGCGCCATGCGCGGCGAGAAAGCGCAGCAGCCGATCGCGGTTCTCGAAAAAGACCGCTTCAAGGCCGCTGGTCGTCACGGCGATCCCGCGTTCAGCCCGCCCGGGCGCCGAACAGGGCGGTGCCGACACGGACATGCGTCGCGCCGAGCATCACCGCCGTTTCGAAATCGCCCGACATGCCCATGCTGAGCCCGGCAAGACCATGATCGCGCGCCAGCTTGGCCAGCAGCGCGAAATAGGGGGCGGCTTCGGTATCGGCCGGCGGCACCGCCATCAGCCCGATCACCGGCAGGCCGGCGGCGCGGGCGGTATCGAGCAGCGTGGGCAGATCGCCGATCGCGCAACCGCCCTTCTGCGCCTCTTCGCCGATATTGACCTGGATGAAGCAATCCGGCCGGTGGCCGGTGCGATCCATCGCCGTGGCAAGCGCCGTCACCAGCGACGGGCGATCGACCCCGTGAATCACATCGAACAGGCGCACTGCATCCTCCGCCTTGTTCGACTGGAGTTGACCGACATGATGGAGACGGAGCCCGGGCGTCGCAGCCTTGAGGGCGGGCCATTTGGCCTGCGCTTCCTGGACGCGATTTTCGCCGAAGCTTCTGTGCCCGGCTTCGATCAGCGGGGCGATCGCTTCGGCCGGCTGGGTCTTGGAAATGGCGATCAGCTCGATAGCGGCGGGCTTGCGCCCGGCAATGCGGGCAGTGCGCGCGATGCGGGCGCGCACCGATTCGAGCGGCGGGAGATCGTCTGCGGCGACAGGGTCTTCGTGTGGAACCATGGGCGCTGCTATAGGGATGCCGATGATCCACCGCCAGCCTTGCCCGCGCCTCTGGGTGATGACCGACCCGCGCATGGGTGAGACCCTGTGGGACATATTGGCCGATGTTCCACGTGGATCAGGCGTGGTGTTCCGCCATTATGGCGTGCCCGATCGGCGCGCCATCTTTGAACGCGTGCGCCGGATCGCGCGCGCGCGGCGGCTGGTGCTGGTGCTGGCCGGCCCGCCGGCACTGGCGATTCGGTGGAAGGCCAATGGCGCGCACGGCCCCTCCCCCCATCGTCACAGCCCCCGCCCGCTGCTGCGCACCGCACCGGCGCACAACGCCCGCGAACTGGCAAGAGCGACGGGCAAGCATGCGGTATTCGTGTCGCCAGTGTTCGCCACGCGATCCCACCCCGGCGCCCGGCCGCTGGGGCCGGTGCGATTCGGCCTTCTCGCGCAAAAGGCCCGCCTGCCGGTGATCGCGCTGGGCGGGATGAACGCGCGCAATGCCGGACGCAGCAGGCGATTCGGGGCGATGGGCTGGGCGGCGATCGACGGGCTCACGCCGCGTCGGAAGGCAATCAGAACTTGAAGGCGGTGCCGATATAGACGGCCTGGCTGTCGCGCCGCTCATCCTCGGACGGCATCAGGCGATCGCGCTGGAGGCGATAGCGCACGCCGCCGGTGACCGCGAGATTGCGGGTCAGCGCGTAAGAGCCGCTGAGATCGGCCGAAACCGCCTCTTCCGCGCCGATCAGGCGGGTCTGGACGTCGGTCGGGCGATCGGAACCGAGCTGGAACTTGGTGCTCCACTTCGGCGCATTATAGCTGACGCCGACATCGAAGCTTTCGCGGCCGGGCAGCAACCCGCCATCGACGCGTGCCACTTCGCCGGTGAGCGCGAAACGCTTCCAGCCCACCGCGACGCCAAGATTATATGCGGTCGGCGCGATGCTGGTCGACGGCGGAGCGGCGGTGCGCTGCGCTTCTTCCTTCGTCGCCGCGCGGGCACGGACCGCGACGGTGACGCCGCGCCGATTCGTCGCCGACGAGGCCGGCGTGAAACGGAAGGCGTTGCCGCCGCCCGACAGGCCGGCGCTGTTGAAAGCGGCCGCGAGCTTCGGATTCGCCGCGGCCGGCGTGAACGAGCCGAGGCTACCCGGCGCGCTCAACGAAATCGCCGGTGCCCGCTGTTTCGCTGGCTTGACCGACGCGGAAATCGCGGGCGCAAGCGCGAGGGCGCTGGCCGCAATTGCGCCCCCCGCCCATCCAGCAGCTTTGCGACTCACGATCATAGGTGCATTCTCTCCCTGCAATCTTCGCCTAACATGAACAGGCATCACGGTTCCACCGTTCGTCGGCGAATCCGCACGGCCTGTTGCACTAATTCCACAATCCCACCCACGCCAGCTTCCGAAGCTGCCGCCGAGGCCAACGCAACGCAATCGGTTCGGCCGCGCAATCCGACGCAACATGGCGCGCGCGCGACGAGCCGATCGCCCGCCTGCTTGCGCGCTTGCGAGGCGGCGGAGAGCATCTATAACGGCCGGCGATAATCGTATCCTTCAAGGACTCTTGCATGGCCCGCTCGCCCGTTTCCAAGCTTGCCCTGACCACCGCGCTGACGGCGCTGGTGGCGCTTTCCGCCTGCGGCGGAGGCAAGGAGCGGCCCCAGACGGACCTCGCCGCGTCGCGCGTGACCTCGATCGGCGTCAACGCGTATCTGTGGCGCGCCGCGCTCGACACCTTGTCCTTCATGCCGATGGCGCAGGCGGATTCGAACGGCGGCGTGCTGGTGACCGACTGGTACGTCAACCCCGCGCTCGCCACCGACCGGATGAAGGTGACGGTGACGATCCTCGATCAGGATCTGCGCGCCGATGCCCTGCGTGTCGCGGCGTCGCGCCAGGTGCTGCAGAACGGCCAGTGGGTCGACGCGCCGGTGCAGGCCGCGACCGTGCAGAAGCTGGAAGAAATCATCCTCACCAAAGCGCGCGACCTGCGCCGCGCGTCCGTCGCCGGCTGAGGAGCGCATCCATGACGACGCGGTTCAACCCGCAGGCCGCGGACAAACGCTGGCAGGCGGTATGGGACGAGCGCGCGACCTTCCGCGCGGATGACAACAGCCCCAAGCCGAAAAGCTATGTGCTCGAGATGTTCCCCTATCCTTCGGGGCGCATCCACATGGGCCATGTCCGCAACTATACGATGGGCGACGTGCTGGCGCGGTTCCGGCGGATGACCGGGCATGAGGTGCTGCACCCGATGGGCTGGGACGCCTTCGGCATGCCGGCCGAAAATGCCGCGATGGAAAAGAAGGTCCACCCCGGCAGCTGGACCCGCGACAATATCGCGGCGATGAAGGCGCAGCTGAAGCGGCTGGGCTTCGCGCTCGACTGGAGCCGCGAACTCGCCACCTGCGAACCCGATTATTATGGCCAGGAACAGGCGCTGTTCCTCGACCTTTATGCCGCCGGCCTCGTCTATCGCAAGGAATCGGCGGTCAACTGGGATCCGGTCGACATGACCGTGCTCGCCAACGAGCAGGTGATCGACGGGCGCGGCTGGCGTTCGGGCGCGCTGGTCGAACGGCGCAAGCTGAGCCAGTGGTTCCTGAAGATCACCGACTTCGCCGACGAGCTGCTGGACGGGCTGACCACGCTCGATCAGTGGCCCGAAAAGGTGCGGCTGATGCAGGAAAACTGGATCGGCAAGAGCCAGGGCCTGCGTTTCACCTTCCAGCTCGACGACGCCGCCGCCGGCCATGCGAGCTTCGACGTGTTCACGACGCGGCCCGACACGATGTTCGGCGCGAGCTTCGCGGCGATCTCGGTCGATCATCCGATCGCGCTGGCGCTGGCCGCCGGAAATGCGGAACTCGCCGCCTTTGCCGAGGATTGCCGCCGCACCGGCACCGCCGCCGCCGAGATCGAGACGGCCGAGAAGAAGGGCTATGATACCGGCCTGTCGGTGGTCCACCCGCTCGATCCGAGCTGGAAGCTGCCGCTGTTCGTCGCCAATTTCGTGCTGATGGATTATGGCACCGGCGCGGTGTTCGGCTGCCCAGCGCATGACCAGCGCGATCTGGATTTCGCGCGTAAATATGCGCTGCCGGTCCAACGCGTCGTGGCCCCCTCCCCCGAGGAAGCCGGCGTCGCGATCCACGACGAAGCCTATACCGGCCCCGGCAAGCTGGTGAATTCGCGCTTCCTGGACGGCATGGCGGTCGAGGAAGCCAAGGCCGCCGTGATCGCGCGGGCCGAAAGCGAAGGCTGGGGCACCGGCACAACGGTGTGGCGCCTGCGCGACTGGGGCGTTTCGCGCCAGCGTTACTGGGGCACGCCGATCCCGATCATCCATTGCGAGGCCTGCGGCCCGGTGAGCGTGCCCAAGGCGCAGCTGCCGGTGGTGCTGCCCGAGGACGTGTCGTTCGACATTCCCGGCAATCCGCTCGATCGCCATCCGACGTGGAAGCATGTCGATTGCCCGAGCTGCGGCAAGCCCGCCCGGCGCGAGACCGACACGCTCGACACCTTCGTCGATTCCAGCTGGTATTTCATCCGCTTCGCCAGCGCGCCCAAGGACCAGCCGTTCGACCGCGTCGTGGCCGAACAATGGCTGCCAGTGGGGCAATATATCGGCGGGGTCGAACATGCGATCCTCCACCTGCTCTATTCGCGCTTCTGGACGCGCGCGTTGAAGCGGATCGGCAAGATCGACGTGGCCGAACCCTTCACCGGCCTGTTCACGCAGGGCATGGTGACGCACGAAACCTATAAGGCACCCGATGGCCGCTGGCTCAGCCCGGAGGAAATCGCGAATAAGGACGGCGCCTTGACGATCGTCGACACGGGCGAGGCGGTGACGCTCGGCCGCGTCGAGAAGATGTCCAAGTCCAAGAAGAATGTCGTCGATCCGGGGCCCATCGTCGATCAATATGGCGCGGACGCGGTGCGCTGGTTCATGCTGTCGGACAGCCCGCCCGAACGCGACCTCGAATGGAGCGAAAACGGCATCGAGGGCGCCTGGCGCTTCGTCCAGCGCCTGTGGCGTCTGGTGGGCAGCGTCGCCGCCGCCGAGGGCGAGGACAAGGAACTCGATCGCAAGCTTCACCGCACCGTCGCCGGCGTGGCCGAGGATGTGGAGGCGCTGTCGTTCAACAAGGCCGTCGCCAAGCTCTACGAACTCGCCAACGCGATCGAGAAGGCCAAGCCGTCCGCATCGCGCAACATGGCGGTGCGCACCGTCGTCCGCCTTGTCGCGCCGATGGTGCCGCATCTCGCCGAAGAGGCGTGGGCGATGCTGGGCGAGGACGGTCTGGTCGCCGACGCCGCGTGGCCGGCGGTCGATCCTGCTTTGCTGGTCGACGACGAGGTCACGATCGCGATCCAGATCAACGGCAAGCTGCGCGACACGCTGACTGCGCCCAAGGGCACCGACAAGCCGACGCTGGAAGCGTTGGCGCTGGGATCGGACAAGGTGATCCGCCTGCTCGAGGGCAAGACGCCCAAGAAGGTGATCGTCGTCCCCGATCGGCTGGTGAACCTCGTCGCATGATCCGTCACGCGCCCCTCGCCGGCCTGCTGCTGGCTGCCGCCGCTTTGTCCGGCTGTGGCCTGCGCCCGCTTTATGCCGATGGTGGCAAGGGCAGCGTGGCGCAATCGCTGAGCCAGATCGAGGTGGCACCGATCCCCGGACAGGCCGGCTGGCTGGTCCGCAACGCGGTCAGCGACCGGATGGCCGCCGGGGGATCGGGCGAGAAGCGCTATCGGCTGGAAATCGAGCTTGATGACCAGCTGACCGGCTTCGGCGTGCGCCGCGACAATGCGGTGACGCGCGAACGCCGTACGCTGCGCGCGCGTTACCGGCTGGTCGATGGTGCGACCGTCGTGCTCGACGCGACCGCCGGATCGGACGCCGGCATCGATGTGGTCAGTTCCGAATATGCGACGATCGCGGCCGAACAGACCGCGCTCGAAAATCTCGCCCAGCAGATCGCCGACCAGATCGTCACCCGCCTCGCGCTGTACGCCAAGCGCACCCAAGCGGAGCAATGAAGGCCAACCAAAGGCAGGTGGAACAGGCGCTCGACCGCGCCGATCCGGCGATCCGTTTCTACCTGCTCCACGGCCCCGATGAATCCGCGTCGCGCGCGCTGGCCAAGCGCATCGCCAAGGCGCTGGGCGCCGATGCCGAGAAGGTGGAACTTGCCGGCGGCACGCTGAAGGGCGATCCCGCGCTGCTGGCCGACGAAGCCGCCGCGATCGCGCTGTTCGGCGGGCCGCGTTATGTGGTGATCGACCCCGCCGGCGACGAGATTCTCGATGCCGTCGATGCGTTGCTGGCGCTACCGCAGGCAGGTAACCCGGTGGTGGCCGTGGCCGGCGCGCTGCGCAAGGATTCCAAGCTCCTCAAGCTCGCTACCGCCGCCGACACGGCGATGGCCTTTGCCAGTTATGTACCCGAAGGCCGCGATGCCGATCGCGTCGCTGTTGCGCTTGGCCGCGATCATGGCCTGCAATTGCGGCCGGATATCGCCCGCCGGCTGGCCGCCGCCGCGGGCAATGACCGCGCCGTACTGGAACAGGAAATCATCAAGTTCGCCACCTTCCTCGATGCGGCGCCGGATCGCCCACGTGAATTGGATGATGACGCGCTTGACGCGTTGGGCGCCGATGCCGAGGAAGGCGATCTTTCCCGGCTGGTCGATACCACGCTGGCGGGCGACATGGCGGCCGCGGACGCCGAACTGAGCCGCCTGCTCGGCATCGGCACCGATGCCATCCCCATCGTCCGCGCCTTCCAGCGGCAATTGCTGCTGCTGGCGCAGCTGCGCGCCGAAGTGGCCGAAGGCCAGTCGATCGACGCAGTGATGGCGGGGCCTGCGGGCCGCGCGGTGTTCTGGAAGGAGAAGGACAAGGTGGCCCGGCTGCTCAGCCGCTGGAGCCCCGAGGGGCTCGCCACCGCGCTCGCCCGCATGGCCGAGGCGGGCCGGCAGGCGATGCGATCGGGCGGGGCCGGCGGGATCGCGGTCGAAGCGGAGATCCTGGCACTCGCCCGCGCCGCCCAACGCATGCGCTGAGCGGCCACGGCACAATTTAAGCGATCAGATCGGCTCGCCGCTCAGCCGCTGGCAGATCATGTCGAGCTGATCGAGCGACGAATAAGCGATCGTCACCGTACCGCCCTGCCCCTTGTGCTGGATCGCCACCTTGAGGCCGAGCATGTCGCCAAGCTGCCGTTCGAGCGCGGCAATATCCGAATCGCCGCTCTTAAATTCCACCGACGGCGCCTTGCCGGTTGCCGCACGCGCCTTGCGGGCGAGTCCTTCGGTTTCGCGCACCGAAAGCCCCCGCTCGACGACTTCGCGCGCCAACGTCTCGGGGTCGGCCGCCGTAATCAGCGCGCGCGCATGCCCCATCGACAGCGCGCCATCAGCAACCATGCCGCGCACCGGCGCCGGCAGATCGAGCAGGCGAAGCAGATTGGCGACGTGGCTGCGCGACTTGGCGACCAGGCGGCCGAGCGCTTCCTGCGTATGGCCATAATCGCGGATCAGCCGGCTATAGGCCTCGGCCTCTTCGATCGCATTGAGATCCTCGCGCTGAATATTTTCGATGAGCGCGACTTCAAGCGTTTCCGCCTCGCTGAAATCACGGATGATGACCGGGACTTCGTGGAGCTGGGCGCGCTGCGCCGCCCGCCAGCGGCGTTCGCCGGCGACGATCTGATAGCCGGTACCATGGGGACGGACGACGATCGGCTGGATCACGCCCCGCGTGCGGATCGACTGCGCCAGTTCCTCCAGCGCTTCCTCGTTGAAATGGCGGCGCGGCTGGCCGGGATGCGGACGGATCGCCGCGACGGTGACGATCTGAACGCCTGGCGTCCGCGCCTCGCCTTCCGCTGCCACCGGCTGTTCGCGGGCCACCTCGCCCAACAAGGCGGACAGGCCCCGGCCGAGGCCGGAAGGACGGCGACGGATCGCGGATTCCTCACTCATGCCGCAGCCACCTTGGCCGGCGCGAGCTTGGGCAGGCGGGCGATAAGTTCGCGGGCCAGCGCCATATAGGCTTCCGATCCGGCGCAGCGATAATCGTAGATCAAGGCGGGAACCCCATGGCTGGGTGCTTCGGACAGACGGACGTTGCGCGGGATCACCGTCTGGAAAACGACCGGCCCGAGCGTCGCGCGGACATCCTGCGACACCTGCTCGGACAGCCGGTTGCGGCGATCATACATGGTGAGCGCGATGCCCAGGATGCTGAGATCGGGATTGAAGCGCGCGCGCACGCGTTCGATGGTGGTGAGCAGCTGGCTGAGCCCTTCGAGCGCGAAGAACTCGCACTGCAGCGGCACCAGCAGCGACTGGGCGGCGACCAGCGCGTTGACCGTGAGCAAGCCGAGCGACGGCGGACAATCGATCAGGCAGATATCCCAACGGCCATCGGCGGCCTCCGCCAGCGCCATATCGAGCCGGTGGGTGCGGTTATCGACATCGATCAGTTCGATCTCCGCCCCCGAAAGATCGACCGTCGCGGCGATCAGATCGAGACGCGGAACGCGCGTCGCGATCACCGCTTCCTCAACCGTGGCATCGCCGGTGAGCAATTCATAGGAAGAACGGACACGCGCCGCCTGATCGACACCAAGGCCGGTCGACGCATTGCCCTGCGGATCGAGATCGATCAGCAGCACGCGCGAACCCGTGGCGGCGAGCGCCGTCGCCATGTTGATCGCGGTGGTCGTCTTGCCCACCCCGCCCTTCTGATTCGCGATCGCAATCCGGATCATCGCGCTTTCCCTGGCTTGATGTTTCTCGGCCTGACATCGGTGGCGACGATCACCCCCGCCGCTGGATCGGTCACGCTCGGTTCGATCCGGAACACACCCTGCCACGTCCGTCGCACCTGATCCAGTTCGTCCTGCGCGCTTCGTCCCTTGGGAAGCACCCATTGCGTCTCCGCCGTCGAAAAGCGGTGGGCCAGCGCGAGCAATTTATCGAGCGGCGCGAAGGCGCGCGCGCTGATCACCGCGAAGGGCCGCGTGGCGACAAGCTCAAGTCGCCGGCCTTCGACCGACACGCGATCGGCCAGCCCCATACGCGCGACGGCCCCCTCGAGAAACTCGACCCGCTTGCGCCGGGACTCGACCAGCGTCATCGGCTGATCGGTAAGTGCGGCGACGACGAGACCGGGAAAGCCCGGCCCCGATCCGAGGTCCATCCACGCCCCCTTGGCGTAGAGCAGGAGCTGCGCCGAATCGACGATATGGCGCTGCCAGATATCGGGAATGGTCGACGCCGCGACGAGATTCTGGCGGGCATTCTCCTCGACGACCGCCGCGACCAGCGCCTCCAGCCGCTCCCATGTTTCACGTGAAACATCGAAATGATCGGCGAGCCAGGCCCGTGCTTCGGCCTCGCTCATGCCGCGCGACGCCGGACATGGACGAGAATGGCAGCGAGCGCCGCCGGGGTGATGCCCCGGACCCGCGACGCCGCGCCGATCGTTTCCGGGCGGGCCCGGCTCAATCGCTCCACCATCTCGTTGGAGAGGCCGGCAATGCCTTGGTAATCGAGATCGACAGGAACGCCGACCGCCTCGTCGGCGCGCAACCGGCGGATCTCGTCCTCCTGCCGCGCCAGATAGGGCGCATAATGCGCGTCGGTACGAAACTCATCGAGAATATCGGCGGGAATGTCGGCCAGTCCCGGGGCAAGCGTGAGCAGCGCGTCGCGGCCGACGCCGGGGAAGCGCAGCCATTCGACCAGCGGGCGCACGCTGCCGTCGCGCGACACATCCGCCCCGGCATCGGCCATGCGATCCGCCGACACGCGGTCCGCCGTCGCTTCGGCGAGACGGGCGCGTTCCGCTTCGCGCGCGGCGAACCATGCCCGGCGTTCGGGGCCGACGATGCCGGCAGCGATGGCGGCGCCGGTCAGCCGCGCGGGCGCGTTGTCCGCACGCAGGCGCAGGCGATATTCGGCACGGGCGGTGAGCATGCGATAGGGCTCGGTAACGCCGTGCAGGACCAGATCGTCGACCATCACCCCGATATAGCTTTCGGTGCGAGCGAAGCGCATCGGCGCATGGCCGGCAACTTCGGCGGCCGCCGACATGCCCGCGACCAGCCCCTGCGCCGCCGCTTCCTCGTAACCCGTCGTGCCGTTGATCTGCCCGGCGAGGAACAGGCCGGTAACGCCCCGCACCGCAAGACGTGAATCGAGCGCGCGCGGATCGACATGATCATATTCCACCGCATAGCCCGGCTGGACGATGACGGCTCGCGCCAGCCCGGGAATGCTGCGGACGAGCGCGTCCTGCACATCCTCGGGCAACGACGTGGAAATGCCGTTGGGATAAACGAGATGGGTATCGAGCCCTTCGGGTTCGAGGAAGATCTGGTGACCGTCGCGATCGCCGAAACGCACCACCTTGTCCTCGATCGACGGACAGTAACGCGGGCCCTGCCCTTCGATCACGCCCGCATAGAGCGGCGAACGATCGAGCCCGTTGCGAATGATCGCGTGGGTTTCGGGCGTGGTGCGGCTGATCGCGCAGAAGAGCTGCGGCGTTACCCTGCCTGCGCCGAGCGGCGACATCGTCCACGGATCGACATCCGATTCCTGGCGTTCGAGCGCAGCCCAGTCGATAGTGCGGCCATCGAGACGCGGCGGCGTGCCGGTCTTGAGGCGCGCGATCGGTAGATCAAGCGCACGCAGTTGCTCGGCCAACGGCACCGAAGCCGCTTCCCCTACGCGCCCCCCCGCAATGTTGCGCATGCCGAAATGGAGCCGCGCATTGAGGAAGGTGCCGGTGGCGAGGACAACGGCGCCGGCCGCGAGCGCGCGACCGTCGGCCAGCGTCAGGCCGGTGACCTTGCGCGCATCCTTCACGTCGAAAAGAAGCGCGGCGGCCTCGCCCTCGACGATGGTCAACGTCGGCAGTTCAGCGAGGAGCGCATGAATCGCATCGCGATAGCGGCGCCGATCGGCCTGCACGCGCGGGCCCTGCACGGCTGCGCCCTTGCTGGCGTTGAGCATGCGATAATGGATCGCGGCATGGTCCGCCGCGCGGCCGATCAATCCATCGCAGGCATCGACTTCACGGACGAGATGGCCCTTGCCCAATCCGCCGATCGCGGGATTGCAGGACATCGCGCCGATCATGTCGCGGCGCATCGACACGAGCGCGGTGCGCGCGCCCATGCGCGCGGCTGCCGCCGCCGCCTCGGTGCCGGCATGGCCGCCGCCGACGACGATGATGTCGAAGCTGTCAGGCATAGGCCCGCGCTATGCGACGCGGGCGATCAAGTCAAAGATGTTTCACGTGGAACATCATTTGCCGATGCAGAATCGTCCGAAAAGGCCGTCGAGCATATCCTCGATCCCGGCCCGGCCCGTCACGCGGTCCAGCGCAGCGCGCGCGATTCGGAGGCCTTCGGCGAAGAGCAGCGCCTCCTGCCCCTTCCCCAGCCGCAGACCATCGAGCGCATCGACCAGCGCGTCACGCTGACGAAGGTTGAGCGCGATTTCGGACTCGCGCGGCAGCAAGCGTGCCGCGCGCTCGGCAATCGCCCGGCGAAGATCACCCATCCCCTGCCCCGTCACCGCCGACACCGCAATGTCGGTGTCAGCGCCCGGGACCGCGACATCGCAGCGCGCGGCGACACGTAGGGTCGCAGGCAGATCAGGCGCGTCCTCGGGGCGACCAAGCCACAACAGGATGTCCGCTTCCTCGACCGCGCGCGACGCGCGGGCAATGCCGATACGTTCGACCGGATCGTCGCCGTCGCGCAGGCCCGCGGTATCGATCAGCAACAGCGGCCAGCCATCGAGCGCCACGGGCGCTTCGAGCACATCGCGGGTCGTGCCGGGAATATCGGTGACGATCGCCGCGTCGCGCCCGGCAAGCGCGTTGAACAAGGTCGACTTGCCGGCATTGGGCGGCCCGGCCAGCACGACACGAACGCCGTCGCGCAACCGTTCCGCCGGAGGCGCGGCGAGCAGTTCGGCGATCTCAACCGCGACCTCGTCGGCGATCGCGCGCGGGCGGGCATCGTCGCCCTCGACATCATCCTCGTCGCCAAAATCGAGAATGGCCTCGATCCGCGCCGAAGCCTCAAGGATGCGGTGCTGCCAGGCATCGACCTTCTGACTGAGCACGCCACCCATCAACGCGAGTGCATTGCGCCGTTGGGCCTCCGTTTCGGCGGCGAGCAGATCGGCCAGCCCTTCGGCCTCCGCAAGATCGATCGCACCATTGGCGAAGGCCCGGCGGGTGAACTCGCCAGCACGGGCGGCGCGCAATCCAGCCATCCCGCTCAAGGCGCCGAGAACGCGATCGATCACCGCGCGGCCGCCATGCACATGAAGCTCAGCCAGATCCTCGCCCGTGGCCGTGCCCGGGCCAGGAAACCATAAAGCGAGCGCGTGATCGAGCCGCGCCCCATCCGCAGGATCGACCAGCCAGCGCAAGGCCGCCTGGCGTGGCCGGGGCAAGCCACCGGCCATGGCCGCCAACGCGGCAGCGGCGGCCGGGCCGCTGATCCGGATGATGCCGATCGCCGCCGGCGGCGCGCCGCTGGACAGGGCGAAGATCGTATCGTCGCGCCGATCGGTCACGGGCAGGGCGTCATTTCTTGGTGCCGCTCATCTGATCGAAGATCTGGCGCCACATGTTCATCCCCGCCTCGCCCATCGGCGCCCAGCTCTGCATGAGCGTGGCGATGCTGTCCGGCGTGATGCCGTCTTCGATCGTGCGGCGCATCTTTTCGAGGTAAAGTTCGTGGACGCTGGTCAGATCGGGCAGACCGAGAAATCTGCGGGCTTCTTCCGGCGTGCAATCGACATCGACGCTGATCTTCATTTCCACCGTCTCCCCTGCTTGAGCGAGCGCTGTTCCTGCTGGTAAAGCGTCCGGGGAGAACGGTCCATGTCGCATGCTACGCTTCAGAGCCCGATCGGACCGATTCTTGTATCGGCGGACGACAAGTTGCTGACTGGCGTGCGTATCGGCGCCAGCGATCTGGCCGATGCACCGACGCCGCTGTTGCGCGAAGCGATCGCCCAGCTGGCCGCCTGGTTCGAAGGACGGCTAGTCGATTTCGATCTGCCGCTGGCACCCCTGAAATCTCCACGTGGTGAAGATCATAGCGCCGCGATTTGCGCCATTCCTTACGGTGAAACAGCCAGTTATGGCGAGCTGGCGCGGCGCATATCCTCCTCGCCCCGGGCAATCGGGCAGGCATGCCGCCGCAATCCGATGCCAATCATCATCCCCTGCCACCGCGTGCTCGGCGCGGGTGGCGTCATCGGCCATTATACCGGCGGCGAAGGGATCACGACCAAGCTGTGGCTGCTGCAGCGCGAACAAAGGAAGGGCTGAAACATGGGAACGACCATTTCGATCGACGCGCTGGACGGCAGCGGCAGCTTCAACGCCTATCTGGCCGAACCCGCCGGCGGCAACGCCAGGGCGGCGGTGATCGTGATCCAGGAAGTGTTCGGTATCAATGCCGGCATTCGCGACAAGGCCGACGAACTGGCCAGGCAGGGCTATCTGGCGGTCGCGCCCGATCTGTTCTGGCGGCTCGAACCGGGCATCGAGCTCGATCCCGACACCCAGTTGCAGCAGGCGCTCGACCTTTTCCCCAAGTTCGACCAGCAAAAGGGGATCGAGGATATCGAGGCGACGATCAAGGCGACGCGCGCGCGGGTCGATGGCGGCAAGGTCGGCTGCGTCGGTTACTGCCTGGGTGGTCGACTGGCCTATATGACCGCCACGCGCACCGATATCGACGCCAGCGTCGGCTATTATGGCGTCGGCATCGACGGGCTGCTCAATGAAAGCCACGCGATCGCCCGGCCGCTGATGCTCCACATCCCGACCGTCGACGGCTTCGTTCCCCCCGAGGTGCAGAAGCGGATGCACGAGGGGCTCGACAGCCATCCACGCGTGACGCTGCATGATTATGTCGGCCTCGATCATGGTTTCGCGACCCAGTTCGGCAAGCGCCGGGTGGATGACGCAGCCGAGCTCGCCGATTCGCGGACATCGGCCTTCTTTGCCGAGCATCTGGCATGAGCAAAGCGTGGCGGATCGTCATCCGCGCAACCGGCGGACCCGAGGCGATGGAGCGCGAGGATATCGCGCTCCCCACCCCCGGCGCAGATGAGGTGCGGATCCGCCATGACGCCATCGGCGTCAATTTCATCGATACCTATCATCGCAGCGGGCTCTATCCCCTGCCCCTCCCCGCTGGACTCGGCACGGAGGCGGCGGGAACGATCGATGCGGTGGGTGCGGCCTGCGATCCGGCGTGGATCGGCCGCCGCGTCGCCTATACCGCCAAGACGCCCGGCACCTATGCCACCCACGGGCTGGCCAGCGTCGACCGGCTCTACCCCCTGCCCGACGCCATCGGCAGCGATGCCGCCGCCGCCATGCTGCTGAAGGGGCTGACTGCCTGGATGCTCATCGAACGCGTGGCACGCATCACGCCCGGCCAGTCGGTGCTCGTCCACGCCGCCGCCGGCGGTGTCGGATCGATCCTCGTCCCCTGGCTCAAATCGATCGGCGCGACGGTGATCGCCCATGCCGGCAACGCCGCCAAGGCCGAACGCGCCCGCGCCGCCGGCGCCGACCACGCGCTATGTGTGCCATTCACCGAGCTGTCAGCCAAAGTGCGTGACCTGACCAGCGGGCGGGGCGTGGACGCCGTGCTCGACGGGGTCGGAGCGGATAGCTGGGCAGCGTCGCTTGCCAGCGTCGCCAAGCGCGGCATCCTCGTCACTTATGGCAATGCCTCTGGCCCGGTGCCGCCGATCTCGCCGCTGGACCTGCTGCGCGCGGGTTCGATCTTTCTGACCCGGCCGACGATGTTCGACTATCTGGAAGAGGAAGCCGATCGCAAAACGGCGGGCGAGCGGCTGTTCGCCCTGATCGCCGATGGCACCATCCATGCCGATATCGGCCAGCGTTTCGCGCTGAGCGACGCCGCCGAAGCGCATCGCGCGCTCGAGGCCCGGGCGACGACGGGATCGACGATCCTGATCCCGTGATGCGGCGCAGGCCCCCTCTCCCGCTGCAGTGCCCATAGGCCCACATGCGCGAAACCGGCATCGAACGCGAGATCGCCGGCGAGAAAGCGGCCTCGCTCGGCCGCGCAGGCAAGGTTGTGGCGGAAAGCCTGGCGGCGCTGCGCGCGCTGCCGCAGAGCGCGGACCGATCGCGCGTGGCGCAGCGCGCGGCGGATGCCGTCCACGCCTTGCTCATCCAGCGGGAGAGTTGCGGGCTGCGCGACGAGCGCGCCGTGTTTCGCGATTATCAGGTGCCGGGCGAGGTGATCGCGCGTATCGGCGCGATCCCGAGACCGGAATGATGGGAGACGCCGCCCGACAGGACGGCGCCCAGCCATATCAGTTGAAGATGTGCATCACGCCGACGGAGGGATCGACCCAGCCGTCATAGATCATCTTGACCGCGACATAGAGGATCACGACGAGGCCGACATAAGCGATCCAGCGGTAACGCTCGATATATTTGGCGATGAAGTTCGCCGCGACGCCCATCAGGGCCACCGAAAGCACCAGCCCGACAATCAGGATGCCGGGATGCTCGCGCGCGGCACCGGCCACCGCCAGCACATTATCGAGGCTCATGCTGACATCGGCCACCGCAACCGCCCAGGCCGCGCCGGCGAAACTCTTGGCCGGGTTCACGCCCGACGCCTCGTCGCCATAGATTTCGGGCGAACCGGGGCTGCCGCCGGCCGGATGCAGCTCGCGATACATTTTCCACGACACCCACAAGAGCAGCAGGCCGCCGGCGAAGATCAGGCCGACGATCTGCATGAGCTGGGTGACGACCAAGGCGAAGGCGATCCGCAGCACCAGAGCGGCGACGATGCCGATCATGATGACCTTGCGGCGCTGATCGGCGGGCAGGCCCGCAGCAAGTGCGCCGACGACGATCGCATTGTCGCCGGCCAGCATGATATCGATCATCAACACCTGGCCGAACGCGGCGAGCGCCGAGGGCGACCCGATATTGGAGAAGTCGTTGACGATATGGTGCCAGAGCTCGAGCATCAGCGGCCTTTTAGCGGATTCCAAAGCGGACGCGCCACAGCGATCCTCCGCCATGGCGCGCCAGACATATTAGGTTGCAGAAGCCGCCCCTGCGGGCGGGCCCGTGGCGGATCAACCGCCGGCGGGCTTACTGGTTCATCGAATCGAAGAAATCCTCGTTGGTCTTCGAATCCTTCATCTTGTCGAGCAGGAACTCCATCGCGTCGATGGTGCCCATCTGCATGAGGATGCGGCGCAGCACCCACATCTTCGACAGCTTGGCCTTGTCGACCAGCAGCTCTTCCTTGCGGGTGCCGGACTTGCCGACATCCATCGCCGGGAAGATGCGCTTGTCGGCGACCTTGCGATCGAGGACGATTTCCGAGTTACCAGTGCCCTTGAACTCTTCGAAGATCACTTCGTCCATGCGGCTGCCGGTATCGATCAGCGCGGTGGCGATGATCGAGAGCGAGCCGCCTTCCTCGATATTGCGGGCGGCACCGAAGAAACGCTTCGGGCGCTGCAGCGCATTGGCATCGACACCGCCGGTCAGCACCTTGCCCGACGAAGGAACGACGGTGTTGTAGGCGCGGCCGAGACGCGTGATCGAATCGAGCAGGATGACGACATCCTTCTTGTGCTCGACCAGGCGCTTGGCCTTTTCGATCACCATTTCGGCGACCTGGACGTGGCGCTGCGCGGGTTCGTCGAAGGTGGAGGAAATCACCTCGCCCTTCACCGAACGCTGCATGTCGGTCACTTCCTCGGGCCGCTCGTCGATCAGCAAGACGATCAGGAAGACTTCCGGATGGTTGTCGGTGATCGCCTTGGCGATGTTCTGGAGGAGCACCGTCTTGCCGACGCGCGGCGGCGCCACGATCAGCGCGCGCTGGCCCTTGCCCTGCGGCGCGATGATGTCGATCACGCGGGCCGACTTGTCCTTGATCGTCGGATCCTGCGGATCCAGCGTCAGCTTCTGCTCGGGATAAAGCGGCGTGAGGTTGTCGAAATTGACCCGATGGCGAACAACATCGGGATCATCGAAATTGACCGAGACCAGCCGGGTCAGCGCGAAATAACGCTCGCCATCCTTGGGCCCGCGGATTTCGCCTTCCACGGTATCGCCCGTGCGCAGGCCAAACTTCCGAACCTGGTTGGGCGAGATGTAGATATCGTCCGGGCCGGCGAGATAGTTCGCTTCGGGACTGCGCAGGAAGCCGAAGCCGTCGGGCAGCACCTCGATCGTGCCGAGGCCCATGATCTGCTCGCCATTTTCGGCCTGCACCTTGAGGATCGCGAACATCAGATCCTGCTTGCGCAGCGTCGATGCGCCCTCGACACCGAGTTCCTCGGCCATGGCCACGAGTTCGGCGGGCGATTTTTTCTTCAGGTCCTTGAGGTGCATCACTGGTTCCTGGGCAGGAAGCGACGGAAAACGCGCAAAATGGGCGATAATGATCAGGAAATAGGCCCAACACGGACGGTGGACCTCTGTTTCGGGCGGTTAAGCAAGGCGGAGATTCAAGTCAAGCGCGGGAAAACCCCGAGTCAGCGGATTTAGCAACGCCCGGGCGCGGCGGTTCAGGCGGTGGATCCGCGTCGAAATCGGCATGCGAGCAGAACGACGAGACACGGCAATCCGATCCACAGAAATTCCGACGCCAGCACGGCAAGGCCCCGCAGCGACAGGAAATCCACCCCGATCGGCGATACCGCGATCGGACGGAAAGGCGCGAAATAGCGCGCATCGGACCAGGGCCAGAGCAAAGCCACGCCAAGCCCGCCATCGGTGAGCATATCGAGCAGCCCATGCGACGCAGCGGCGGAAAAGAGGAAAAGGAAAGAGCGGAGCCGCGTTGCGCCGAACCAGCGCGCGAGAACGGCACCGCCCAAACCGATGATACAGGCACTGGCCAGCGCATGGCTCGCCCCGCGATGCCCGAAGGCATCGGCATAGGGAATGCCGAGCGCGAACGCAGCGACATCGGCATCGGGCAGCATCGCGGCAGCAGCGCCGGCGATCAGCAGCCGTGGCGCGACGACCTTGCGGCCAAGGCCGATGCCAAGCGCCAACGGCAGCAAGGCGTGCGCCATGATCGTCGGCATGGGCTTGTGGCTTGGCCTAGAAGGGCCGCACGATCACCAGGATGACGATGATCGCGGTGGCGATGCCGGGGATCTCGTTCATCATCCTGAGCGGCTTGTCGCTCACCGGGCGGAAGCCCCTGGCCATCTTCTTGGCATAGCCCACCGCCCAACCATGATAAGCCGACAGCCCGAGAACGGCGGCAAGCTTGGCGTGGAACCAGCCTTCCTGGAACGCACCGACATTCACCGCCAGCACCAGCCCGATCACCCATACGATGATCATCGCCGGGTTGATGATGATCTTCCTCAACCGGTTTTCCCGGTCGATCCACAGCCGGTCTTCGGCCGAGCCCGGCGGCACCGGCTGGTGATAAACCAGAAAGCGCGGCAGCATGAACAGGCCCGCCATCCAGAAGATCACGAAGATGATATGGGCCGCCTTCACCCAAGGGTAGGCTGCGCCGAGAAAACCGATGCCGGGGAACGCGATGGCGAGGTCCATGGCCTAGCTCTAGCGTGCCCGTAACAGTTGGAGCAAGCGTTCCACATGCGCGATCGGCGCATCGGGCAAAATGCCATGGCCGAGGTTGAAGACATGCGGCCGGGTGGGGAAGGCCGCGCGGATCGCGGCGACCGCCTGGTCGAGCGCCTCGCCGCCGGTGATCAGCGCCAGCGGGTCGAGATTGCCCTGCACCGGCAGCCCTTCCGGCAGGCTGGCATCGGCCCAGCGCGGATCGACCGTTTCATCAAGGCCAAGCGCATCGACGCGGGTTTCGCGGGCATAAGCCGGCAACTTGCCACCCGCCCCCTTCGGAAAGCCGATGATCGGCGTCGACGGATAACGGGCGCGGAGCGTTTCGACGATCGTGACGGTGGGCGCGATCACCCAGCGTTCGAACTGCGCGGGCGAGAGACTGCCGGCCCAGCTGTCGAAAAGTTGGATCGCATCGACACCGGCCTCGATCTGGCCGGCGAGATAATCCACCGTAGCGGCAACGATCGCATCGATGATCGCCTGAAAGGCTGCCGGATCGCGATAGGCCATGCGGCGCGCCTCGGCCTGTTCGCGGCTGCCCTGCCCCGCCACCATGTAGGTCGCAACCGTCCATGGCGAACCCGCGAAACCGAGCAAAGTGGTTTCCGCCGGCAGCTGGGCGCGGACCAGACGCACCGTTTCATACACAGGCGCCAACCGCTCGGGCGCAGCGGTGAGATTGGCGAGCAGATGATCGACGAGGCGTGGGGCGAGACGTGGCCCCTCGCCCGTTTCGAACCAGAGATCCTGGCCGAGCGCGTGGGGGATGACGAGGATGTCGGAAAACAGGATCGCGCCATCGAAACCGAAGCGACGGATCGGCTGGAGAGTCACCTCGGCGGCCGCTTCGCTATCGTGGACGAGTTCGAGGAAACCGCCCTTTTCGGCCCGGAGCGCACGATATTCGGGCAGGTAGCGCCCGGCCTGACGCATGAGCCAGACGGGCGGCGGATCGCGCCTTTCCCCGCGCAGAACGCTCAAAAGAGGGCGGTTTAGCGACGCTTCGGCGTTCGGCGACGTGCCGGATTCGAACCCCATAACTATCCAATCTTTAGAATCTTAGAGATTCTGTAGAAGATTGTAGGACCGTGGGAAACTGGGGGTAACTTTCCGGCCCCGATTCAGCCAACAGCTTGACTCGATGAGTCGGCCGCTGACTCCACAGAGTCGTTGAATCGCTCCCCGTTATCCACAGACCGGGATTCGGCGCACCCCTGTTGTGGAGGAATCGCTGAACCGAGTCAGAATGGCGGGGGTGGAATCCTTGGCTTGAATCCATGCCCAGCTTCACGCTAGCGCGATCCCCATGGTTTTCCACAGGGCTATGCCCATGACGGCCCGGGAGGGGCGATGATCCGGCTGCATCTCCATTTGCTGTCCGATTCCACCGGCGAGACGCTGGAGAATATCGCCAAGGCCGGCCTCGCCCAGTTCGACGGGGTGGAGACGATCAAGCATTTCTGGCCGATGGTCCGCTCCGAAGGCCATCTCGATCGCGTGCTTGTCGAAATCGCGCAGCGGCCGGGGCTGGTGATCTTCACGCTGGTCAATCACGAGATCCGCCAGCGGCTGGAAACGCGCTGCCACGCGCTTGGCCTGCCCACCGTGTCTGCGCTCGACCCGGTGATCGACGCCTTGTCGCGCGTGCTCGGCCAGACGGCGATGGAACGGCCCGGGCGGCAGCATATCCTTGATGCGGCCTATTTTGCCCGCGTCGAGGCGATCCAGTTCACCATCGCGCATGACGACGGCATCGGCGCGGAGGATTGGGAGGATTCGGATGTCGTGCTGGCCGGCGTGTCGCGCACGTCGAAGACGCCGACGTCGATCTACCTCGCCAATCGCGGCTATAAGGTCGCCAACATCCCGCTCGTCCCGCAATCGCCGCCGCCGCCGTCGCTGTTCCAGCTCAAGCGGCCGATCGTCGTGGGGCTGACCACCAGCCCCGACCGGCTTGTCCAGGTGCGGCGCAACCGGCTGCTTTCTCTCAACCAGGCGCCGGAGACCGACTATGTCGATCAGGAAGCGGTGTCGGCCGAGCTGGCCTTTGCGCGCCGCATCTTTTCGGACAATGGCTGGCCGGTGATCGATGTCACCCGCCGTTCGATCGAGGAAACGGCGGCCGCGATCATCAATCTGGTCAATGAACGCCGCAAGCCGGAGAATGGCGAATGAGGCTGATCCTTGCCTCGCAATCGGCCGCGCGCCGCGCAATGCTCAACGATGCCGGGGTGCCGCATGACGCCATGGCGCCGGGGGTGGACGAGGATGCGGCCAAGGCGGCGCTGAAGGCGGACGGCAATGATGCGCGGCGGATGGCGGACGCGCTTGCCGAATTGAAGGCGATCAAGCTGTCGCGGCGTTTTCCGCAGGATCTCGTGCTCGGTTGCGATCAGACGCTGGCGATGGCCGATGGCGCGATGCTCGACAAGCCGGCGAGCCGCGACGATGCCGCCCGGCAATTGCAGGGCCTGCGCGGCACGACCCACAAGCTGACCAGCGCGGCGGTGATCTGCCTGGGTGGCGAGCCGATCTGGCGGCATGTCGATGTGGCGCGGCTGACCATGCGTAACTTTTCCGATGCCTGGCTCGATGCGTATCTCGATCAGGAATGGCCGGCCATCGGCGGTTGCGTCGGCGCCTATCGCCTCGAAGGATTGGGCGCGCAGCTGTTCGCGCGGATCGAGGGAAGCCATTTCACCATCCTCGGGCTGCCCTTGTTGCCGTTGCTCGATTATCTGCGCGTTCGCGGAGTGCTGGGATCATGAGCCTGCCCAATGCCGTTCTGCCCAAGGCGGAGGTGATCGGCGATCCGATCGCCCATTCCAAATCGCCACTGATCCACGGCTTCTGGCTGGCCAAGCTCGGCATGGACGGGCTGTATGAAAAGACGCGCGTGGCGGGCGAGGATCTCGGCGCCTTCTTTGCCGATCGGCGCGATCGCCCCGGCTGGCGGGGTTGCAATGTCACCGTGCCGCACAAGCAGGCGGTGATCCCTTTCCTCGATCGGATCGATCCGGTCGCCGCGCGGATCGGCGCGGTCAACACCGTGGTTGTGACGCCCGAGGGGCTGGTGGGGCACAATACCGATGCGGCCGGTTTTCTGGAGCCGCTGCGCCACCTGCTGGCCGAGCGACATCTTTATCGCATGGCGCGCATCCTTGGCGCGGGCGGCGCGGCCAAGGCGGTGGCCCATGCGCTGGCCGGCCATGGCTTCACGCTGGTGATTGCGGCGCGCCGGATCGAGCAGGCCGAGGCGCTGGCCGCCGAGATCGACGGGGTCGACACCCATGTCGCGACGCTCGATCATTTCGCCGATGCCACCGATTTCGCCTTCGACGATCGCGAGAGCATGTTGGATATCGTCGTCAACACGACGCCGCTGGGCATGACCGGCCAGCCCCCCCTCCCCTTCGATTTCAGCCATGTTCCGCCCGGCGCGCTGATCTACGATATCGTTTACGCGCCGCTGGAAACCGCGTTGCTGGCCGAAGGCCGCGCGCGCGGCCATGTCGGCGTCGACGGGCTCGACATGCTGATCGGCCAGGCGGCCGAGGCGTTCCGCCTGTTCTTCGGCCAGCCGGCGCCGCGCGAACATGATGCCGAACTGCGCGCGTTGCTGACCGCATGAAATTGCTGGGGCTGACCGGTTCGATCGGCATGGGCAAATCTACCGTCGCGGCGATGTTCCGTGCCGAGGGGGTTCCGGTGTTCGATGCCGATGCCGAGGTCCATCGCCTGCAGGGGCCGGGCAGCCCGCTGCTGCCGGCGATCGAGGCGCTCCACCCCGGGACGACCAGCGTGGAAGGCGGGGTCGATCGCGCGGCGTTGCGTCAGGCCGTGTGGGGCGATGACGTGGCGCTCGCGCGGCTGGAACGGGTGATGTATCCGGCGCTCAACCGGGTGCGGGATCGCTTCCTGCGCCGCCATCGCGCCCGGCCGCTTGTCGTGCTCGACATACCATTGCTGTTCGAAAAGGGTGGCTGGCGGAAAGTGGATGCCATCGTGGTGGTATCGGCGCCGGCCTGGGTGCAGCGCCGCCGCGTGCTGCGCCGCCCCGGCATGACCCAGGCGCGGCTGACACATATCCTGTCACTTCAGACACCTGATCCCGAAAAGCGGCGCCGCGCCGATTTCGTGATCGATACCGGCGGTTCGCTTGTCACGACGCGCGCGCAGGTTCGGCATGTCATCGCTTGCCTAACCCGCCCGGGAGGCCGATAAACGACTCAAATGCGTGAGATCGTCTTCGATACCGAAACCACTGGCCTCAGCCCCGCTGACGGCCACCGCCTCGTGGAAATCGGCTGCGTCGAACTGATCAATCGGGTCGAGACGGGCCGTACTTTCCACGCATATTTCAACCCCAACCGATCGATGCCGAGCGAGGCCGAGGCGGTGCACGGGCTTTCCAGCATCTTCCTGTCGGACAAGCCCTTTTTCGCCGATGGCGTGGCCGATCTGCTCGATTTCGTCGGCGATGCGCCGCTGGTCGCGCACAATGCCAGCTTCGACTTCACCTTCCTCAATGCCGAACTGGTGCTGTGCGGACGCGATGGCATCAACCTCGCCCGCATGGTCGATACGCTGGCAATCGCGCGGCAGAAGCATCCCGGCGCCAAGCATTCGCTCGATGCGTTGTGTTCGCGCTACGGCATCGATCGCAGCCATCGCGTCAAGCATGGCGCGTTGCTCGACGCCCAATTGCTCGCGCAACTCTATGTCGAACTCACCGGCGGCAGGCAGATCGGCCTGTCGCTCAGAAGCGAACCGGCGGCGATCCTGTCGTCGGACGCGCGGTCCGTTCCGTCCCAGGAACGGTCCGCAGCCCGCCCGGTGCGGCCCCCGCGGCCGCACACGGCCAGCGCGGAGGAAATTCTGCGCCATCAGGCATTTGTCTCCAAGCTGGTCGACCCCATATGGGAAAGTGCAGGGCCGCCCGGTTGACCGGGCACCTGACCGGGCCTAAGGCCGCGGCCGCTCCGACCCTGGTGCGGTCGCACAATTATCGGAGGTGAAGCCATGGAAATCCGCGTTTCGGGTCATCAGGTCGATACCGGCGATGCGCTGCGTGCGCATGTCGACGAACGGCTGCAGGGCATCGCCGACAAGTATTTTTCGCGAAGCCTTTCTGCCCAAGTGACCTTTGGCAAGGGACCGCACGACAACGGTTTTTCATGTGATATCGTCGCCCATGTGATGCAGGGCGTGATCCTCAAGGGTTCGGCCAATGCGATGGAAGCGCACCCCGCCTTCGACCTCGCTGCCGATCGCATCGAAACGCAGCTTCGCCGCTATATGAACCGCCTGAAGGACCGGCATAGCGCCGGTTCGGGCGCGGTGAACGGCGCCAAGATCGATGCCGGCTACACCGTTTTCGGCGGCACCGCCGAGGTGGAGGACATGCCGACGGCGGACAATCCGGTGATCATCGCCGAAACCCGCGTCGACGTGCCCGAAGCGACGGTTTCGGATGCGGTGATGATGTTGGATCTGCGCAACACCGGCGCCCTTCTGTTCCGCAACAGCGGCACGGGTGCGTACAATATGGTCTATCGCCGCAACGACGGAACAATCGGCTGGGTGGAACCCCAGCGCGCGGCCTGAATGGGAACCCGAGCGGACAGTGAATGATGAAGTGAATGCAGCCGCCACCACGGCGCGGGCGCCGGACGACCTCAGCGATCTGCTGACGCCCAATGCCGTGGTGGCCGCGCTGGCGGTTCCCAACAAGAAGGTGCTGTTCCAGCAACTGGCGACGACCGGCGCGAAGCTGGCCGGCGTCGACGCCAAGCTGGTGACCGAACGTCTGGTGGAGCGCGAACGGCTCGGCTCCACCGGCTTCGGCGGCGGCGTGGCGATCCCTCATGGCAAGATCGACGGGCTCGATGGCGTCGTCGGCGTGTTCGCGCGGCTTGCGGCGCCGATCGACTTCGCGGCGATCGACGACATGCCGGTCGATCTGGTCTTCCTGCTGCTTTCGCCCACCGATGCCGGGGTCGAACATCTCAAGGCGCTGGCGCGGGTCAGCCGCCGGCTGCGCGATCGTGCGTTCGTTGCCAAATTGCGCGGCGCGGGTTCGGAAGACGCGCTCTACGCGCTGTTCGCCAGCAGCGAAACGCGCAATGCCGCCTGACAGCGCGGCCGCCGATCAGCCCGGCGAAGCGCATTTCCGCGCGCTGGAATCGCTCTACGCGGCGGCGCCGATCAACCAGCTATTCCCGTCGCGGCTGGAAATCGTGGAGCCGGGTTTCGCGCGCATCCATTTCCGTGTCGATGAACGCGTCCACCATGCCGCGGGCGCTGCGCATGGCACCAGCTATTTCAAGATGCTCGACGATGCCGCTTTTTATGCGGCGAACAGTCTGGTGAGCGAGCATTTCCTGCTGACCACGGCGTTCAACCTGTTCTTCACCCGGCCGATCCATGGCGGTGATGTTATCGCCGAAGGCCGTTGGATCAGCGGCCGGCGCCGCGTTCTGGTGGCCGAGGCGCGGCTGATCGACGCCGACGGCGAGGAGGCCGCGCGTGGCAGCGGCACCTTCATGCGATCGCGCATCCCGCTCGCCGAACTGCCGGGCTATCGGTTGCCGTGAGCGGGCGGCTGGCGGCCGGCCTGTTCGTTTCCGCGCTGATCCGGCGGATGGAAGCGACGGGCGGCAGCGCGGCGGTGCTGGCCAGGGGTGATGCGACCGCCGGCGCGGTGCTGATCGTGATCGCCGATCGCGGGTTCATTCAGGCGGTGCTCGAACGCACGCTCGACCCCAAGGGCCATTATCATTGGACGACGACCGGCCCCGATGACCTGAATGCACCAGGCGTGCTGTTCGAATATTATGAGAAGCGGCGGCGCTTTGACCCAGATCTGTGGGTGGTCGAACTGGACGGCGCGGAGGCGCGCCGCATCGCCGACGAGGTGGCGGGCGACGACTGATCGATCGGCTTTCCTTCGTTCCTGTCTTGTTCTAACATCGGGCGATGGCGAGCCCCCCGCAGGATTGTTTCGACGATCGTCCGCTGATCGCGGCCGATGTGGCGCGCGGCGTATCGCGGCTGCTGTTCCGCCAGGATGTCTATGCCTTGTGCGAGGTGCCGTTGAACAATGGCCGGCGCGCCGATCTGTTTGCCATCGACGCACGCGGGCAGATCACCATCGTCGAGATCAAGGTGTCGAAGGCGGATCTGCGTGGCGACGGCAAATGGCCGGAATATCTCGATTATTGCGACCGGTTTTTCTGGGCGGTGCCGCAGGGCTTCGATCTGTCGCCCTTCGAGGAGCCGGGCTTTCGCCCCGAGATTGCGGGGCTGATCGTCGCCGATCGCTATGACGCGGCGGTGATCCGTGATGCGGCGCGGCGGCCGATGGCGCCCGCGCGGCGCAAGGCCGAGACGCTGCGCTTCGCCCGGCGTGGCGCGCTCCGCATGCTTGGCGCGCTCGACCCCGGGCTAGGCGGGATGGACTGAGCGGAGGTTTTAGAGCGTCGGGCCGGCCACGGCGCCCTTGGGCTTGGCGGGCTTGGCCTCGTCGATCATCTTCAGGATCAGGTCCGACCGGCTGTCCTGCGCGGCGAAATCGCGGGCGGACATGCCGGTGACGCGATCGGGCTGACGGGCATTGGCGCCGGCGGCGAGCAGCACGCGTACCGATGCGACGTCGCGGTTCTGAACGGCGATGATCAGCGGCGTTTCGCCACGGCCATTGGTGGCGTTCACATCGCCCCGGCGATCGGCGAGCACCTGGATGCCATCGGCGAAGCGCAGCTGCGCCGCCGTCAGCATCGGCGTATTGCCTTCATTGTCGCGCAGATTGGGGTTGGCGCCCTTGCCGAGCAGGAAGGACAGCCATTGCGCGTCGCGGCGCTTGACGACGATGTGCAGCGCGGTTTCGCCGGTCGAATAATCCTTGGTGTTGACCATCGTCGAGCCGGGCTTCTCGACCGCTTCGGTGACGGCGGCGCCATCCTTGTCGCGCACCGCCTTCAGAAACTTGTAGGATTCCGAAAATTGGGCCGATGCGGGCGCTGCCGCCATCACCAGAGCGATCCCGGCCGCGATCCACCGTCCCGAAAAACCCCAAGTCCGCATATCCGATCGTCCCGTCTCATGACGCCTGAGCGCCGCACTTGCGTTGGCGGCAATAGCAAAGCATGGCTGGCCTTGCCATGAACAAAGCCCGCATCGCCGCCATCCTCGCCCCCTTGCTGTTCGCCGCCTGCCAGGCCGCGCCCGGCGAAGCGCCGCTGGCCGGCGCCAAGATGGGCGGGCCGTTCACCCTGACCAGCCAGACCGGCGCTAAGGTGAGCGACACGCAGTTCGCCGGCCAGTACCGGCTGATCTATTTTGGTTACAGCTATTGCCCCGATGTCTGCCCGGTCGATCTGCAGAAGCTGATGCAGGGGTTGCAGAAGCTGGAGAAGCAGGACGCGGCCAAGGCGGCGAAGATCCAGCCGATCTTCATCACCATCGATCCCAAGCGCGATACGCCGGATGTGCTGAAGCAATATGTGTCGGCCTTCCACCCCCGGCTGATCGGGCTGACCGGCAGCGAGGCGGAGATTGCCGCCGTCGCCAAGGAATATGCTATCTATTATCGCAAGGCCGAAGGCGGCACCGCGGATGCCTATCTGGTCGATCATGCGCGGCAGGCCACGCTCTACGGCCCGACGGGCGATCCGATCGCGCTGATCCCGCAGGATGGCACGCCCGATGACATCGCGGCGGAACTGGCGAAATGGGTGAAGTGAAGCCCTTCTGGGAGACGATCCCGCTCGACAAGATGAGCCGCGAACAGTGGGAATCGCTGTGCGACGGTTGCGGCAAATGCTGCGTCCACAAGCTTGAGGACGACGATACGGGCGAGCTGTATCCGACCAACATCGCCTGCCGCCTGCTCGATCGCCGCACCGGCCAGTGCCGCGATTACAAGCATCGGCGGGCCTATGTGCCCGAATGCGTGCGGCTGACGCCCGCCAAGCTCCGCCAGATCGACTGGCTGCCGTCGACCTGCGCCTATCGCCTGGTCGATGAAGGCCAGCCGCTGCCCGAATGGCATTATCTGGTGTGCGGGGATCGCGAGGCGGTGCATCGCGCCGGGGAATCGGTGCGCGGCTGGACGGTTTCGGAAAGCGAGGCCGGCGAATTCGAGAATCATATTGTCGACCGGATCCTCTGAGCCGGTTTTTGCCGGTGGCGGGCGGATCCGGCCGCTGACGATCAAGCGGATGGCACAGGCGCGTGCATTGCGGCTGGCGGTGGACCCGCGCGACGGCACCGTGCGGCTGACAATGCCCAAGCGCGCCGCGCTGGGCCACGCGCTCGCCTGGGTGGAATCGAAACGCGGCTGGATCGAGGCGGCGCTTGCGCGGTTGCCGGCGACGGTGCCGATCGAACCGGGCGGCGCCGTGCCGTTCGAAGGCCATCTCCGCCAGATCGACTGGCAGGAAGGCCGGCCGCGCGCGGTGCGGCTGGAGGAGGACCGCTTCATCCTTGGCGGCCCGCGCGAGACGATGGCGGCGCGGCTGATCCGCTGGATGCGCAGCGAGGCGCTGGTCCGGCTCGATGCGGAAACGCGGGCGATGGCGGCGAAGGCGGGCGTCAGCATCGCGCGGGTGGCGATCGGCGATCCGCGATCGCGCTGGGGCAGCTGCTCGTCCGCCGGCGATATCCGCTATAGCTGGCGCCTGGTGCTGGCGCCGGTCGCCGTGCGCGAGGCGACCGTCGCGCATGAAGTGGCGCATCGCCTGCACATGGACCACAGCCCGGCCTTCCACGCGGCGGTGTGCAAGCTGCTGGGTCGCGATCCCGCCACCGAGCGCGCCTGGCTGCGCGCGAACGGCGCCGCGCTTTACTGGTTGGGCCGCGAAGGCTGAGGCGGGTTGCGTTGCGGCTGGGGCCGTTCGGTGCGGCCCAGCGCATCATCAAGCCAGCGATCGTCCAGCCGTTCCTGCGGCTCGGCCGGGGCGGGGGCCGGTTCGGCTTCGGGCAGCGGCTCCGGCTCGATCCCCGGATACGGGGTTACGGCGGCGCCATTTTCGTCGACAAAGCCTTCGGTCGGTTCGCCATAATAGGCTTCGGCGTCGGGCTCGAGCTGCCATTCGGGCAGGGTGACTTCGGTCTCGAACTTCTCGATCGGGCGCTTGGCGACCGCGACCTTCATGAAATCGCGGAAGGCGGTGGCCGGCGCGCGGCCGCCCTGCAGCCCGCCGACCGCCTTGGCATCATCGCGGCCCATCCATACGCCGGTGGTGAGGCCGCTCGAAAAGCCGAGGAACCAGCCATCCTTGTTCGACGATGTGGTGCCGGTCTTGCCGGCGACGGGGCGGTCGATCTGCGCGGCGCGCGCCGTGCCGGTGTTGACCGCGGTCTGCAGCAGATCGGTCATCTGCGCGGCCACATAAGGCGCGACCAGCACGCGCTGATCGTCGGGCTGATGTTCGTAGAGCATCTCGCCCTTGCCCGTCGTCACCTTGACGATGCCATAAGGCACGACCGCGACGCCCTTGCGGCTGACCGCGGCGAAGGCGCGCGTCATATCGATCAGGCGGACGTCGGAGGTGCCGAGCACCATCGACGGGTGGGTGTTGATCGGCGTGGTGATGCCGAAGCGGCGCGCCATGTCGGCGACGGTGGAATAGCCGACTTCCTGGCCCAGCTTCGCCGCGACCGTGTTGATCGAGAAGGCGAAGGCGGTGCGGATATCGATTTCGCCCGAATAACGGCGGCTCGAATTGCGCGGGCTCCAGCCATTGATGTTGATCGGTTCGTCGACGACGATGTCGGCCGGCGTGTGGCCGTTTTCGAGCGCGGCGAGATAGACGAACAGCTTGAACGCCGATCCGGGCTGGCGCACGGCCTGCGTGGCGCGGTTGTAGATCGACGACACATAATCCTTGCCGCCGACCATCGCGCGCACCGCGCCATCCTGATCGAGCGAGACGAGCGCGCCTTGCAGCCCTTCGGGCGTGTTGGCGCGGATCGCGGCATCGGCGGCGCGCTGCATGTTGAGATCGAGCGTCGTCCACACGTCGATCGGCTGCGTCGTTTCCTCGATCATGGTGTCGAGCTGGGCCAGCGCCCAATCGGTGAAATAGCGGACGCTGTTCTGCTTGGGCTCGGGCGCGAGCGTGACGTTGAGCGGGTTGCCGGCTTCCATCTCCGCCGGGGTGATCATCCCCTGTTCGCGCATCAGGCCGAGGACGACCGAGGCGCGGCCGACGGCGGCTTCGGCATCGGCGGTGGGCGAATAATTGGACGGCGCCTTGACCAGTCCGGCGATGATCGCGGCTTCGCCCAGCGACAATTCGGTCCCGGGATGGCCGAAGAATTTGCGGCTGGCGGCATCGATGCCATAGGCGCCACCGCCGAAATAGACGCGGTTCAGATAAAGCTCGAGGATCTCGTCCTTCGAGAATTTCCGCTCCATCGCCAGCGCGAGAATCCATTCGCGGAACTTGCGGCCGAAGGTGCGGGTGTTGGTCAGGAAGATGTTGCGGGCGAGCTGCTGGGTGATCGTCGATCCGCCCTGCACCCAGCGGCCGCGTTCAACCCGGACCATGACCGAACGGACCAGCGCGATCGGATCGACGCCGGGATGATAGCGGAAGCGCCGGTCCTCGGTCGCGACCATCGCATTCTTCATTTCCTGCGGAATGCGATCGAACGGAATCCACTGGCCGTAGCTCGGCCCCAGCGACACGATCACCGTGCCGTCGGCGGCGTGGACGCGCACCATCTGGCCGTTGGGCGAGCTTTGCAGTTCATGATAGCCCGGCAGGGTCGACCGCGCGATCAGCACGGCGACGACGAGCGCGACGAATGCAGCAAGGCCCGCGAACAGGCCATATTTGGCCACCTTCACGGTCGTGCCCCACAGGGAGCTGCGCTGCGGCTTGGGACGCTTCTTGGATGCCATCTTCAGAGCGTGCGCTTAGAGCCTATGCCGCCGCATCACAAGCCGCGACGCGGCGAGCGGCAGGCTTCAGTCGCCGCGGCCCTTGAAGTCGAGCGAGACGCTGTTGATGCAGAAGCGCATCCCGTCCGGCCCCGGCCCGTCGGGGAAGACATGGCCGAGATGCCCGTCGCATTTCGCGCAACGCACCTCCACCCGGCGCATGCCGTGGCTGGTATCGGCATGTTCGGTCACCGCGTCGGGCGAGAAGGGGTGGGTGAAGCTGGGCCAGCCGCTGCCCGAATCGAACTTGGTGTTGCTGTCGAACAGCGCGGCACCGCAGCCGGCGCAGCGATAGACGCCGGGGGCCTTGTTATCGGTGAGGACGCCGCTGAACGCGCGTTCCGTGCCGGCTTCGCGCAGCACATGATATTGCTGGGGCGTGAGGCGCTTGCGCCATTCCTGTTCGGAAAGATCGAGTCGGTCCATGGGCCGAAATGTGGGTGGCGGCGGCGCGGCGGTCAATGGCCGATACGGGTGAGCCGGGCGGCGATTCCGACAAGGCCGGGGATTCGGGCGGCCGCCACCAGCAGCGGCGCGCTCCCGCCTTCGGCCATGCGCCGTCCGGCGCCGGCGATCAGCAGCGGGCGGTGGGCGCGGGCCGCGAAGGCGGCGGCATAAGCGGCAGGCGACGTTCCGGTGAGGCGGGCGGTGGCGGCCGCGCGGCCCGAGGCGAGCGCGATGGCGATACCGTCGCCGGCCAGCGAGGCGATGACCGCGGCCTGATCGCCAATGCGGTAGAGCGTCTGGTTGGCGGCCCGGTCGCGCCACCCATAGGGCAAGCCGGCGATCGCCTGCCAATCGGCCTGCGCGCTCGCTTGGCCGAGCCGATCGGCGAAGATCGGAGATTCGCGGGCGAGGGCGGCGAGCAGGGCGGCCGGGGTGCCACCGGCTGCCGCCAGGCGTGAGCGGGCGACCGACAGGCAGAGATTGGCCTGGCCGTCTTCCTGAATCAGCAGGCCGGCATAGCCATGGCGGAAGAGATGCAGTTCGATCATGCCGGCCAGCGCGCGGGTCAGTGCGGGCGTGGGGGTGAGGCGGGTGCGCAGGCCGACGGCAGAATCGGGCGCGCGCGGGCGGGGGGCACCGCGCAGATCGTGCTTGCCGGTGGCGAGGATGATCGCGTCGGCCGCAATGCCATCGCCATCGAACCGGGCGACGCCACCTTCGATCGCGCGAACCGGCCGCCCCGATTCAAGGACCGCGCCGGTGGCGACTGCGCGATGGCGTAGCGCGGCATCCAATGTCGCGCGCGATAGCCCGGCGGCGGCGAAGGGCAGGGGGGCTTCGGCGACGCGGCGGCCGGCGATGAGGCGCAGCCGGGTGATCGGCCGGGCGCCGAGCGCGACGGGATCGATACCCAGACCGCCCAGCAAAGCGAGCGAATCCTGGCTGAGAAAGCCGCCGCAGACGATCTGCTGGGCGGTGGCGTGGCGTTCGAGGAGGAGGGGGCGCTGCCCCGCACATGCGAGCGTGATCGCGGCGGCGCATCCCGCCGGGCCGGCGCCGATGATCAGCGTATCCGTTCGACGCATAGCCGGAACGGGAAGCGACGGACGACACGGGCCGAAGCGGCGTCCGCTTGACTGAGCAGCGCGTGCCATTCGGGCGGACGGAAGGCGCGTGCGATCGACAGGGTGCCATCGGCAGCGACGATCGGGTGCCAGCGCATCAATGCGGCGAGGATCGGGAAGCCGGCATGGGCGAAGCGATGACGGTGGAGATCGTTGACCATCCATCCGATGCGGGCATGCGTTTCCATGAAGCGGAGGAAGGCGAGCAGCTGATCGTCGGTCATGTGATGGGCGACGAGGCTGGAGACGATGATATCCCAGGGTTCGCTTGACAGATCGGCATAATCGCCGGTGCGATAATCGATCGCCATGCCGGCCGGCGTGGCAGCGCTGGCGGCGGGCGCGCTGTTGGGGTTGAGATCCACGCCGACGAGTTCGGCGGCGATGCCGCGGTTGTCCGCCCAGCGGGCGACGCGGCGGAGCATATCGCCCTGGCCGAAACCCACGTCGAGCAGGCGGAAGCGTGGCTGCCGGCCGACCGCGCGGGCTAGGAAAGCGAGCGTTGGCCGGGCGGCGAGGGTGACGGTGTTGACGCGGGCGAGATCGGAAAGGACGGCGGCATAATCGGCCGGCGGCAAGGCCGGATCGTCCATCCGTTCGTCCTGCCGGGCGCGCTGGGCGAGCATGGCCATGCTGCGATCAGGCCGGGTGGCCGAAGCCGAAGCCTTCGGCGGCGAGGCCGGGGCCAAAGGCAAGCGCCACGCCTTCGCCGGCCGCCCCGTCGCCAACCCGGCCTTCGGCCAGCATGTCGGCAAGGACGAACATCAGGGTGGCGGATGACATGTTGCCGAAGCGCTGGAGGATGGCGCGCGAGGGCTGGAGCGCATCGGTGTCGAGGCCGAGCCCATGTTCCACCGCATCGAGGATCGAGCGGCCGCCGGCATGGACGGCCCAGCGCGCGATGGCGGTTGCGTCGCGCCCGCCGGTGATCGCCGCGCGGACGGCGGGATCGATGAGCGCCTGGCCGATCCGGCCCGGCACCTCGCCCGACAGGTGCATGACGAAGCCGTGATCGCCGATCGTCCAGCGGATCAGATCGTCCGATCCGGGCAGTGTGGCGGCGAAGAAGCGGGTGAGCGGGAGGCCGGAGGGTTCGGCGGTGACGAGCGCGGCGGCGGCGCCATCGCCGAACTGGAGCATGGCGAGCAGCGGTTCGAGCTGGGTGACGGGGCGCAGATGGAGGCTCGACAGCTCGACGGTGACGACGAGCACGCGTGCGGCGCGATCGGACCGCGCGATATGGTGCGCGACGCGCAGCGCGGAGACGGCGGCGTAGCAGCCCATGAAGCCGACGAGGGTGCGTTCGACATGGCCGCCAAGGCCGAGGCGGGCGGCGATGATCTGGTCGATCCCGGGCGCGACGAAGCCGGTGCAGCTGGCGACGACGAGATGGGTGATGCCGGCAAGCGCGACCCGTTCGCCGAGATCGGCGATGGCGCGAAGCGCCAAGGCAGGGGCGGCATCGGCGTAGAGCGCCATGCGCGCAGCCGTCGTCGGCATGGTGCCGGCATAGAAACCGCCGGGTTCGACCGGCGATCCGCCATCGGCCGCGCGCGGCAGCACTGACCAGCGATGGGCGATGCCCGAACGCTGCGCCATCCGCGCGAAGAGCGGCCGTTCGCGCTCGCCCAGCTGCGCTTCGGCCCAGGCGATGAAGGCGGCGTGGATATCATGGTCGGGGACGGCAGTGCCGATTGCGGCAATGTGGGCGCGGGGTCGATCCAAGGGCGGTATCCCTATGGTCCGCCATCCGAAATGCATGGCGCGGGCGACACTATCCGTCGCCCTGTGGCATAACGCAATCATGTGGACGCCGGTTGCCGGCCCGCCCGATCTGGCGGAGCCGGCGAATGCGGGCCGGGCAGGCGCAATTTGGCGGCTTCCCTCGGCCGATGGGGCTGCATATAGTGTGATCACAGTTGGAGGTTGCAGGGATCGTGACGCAGGGACTGGCGGAGAATCTGGCGAAGATCGCGGCGCTGACGCTGCCATCGCTGGCGGTGATCGACGGCGAACTGCGGCCCGCGCGCGCTGGCGGCACCTTTGCCAATATCTCGCCCCGTGACGGCAGCCTGCTGGCCGATGTCGCGGCGGGCGATGCGGCGGACGTGGACATCGCCGTTGCCGCCGCGCGGCGCGCGTTCGACGATGGGCGCTGGCGCAATCTGACCGCGAAGGCGAAGAAGAAGATCCTGCATCGGCTGGCCGATCTGATGGCGGCCCATGCCGAGGAGCTGGCGCTGCTCGAGGCGATCGACACCGGCAAGCCGATCCGCGACGCGGCGGCGGTGGACGTGCCGCTCGCCTGCGATTCGGTGCGTTATTATGCCGAGGCGCTGGACAAGCTGTATGGCGAGGTCGGCCCGCACCATCCCGGCCGGCTGTCCTATGCCGTGCATGAACCGTTGGGCGTGATCGGCGCGATCGTGCCGTGGAATTTCCCGCTGCACATGGCGATGTGGAAGGTTGGCCCCGCGCTCGCCATGGGCAATTCGGTGGTGCTGAAGCCGGCCGAGCAATCGCCGATGACGGCAATCCGCGTCGCCGAGCTGGCGCTGGAGGCGGGCGTGCCGGCCGGCGTGTTCAACGTCGTGCCCGGGTTGGGCGAGACGGCGGGCAAGGCGCTGGCGCTGCACATGGACGTCGACATGATCGCCTTCACCGGATCGGGCGTCGTCGGCCGGCTGCTGATGCAATATTCCGGGCAGAGCAACCTGAAGCGGGTGAGCCTGGAACTGGGCGGCAAATCACCCCAGATCGTCTTTCCCGATTGCCCCGACATGGCGGCGGCGGCGCGATCGGCGGCGTGGAGCGTATTTTACAACCAGGGCCAGGTGTGCACGGCGGCATCGCGCCTGCTGGTGCATGAATCGATCCGCGAGGCGTTCGTGGCCGAGGTCGTGAAGGTGGCGTCGCGTATCGAAGCGGGCGATCCGCTGGACCCGGCCACGCGGTTCGGCGCGATGGTCAGCGAAAGGCAGATGGAAACCGCGTTGCGCTATATCGGCACGGCGCGGGCCGAGGGCGCCGATCTCAGGCTGGGCGGCGGTCGCGTGCGGGACGAGACCGGCGGCTTTTATGTCGCGCCGACGATCTTCGACCGGGTGACGCAGGATGCGACGCTGGCGCGCGAGGAGGTGTTTGGTCCGGTGCTGGGCGTGATCGGTTTTGCCGACGAGGCCGAGGCCTATCGCATCGCCAACGACACCGTTTATGGGCTGGCCGCCGGCGTGTGGACCGCCGATCTCGATCGCGGGATGCGGGCGACCCGCGCGCTCCATGCCGGGCAGGTGTGGGTGAATGGCTGGGATGCCGACGATATCACCATGCCCTTTGGCGGGTTCAAGCAATCGGGCTTCGGTCGCGATCGCAGCCTGCACGCGATGGAGAAATATGCCGATCTGAAGGCGGTCAGCTTCACCATTCGGGGAGGCGGGGCATGAGCCGCGCGGGCTTCGTCGCCGATCCGGGCGAACTGAAGGCGTTTCTGGACGCCCATCCCCACATCACCCTGTTCGATCTCTTCTACACCGGCCTGTCGGGCGTGCCGCGCGGCAAGCGGCTGCGGCGGCACGAGCTGGAAGCGGTGTATGATTATGGCCGCTTCCTGCCGGGTTCGATCCAGGTGGTGGATATCACCGGCCGCGATTGCGAGGATACCGGCATGGTGTGGGAGGATGGCGATGCCGATCGCCGCGCCCGGCCGGTGCCGGGCGGGATCGTTCCCGCGCCTTGGCTGGGCGAGGATGTCGGCCAGCTGATGTGTTCGCTCCACGAACTGGACGGCACGGTGTGCGAACTCGATCCGCGCGCCATCCTGCAACGCGTGATTGACCGCTTCACCGCCGACGGGATGACCCCGGTGGTGGCGTGCGAGCTGGAATTCTATCTGGTCGACGGCCGGCGCGGCCGCGATGGCTCGGTCCGCCTGCCGCGCGGCATGGCGACCGCGACCGAGGTTTATGGCCTGCCGCAGGTGGAGGAGGCATCGCCCTTCCTGCGCGATCTGTGGGCGGCCGCCGATGCGCAGGGGATTCCGCTGGAAGGCGTGATTTCCGAATGCGCGCCGGGCCAGCTCGAGCTGACCCTGAAGCACAAGGCGGATGCGTTGCGTGCCGCCGACGACGCCGTCGCCTATAAGCGCGCGGCCAAGGGCGTGGCGCGGACGCATGGCTGCGACGTGACCTTCATGGCCAAGCCCTGGGCCGACCGCGCCGGCAGCGGGCTGCACCTGCATGTCAGCGTGAACGACGCGGCGGGCAACAACCTGTTCGCCGATGAGGATGTCCACGGCTCGCCGATGCTGCGCCACGCGATCGGCGGGATGGGCGCCTTGCTGGCGGAATCCATGGCGATCTTCGCCCCCAACGCCAACAGCTATCGCCGGTTCAAGGCCAACAGCTACGCGCCGACCGCGCCGACCTGGGGGGTGAACAACCGCACCGTGGCGCTGCGTGTCCCGGCGGGGTTGGCCCACACCCGCCATATCGAACATCGCGTGGCCGGGGCCGACGCCAATCCCTATCTGGCGGTCGCGGCGCTGCTGGCGGCGGTGCATCATGGCATCGCCCACCGGATCGACCCCGGCGCGCCGGTGACAGGCGATGGCTATGCGGCCGCCAGCGCGGCGGGCGCGAGCCTGCCGACCAACTGGTTCGATGCGGTGCGGCTGTTCGATCAGTCGCGCGTGCTGCGCGACTATTTCGGTGACCGGACGGTCGACATGTACGGCATCGTCAAGCGCACCGAGCAGGCGCGCTTCTACGAACAGGTCACGCCGCTCGATTATGACTGGTATCTCAACAACGCCTGAAGCTGGGGGGCATGGCGATGGAAGAGGATTGGAAACGCGCCAAGGGGCCCTTCGCCATCATCTTCTCGCCCCCGGCCTTCTGGTTGTTCCTGTTCTTCGTCGTGCCGCTGGCGATCGTCTGGGCCTATAGCTTTGGTGAGAATGTCGGGCCGACGACGATCGAGATCAGCGGCACCTTTCGCCACTATGTCCGCGCCGGCGATCCGGTCTATCTCGATATCTTCCTGAAATCGCTGTGGATGGCGGCGCTGACCACGTTGCTGTGCCTGATCGTCGGCTTTCCGGTGGCGCTGGCGATCACCTTCGCGCCCGACAAGGCCAAGGCGTGGCTGCTGCTGCTGATCATGCTGCCTTTCTGGACCAACCTTTTGATCCGCACCTATGCGCTGATGGCGGTGCTGCGGCGTGAAGGTTATGTCAATTCGGGGCTGGGCTGGCTGGCCGAGCATCTGGGCATCGCGTTCGAGCCCTTGCCGCTGCTCCACAATAATTTCGCGGTGGTGCTGGGGCTGGTCTACGTCAACCTGCCCTTCCTGGTGCTGCCGCTTTATGCCGCGCTCGACCGGCTGGACCGATCATTGCTGGAAGCGAGCCTGGACCTGGGCGCGGGGCATCTGCGCACGATCCGCGAGATCGTGGTGCCGCTGGCGCTGCCGGGCATCCTTTCGGGGCTGCTGATCACCTTCATCCCGGCTTTGGGCAGCTATCTGACCCCGGATCTGCTGGGCGGGCCGGACAGCCAGATGATCGCCAATGTGATCGAACGCCAGTTCAAGCGCGCCAATGACTGGCCGTTCGGCGCGGCGCTTTCGTTCATCCTGATGTATCTGACCTTCATCGCGATCGCGGGGCAGGCGGTGCTGGCGGGCCGGCGGCGGAGGATGATGCGATGAGCCGCGAAGCGATCGGACCGCTCGATTATCTGCGCCGCTGGCCGCTCCGGCTGTGGATCGCGCTGGTGGCGATCTTCCTTTATGCGCCGCTGATCACCCTGATGGCGTTCAGCTTCAACGAATCGAAGCGCAACATCATCTGGACCGGTTTTACCTTCGACTGGTATTTTAAGGCGTTCCGCAACGCCGGCCTGCTGGAAGCGTTCACCAATTCGCTGACCATCGCGGCGCTTTCGACGGCGATCAGCGTCGTCCTCGGCGCGCTGGTCGCGGTGGCCTGCTGGCGGTTCCGCTTCCCGTTCAAGGCCGGGTTCGAAGGCACGCTGGCGTTGCCCATCGTGGTGCCCGAAATCTGCATGGGTGTGGCGATGCTGGTCTTCTTCTCGCGCGTGATGCCCTGGCCGGCGGGGTTGCCCTGGCCGCTCAACCTGGGTGCGATCATCATCGCCCATGTGTCCTTCTGCTTCCCCTTCGTCGCGGTAATCGTCCGCGCGCGGCTGGCGTCGTTCAACCGCGAGCTGGAGGAGGCGGCCAAGGATCTGGGGGCGAGCGAATGGCGGTCGTTCATGGACGTGCTGGTGCCGCATATGCGCCCGGCGCTGGTGGCGGGGGCACTGCTCGCCTTCACGCTCAGCCTCGACGATTTCGTCATCACTTTCTTCACCGCCGGGCCGGACACGGTGACCTTCCCGGTGAAGGTCTATTCGATGGTCCGGTTCTCGGTGACGCCGGAGGTGAATGCCGCGTCCACCGTGCTGATCGTGCTGACCGTGCTGCTGACGGCGATCGGATTGAAATTGCAGGGCCGTGAAGTGGCCAAGAGCGGGGGCGCCTGATGGTGGGAAAGACGCTGATCCGGATCGAGGGCGTCACCAAGCGCTTCGGCCAGTTCACGGCGGTGGACGACGTGAATCTGGAGATCGAGGAGGGCGAATTCTTCGCGCTGCTCGGCCCGTCGGGCTGCGGCAAGACGACATTGCTGCGGATGCTGGCCGGGCTGGAGGTGCCGAGCGACGGCCGCATCCTGATCGATGGCGAGGATATGGCCGGGGTGCCGCCCAACAAGCGCCCGGTGAACATGGTGTTCCAATCCTATGCGGTGTTCCCGCACATGAGCGTTGCGGACAATGTTGCCTATGGCCTGCGCATGGACGGGGTGGCCAAGGCGGAGCGCGCCGAACGCGTGGCCGACGCGCTGGCGCTGGTGAAACTGGACGGCATGGAGGATCGCAAGCCGGACCAGCTTTCCGGCGGGCAACGGCAGCGCGTGGCGCTGGCGCGTGCACTGGTGAAGCGGCCGCGCGTGCTGCTGCTCGATGAGCCTTTGTCGGCGCTCGACGCCAAGCTGCGCGAGGCGATGCGATCCGAACTGGCCCAGATTCAGGACAAGGTGGGCGTGACCTTCGTCATGGTGACGCACGATCAGGACGAGGCGCTGGCCATGGCGACGCGCTGCGCGGTGATGAATCGCGGGCTGTTGCAGCAGGTGGCGAGCCCGACCGACCTTTATGAATATCCCGCCAATCGCTTCGTCGCCGATTTCATCGGCAGCGTGAACATGTTCGAGGGGCGGCTGACGGTGGACGAGCCGGACCGCGCGGTGATCACATCGTCCGCATTGCCCGTGCCGATCTATGTCGATCATGGCGTGACGGGTGCGACCGGGACCGCGGTATGGGCGGCGATCCGGCCTGAGAAGATCGAGATGCTGCACCGGCCCGACGGCGGCCTGCCGCCGCGCGTGGCGGGCGTGCCAGAGGGGCATAATGTGGTGCCGGGGCGGATCTGCCACATCGCCTATCTGGGCAGCGAAACGGTGTATGACGTGCAGGTCGACAGCGGCGCGCGGATCAAGGTGCTGCGATCCAATGTCGCGCGCTATGAGGAGCGGGGCTTCGACTGGGAACAGCCGGTGTGGCTGGCCTGGCATCCGCGATCGCCGGCGGTGCTGCTGTCATGACCCGTCCGCTGCTGGGCATCACCGCGTGCAACCGGCCGTTCGGCGAGGAAGCGGCGCAGGTGGTGATCGACCGCTATATGGAATCGGCGATGCGCCATGCCGATGCGGCGGCGCTGCTGATTCCGGCCCGGCCTGATCTGATGACTCCGCGCGAGGCAGCCGAGCGGATCGACGGGCTGTTGCTGACCGGAAGCCCGTCCAATGTCGGCCCCGAACGCTATGGCGACGCCGACGGCAAGGGTCCGTTCGATCCCGCCCGCGACGAGATGAGCCTTGCGCTGATCGACGTGATGATCGCCATGGGCAAGCCGGTGTTCGGCATCTGCCGGGGATTCCAGGAAATCAACGTCGCCTTTGGCGGCACGCTCGATCGCGGGCTGGGCGATGCCGGCCGGGCGCTGGCCCATCATGCGCCGGACGGGGTGCCGATCGGCCCGATGTTCGCGCACAGCCATGACGTCACCCTCGCCCCGCAGGGCGTGCTGGCGCGGGCGCTGGGGCGCGAGCGGCTGACCGTCAATTCGGTTCACTTCCAGGGGGTGAAGCGGCTTGGCCAGGGGCTGAGCGTGGAGGCGACGGCACCCGACGGGGTGATCGAGGCGGTGTCCGCCACGCCCGGCGGAACCCCGGTGCTGGCCGTGCAATGGCATCCCGAATGGCAGACCGACCGCGATGCGGCGTCGCTCGGCTATTTCGGCATCATGGGCCGCGTGCTGCGCGGCGAGCGTTTTCCGACCGTTCCAGCCAAGGAAGGTGTGTGACCCGTGCGTAATTACGACATCCCCGCGCTGCGCAAGCAGGACATTGCCCATCATCTGCCCGCGCAGGCGAATTACAAGCTGATCCAGGATCTGGGTGGCAGCCGGATCATCACCCGCGCCGAAGGATCGACGATCTGGGATGGCGAGGGGCACGCCATATTGGATGGCATGGCGGGGCTGTGGTGCGTCGATGTCGGCTATGGCCGCGAGGAACTGGCCAAGGTCGCGTATGAACAGATGCTGGAGCTGCCTTATTATAACAGCTTCTTCCGCACCGCGACGGTGCCGGCGGTGGAGCTGGCGACCAAGATCGCGGGGCTGCTGGGCGGCGAATTGCAGCATGTGTTCTTCAACTCGTCGGGCTCGGAATCGAACGACACCGTGTTTCGGCTCGTCCGCCATTATTGGACGCTGAAGGGCAAGCCCGAGCGCCAAGTGTTCATCAGCCGGCGCAATGCCTATCACGGATCGACCGTGGCCGGTGCGAGCCTGGGCGGCATGGCGTTCATGCATGCGCAGGGCGGGCTGCCGATCCCGGGGATCGAACATGTGATGCAGCCCTATCAGTTCGGTGAGGGCTTTGGCGAGGATGCGGAGGCGTTCGGCCAGCGCGCCGCCGACGAGATCGAGGCGCGCATCCTGAGCGTGGGGCCGGACAAGGTGGCGGCGTTCATCGGCGAACCCGTGCAGGGCGCCGGCGGCGTCATCATCCCGCCGCCCGGCTATTGGGCGCGGGTGGAAGCGATCTGCCGGAAATATGGCATATTGCTGGTGTCGGACGAGGTGATCACCGGCTTTGGCCGGCTGGGTAAGTGGTTCGGATTTCAGCGTTTCGGCTATACGCCCGACATCGTTTCGATGGCGAAGGGGTTGTCGTCCGGCTATCTGCCGATTTCGGCCACTGGGGTCAGCCACGAGATCGTCGAGACGCTGCGGGCCAGCAATGACGATTTCGTCCATGGCTACACCTATTCGGGCCATCCGGTGGCCGCGGCGGTGGCGCTGCGCAACCTGGAGATCATCGAGCGCGAAAAGCTGGTCGATCGCGTCGCCGGCGATATCGGCCCCCATTTCGCCAGGGCGCTGAAGAGCCTCGACGATCATCCGCTGGTGGGCGAGACGCGCAGCTGCGGGCTGCTGGGCGCGGTGGAGATCGTGTCCGCCAAGGGCACCAACCAGCGTTTCACCGGCAAGGAGGGCGCGGCCGGCCCGGTGGTGCGCGACGCCTGCATCGCCGGCGGGCTGATGGTGCGCGCGATCCGCGACACGATCGTGATGTGCCCGCCTTTCGTGATCACGCATGACGAGGTGGACCGGATGATCGCGATCATCCGTGCCGCGCTGGACGAAAGCGCGGCCGTGCTGGCGAAGATGCACGCGCCTGATCATGTCGAGGTGGAGACGTTGGGGTGAGGTGATTTTATGAGTACCAGCTTCCGCGAGTGGATCGCGGCGAACGGGATCAGCGAGATCGAATGTCTCGTCCCCGACATGAATGGCGTCATCCGCGGCAAGGTGTGGCCGGCGCAGAAATTCCTGCAATCGGTGCATAATGGTTCGCTGCGGATGCCGAGCAGCATCTTCAGCGTCACCGTGACCGGTGAATATGCCGACGAGCCTTCGGAGGCGGAGAGCTTCAGCGACCCGGACGTGTCGCTCCATCCCGATCCGGCCTCGCTGTGCGTCGCGCCGGGGTTCAAGACGCCGACCGCCTTCGTGTTCGCCGACGCGCATCACAAGAATGGCGATCCGTTCGAAATCGCCCCGCGCCATGTGCTGAAGAAGGTGCTGGGCCTGTATGACAAGATGGGCTGGGAGGTGGTGGTCGCCCCCGAGCTCGAATTCTACCTGACCAAGATCAACACCGATCCCGATTTGCCGCTGGAGCCGCCGGCCGGGCGATCGGGCCGGGCGGAGACCGCACCCCAGCCTTACGGGCTCGAAGCGGTGACCGAATATGAGGATCTGATCGAGGATATTTACGAGCAGGCAGAGGATGCCTCGCTCCATCTCGACACGATGATCCACGAGGCGGGGACCGCCCAGCTCGAGATCAACTTCAACCATGGCGATGCGATCCACCTGTGCGATCAGGTGCTGGTGTTCAAGCGCATCGTCCGCCAGGTGGCGCTGAAGCACGGCGTCTATGCCACCTTCATGGCCAAGCCGATGGAGCATCAGCCGGGCAGCGCGATGCACCTCCATATCTCCGCCAATGACAAGCTGACCGGGCGCAACCTGTTCGGCGAAAAACCGGACGGGCTGTCGCAGACCTTCCGCCATTTCGTCGGCGGGCTGCAACGCTATCTGCCCGAATGTGCGCCGTTGTTCGCGCCGAATATCAACAGCTTCCGCCGCATGCGGCCGGGCCATGCCGCACCGATCAACCTGCAATGGGGCTATGATAATCGCAGCTGCGGGCTGCGCGTGCCGATTACCGATGTCGCCAATACCCGGATCGAGAACCGCACGCCGGGCGCTGACGCCAATCCCTATCTCGCGCTCGCCGCGTCGCTGGTCTGCGGCTATCTCGGCGTGCGCGACCGGATCGAGCCCGCGCCGATGGTGGAAGGCAATGCCTATCTCTACCAGCGCACGCTGCCCCGCAATCTCGACGAGGGGCTCGATCGCTTCACCGAATGCGCCGATGTGATCGAACTGCTGGGCGAAAAATTCGTCCGCGCCTTCCTGCTCATCAAGGCCGACGAGCTGAACGCCTATCAGGGCGTGATCAGTTCGTGGGAGCGTGACCATCTCTTGCTGAAGGTGTGACAATGCCGGATCTGCCCAATGATCTCGCGGCTTTCTGGCTGCCCTTTACCGACAATCGCGGCTTCAAGGCCGAACCCCGTCTGCTCGCGCGCGCCAGGGACATGCATTATTGGACGCCGGACGGGCGACAGATCCTCGACGGCACGGCGGGCTTGTGGTGCGTGAATGCGGGCCACACGCGGCCACGGATCGTGGAAGCGATCCAGGCGGCGGCGGCCGAGCTGGATTTCGCGCCGACCTTCAACCTCGCTCATCCGCTGGCCTTCAAACTGGCGAGCCGGGTGGCCGAGATCGCGCCCGACGGGCTGGATCATGTGTTCTTCACCAATTCCGGGTCGGAGGCGGTGGATTCGGCGCTCAAGATCGCGCTCGCTTACCAGCGCAGCGTGGGGCAGGGCAGCCGGACGCGGCTGATCGGCCGGGCGCGCGCTTATCATGGCGTGAATTTCGGCGGTGTTTCGGTGGGAGGCATCGTCAACAACCGGCGCAGCTTCCTGAACCTGCCCGGCGTCGACCATCTGCCGCACACCTATAACCATGCCGAGCAGGCGTTCAGCCGGGGCGAACCCGCATGGGGCGCGCATCTGGCCGATGCGCTGGAGGATCTCGTCAATCTCCACGGAGCCGAAACGCTCGCGGCGGTGATCGTCGAACCGGTGGCGGGGTCGACGGGCGTTTTGGCGCCGCCCAAGGGCTATCTCCAGCGGCTGCGCGAGATCACCCGGCGCCACGGCATCCTGCTGATCTTCGACGAGGTGATCACCGGCTTCGGCCGGCTGGGCGCGCCATTCGCGGCGCAGGCTTTGGGCGTCACGCCCGACATGATCACCATGGCCAAGGGGCTGACCAACGGCGCGGTGCCGATGGGGGCGGTGGCGGTGGCCGATTCGGTCCACCGCGCGATCGTCGACAATGCCGCGCCGGGCATCGAACTGTTCCACGGCTACACCTATTCGGGCCATCCGCTGGCCGCCGCCGCCGGGCTGGCGGCGATCGAAACCTATGCGGAGGAGGGGCTGTTCGCGCGCGGTGCGGAACTGGCCGGTTATTGGGCCGATGCGATCCACGGCTTGCGCGATGCGCCGCATGTTGTGGATATCCGCACGATCGGGCTGGTCGCCGGAATCGAGCTGGCGCCGCGCGCCGACGCGGCGGGCGCGCGCGGCAAGACGGTGTTCCACCGCTGCTTCGACGATGGCCTGCTGATCCGCGTGACCGGCGACATCATCGCGCTGTCGCCGCCGTTGATCATATCCACCGCGCAGATCGACGAGATCGTCGGGCGGATTCGGGATGCGCTGGGCCAGGTGGGCTGAGCGGACGACGCCTTACAAGCGATCCCGAAGCGCGAACATCGACATGGCGGCGACGAGCGTCGGCCAGCGCAGCCAACGGCCGCCAGGGAAGGGCGGCACCGGCAGGCGGGTGAGACGGTTGAAATCGTCGCTGCCGGCGACGATCGCATCGCCGATCAGCTTGCCGAAATAGGGTGCCAGCACGACGCCGAGACCGGAATAGCCGCCGATTGCGGTGAGGCCGGGTTCGAGATCGCGGACAAAGGGCATGCGGGTGGGTGTGATGGCGAGGGTGCCGCCCCAGCCATATTCCAGCCGCGCATCGGCGAGCTGCGGGAAGACGCGGAGCATGTGCGGGCGGACGAAGCCGGGAATGTCGGCGGGAAAACGCCAGCGATAATTTTCGCCACCGCCGAAGAGCAGGCGGTGATCGGGAGTCAGGCGGAAATAATAGACGACGAAGCGTGAATCGGAGACCGCGACATTATCGCGGATCAGCGAGCGGGCGCGCGCCTCGCCCAGCGGTTCGGTGACGGCGATGTAATTGTTGATCGGCATCACCCGCGCTTCGACGGGCCGCGAAAGTCCGTGTAGATAGCCGTTGCCGGCGAGGATGACGCGCGCTGCGCTGATGGTGCCGCGATCGGTTGTGACCCGCCAGCCGCCGGTGGCGCGGGCGAGCCCCGTCGCACGGGTGCGTTCGTGAAGGCGGGCCCCTGCGGCATATGCGGCGCGCGCCATGCCCAGTGCGAGGTTGAGCGGGTGGAGATGGCCGCCGCGCCGATCGAGAATGCCGCCATGATAGCCACGCGCGCCGAGCATTTCGGCGAGCTGTTCGCCATCGACATAGTCGACATGCGGATAATCATAATGGGTCCGCAATCTCTCCACCGCCGCGCGGCTGTGGGCGCAATAGCGGCGCTTGTGATCCACGTGGAACAGCCCGGGGGTGAAATCGCAGGCGATGCCATGATCCGCGATCAGGCGATCGAGATGATCGCGCGCATCGATCGCGATCCGCCAGAGATGGCGGGCGTCGTCCGGCCCGACCGCGCGTTCCAGCCATTCGGGATCGCGGCGCTGGCCGACATGCGCCTGCCCGCCATTGCGGCCCGACGCGCCCCAGCCGATCCGCGCCTGATCGATCAGACGGACGGCGATGCCGGCCTGCGCCAGCCGGAGCGCGGCGCCGAGCCCGGTATAGCCACCGCCGATGATGCAGACATCGCATTGCACATCGCCATCGAGCGGCGGGGCAGGCGGGCCCGATTGCGCCGTGGCGGCATACCAGGAGGGAGGATAGTCGGGATCGTCGTTCAGCCCCTGCATCAAATCGGCCCCGCTGTTGCAACGCGGCATTGACGGCCGCGATCTGTGATCTTAGCTTTCCCGCGACATAGCAGAAGGGGGCTTTGATGACCGACCTGCCGACGATCGTGCCGCCGCCCTCTCGCCGGGGGTTTCTTGCAGGGCTTGGCATCGCGGCGGTGGGGCTCAGCTTCACCTCGCTGGCCGGTTGCGGCAAGGGCGGCGAGAGCGGAGCCAAGGCCAAGACGCTCAATTTCTACAATTGGGACACCTATATCGGTGAAACCACGCTGGCCGATTTCAAGGCGGCGAGCGGCATCGACGTGAACATGAGCTTGTTCGCGACCAATGACGAGCTGTTTGCCAAGCTGCGCGGCGGCAACCAGGGCTATGACGTGATCGTGCCGACCAACGATTTCGTCCAGCGCATGGTGGCGGCGGACATGCTGATGCCGCTCGATCATGCCAAGATCCCGAACTTCAAGAATGTCGCGCCCGAATTCCAGGATGCCAAGTTCGATCCCGGCCGCAAATATTCCATGCCCTATACCTGGCTGGTGATGGGGCTGGGCTATCGCAAGTCCAAGATGGATGGCGTGCCGGACAGCTGGAAATGGGTGTTCGATTCGGATCGTTACAAGGGCCGCATCGCGCTCGTTTCCGAAGCGGGCGATCTCGTCCGGCTGGCGATCAAATATCTCGGCAAGCCGATGAACACGAGCGACCCTGCGGTGCTGAAGCAGGTCGAGGACATGCTGATCAAGCAGAAGCCCAATGTGGCCGTGTTCCACGAGGATAATGGCCAGGATCTGCTGCTCGCCGGCGATGTCGACATCGCGATCGAATATAATGGCGACATCGCCCAGATCATGCGCGAGGACAAGGATATCGGCTTCGTCGTCCCCAAGGAGGGCAGCCAGATTTCGTCCGATTGCCTGGCGATCCCCAAGGGCGCGCCCAACCCCGATGTGGCGCATGAGTTCATCAACTATCTGCTCGACGCCAAGGCCGGGGCGGAGATCAGCAAGACCATCCAATATCCGACGCCCAACGCAGCGGCGAAGGCACTGATGGACGACGCCTACAAGAATAGCGACGTGATCTTCCCGCCCAATCTCGGCAACAGCGAATATGCCGAATATGTGAACGAGGATCTGTCGCGGCGTTACGAGGAGATCATCACCCGCGTCCGCGCGGCCTGATCCGGCGGACGGGGCACCGCTCGGCTCAACTCGCCAGCTTGGGCGGCGTGGGGGCGGGCGGCGGCACATCGGGGACGAGTTCGATCACGTCGAGCCCGTCATCCTGCCGCAGCAGCACCAGCCGCCACTGGAAATCGGCGACGCGTTCGAGCACGCCCACCGTATCGGCGGCGCGCCGATCGCCATAAGCCGGCGCCGCCTTGTCGGTGCCGCGCGCCGTGGTGCCGAGGAAGACGAGTCGGCGATCGTCATCCGGCCACAGCCGGCCGGCCGGCCGATCGCTGCCGGTGGCCTTGGTGAGCGTGGTGAGATCGCCTTCCTCCGCGACGAAGCAGAACCAGGGCTGGAAGGACTGGAAGCCGCCATAGCGACCGGGTTCGAAGCGCAGGGTGCGGCAGCGATAGCGGCCGGGCGGCAGCAGCGGGCGAACCAGCGCGGCGTGGGGATCGAGCAGCTCCCCTTCGGCGCTGACCGCCGGCTGGCGCCAGCCCTTCACCGCAGTCAGCACCTGCTGCCAGCGGGCGGGCAGGGTTTCGATCCCGGCGGCGTCCTCGGCCGTCGCGACATCGCGCCATGCGGTGGGAACGGGCGGCGCTGGTTCGACCATGCCGATCGCGGCCGGGGGCTCGGCAGGCGGCGTCGTGGTGCAGCCGATCGCCAGCAGGAACAACAACAATAACGGGTTCTTCGACGTCATAATACGCTCCGTCGGGACCGTCAGGCCAAGCCCTGCGCCCGAAGCGTTAACAAATTGCTAACATTTCGGTGCCGCAAAGGCAGGTTTAACCGATTTTTGTAAGAATTTCGCCGATGCGCCCAATTTTCGATTCATGGCCATACTGTCCCGGCCCACCGGCGACAGCGGGGGCATGGCGCGATAGCTTGATTCCATTCAGCAAAAGGGATTGAGACGATGGCCGAATGGATGCATCGCCGCGCGCGCGTGAACGGCATCGACATGCATTATGTGGAACAGGGGGAAGGGCCGCTGGTCATCCTTGCCCATGGCTTTCCCCACCTCTGGTATAGCTGGCGGCACCAGATTCCGGCGATCGCCAAGGCTGGATGGCGCGTCGTCGCGCCCGACATGCGCGGCATGGGCCAGACCGATGCGCCGGCCGACCCCGCCGCTTATGATTGCACGCACACGGTGGGCGATCTGGTTGGGCTGCTCGACCATCTGGGCGAGGAGAAGGCGGTGTTCGCCGGCCTCGATTTCGGGGTGTTCGCGATCTACGATCTGGCGGTGCGCCATCCCGAACGGGTGGCGGGGATCATCGGCCTGCAGAACCCGCACACGCCGCATCTGCCCGATCTTTCGCCGCTGAAGGAAGCGGCCGAGATGGCGGCGAAGCATTTTTCGCATATCCATTATTTCGTCGACGAGCCGGGGCTGGCCGATGCGGCGCTCGACAAGGATCCCCGCGATTTCCTGACGGCGGTGCTGTGGGGCCTGAGCGGATCGCACCATCTGCTCGATATGTGGAATTACCCGCCCGGCACCGCCTATCGCACCGCGCTGCCCAATCCGCCGGCGCTGCCGTGGGACTGGATGGGCGAATGCGACATGGAATATTATGTGTCCGAATATAGCCGCTCGGGCTTCACCGGCGGGCTCAACTGGTATCGCGCGATGGACCTGCGCTGGGAACAGCGCCGGGCCTATGAAGGGGTGAAAACGCAGGCCCCCTTCTTCTTCATCGGCACCGAAAATGACGTCGATCTGGAAGGATTCCATGGCGAGGATCCGCTGGGCGCGATCAAGCTCCACCATGCCGATGTTCGTGCGGTGGAGATGCTGCCGGGCGCCGGCCATCTGGTGCAGATGGAACAGCCCGAAGCCGTGACCACGCTGATGCTGAAGTTCCTCGCCACGCTGCGCTAGCACCTGATCGTTCGAGGCGGAGGCGCCAGGCGCGTCCGCCGAGATCGTGAATCAGGTTCGCTTCAAGCGATCAAGGTCAAGAAACGCGATCGCCCCGCCCGCCGGTGGGCGGACAGGGCGATGCGCCGCTCCGAAAGATAAGGGCTATTCGTAGCGGAGCGCGTGGATCGGGTTGGCGCGCGCGACGCGGAAGGCGTGGCTGCCGATCGTGGCCACCGCGATCGCCAGCGCCAGCGCACCGGCGAGCAGGAAGGGCGTCGGCCCCAGCGCGATCCGGCTGTCGAAGCTGTTGAGCCAATCGCGCATCACCCACCAGGCGACCGGCCAGGCGATAAGGTTGGCGATCAGCACCGGCCGGCTGAACTGCCAGACGAGCAGGCGGACGATATCGCGCGTGCGGGCCCCCAACACCTTGCGAATGCCGATTTCCTTGGTGCGGCGTTCGGCGGTGAAGGTGGCAAGCCCGAACAGCCCGAGGCAGCCGACGACGACCGCGAGCACCGCGAAGGCGGCGAACATCTGGGCGCGGGCCGCTTCCTTGGCGTAAAGCTCGCGTACGATATCCTCGCTGAAATTCGCTTCGAACGGGGCATCGGGCACGATCTTCTTCCACGCCTGTTCGATGCGATCGCGCACGGCGCGCGGATCGCCAGTGTAGCGCACGACCAGCACGTCGGCATTGTTGTCGTTGCGGGTGATCATCATCGGATCGATCGGCGTGCGGATCGACCGGAAGCGCGAATCGTCCATCACGCCGACGATGGTGACCGGGGTCAGGCCATATTTTTCGCTGTCGACCATGCTGGTGTGGACGGTCTTGCCCACCGCATCGGCAGGCGTGGCGAAGCCGAGGCGGCGGGCGGCGAGCGCATTGACCACCGCGTTGACGCCGCGCCGGGCGAGCGCCTGTTCGGCCACCGGATCTTCGGGGAAGGGGACGGTGGCATCATCCGCCGGACGGTTACGATCGAGCTTGCGGCCGGCGAGCATGCGGATGCCCATCGCGTCCACCCATTCGGGATCGGCGGCATAGGTGCCGATGGTCACGAATTCGCGGCGGCCGGGGATCTGGAAACCGCGGCTGCTATTGTTGCGGGTGTTCACGCCCATGCCGGTGCCGGCGACCAGGGTGACGCCTTCGACGCGGCGAATTTCATCCTTCAATGTTTCCCGCCGGCTTTCGATCTGGCGGCGGCCGAAATCCTCGACCTGCAGGATGCCGTCGCGGCGATAGCCGGGATCGACGCTCTGCGCATACATGGTCTGCGCATAGATGATCGCTGTGCAGATGATCAGGCCGATCGACACCGCGAACTGGCCGACGACGAGGATGCTGCGCAGCCGCCCCGAGCCTTCGGTGTCCGCCGCCGAACGATTGGCCTTGAGCACGCGGGCCGGCTGGAAGCGGGAGAGGACGAAAGCCGGATAGAGGCCGCCGGCCACGCCGACGACAATGACCAGCCCGACGATCGGCAGCAACACGCCATCGGCGCCGAAATAACGGAGCTGCAGGCGGGCATCGAGGAAGTTGGAGAACAGCGGCAGCAGCAATTCCGCCAGCGCCAAAGCGACCAGCATCGCGATCGCCGCGACGAGGATCGATTCGCCGACGAACTGGCCGATCAGCTGGCGGCGATTGGCGCCGAGCACCTTGCGCAGCGCGACTTCGCGGGCGCGCTGGCTGGCGCGCGCGGTGGCGAGGTTGGTGAAGTTGACGCAGGCCATGCCGAGGATGAGCAGCGCGATCACCGCGAAGGTGTAGACGGTGCGTTCGTCATTGCCCGGCGACATCGCCGCGCCCTGCGCTTCGCCGAGGTGGATGTCGCGGACATTGACCAGACGCCAATCCTGCTCGTCACCCGCATTGTAGCGGAGATCACCGACATTCTCGTCGGCGATGTTGCGCTTTTCCCAGGCCGGGAACTGCGCCTGCAGCGTCTTGGGATCAGTGCCGGGCTTGAGCTGCACGAACACCCAGCCCGATTGCCAGCCCCATTCGCGCATGAATTCGGGCTGTTCGGAGAAAAAGCTGACCGGATCGATGCGGGCGACGATCGTCAGGTTGAAGCTGCTATTCTTGGGCGGATTCTTGACGATGCCGGTGACGCGGAAATCCATCGTCCGGCCACGGGTGACCATCGTCATCGTCTGGCCGATGATGTTGGTGGTGCCGAAGCGCTTGACCGCTTCCGCCTCGGTGAGGACGACCGAGCCTGCTTGCGCCAGCGCCGTGGCCGGGTTGCCCACGGCGAACGGGAACTGGACGATATCGAAGAAGGGCCCATCCACCATCAGGATGTCATTGGCGGCGGTGGCCTGCCCCTCCTTCAGCACGACGGGGCTCGAACTGAGCGCGAAGACCGACTTTTCGACCTGCGGAAAATCCTTCTTCAACATCGTGCCGGCGACATAGGAGGTCATCTGGATGTTGAATTGCTGCCCCGTCTCGCGCGAGGTGTAGAAGGACTGCAGCTCGTAGGTGTTCTCGGCATTGCCGAGGAAACGATCATAGGTGAATTCGTAGCGGACGAAGAGCAGGATCAGGATGCAGGCCGCCATGCCGATGGCGAGGCCGAGAATGTTGATGAGCGCATAGGCCCGGTTCTTCGCCAGCGAACGCACGCCGACGGTGAGATAATTGCGCCACATCAGCGCTCTCCCTGCTGGGGGGCGGCGGCACGCCGCGCCACGATCTTGATTTCGGTCAGCCCGTCATCGGGGACGAGGCGATCGACGTCGATCGCCGTCCAGGCCGGAAAGGGTGCACGGATATATTTGCGCTGGACGGCCGCCATCGCGTCGAGCTGGGCCGACACATCGGTGTGGAAGCTGGTGATGTCGACAACATCGTCCCAGCTGGCGCCAGCGCGCTTCAGTACATCGCCGATCTGGCGATAGGCGCGTTCATAGGCGGCCGACAGATCCTTTTCGCCCGGCGCCGCGCCGGCGACTATGCCCGAAAGATAGATGGTATCGCCGGCGATAACGGCATCCGCAAAGCCGTAGCGTTCCTGAAAGGCGCGGGCTTCGGGATGCGTGGCCATCAGCACCGTCGCATCCTGCCGCGCACCGGCCTGGGCCGCGACGGGCAGGAGCGCGATCGGGAGCGCGAAGGCGGGCCGCCAGCGGATCATGCCGCGCGGCGCCGTTCGACGAGCACGCGGCCGTCGAGCATGTTGACGACGCGGCTGGCATAATCGGCATGGGCGGGCGAGTGGGTGACCATGACGATGGTGGTGCCGTCGCGATTGAGCGCCTGCAGCATGTGCATCACCTCTTCGCCATGCTGGGTGTCGAGATTGCCGGTCGGTTCGTCGGCAAGGACGAGCGCCGGCTTGCCGACGACCGCGCGGGCGACCGCGACGCGCTGTTGCTGGCCACCCGAAAGCTGGCTCGGCCGGTGATCGGCGCGATGCGCGATGCCGACGCGATCCATCACCTGATCGACCCGCTTGCGGCGTTCGGCAGCCGGGATGCCGTGATAGAGCAAGGCGAGCTCGACATTTTCGCGGACCGACAGCTCGTCGACCAGATTGAAGCTCTGGAAGATGAAGCCGATATGGCGCTTGCGGATATCGGCGAGCTTGGGTTCGGGCAGCCCCGCCACTTCATGCTCGCGGAAGCGATAGGAACCGCCGGTCGGGCTGTCGAGCAGGCCGAGAATGTTGAGCAGGGTCGATTTCCCGCAACCCGAAGGCCCCATGATGGCAAGGAATTCGCCGTCGAGAATGTCGAGGTCGATCGCGTCGAGCGCGGTCGTTTCGACGGTGTCGGTGCGATAGGTGCGGGAAAGGTTGCGCAGGCTCAGCATCGGCTTCAGTCCTTGTCCGAGGTGTCGAGATCGAGCCGCGCCTTGTCGACGAGGCCCGTATAGGGCGAGGTGATGACGCGTTCGCCGGGTTCGAGCCCGTCGAGTACTTCGATGAAATCGGCATTGCGGCGGCCGAGGCGGACATTGCGCTTTTCGGCGCTCTTGCCGTCGGGCGCGACGACGAACACCCAGGCGCCGCCGGTATCGTTGTAATAAGCGCCGTTGGGCACGATCCGTGCGGGCGTGGGATCGCTCAGCGTCAGCTTCGCCTGCAGCGTCTGGCCGCGCTGGATGCCCGACGGTTCCGCGCCGACGAATTGCAGGTCGACCTCGAACTGGCCGTCGCGGACCTGCGGATAGATCTTGGCGACCTTGAGCCGATAGGTCTTGCCGCCATGATCGAGCGCGACGCGCTGGCCGGGGGCGACGCGGCCGAGATAATATTCGTCGACGCCGGCGACCAGCTTGTTGCGGCCGGGGCTGTCGATCTGGCCCAGCCGTTCGCCCTGGTTCATCGACTGGCCGACCTGGATGGAGAAAGCGGTGAGTTGGCCTGCCACCGGCGCGCGCAGGTTGAGCGCATCGAGATTGGCATTGGCGATGCCGAGGCTCGCCTGCAGCGATTCGGCTGATCTGCGCAGCTGGGCGAGCTGTTGCGATTGCAGCCGTTCGTCCGTCGCCTGCGCGGTGCGCAGCACGGCGGCGCGGCGCTGCTGGAAGCGATAATCCTCGGCGGTGTCGGCAAAGGTCTTCTTCGCCACCCAGCCCTTTTCGACGAGCGCGGCTTCGCGCTCATATTGGCGGTGGACCTTGGCGGCGGCGGCATCCGATTCGATGATCGCGCGCTGATTGTCGAGCCGGTTGCGTTCGAGCGCGAGTTCCTGGCTGCGCATATTGTTGAGCTGTTCGGTGACTTCGGTCTGCCGCGCGAGCACCGACAGTTGCAGATCGGCGTTGGACAGGACGGCGAGCAGCTGGCCCTTGGCGACGGTCGCGCCGTCTTCGACCAGCACCTTTTCCACCCGGCCGCCTTCGACCGCGTCGAGAAAGACGGTGACGAGCGGGGTGACGCGGGCACGCAGCGGCAGGAAATCGTCGAACACGCCCTGCCGCACCTCGCCGATCGAGAGGCGCGCGGCGGCGACCGTCTGGCTGTCCCCCGATGGGGCGAGCACCCAGAAGCCGGTCAGCGCGCTCAGCGCCACGCCGGCGGCGATGCCGAGCTTCACGCGCGGCGAAACCCGCTTCTTTTCGACCACGCGATCCATGCCGCCGCCGGAGGGCGCGCCCGATGGACCGCTGGGTTCGTTCGATTTGAGGGTGACGACAGACATGCCGCTGCCGTCGCAAGGTGCGTGCCAGTCACTCTACACCCTGAAAATCGCGGATATTCCGGCAATCGTTACAGCGGCGTTGTCCGGTTTCGGACATTGCGACTGTCCGCGAACGGACAATATGCGGGCGGGCGTGCGCAAAACGTCCGGAAATCGCGGGATTTGCGTCGCTCACCGACTGGCACGCAATTTGATTGTCCGTTTTCGGACAGCCCTTAAGAAAGGGCGGCCGCATCGGGGAGTGAGCATGGCCAGCGACAAGCCTTTCGACCTGTGTCTGGTCGTCGACGACGATGAGGATATCCTCCTCGCCGCACGCCTCCTGCTGCGCCAGCTGTTCGGCGAGGTGGTGACCACGACGCAGCCCGACGAGGCGCTGGCGCTGATGCGGACCCGCGCGCCCGATGTGATCCTGCTCGACGCGAATTTCGCGCGCGGGGCCACCGACGGCGCCGAAGGATTTCGCTGGCTTGGCCGGATGCTGGAGGTCGATCCGCAGGCGGTGATCGTGCTGATCACCGCGCATGGCGGCGTGCAGGTGGCGGTCAACGCGATGAAGCAGGGCGCGACCGATTTCGTGACCAAGCCCTGGGCGAACGAACGGTTGCTGGCGACGGTGCGAACGGCGGCGCAGCTGCGCGCCTCGCGCCGCGAAACCGGGGTGGAAAAGGCCAAGGTGGCGGCGATCGCCGCGCCGCCGGCGGGGGGCGAGACCCCGCTGCTGGGGCAATCGCCGGCCATGTCGCATGTCCTGTCGCTGATCGAACGCGCCGCGCCGACCGACGCCAATGTGCTGATTCTGGGCGAGAATGGCACCGGCAAGGAATTGGTGGCGCGGGAGATTCACCGCCGCTCGCGCCGCGCCGATGGCGTCATGCTGTCAGTCGATCTGGGCGCGGTGGCCGACAATCTGTTCGAATCCGAACTGTTCGGCCATGTCAAAGGCGCCTTCACCGACGCGCGCAGCGATCGCGTCGGCCGGATGCAGGCGGCCGATGGCGGTACGCTGTTTCTGGACGAGGTGGGTAATCTGCCGCTGCACCTGCAGCCCAAGCTGCTGACCGCGCTGGAACAGCGCAAGGTGACGCCGGTGGGGGCGAACCGGCCGGTCGATTTCAACGTCCGCATCGTCGCCGCCACCAATCTGGCGCCCGACCGGCTGGCCGATGAGGCGGTGTTCAGGCCCGACCTGTTGTTCCGGCTGAACACGGTGGAGATCGAATTGCCGCCGCTGCGCCGCCGGCGTGAGGATATTCCCCTGCTGCTCGATCACTTCCTGCGTTTCTATGCGCGGAAATATGGCAAGCCCGAGCGGGCCTTGCCGGCCGATCTTCTGGCCGAACTGGTCGCTTATGACTGGCCGGGCAATGTCCGCGCGCTGCGCCATGCGGCGGAACGCGCGGTGGTGCTGGCCGATGGTAATGCCTTTGCCGCCGCCGATTTCCCCCTGCCGCGCGCCGGCGGGGCGAGCGTTCGCCTTTCGGCCGAGGCTTCGCCGCCGCCCCCGCAAGACCTGAATCTCGAGCGGGCCGAACGCCAGATGATCGAACGGGCGTTGAAGAAACATGCCTATAATATCTCGGCCGCGGCGACCGAATTGGGGCTGACCCGGGGCTCGCTCTATCGGCGGATGGAAAAGCATGGGCTTTGAGCGCGCTTTCGCCTGGGGGCTGGCCTGGCGCGTCGCGCTGATCGTCGCGCTGGCGCTCGCCTTCGTCTGGACGCTCCACCAGCCCGCCCTGGGCGCGGCGCGGATCGTCGCCGGGATCGGCGTCGCCATCGCCATCGGCTTTTTGTGGGCGCATATCCGGCGGACCAATGTGGAATTGTCGCGGTTCGTGGAAAGCGTGCTGCACGGCGATCTTTCGCAGGCTTTCGCGCGTGAGGGCACCGGCAGCGGCTTCGATGAACTCGGCCGGACGCTCGACGCCGCGATGCGTCGGCTGCGTGAGGAGCGCATGGCGATCGCCGACGAGGGGCGCTTCGCGGCCGCGCTGGTCGACGAATCACCGGTCGCCTTGCTGACGATCGATGATGAAGGGCGGATCGACCTCGTCAACAAGGCCGCGCGCAAGCTGTTCCGCCGGGTGGCCGGCGTGCGCCGGGCCGATTTCGCGATTCACGGATCGACCTTCGTCAGCGCGCTCGAGGCGATGCAGCCCGGCCAGCGGCGGCTGACGACGATGCTGATCGACGGCGCGGCGCAGCGCGCGATGCTGGTGGCGGCCGGCGTATCGCGCACGGGGCAGGGCATGCGGCTGATTTCGGTGCAGCCGATTCAGGGCGAACTCAACGCCGTCGAAATCGGGGCGCAGGCCGATCTCGTCCGCGTGCTGACGCATGAAATCATGAATTCGATGACGCCCGTCACCTCGCTCGCGGCAAGTGCTGCCGGGCTGATGGAGGAGATTGACGATGGCAGCGATCCCGCGATCGCCGATGCCCGCACGGCGGTGGAGACGCTGGCGCGGCGTGCGGCCGGCATCATGCATTTCGTGGAAACCTACCGCCAGTTCATCCGCACGCCCGAAGTGACCGTGCGCCGCTTCGCCGCGCGGCCATGGGCGGAGGAGATCGGCCGGCTGTTCGCGGCATCCGATCAGGGCAAGGCCGCGCGGCTCGCGATCGAGGTACAGCCCGACGATCTGCTGCTCGACGGCGATCCCGACCTGTTGGCGCAGGTGGCGATCAACCTCGTCAAAAATGGCGCTGAGGCGGGGGAGGGCCATGCCGACGCTGCCGAGGTGCGGTTGCGGATGGAGCCCGTGCCGGGCGGCCGGACGCTGATCGCGATCAGCGATAATGGTCCCGGTATCGCGTCGGAGTTTCGCGACGACGTGTTCCTGCCCTTCTTCACCACCAAGAAAGCGGGAACCGGCGTTGGGCTGAGCCTCGCGCGCCGGATCGTCGTCGCGCATGGCGGCGCGATCACGCTCGCCCCGGCCGAAGCCGGTACGGGCGCGCGGTTCGAGATTGTTGTCTAGCTAAAGCGGCCCGACGGCAGCGGAAGCGCGTGGGCGCCTCCGCTGCGGCTGATCCGTGTTACGGGCGTGGGGCCTGACGTTCGCGGTGACGATCATAGGCCTTCTTGGCGACATAGGCGCCGCCCAGCGCGATACCGAGCGGGCCGAGCCGGCGCAGACCGCCCGCCACCGCAGCGCCCAGCACCGCGCCCTTGACGCCGCTGCTGCCATCGCGCCGATCGAGTTCCCGACCCACGAGCGCGCCGATCAGCTTGCCGATCATCATCTTCTCCCGCCTGTCCGGGGCGGCCTTATGCCGCCCAGGAGATCATGTTGGAGATGTCGGTGCGGTCGGCCGGTTTCAAGCCCTGCTTGGCGAGCATGTTCGATTTGATCTCGACGTCGGCCGGGAAGGTATCCACGAACTCGATCACGCGATCATATTCGGTGCGGGCAAGCTTCCACTTGCCGTCCACCCGGCGATACTGGTCGCGATAGATGGCGGTGCCGTGCGTGCGCGTGCGATGCGCGACGTTCACGAAGATGTCCTCGAGATACCAGATGCCTTCGGCCGTATCGTCGCCGGTCAGCGTGATTTCCGGTTGGTGGCCCTGGTGCATGGCCGCGCAATCCGAGTTGAAGGAGTTTGCCAGGAAGACCAGCATATTCTCGCGGCCCTCGAGCTTCACCTTATAGCCGCCACCGCGATATTCGACGGCGATATCGTCGGTGAACATGTCGGTGAGCAGCGCCATGTCGGCGGTGTCGATCGCGCGGAAATAACGGTGCTTGAGGGTCCGGATATCCTCGAAGTCCGAAAGTTGCTGCAGCGTATAGGCCATGATGCTCTCCTGAATCCGTGCCTTGGGCTAACGCCGGCCGGCTCACCGCGCAACAAGCGGGCGGCAGCGCGTGGCCGCGTCGCGAAAGCCCGTCACTTTAGGGCTAAATTGTCGCCCACCATGGTTTCCGGCCGGACCACGCGATCGAAGGTGGCGGCGTCGACAAGGCCGAGCGCCAGACCCGCCTCGCGCAGGGTGAGACCGTTGGCATGGGCGTGCTTGGCGATCTTGGCCGCATTGTCATAACCGATTTCGGGGGCGAGCGCGGTCACCAGCATCAGCGATCGATCGAGCAGTTCGGTAATGCGGGTGCGATTGGCCTCGATCCCTTCGACGCAGCGTTCGGCGAAGCTGGCCATGCCGACGCTCAACAGATCGATCGAACGCAGGACATTGGCGCCGATCAGCGGCTTGAACACGTTGAGTTCGAGATGGCCCTGCATGCCACCGACGGTGACGGCCTGATGGTTGCCGATCACCTGGGCGGCGACCATCGTCAGCATCTCGCACTGGGTGGGGTTGACCTTGCCGGGCATGATCGAGCTGCCGGGCTCGTTGGCGGGCAGATCGAGTTCGCCCAGCCCGGAGCGCGGGCCGGAGCCGAGCAAGCGTATATCATTGGCGATCTTGGTGAGCGCGACGGCAAGCGTGTTGAGCGTGCCCGACAAGTGGACGAGCGGATCGTTGGAGGCGAGCGCCTCGAACTTGTTGTCGGCGGTGCGGAAGGGAAAGCCGGTCAGCCCGGCGATCGCGGCGGCGACATCTCCATCGAAGCCGGCGGGCGCGTTGAGCCCGGTGCCGACGGCCGTGCCACCCTGTGCCAGCGCCGCCATGCCGTGGCGGACGGCGGGTTCGATTCGGGCGCGGCAGCGATAGAGCTGGTGGGCATAGCCCGAAAATTCCTGGCCCAAGGTGAGCGGGGTCGCGTCCTGCAAATGGGTGCGGCCGATCTTGACGATACCGCCCCACGCCTGCGCCTTGGTTTCGAGCGCCGCGTGCAGCCGGTCGAGCGCGGGAAACAGCGCCCGTTCGACCGCGAGCGCGGCGGCGATGTGGAGCGCGGTGGGAAAGCTGTCGTTCGACGATTGCCCGCGATTCACATCGTCATTGGGATGGACGGGTGATTTGCCGCCGCGTTGGCCGGTGAGAATCTCGTTCGCGCGGCCGGCGATCACCTCGTTCACGTTCATGTTGGTCTGGGTGCCCGATCCGGTTTGCCAGATGACCAGCGGGAATTGCGCGTCGAGCTTGCCGCCGGCCACTTCGCCCGCCGCCTGATCGATCGCGTCGGCGATTTCGGGGGCGAGGCCGTGGTGGCGATTCACCCGCGCCGCCGCCTGCTTCACGATGGCAAGCGCGTGGACGATGCCGATCGGCATCCGTTCCTGCGTGGCGAAGGGGAAATTCTCGATCGACCGCTGGGTCTGCGCGCCCCAATAAGCGTCGGCCGGCACCTCGATCGCGCCGATGCTGTCGGTTTCGATGCGGCTGTCGGGCATGCGCGTCTCCGTCATCCCGGCAATGCGCCGGATGACAAGGAGATGGCGAGGCCGCGCGGCATATTCCAGCCCGCGCGGAAGGCCCGATTATTTTTTGCGGGTGAAATCGACCGAGACGACGTTCGACCCGTCCTCGATCGGTTCGGCGATCGGCGCATCGTTGCCGGCGGCGCCGGTTTCCTGCGGTTCTTCATCATCTTCGACCTGCGCCTGGAACTGCAGGGCGAAATTGACGGCCGGATCGACGAAGCCCGTCACGGCGGCGAAAGGAATCACCAGTTTCGACGGGACCTGGTTGAACGAGAGGCCGACTTCGAAGCCGTCGGGCCGCACCTTGAGATCCCAGAAACGATGCTGGATGACGATCGTCATCTCGTCCGGGAAGCGTTCGACAAGGTGCTGCGGGATATCGACGCCCGGCGCACCTGTCTTGAAAGTAATGTAAAAATGGTGCTGGCCGGGAAGGCCGCCATTGGCCTGAACTTCGCCAAGCACGCGGCCGACAACGGCGCGCAAGGCCTCCTGGACGATCTCGTCATACGGAATCAGGCTGTCTGCGGGCGTGTCGTTCATAGCTACCTTCGTGAACATTGTCCCATTCAGGGTCAAGAGGCGCGTTGCGTGATCGGGCAACGTCGCTATTAGGGCGCGCATGCGTACGGCCACCATCAAGCGGACGACCAGCGAGACCGACATCCTTGTCGAACTGAACCTCGACGGGACTGGCAGCTACGACGTGTCGACCGGAATCGGCTTTCTCGACCATATGGTCGAGCAGCTTTCCCGCCACTCGCTGATCGACCTGAAGGTCAAGGTGAAGGGCGACCTTCATATCGACCAGCACCATACCGCGGAGGATAGCGCGATCGCGATCGGCGAGGCGCTGACCAAGGCGCTGGGCGATCGCAAGGGCATCACGCGCTACGGCACGGCCTATGCGCCGATGGACGAGACGCTGACCCGCGTCGCCATCGACATTTCGGGGCGGCCCTATCTGGTGTGGCGATCCGAACTGAGCCAGCCGCGGCTGGGCGAGATGGATTCGGAGCTGTTCGAGCACTGGTTCCACAGCTTCGCGCTGGCGGCCGGCATCACGCTGCACGTCGAGACTCTCTACGGCCGCAACAACCATCATATCGTCGAAAGCGCCTATAAGGCGCTGGCCCGCGCATTGCGCATCGCGGTCGAGATCGACCCGCGCAAGGCCGATGCGGTGCCGTCCACCAAGGGGACGCTGGGGGGCCATGGCAACTGAGCGCATCGCGCTCGTGGATTATGGCGCGGGCAACCTGAAATCGGTCGAAAACGCGCTCCGGGCCGCCGGTGCCGCGACGGTGGACGTGACCGCCGATCCGGCCGTGGTGCGGACGGCCGATCGGATCGTCCTGCCCGGCGTCGGCGCCTTTGCCGCCTGCATGGGCGCGCTTTCCTCCATTCCCGGCATGATCGCGGCGATGGACGAGGCGGTGCGGGCCAATGGCCGGCCCTTTCTGGGCATTTGCGTGGGCATGCAGTTGCTGGCCGATGCCGGCGAGGAACATGGCCGCCATCCGGGGCTGGGCTGGATCGGCGGAACGGTGCGGGCGCTGGCGCCCGCCGATCCCGCGCTCAAGGTGCCGCACATGGGCTGGAACGATGTTCGCCCGACGGGCACGTGCGGGCTGATCGAGGCCGGCGAGGCTTATTATCTCCACAGCTATGCCTTCGACGTGACGGATCCCGCGCATCTGGCCGCGACCACCGACCATGGCGGCGCGGTGACGGCGGCGGTGGCGCGCGACACGATCGTCGGCGTGCAGTTTCACCCGGAAAAGAGCCAGGCCTATGGGCTGGCCTTCCTCTCCCGCTTTCTTGCCTGGAAACCCTGATGTCGCTGATCGTCTTTCCCGCCATCGACCTCAAGGCCGGCCAGGTCGTCCGCCTGGCCGAAGGCGATATGGCCCGCGCCACCGTTTATGGCGACGACCCCGCCGATCAGGCGCGCAAGTTCGCCGCCGCCGGTGCGGACCATCTGCATGTCGTCGATCTTGATGGCGCCTTTGCCGGTCGCGCGATCAATGCCGATGCGGTGGAAGCGATCATCCGGGCCTTTCCCGGCAAGGTGCAGGTGGGCGGTGGTATTCGCGATCGCGCGGCTGTCGATCGCTGGTTGGGGCTGGGGGTCGATCGCGTGGTGATCGGTTCGGCCGCGCTCGACGACCCCGATTTCGTGCGCGAGGCCGCGCGCGACCTGCCGGGCCGCATCGTCGTCGGCGTCGATGCCCGCGACGGGTTCGTCGCGACGCATGGCTGGGCCGATGTGTCCGACGTGCCGGTGATCGAACTGGCCAACCGCTTCGCCGATGCCGGCGTCGCCGCCCTGCTGTTCACCGATGTCGGCCGCGATGGTTTGCTGAAGGGCTGCAATGTCGATGCGACCGTGCACCTGGCCCGCCACACCAATATCCCGGTGATCGCCAGCGGCGGCGTTGCCGATCTGGGCGACATTCTGGACCTTGCCCGCAGCGCAAGCGAAGGCATCGAAGGGGTGATCACCGGCCGCGCGCTTTACGACGGCCGGCTCGATCTGGCCGAGGCGCTGCACGTGGCGCGGGGCCGATGACGGTCCGCACGCGGATCATCCCCTGCCTCGACGTGGCCGGCGGCCGGGTCGTCAAGGGCGTGAACTTCGTCGATCTCGCCGATGCCGGCGATCCGGTGGAACAGGCCCGCATCTATGACGCGGCCGGCGCCGATGAACTCTGTTTCCTCGATATCACCGCGACGCATGAAGGGCGCGGCACGATCCTCGATGTCGTCGCACGGACGGCGGCGGTGTGCTTCATGCCGCTCACCGTGGGCGGCGGCGTGCGTGCGGTGGAAGATGCGCGCGCGTTGCTGCTGGCGGGCGCCGACAAGGTGGCGGTCAATTCCGCCGCCGTCGCGCGGCCGGAGCTGGTGGCCGAAATGGCCGAACGGTTCGGCGCGCAATGCGTCGTCGGCGCGGTCGACGCGCGATCGGTGGCGCCGGGCAAATGGGAGATTTTCACCCATGGCGGGCGCAAGCCGACCGGGATCGACGCGGTCGCCCATGCCGTGCGGCTGGCCGAGCTGGGCGCGGGCGAGCTGCTGATCACGTCGATGGACCGCGATGGCACGCGTGACGGCTATGACCTCGCGCTGACCCGCGCGATTGCCGATCGCGTGCGCGTGCCGGTGATCGCCAGCGGCGGTGTCGGCGCGCTCGACCATCTGGTCGCGGGTGTGACTGAAGGCCATGCCAGTGCGGTGCTGGCGGCATCCATCTTCCATTTCGGGCACCATTCGATCGCCGAGGCGCGCGCGGCGCTGCGCGACGCGGGCCTCGCCGTTCGCGCCTGATTGACGGCGGCGGATGCGGGCGGCAGGAGAGATCATGGCTGAAACGCTCTCCCGCCTCGAACAGACCATCCGAAGCCGCAAGGGCGCCGATCCTTCGGCATCCTATGTCGCCAAGCTGTTCGCGCGCGGGCGGCCCAAGATCGCCCAGAAGCTGGGCGAGGAAGCGGTGGAGGCGGTGATCGCGGCGATGGCCGACGATCGCGAGGAACTGGTGAAGGAAGCAGCCGACCTGCTGTTCCACCTTACCGTCCTGCTTGCCGACATGGATGTACCGCTTGCCGAGGTGCTGGCCGAGCTGGACCGGCGAGAGGGCGTTTCAGGGATCGCCGAAAAGGCGGCACGCCCACAAAAATAGGATCGAAGGATGCCGATCGACGCCACCCTACCTTATGATGACGACAATATTTTCGCCCGCATCCTGCGCGGCGAAATCCCCGCCAAGACCGTTTATGAGGACGAGTTCGCGCTCGCCTTCCACGACATCAACCCGCAGGCGCCGACGCATCTGTTGGTGATCCCCAAGGGACGCTATGTTTCGTGGGACGATTTTTCGGCCCGCGCCGAAGACAGGGAAATCGCCGGTTTTGTAAGGGCCGTCGGTCATGTCGCGCGCGAAGCGGGGCTGGTCGAGCCGGGCTATCGGCTGCTCGCCAATTGCGGGATCAACAGCCATCAGGAGGTGCCGCACCTCCATGTCCATATCTTCGCCGGCCGGCCGCTGGGGCCGATGCTCGCCCGCACATAATCTGTTGCGTGGTGAAGATTAGCCTTTAGGCTCTTTGCAACATTATTTCCGGTCATGACCGCAGATGTGGCCATGCTCCGATCGCCTCGGGGAAGCACCTCAATGATATTTGGCCGCGTCAAACCGCTCGACGCCATTCTGCGTACCGCAGAAAAGAAATCGCTGCACCGATCGCTCGGTGCATTGCAACTCACCCTGCTGGGGGTGGGCGCCATCATCGGCACCGGCATTTTCGTGCTGACCTCCGAAGCCGCGCAGAAGGCGGGGCCGGGCATGATGATCAGCTTCGTCATCGCCGGCGCGGTCTGCGCCGTCGCCGCGCTCTGCTATTCCGAACTCGCCTCGATGCTGCCGGTTTCGGGATCGGCCTATACCTACAGCTATGCCGTGATGGGCGAGATGCTGGCCTGGCTGGTCGGCTGGGCGCTGGTGCTGGAATATGCGGTGGCCGCATCCGCCGTTTCGGTCGGCTGGTCCGGCTATTTCGTCGGGCAGTTGCGGGGGTGGTTCGGGATTGAATTGCCAACCGAATTGATCGCCGGCCCGTTTGCGGGCGGCGTCATCAACCTGCCGGCGGTGTTCATCGCCCTGCTCATCACCGGACTCCTCATCCGCGGCACGACCGAGAGCGCGCGGGTCAACGCGGTTCTCGTCGCGATCAAGGTGACCGCGCTGACCGTTTTCATCGTCCTCGCCATTCCGGTCATGAAGATGGAGAATTTCGAGCCGTTCACGCCAATGGGCTGGGCCGGCCATAACGGCGCCGGCGTGATCGGCGCCGCGGCTTCGATCTTCTTTGCCTATGTCGGCTTCGACGCGGTTTCGACCGCCGCCGAGGAAACCAAGAATCCCCAGCGCAACGTGCCGATCGGCCTGATCGGTTCGCTTGCGATCTGCACCGTCTTCTACATGCTCGTCGCTGCCGGTGCGATCGGCTCGCCGCTTGGCTCGCAGCCGGTGACGAGTGCGATGGGCGAGTGGCTGGCGCCGGGTTCGGCCGGGCTTTCGGCGCGCTGCACCGAGCTGGCGGCGCTTGGTCATGAGCCGTTGTCCTGTTCCAAGGAAGCGCTGGCGCACGTGCTGCGCGAGATCGGCTATCTCAATTTCGGCAATCTGATCGGCCTCGCCGCCTTCCTGGCGCTGCCGTCGGTCATCCTGGTGATGATCTATGGCCAGACGCGCATGTTCTTCGTGATGTCGCGCGACGGCTTGCTGCCGGAGAAGCTGTCGACCGTCCATCCGAAGTGGAAGACGCCGCACATCATCACCGCGATCACCGGCATCGGCGTGACGCTGGCGGCGGCGTTCCTGCCGGTCGGCAAGCTTGCTGATATCGCCAATGCCGGCACGCTTGCGGCATTCGTGGCCGTCGCCATCTGCGTCGTCGTGCTGCGTCGTCGCGAACCCAACCGTCACCGGCCGTTCCGCACGCCTGCCTTGTGGCTCGTCGCGTCGGCGACGGTGATCGGCTGCGTCGGCCTTTATCTGAGCCTGCCGTTCGAGGCGCAGATGGTGCTGCCGATCTGGGGTGGCGTGGGCCTGCTGCTCTATTTCGCTTATGGCTATCGCGCGAGCCATCTCGGTCGCGGGCTGGTCGAGGTCCATGAAACCGATGCGGACGCCCCACCGCCGCCGCAGGAGGTGGAGCGGCCGTTCAACGCCTGATCGGCGGACGTCCCAAGCACAAGGAAAAGGCCCGCTCCGGTGTGTTCCGGGGCGGGCCTTTTCTATTCTGGGTGGCGGCGACGTGGGGTCGTCGCCGCGAATTCCCCAATCTTTCAGTCGTGGCTGCGGCCGAAATCGGGGCGGGCATCGTCCTGGCCCTGCTCGATGATCGAGCGGCGGATGGCGCGGGTGCGGGTGAACAGTTCGAACAGCGTGTCGCCATCGCCCCAGCGGATCGCGCGCTGCAGCGCGGTGATATCCTCGGAGAAGCGCTGGAGCATTTCCAGCACCGCATCCTTGTTGGCGATGAAGACATCGCGCCACATCGTCGGATCGGACGCGGCAATGCGGGTGAAATCGCGAAAGCCGCCGGCCGAATATTTGATCACCTCGCTCTGCGTCACCTCTTCGAGATCGGAGGCGGTGCCGACGATGGTGTAGGCGATCAGGTGGGGCAGGTGGCTCGTCACCGCGAGGACGAGATCGTGATGGCGCGCGTCCATCGTCTCGACCTTGGCGCCAAGCCCTTCCCAGAAAGCGGCGAGACGCGCGACGGCTGCTTCCGATGCGCCTTCGGGCGGCGTGAGGATGCACCAGCGCCCGTGGAAGAGCGAGGCGAAACCCGCGTCGGGTCCGCTATTCTCGGTGCCAGCGACGGGGTGGGCCGGGATGATGGTGGCGCCGGGCAGGGCGGCGGCCAGCGCCGCCGCGACGCCCGCCTTGGACGATCCGACATCGCTGACGATGGCATCGGCGGGAAGCTCCGGCGCGATCGCTTCGGCCACGGGGCCCATCGCGCCGACGGGCACGCACAGGATGACGAGATCGGCATCGGTGACGGCGGCGCCGGGCGTGTCGGCGATATCGTCGACCAGATCGATTTCGCGCGCGCGGTGGCGAACGGCGGGATCGCCGTCATGTCCCGTCAGCTGCACCGTCGGCATATGCTGCCGCACGGCGCGCGCGATCGACGAGCCGATCAGCCCGAGCCCGATGATCGAGACGCGCGCGAAGGGCAGCATCAGTTCGCTTCGCCGACGATCTGGCGCAACGCGGCGGCAAGGCCGCGCGTCTCTGCTTCCGTGCCGATGGTGATGCGGAGCGCCTGTGGCAGGCCCTGGCCGGGCAGCCAGCGGACGATATAGCCGTGGTCCATCAGCTCCTTATAGGCCTGCTCTGCCGAAACCTTGCCTTCGAACAGGACGAGGATGAAGTTCGCCTTGGACGGAATCGCCCGCAGCCCGGCATTGCCAAGGCTGGCGATCTCGCTTTCCAGCCAGGCCCGCCAGCGATCATTATGCTCGCGGCTGTGCGTGACGAAGGCGGTGTCGTCGAGCGCGGCGATGGCGGCCATCTGGCCGGCGGTGGTGACGTTGAACGGCGCGCGGATCTTGTGCATCGCCTGGATCACCGGCGCCGGGCCATAGCCCCAGCCGATCCGTTCGGCTGCCAGCCCGAAAATCTTGGAGAAGGTGCGGGTGACGAGAACATTGGACGCGTTCTGCGCCAGTTCGAACGCGCCGTCATCGTCCGCCGGATCGAGATATTCGGCATAGGCCTGATCGACGACGAACAGGCAATCCGAAGGCAGGCTGGCATGGAGCCGGAGCAGTTCGCCACGCGGCAGGAAGGTGCCGGTCGGGTTGTTGGGATTGGCGAGAAAGACGACGCGGGTGCGTTCGGTGACATGCGCCAGCAGCGTATCGACGCAGGTCGCATAATCCTTGTCGAGTGCTTCGACCGGGGTCGCGCCGACGCGGCGGGCGGCGATGGGATAGACCGAGAAGCCGTAGCGGACGAACAGCACTTCATCGCCGACACCGGCAAAGGCGCCGGCGGCGAGGTGGAGCACTTCGTCGGACCCGGTACCGTGGATCACGCGCGCGGGATCGAGCCCGTAATGCGCCGCGATCCGTTCACGCAGCGCCGTCGCGCCGGCATCGGGATAGCGATCGAGCGATGTCGCGCCGGCGGCGAAGGCGGCGCGCGCCGCATCGCCCGTGCCGAGCGGATTTTCGTTGGACGACAGCTTGGCGACCTTGCGGCCGTCATCGGTGGTGGACCGGCCGGGCACATAAGGCGCGATGGCGTCGATCCAGGGCTTGGGCTTGGGCGCAGTCATGGGCCGGGGCCTTAGCGCAGCGCTGCGCGAATTGCATCCCAAAGCAGGTGCGGGCGATGAGGTTCATATGAAGCCGCCGACGCGTGTTCGTGCTGATTTCCCACGCGGAACGAAGTCGGCGAAAGAACAGACGTAAGCCTGCAAAGATGATATTTACCGCTGCTGAAATTCATGTCAGTCCCGCATCGGGAAATGAGTTGGGGAAGTGATAATGCTGCGAATTGTGTTTGCTGCGGCTTTGCTGATGGCGGCGACGCAGGCGTCGGCCGAACCGCAGGCGCGCGAATCGGTGGATGCGCCGGAACGGGCGGGCGACAAGGAGGATCGGATCGTCTGCAAGAAGTTCAACAAGATCGGTTCGCTGGTGGCCAGCTACAAAACCTGCAAGACCGTGCGCGAATGGCGGCGCGAACGTGAAAATATCCGTTCGAACACCAATATCGGCGCCTGCGGCGGCACGGCCGAAGGCGCTCCCTGCGCGCTATGATGCACCTGCCACCCGCCGCGCATGTGCGGCGGGTGGTGGCTTGCGCGAGGGCGCCTAGATAGGCGCCGGCGTGTTCCGATCGTCAGGCGGCTCAGCCGAGACCGACGCGCCGCATCACCTTGCGGGTCAGCGGCTGCAATCGGCGGGGCACCCAATCATTGACGAAATGGTGGCGCTTGACCTGCCAGTCGGTGCGATCATGCGTTCCGGGGCGCGGACGGAAGACGGTGGTGCGTTCGGGCACCGCCCCGGCGCCATCCGGGAAGGCCGTGTAATAATAAAGCGCGATCGAGCGGCGGGCGCGATCGGGCGGGCAGGCCAATGGCTCCGGGTGGCCGTGAAAACTGTCGAGCGCGGTGTTGAACAGCACGGCGCGGCCAAGCAGCGGCGCCACCGAATGCTGGCGGGCCTTCATCTCCTTGTCCCACAGCTCGAGGTTGCCGCCATATTCCTCCGGCCAGTCTTCATTCAGATAGATCAGCAGGTTGAGCCGCCGCTCGACTTGCATCCGGCCGTGAATGTTGAAATCGGCATGCACCGACAGATGGCCGCCGGTGCGAATCTCGTGAAGGCCGCCGCCGAGATAATAGGGATCGGGAATCAGGCCTTTGATCCCTGAAATCGCCTCGACGAAGCGGATGAAGGCATCGCTGTTGAGCTCCGCCAGCAGGTTGCGCACCAGCCCGCTTTCGACGGTGTTGGGATGGAACTGATATTTCAGCCGTTCCTGATCGCGGTTGAAATGGTTGCGCCCCGTGGTCGACGGAAATTCGCTGAGCACCCGGCGGAGCAGCCCGGCATCGAGGAAATCGTCGATCACCGCATGGGGAAAGGGGTTGGCCGCAGCATAAGCCGCGGCGCGCGCTTCGCCCGCTGCCTGGCATTCGTCCGCATCGAAATGAAGATAATTACCAACTTCACGTACCGTCAGGACAGGCATCTGGCATTGCCTCCGTCACGCTTCGCGACCCTTGGTGGTATAAAGCAACCGGCCGCTGGCCGAAATGGCCCGGCTGCATCGATCGACGCGATGGGGGCGCCTGCCTCAGCCTTCACACATGTCGGCGACATGGCGGCCGCTGGACCGAACGACCATCTTCATCGCGCCGGCACCTTGCGCGCCTTCGCCGGTCATGGTCATCGTCAGATCATAAGCGTCGGCATCGTAGTTGCCGGCCATCGCCATTCGCATCGGCCCGCTCTGGCCCTGGCCTGCGTCGCAGACGATGACGGCGTCGAGCTTGCCGCCCGCCATGTCGAACTTCTCCGACTTGCAATTGCCGCTCTTGACGTCGGGATGGGCGAAGAAGTCGGCCGGCGGGCGCTCGGCCTGTTCGGGCGTCACGCAATTCTTGAAATTGGTTTTGCGGCCGATATTCGATTTCAGCATCGCGGGATCGACGCCGCTGATCTCCATCGAGACGATTTCGGTCGTCGCATCCCAAGCCCCGGCCTTGATCCGCACCTGATCGACCACGGTGGGCGCCGGGCTCGCCTCCGCTGCCTCTTCGGCTTTCTTGTCGGTGGCCTTGCCGCAGGCGGCGAGCGCAAGCAGCGAAACGAGAATCAGCGTGCGAGAATGGATCCGAGAGTTCATCGAGGTGCCCCCACGATTGCGAACGAAGCGGCAACATCCCATATTCGACGGCGATGGCAATCCAGATTCGCACCAGCCTGGCCGAACCGGAAACCGGCGACAGCTTCGTTCCCCACCGGCCCGAGCGGCCGCCCAAGGCGGAAGGTGGCAAGCCGTTCAAACTGGTTTCGGACTATCAGCCTTCGGGCGACCAGCCCGGCGCGATCGCGGAACTGGTGGAACAGGCGCAGGCGGGCGAGCGCGATCAGGTGCTGCTGGGCGTCACCGGTTCGGGCAAGACCTTCACCATGGCCAAGGTGGTCGAGGCGCTGCAGCGCCCCGCCTTGGTGCTGGCGCCGAACAAGATCCTGGCCGCCCAGCTTTATGGCGAGTTCAAGAGCTTCTTCCCCGACAATGCGGTCGAGTTCTTCGTTAGCTATTATGATTATTACCAGCCCGAGGCCTATGTGCCACGGACCGACACCTACATAGAAAAGGAATCGTCGATCAACGAGGCGATCGACCGGATGCGCCATTCGGCCACCCGATCGCTGCTGGAGCGCGACGATGTGCTGATCGTCGCGTCGGTTTCGTGCCTCTATGGCATCGGATCGGTCGAGACCTATTCGGCGATGATCTTCGACCTGAAGAAAGGTCAGACGGTCGACCAGCGCGAGATCATCCGCAAGCTGGTGGCGCTGCAGTATAAGCGCAATGATCAGGCCTTCACCCGCGGCACGTTTCGCGTGCGCGGCGACAATCTGGAGATCTTCCCGTCGCATTATGAGGATTCGGCCTGGCGGATCGGTTTTTTCGGCGACGAGATCGAGGAGATCACCGAGTTCGACCCGCTGACCGGCAAGAAGGCGGCGTCGCTCGATTCGATCCGCGTCTATGCCAACAGCCATTATGTGACGCCGGGGCCGACCCTGAAGCAGGCGAGCGAGGCGATCCGCCACGAGCTGGGCGAGCGGCTGAAGGAATTGCAGACCGAGGGCAAGTTGCTGGAGGCGCAGCGGCTGGAGCAGCGGACGAATTTCGACCTGGAGATGATCGCGGCGACCGGAAGCTGCGCGGGCATCGAAAATTACAGCCGCTTTCTGACCGGCCGCCTTCCGGGTGAGCCACCGCCGACGCTGTTCGAATATCTGCCTGAAAATGCGCTGTTGTTCGTCGATGAAAGCCACCAGACGGTGCCCCAGGTCGGCGGCATGGCGCGGGGCGATCATCGGCGGAAGATCACGCTGGCCGAATATGGCTTCCGCCTGCCGAGCTGCATCGACAACCGGCCGCTGCGCTTCAACGAATGGGATGCGATGCGCCCGCAGACGGTGTGCGTTTCGGCGACGCCGGGTTCGTGGGAGATGGAGCAGACCGGCGGCGTCTTCGTCGAACAGGTGATCCGCCCGACCGGGCTGATTGACCCGCCGGTGGAAGTGCGGCCGGTGGAAGACCAGGTGGACGATCTGGTGCGCGAATGCCGCGCGGTGGCCGAACAGGGCTATCGCGCGCTGGTGACGACGCTGACCAAGCGGATGGCGGAGGACCTGACCGAATATCTGCACGAGGCGGGGCTGAAGGTCCGCTACATGCATAGCGACGTCGAGACGCTGGAGCGCATCGAACTGATCCGCGACCTGCGCCTTGGCGTCTATGACATTTTGGTCGGCATCAACCTGCTGCGCGAAGGCCTCGACATTCCCGAATGCGGGCTGGTGGCGATCCTCGATGCCGACAAGGAAGGCTTCCTGCGATCGGAAACCTCGCTGATTCAGACGATCGGTCGTGCGGCGCGCAACGCCGAGGGCAAGGTGATCCTCTATGCCGACCGGATCACCGGATCGATGGAACGCGCCATGGCGGAAACCCAGCGCCGCCGCGAAAAGCAGGTCGAATATAATATAGCGCACGGCATCACGCCGGAGAGCGTGAAGCGCGCGGTGGCGGACATTGTCGGCCATCTGGCGTCGAAGGACCAGGTGACGGTCGACACCGGCATCGAGGATCGGCCCCACATGGTCGGCCATAATCTGCGCGGCTATATCGAGGAACTGGAGGGCCGGATGCGCAAGGCCGCCGCCGACCTGGAGTTCGAGGAAGCCGGCCGGCTGCGCGACGAGATTCGCCGGCTCGAGCAGCAGGAACTGGGCCTGCCGGTCGAGGAGCATCGTGCGCCGATCAGGGGGCATTCGACCGAGGGCAAGCCGGGCACGCGCAAGACCCGCTTCGGCAAGACGCAGCGCAAGTTCGGCGGGCGGCGCTAGCGCACGGAAATCGCGGAACCGCAGGCGATCTGAGGCATTATCATCGGGAGGTCATTGGGACTGGCCTGCCGATGCTTTCGAAATATCTCATCCTTGGCATGCTGGGCTGCCTGTGCGGCGGCACCGCGCTGGCGGCGCCTGCCACGCCCGCCAGCCCGTCACGGCCATCCGCGCGTTCGGTGGTGATCAGCGAACGCTGGAAATCGCCGGTGGAAAGCGAATCGGTGGCCGAGGCGGCGCGATCGCGCTGGATGCTGGGCGAACTGGCCGACAGCTATGCCGATGACCGCAATGGCCTGCGCTGGCGCCTGCAAGGGCCCAAGGTGAAGGTGCGGATGCCGCTCAGCCTGCACTGAGCGGCCATCGCTTCATTCCGATTCCTCGGGGGCCAGCCATTCGAGACGGAGCGTGCCGGCCGATCCGCTGCGGCGGGCATCCACCTTGCGGGTTTTCAACTCATCGAGAACCACATCGGCCTGCGCGGTCGTGCCGCCGGCCACGCCGATCGGCACGCGAATGCGCGCTTGCGCCCAGGCGGCGGTGTCGAGCGCGGCGGCATCGGGCACGTCATCGGTGAAGCGCACGGACGGCAGCGGCGCGGCCGGCGGGATCAGCGTGACCGACCAGCCCGTCATATTGGCGGCGGCGCGTTGTTCGAGCAGGCGATAGGCCGCCATCGTGGCGCCGGGAAGCGGCGTCGCGGCGACGATGACGCGGCGATTGGTGCGATCGAGCGTCACCTGTTCCTTCGACGCGCCGGTCGCCACCGACAGGCGTTCGAGCAGGGTGGCGACCTGGCTTTCCTGCACCCGGCTGAGTTCACCGGCCTGCGCGGCGGCAAGCTCCGCCGTTTCGGCGTCGCGCGCGGCGGAGCCGATGCGGACCTGATAGATTTCGACATTCACCGGCCGTTCGAGCTGGCGGCTAAGTTCGGCGATGGCCTTGGCATTGGCGTTGGCGACGAGCGCCGGGGTCAGCACCTCGGCGCGGACGGTGAGCGGTTCGGCGGCATAATCCACGTCGATGTCGGACAGCCGGGCATTGCCGGCGAACTGGGCGCGGACGACATCGCGGGCCTGGCGGGCGGCCAGCGTTTCCCACGCGATCTGGCGCAGGGTGAGCGCGAGCGGCACCGACAGGATGACGAGCGTCGCGATCAGCAATGCACCCTGCCAGCGTGACTGGCTGGGCGAGAGGTGCGAGGCGAAGCCGTAGAGCCGGGCCATCAGCGTGGCGGAGAGCGCGATGGTGATGAGGTTGGTGATGAACAGCAGCAGCGCGCCGCCGAAGACCGCGCTGTTCCACGTCGCGAGGCCGAATCCGACGACGGCGAGCGGCGGCATCAAGGCGGTGGCGATGGCGACGCCGACGATCGTGCCGCTCTTGCCCCGGATCATCGCATAGCTGCCCGCCAGCGCGGAGAAGAGCGCGACGAGCAGATCGAACAGATTGGGCCGGGTGCGGGCCGCGATTTCGGACGTGACCGTCTGGATCGGCGAGACCGCGACGATCAGCGCGGTGAACAGCACGGCGATCACCGCGCCGAGCGCGAGTGCGGTGGCCGATCGTTTCAGCTCGTCGAAATCGAACAGAGCCAGCGCGAAGCCGACGCCGATGATCGGCCCCATCAGCGGCGAGATGAGCATGGCGCCGATGACGACGGCCGGCGAGGAGAGCAGCAGGCCTAGCAGCGCGATGCCCGCCGACATCAGGATCATGAACAGATAGCGCGGCGACCAGGCGGACTCTTCATGCACTTTCTGGATCACGTCGACATGATCGACGGTGGCGATGGCGTGATGCTGCCACCACCGGCGGATGCCGTGCGCGTTCGTCTTTTTCGCCGTCTCCATCCCCATTTCGGAGGCTCTTGGTGCCATTTTCATACTCTCAAGGTTCAAAACAGGGCCGTCATGGTCTACCCCAATTCGCACCGATTGCCGACGAGGAGCGACAGTGACCAAGGCCGCCGAACGCCGGGGTGCGAATTCCGCGCTGCGTGATTTCCTGAAATCCGAGGCATCGGGCGGCATATTGCTGATGATCGCCGCCGCACTGGCGATGATCGTGGCCAACAGCCCGCTCGCGGAAGCCTATTTTCATTTCCTCCACATGGAAACCGGGCCGGTCCTGACGCCGAAGCTGGGGCCGATGACGGTGCATCTCTGGATCAACGATGCGCTGATGGCGCTGTTTTTCCTGCTCGTCGGGCTGGAGATCAAGCGCGAATTCGTCGACGGGCATCTGGCGACCTGGAAGGATCGCGGCCTGCCGATCGTGGCGGCGGCGGGCGGCATGATCGTGCCGGCGATGGTCTATCTGGCCGTCACCCGCGATGCGCCGGGGCTCGCCCGTGGCTGGGCGATCCCGTCCGCCACCGACATCGCCTTCGCGATCGGCGTGCTCGCCTTGCTGGGCAGCCGGGCGCCGGCGTCGCTCAAGCTGTTCCTGACGACGGTGGCCATCGTCGACGACATGGGCGCGGTGGCGATCATCGCGCTTGCCTATACCGCCAGCATCGGCGGGCCGGCGTTGCTGGCGGCGGGCGTGCTGTGGGGCACGATGTTCATTCTCAACCGCGCCGGCGTGATCAAATTGTGGCCCTATCTGCTGCTTGCCATCGGCCTGTGGTTCGCGGTGCTGCTGTCGGGCGTTCACGCCACCATCGCCGGCGTGCTGGCGGCGATCGCGATTCCGATCCGCATCACCCCGGCCGCGCCCGATGCTGCCGATTCGCCGCTGCACCGGCTGGAACATGGGCTGCACCCCTGGGTGGCTTATGCGATCGTGCCGCTGTTCGGCTTTGCCAATGCCGGCGTGTCGCTGGCGGGCGTCGGGCTTGAACAATTGCTGGCGCCGTTGCCGGCAGGCGTGGCGCTGGGCCTCGTCCTTGGTAAGCAGATCGGCATTTTCGCGAGCGTGCGGATCGCGGTCGCGCTCGGCATCGGGGAACGGCCGGCGGGCGCCACCTGGCTGCAGGTCTATGGCGTCGCGCTCTTGTGCGGCATCGGCTTCACCATGAGCCTGTTCATCGGCGGGCTGGCCTTTGCCGATCCGCAACTGGTGGACGAGGTGAAGATCGGCGTCCTCGGCGGATCGCTGGTTTCGGCATTCGCCGGATATTTGTTGCTACGCGTCGCACCAAGATATCGAACTACAAGCCAAAATTAAGGATCACGCGGTAAGCTGCCTGCTCCGGTGGAGTAGGCGGGCGACTTTGCGCATCTTGGCGGTGATCCATGAACAACGGAGCGAGGATGCGCGCAGCGATGCGCGTCGCCCGGTGGACCTGAATGCCAGCCTGCGCATGGCCGGGATGAAGGGGATCGGCTGCGTCGTCTCCAACATCTCGATCGCCGGTTTCATGGCCAAAAGCTATGCGCCCGTGCAGCCGGGTAGCCTGATCTGGCTGCGCGTGCCGGGCTTTGCCGCGCTTTCCGCGCGGGTGGTGTGGTGCGACGATGGGCGAATCGGCTGCCAGTTCGAAACACCGATCACGCCGGAAACGCTGGTCCGCATCGTCGCCGAGGCGCCGAATCTGCACTGACGATCAGCGCATGGGCGATCGGTGCTGGCGACCGCGTGGATCGCCGGCAGGCCCGCGAGGCCAAAGAAAAAGGGCGGCCCTTGCGGACCGCCCTCATTCTGTTTCGCTTCAGGGCGATCAGAGCTTCGACGTAAGCTCCGGCACGACCTTGAAGAGATCGCCGACGAGGCCGATGTCCGCGACCTGGAAGATCGGGGCGTCTTCGTCCTTGTTGATGGCGATGATCGTCTTCGAATCCTTCATGCCGGCAAGGTGCTGGATCGCACCCGAGATACCGACCGCGATATAGACTTCCGGAGCGACGATCTTGCCGGTCTGGCCGACCTGATAGTCGTTGGGCACATAGCCCGCATCGACCGCGGCGCGGCTGGCGCCGACGCCCGCGCCGAGCTTGTCGGCCAGCGGTTCGATGATGGTGTGGAAGTTTTCGCTGTTCTGGAGCGCACGGCCGCCCGACACGATGATCTTGGCCGAGGTGAGTTCCGGACGCTCCGACTTGGAGATCTCGGCGCCGACGAAGCTCGACAGGCCGGCATCGCCCTTGCCCGAAACGGCTTCAACCGAGGCCGAACCGCCGTCCGTCGCCGCCTTTTCGAAGGCGGTGCCGCGCACGGTGATGACCTTCTTGGCATCCGACGACTGCACCTTGGCGATCGCGTTGCCGGCGTAGATCGGCCGGGTGAAGGTGTCGGCCGATTCGACCGACAGGATGTCGGAGATCTGCATGACATCGAGCAACGCGGCGACGCGCGGCGCGATGTTCTTGCCGTTGGACGTGGCGGGCGCGACGAACGCGTCATAGTTCGCCATCAGATCGACGACGAGCGGGGCGACGTTTTCGGCGAGCGCGTGGCCATAGGCCGCGTCGTCGGCGAGCAGCACCTTGGCGACGCCCGCGATCTTGGCGGCGGCGTCGGCCGCAGCCTGCGCGCCGGCGCCGGCGACGAGCGCGTGGACTTCGCCCAGCTTGCCGGCGGCCGTGACGGCGGCCAGCGTCGCATCCTTCACGGACGCATTGTCATGTTCGACGAGGACCAGAACGCTCATGCCGCAACTCCCAGCGCCTTGAGCTTGGCGACAAGCTCGTCAACATCCGCAACCTTCACGCCCGCGGTCCGCTTCGGCGGCTCGGAGACGTTGAGGGTCTTGAGGCGCGGCGTGGTGTCGACGCCATAATCGGCCGGGGTCTTCTGCGCGAGCGGCTTGGACTTGGCCTTCATGATGTTCGGCAGCGACGCATAGCGCGGCTCGTTCAGGCGGAGATCGGTGGTCACGATCGCCGGCGCCTTGAGGCTGACGGTTTCGAGACCGCCGTCGACCTCGCGGGTGACGGTGACGGTGTCGCCGGCGACTTCGAGCTTCGACGCGAAGGTGCCCTGCGGACGGCCGGTGAGGGCCGCCAGCATCTGGCCGGTCTGGTTCGAATCGTCGTCGATCGCCTGCTTGCCGAGGATGACGAGGCCCGGGGCCTCCTCATCGACGATGGCCTTCAGGATCTTGGCGACGGCGAGAGGCTCGACATCGCCCTCGGCGACGACGAGGATCGCCCGGTCCGCGCCCATGGCGAGCGCGGTGCGGAGCGTTTCCTGCGCCTTGGCTTCACCGATCGACACCGCGACGATCTCGGTCGCCACGCCCTTTTCCTTCAGGCGGATGGCTTCCTCGACGGCGATTTCGTCGAACGGGTTCATCGACATCTTGACGTTGGCGAGATCGACGCCGGTGCCGTCCATCTTCACGCGCGGCTTCACGTTGTAGTCGATCACCCGCTTCACGGGCACGAGTACCTTCATGTCCTAATCTCCTTCGGCTGTCCTTGATTTCCCGGGGAGGGCAATCAGGCGGCCTTCTTCACCTGCGCCACGATCTTCTTCGCGGCATCGCCGAGATCGTCGGCCGGCACGATCGGCAGGCCGCTATTGGCGAGGATGTCCTTGCCCTGCTGGACGTTGGTGCCTTCGAGGCGGACGACCAGCGGAACCGAGAGGTTCACTTCCTTGGCGGCCGCGACGATGCCATCGGCAATGATGTCGCAGCGCATGATGCCGCCGAAGATGTTGACGAGAATGCCTTCGACCGCCGGATCGCTGAGGATCAGCTTGAACGCCGCCGTGACCTTCTCCTTCGTGGCGCCGCCGCCGACGTCGAGGAAGTTCGCCGGGAAGGCGCCGTTGAGCTTGATGATGTCCATCGTCGCCATGGCGAGGCCGGCGCCGTTGACCATGCAGCCGATGTTGCCGTCGAGCTTGATGTAGGCGAGATCATGCTTCGAGGCTTCGACCTCGGCGGGATCTTCCTCGGTCTCGTCGCGCAGCGCCAGGATGTCCGGGTGACGGAACAGCGCGTTCGAATCGAAGCTGACCTTGGCGTCGAGGACGAGCAGCTTGCCGTCGGTGGTTTCGATCAGCGGGTTGATCTCGAGCATCGACATGTCGGTCGAGGTGAAGGCGGTGTAGAGCTGCTGGGCGAGCTTCACGGCCTGCTTGTTGAGATCGCCCTTGAGCTTGAGCGCGAAGGCGACGGCGCGGCCGTGGTGCGGCTGGAAGCCTTCGGCCGGGTCGATGGTGATGGTGCGGATCTTCTCGGGCGTCGAGTGGGCGACTTCTTCGATGTCCATGCCGCCTTCGGTCGACACGATCATGGCGATCCGGCCGGTCTGACGATCGACCAGCATCGACAGGTAATATTCCTTGGCGATGTCGGCGCCGTCGGTGATGTAGAGGCGGTTCACCTGCTTGCCGGCTTCACCCGTCTGGATGGTGACGAGCGTGTTGCCGAGCATGTCGGTGGCGTTGGCGCGCACTTCGTCGAGCGTCTTGGACAGGCGGACGCCGCCCTTGGCTTCCGGCGCGAGTTCCTTGAACTTGCCCTTGCCGCGACCACCGGCGTGGATCTGGGCCTTCACGACATAAAGCGGCCCGGGCAGCTTGCCGGCGGCGGCAACCGCCTCGTCAACGGTGAGGGCTGCATGGCCCGCGGGAATCGCGACGCCGAACTTCGCCAGCAGTTCCTTGGCCTGATATTCGTGGATGTTCATGACGCTCCCAGCCTGATCCGGTTCAAAATCCGCCGGCCTAAAGCATGAAAGTGTCGCGAATGAAAGCCCACAGGCGTGCTTGCTGGCGCAAAGATGGGGCGATTAGCCTGCTATCGCGCAGCCGAGGCCGGCCCGGCTGACCACCGAGAAGATCTCCGGATCCTGCAAGGCACGGAGTTGGTAGAGAAACTGATCGACGGTCATCCCGCCCACATCCTTCTCCGGCAGCTTCGCCAGCGATTGCAGGCGCCTGAGCTGGGTGATCGACAGGCGATCCACCATCCGTTCGGCCATGCAGGAGGCGACCGGCGGCGCGATGCCGGCATCGATCAGCGAGGTGCGGACCTTGGCTTCGGGCGTGACGGAAGCGCAGCCGGCAAGCGGCAGCGCGCAGGCGAGGAGCCAGGGAAAAATTCTCATCGTGGTGCTTTGTGTCCGATTCGATGAACCCGGGCTGAGCGGATTATTCGCCGAGCAGCCGGGTGACATGGCCCATCTTGCGGCCCGGGCGGGGATCGCCCTTGCCATAAAGGTGCAGGTGCGCGGTGGGATCGGCGAGGATGGCGGCCCAGTCGTCCGCCTGCGTGCCGATCAGGTTGCGCATTTCGACTCGCGGCGCGGCGCGCGCGGTCGATCCCAGCGGCAGGCCGCAGATCGCCCGGACGTGATTCTCGAACTGGCAGGTCACCGCGCCCTCGATCGTCCAGTGACCGCTATTGTGGACGCGCGGGGCCATCTCGTTGAACACGGGGCCGGCTGCGGTGGCGAAATATTCGACGGTCAGCACGCCGACATAATCGAGCGCGTCGGCCACCGCGCGGGTCATCTCGATCGCTTCGGCCGCCTGCGCCGCGATCAGCGCGCCCGCGGGAACGGTGGAGGTGGCGAGGATGCCGTTTTCATGAACATTGTCCGGCACGTCCCAGGTGGCGAAGCCGCCATCATGGCCCCGCACCGCGATCACCGAAAATTCGCGATCGAAGCGGATGAAGCCTTCGAGCACCGCCGGACGGCCGCCGATCGCTTCCCAGGCGGCCTCGGCATCGTCCGCCGACTGGAGCCGGGCCTGGCCCTTGCCGTCATAGCCGAAGCGGCGCGTCTTCAGGATGGCGGGCGCGCCGAGTTCGGCAATCGCGGCGCGAAGCCCGGCAAGATCGTCGACCGCGCGATAGGGGGCGGGCCGGAGCCCGAGCCGCGCGACGAAATCCTTTTCGGTCAGCCGGTCCTGCGCGACTTCCAGCGCCGCCAGATTGGGGTGCAGCCGCTGCGACAGCATGCGGAGCGGCGCCACCGGCACATTTTCGAATTCATAGGTGACGACATCGACCGAGGCGGCGAAATCCGCCAGCGCGACCGAATCGTCATAGCTGCCCTGCGTCCACCCCGCCGTGACGTCGCCCGCCGGGCCGCTGGCCTCGGGCGCGTAGATATAGGAGCGATAGCCGAGTCGCGCCGCCGCCATGGCGAGCATCCGGCCAAGCTGGCCGCCGCCGACGATGCCGATACGCGATCCGGGGGGGACGATCATCGGGTCTGCTTCACTCCGGGGTTTCGGCGACGTCGGCGGTCTGCTTCGCGCGCCAGGCATCGAGCCGGGCGGCGAGCGCGTCGTCGGTCGTCGCGAGAATGGCGGCGGCGAACAAAGCCGCGTTGACGGCACCGGCGCGGCCGATGGCGAGCGTGCCGACGGGGATGCCGGCCGGCATTTGGACGATCGACAACAGGCTATCCATGCCGCTCAACGCCTTGGATTCGACCGGCACACCGAGCACCGGCAGCCGCGTCATCGACGCCGCCATGCCGGGCAGGTGCGCGGCACCGCCGGCGCCGGCGATGATCGCCTTGAGCCCGCGGTCGGCCGCCGACTTGGCATAATCATATAGCCGGTCGGGCGTGCGGTGGGCGGAGACGACCTTGCACTCGTGCGCGACGCCCAACGCTTCCAGCGTTTCGGCGGCGTTGCGCATCGTTTCCCAATCGGAACGGGACCCCATGATGATCCCGATCAACGGCCCGGTGTCGGCCATGTCGTCTCCCCGGCAAAGCGCGGCCTTTAAGGAATCGCCGCGCTTTGCGCAATGAAGTCGGTGCGCTCAGCGTTCCGACAGATAATAGCGGTCCTTCGCGCTCAGATCGTCGGCGAGCTCGTAGACGATCGGCTGGCCGGTCGGGATTTCAAGCTCGGTGATCTCGCTGTCGGGGATGTTCGACAGGTGCTTGACGAGCGCGCGCAGCGAATTGCCATGCGCCGAGATCACGACGCGCTGGCCGCTCGTCAGCGCCGGGGCGATGCGGGCATCCCAATAAGGCAGCACGCGCGCGATCGTGTCCTTCAGGCTTTCGGTCTGCGGGATGGCGATCCCGGCATAGCGGCGATCCTGCGACAGATCCCACTCGCTGCCCGCTTCCAGCGGCGGCGGCGGAACATCGAACGAGCGGCGCCAGATCTTGACCTGGGCATCGCCATGCTTGGCGGCGGTCTCCGCCTTGTTGAGGCCGGTCAGCCCGCCATAATGGCGTTCGTTGAGCCGCCAGTCCTTTTCGACCGGAAGCCACAGCCGGCCCATCGCCTCAAGCGCCAGATTCAGCGTCTTGATCGCGCGGGTCTGCAAGCTGGTGAAGGCCATGTCGAAATCGAGGCCCTTGGCGGCCATCAGCTCGCCCGCGGCCTTGGCTTCGGCGATGCCCTGTTCGGTCAGGTTGACATCCCACCAGCCGGTGAAGCGGTTTTCGAGGTTCCAGGCCGACTGGCCGTGGCGGATCAGGACAAGCGTGGGCATGGGGTCTCCTGTGCGGGTGTCGGGGGCCTCTTAGCGTCCATTTCGCGAGTCTCAACATTGTCATGCGCTGGCGCGACATGCGATGCGCGCATGATCGACGGAGGAAAGACGCAGATGACCATCCAGACGCGGCCCCTGATCTATGATGCGCCCGGCGGCACGTTCGAAGGCGTGATCGCATGGGATGACGCGGCCACCGGCCCGCGCCCCGGCGTGCTCGTGTCGCACAACTGGATGGGGCAGGATGATTTCGACACGGGCAAGGCAATCGCGCTCGCCGAGCTCGGCTATGTCGGCTTTGCGATCGATCTCTATGGCCAGGGCCGGCGCGCGACCAATACCGACGAGGCGATGGCGTTGGCGGGGGAGCTGGGCAGCGATCGTGCCGTGCTGCAGGCGCGGATCAACCGGACGCTCGAATTGCTGCGGGGCTTGCCCGAAGTGGATGCCGGCCGCACCGCGGCGATCGGCTTCTGCCTTGGCGGCAAGTGCGTGCTCGATCTCGCGCGGTCGGGCGCGGATGTGGATGGCGTCGTCAGCTTCCATGGCGTGTTCGATGCACCGCCCTTCGCCAACAAGCCGATCAGCGCCAAGGTGCTGGTGCTCCACGGCTTCGAGGATCCGCTGGCGACCCCCGACCAGACGGTCGCGCTTGGCCGCGAGCTGACCGACGCCGGAGCCGACTGGCAGATTCACATGTACGGCAACACCAGCCACGCCTTCACCGCGCCGGGCGCGAACAATCCCGACTTCGGCCTGCTTTATGATGCGAAGGCGGATCGGCGATCCTGGCAGGCGATGCGTAATTTCCTCGACGAATTGTGGGGCTAGCGCCGGGCGCTGCGCCGGTTCTATAGCGGAGCATGGTTCGCTTTTCGTTCTGCGGCGTGGAGATGGCGGCGCAGGCCCATGGCGCACTGCTGCTGCCGGCGCGCCGCGCGCTGCTCGTCGCCGATCTCCATCTGGAGAAAGCGAGCTGGTTCGCGGCCGGCGGGCAGATGCTGCCGCCTTATGATTCGATCGCGACGCTGGCCGATCTGGCCCGTGTCGCCGAACAGACCCGCGCGGCCGAGATCTGGTGCCTGGGCGACAGCTTTCATGATTCGGCGGGCTGCGATCGATTGCCGGAGCAAGCGGAGGCGATGTTACGGGCGTTGACCGGGCGCACGCGCTGGACCTGGATCACCGGCAACCATGATGCGGGTCTGGTCGATCGCTGCGGTGGCGCGGTGGTGCGCGAGGCGGAGGTGGACGGGCTGATCCTGCGGCACGAGGCCGATCCCGCCGATCCGCGACCCGAGCTTTCCGGCCATTTCCATCCGAAATTGCGAATCGCGCTGCGTGGCCGCCAGGTGGCCCGGCGCTGCTTCGTCGCCAGCGCCACCAAGCTGATCCTGCCCGCTTTCGGTGCGCTGACCGGCGGGCTCGATGCGAACCACCCCGAAATCGTCCGGGCGGTTGGCCGCGACGCGCAGGCGCTCGTCCCCCTGGCCGATCGCCTGCTGCGCTTCCCGCTCGCCGCCTGAAGCCGGTCCGCTCAGGGCTGGGCGGTCGGGCGGACGATGATCTCGTTGACGTCGACATTGCCCGGCTGCTCGATGGCGAAGCCGATCGCGCGGGCAATCGCATCCGCCGGGATCGCGATCTGGCGATAGCGATCGATCATCGCGGCGGTATCGGCATCGGTGATGGTGTGCGCGAGTTCGGATTCGGTGGCGCCCGGCGAGATCACGGTGACGCGGATATCGTCATTCTCGACACGCAGACCTTCGGACAGCGCCATCACCGCGAACTTGGTTGCCGAATAGACCGCCGATGTCGGCATCACGCGATGCCCCGCGACCGACGAGACGTTGACGAAATGGCCGTGCCCCTGCGCCTTCATGCGCGGCAGCGTGGCGGCGATGCCGCTGAGCACGCCCTTGATGTTGACGTCGATCATCCGGTTCCACTCGTCCACTTTGAGCGCGGCGAGCGGCGATAGCGGCATCAGGCCGGCATTGTTGACGAGCACGTCGATATGCCCGTGGGCCTCGATCGCGAAGTCGACGAACGCGGTCATGTCGGCCGGATCGGTCACGTCGAGCGGGCGATAGATGGCCGAGCCGCCGGCGCAGCGAATCTCGGCCGCGATGGTTTCGAGCCGGTCGGCGCGGCGCGCGCCGAGAACGACATGGGCGCCGCGGCCGGCAAGGTGACGGGCGGTCGCTTCGCCAATGCCGCTGCTGGCGCCGGTGATAAGGACGACCTTGTTGGCGATGTCGGACATGGATGGGCATTCCTTGTTTGGAGGGCGGCCCGCTTTGAAGTGGGCCTTGCCTGGGGGGAGCGGGCGTCACGGGACGGGGGCCGCTGCGGCCCTATAAATGCCGGCGCCGATGGCCCGGGCGGTAGCCGGATGCTCCGCCATGATTGCACGATCCTCCGAACCATGGGCCGCGCCCTTTCCGCCATGCGTTGGGCATGGCAGGCCATCATCAAGGAGAATGGCGATGGAAGCTCTCGATCGGCTGGCGTCCCTGATTGAACGATACGCGATCGTGGACGGCACGCATGAGACGGCGATCCCCCGGCTGATGCTGGTCCGGTCGTCCCGGCCGACCGAGCCGGCGCACGCGATTGCCGAACCGGCGCTTTGCCTGGTGGCGCAAGGCCGCAAGGTCGCGATGCTGGGCGACGGTATCTATAGATATGATCGCGCGCGTTATCTGTTGGTGTCGGCGGATCTGCCGCTGATCGGCCATGTCACTGAGGCGAGCGCCGAGCGACCCTATCTATGCGTGCGGCTGGGCCTCGACCGGACGTTGCTGTCGTCCCTGGTGGTCGAGATGGCGGCGGGTGCCCGCCCCGCCCCGACCGGCACGCCCCCCGGATTGATGCTGACCCCGGTTGCCGCAGAGCTCGCCGATGCGGTCGCCCGGCTGGTGGCGCTGCTCGATCGGCCGTCCGACATTCCGATCCTCGCGCCGCTGATCGAACGGGAGGTGCTCTATCGCCTGCTGACCGGCGACCAGCATGAACAGGCGCGCCATATCGCAATGAGCGACGGACGGCTGGCGCAGGTGAATCGGGCGATCGACTGGATCCGCCGCAATTTCGCCGAAGGGTTCCGGATCGAGACGGTGGCGGCCGAAGCCGGCATGAGCGCCTCGTCGCTCCACGAGCATTTCCGTGCCGTCACCGCGATGAGCCCGTTGCAATATCAGAAGCGCATTCGCCTGCAGGAAGCGCGCCGGCTGATTCTGGCCGAAGGGCGCGATGCGGCGCAGGCGGGATTCACCGTCGGCTATGACAGCCCCTCCCAGTTCAGCCGTGAATATGCCCGGCTGTTCGGCGCACCGCCGCTGCGCGATGTCGCCCGGATCAGGAGCGACCCCGATGGGATGCTCGTCGCCTGATCGAATCGTTCACCGCTGATTGATTCGGCTGATTCTGTGGGTGTGATTCTGTGTGCGTGGGGTGTGTGAAAGCGGCTTGGGGAGCGGGTTTGGTGGGGATTGTGGGGTGTTGCGGCGGGGTTTGGGGCAGGTGCTGGCGGGGTTGGGGCGAGGGTTGGCGGGTGGATTGGTTGAGGTCCGGTTAGCGGATAAATTCGTTGTAATTCCGCATGTTGACCATGGATGGCAACAAAAGTGTAAAATGGTTGTTGACGGTGTTGGGCGATCCCCATAGAAGCCCCTTCACCGGCGGCGGTGACACGGTGTTTCCCGGGTCGCTTCCGCGCCTCTCCAGATCGGTAAAACGGTCTCCCTGGGT
>NZ_FZOS01000037.1 GCF_900188165.1 Edaphosphingomonas laterariae | reverse complement strand
CCGGGGCGCCATCATCGCTGGGATCGAAGTGCCCGGACTTGAGGATGTGTCTCGTCTTGGCGATTTGCCGATGATTGTGCTCGACCGGGCGGACCGGCTTGCGCTGAAGCTTGGAACATAGAGGGAGTGATTTTATAACATATTGATATAAAAGGATAAAAGACTGATAATAGGGATTATGTTAAATCGAGGCAGCGGTGGTCACGGGTTTTCTACATAGGTGATATAGAACCCCCGGATCATCCGGTGCTCCTGCATGCGTTCCCCGAGTGAAAAGCCGTTCATCTTGCGAGGTGTCGGCTGAAAGATATCGAGCCCCCGGTCCAGCACCAGCTTCCAGCCGGTATCCGTAGTGATGTCGCGCGCATGCAGCGCTCCGGAACCATCAAAGGCCCAGGTGAAATCAATGCCCGTGCCCGTGCAGGCCTCGGCGATTCCGTCCAGGCACTCCCGCTGCTCCTGAATATTCCCGTCGTCCGGAGCCGTGACGAGATGCACCGCGACCTGATCTTCGGGCTGCTTGCGCCGGATCAGCATCTCAATCAGTTCCATCACGTTGCGCGCCTGATGGAACTTCCGGATGTAGGGATCGGTGACGATGATCCGTGCCGCTCCATCAGTCCAAGGGCCAAAGATCTTGTCGAAACTGATACCCTTGCGGTTTTCCGTGAAAACGACATGCCCCGGCTTCGGAACGACAGCAGGAGGGGCGGCGGCAGACGCAGCAGAAGCGGCAGGCGTGGATGCCGGCTGTGCTGGAATCGGCGCGATCTCGGGTTGGCCCGCACCTTCATCCCCCTCGCCGGCCGAGCGGCGATGGTAGAACTGGGGAAACTCTTCTTCCTCAAGGGTAGTGACAGCGCGCTTCGATCCATCCGGCGCAACATAATGGAAGTCGGCGGCCTCGAAGGTGCTGTCGATCCGCAAAAGCTGGTCTTTCACCCGCTTGCGGCATTCAATCGCGAACCGCAGCAGTTCCTCAACTTCGGCTTCGGTCTCGTCTCCATTCGGGAAGATCAGTTTCAGCAGGCCCGACATGGTCTTGTTGATCGCCGCGCGGTCCCGGATATGGGTCTGGACGGGAACGGTAAAGAAGCGATCCGGCCGGTGCGAAAAGTCCTCGGCCCGCAGGTGGCGCAGGATTTCGGCAAGGTAGTCGACGATGAACCCATAGCCGGATGTGAACATCTGGCCGCGGATGATATCGATCTCCCATCCAGGCAGATAGGCATGCAATCGATCGATGAAGGCGCTGTCGTGGAACTGCGGCGGCAGAGCTTCGAACAGGTCGGTGTTCTTCAGCATCCACGGCACGTTATGGTCGGTATTGCCGACGAAGGCGAAACTCGCTTCAGCCCCCATGGGGTTCACCCCGCGCGAGAACTGCTTGTTCGCCATATAATTCTTCATGATATCGACAAGCGCCTTGTTGGCCGTCTTCTCGCGCCCGGCGAATTCGTCGAAGGCGACGACATCCCAATAACCAACCAGACCGATCCGCCCGTTGGAGTTGTTCACGAAGAGCTTGGGAACCGTGACTTCGCCGCCCGAGATCAGCTGGCCATGGGGTGAGAATTCGGAATAGATGTGCGACTTGCCCGTTCCCTTCGGCCCAAGCTCGATGAGATTGTAGTTTCGTTCGACGAACGGGATCAGGCGCAACAGCTGCAAAAGCTTTGACCTGCGCCCGAACATGGACGGATCAAAGCCGATGCTTTGCATGAGCAGGTCGATCCATTCCTCGGTGGTGAATTTGCCGCGCGTTTCGCGATAGCCATCATAGTCGACGCGGGCGATCTGGATCGGTTTCAGCGTGTCTATGATCCACGGAGAGATCCGGCTGTCTTCCGAAAACTCATACTGCACATCTGCGATGCACCAGATACCCGTTACGAGCAGCTTGGGATGCGCCTTGACCGTGGCGCTGTCGATCGCGACCCGCTTGATCCCAAGATTTTCAAAAACCGCCTCATAGGCGTCGGTCTTTTCGTTCAGCGCCACGCTGACCTGGTCGATGACCTTGTAGCGGCCCCGCTCCTTGATCGTCGACTGGACCAGTCCCGCTTCCGAACGATGCACGTAATGCTTGCGCAGGATATCCTTGACCGTCTCGATACCCGTCGCGATCGAAGCTTCGTCGTCGGTCGCGCAATATTGGCCCAGCAGATATTCGAGCACATAGGTGGGAACGATGGCGTTCCCCTTCACGGCCTTCACCAGATCCTTGCGAACCACGAAACCGGCAAAATGCTCGTTGATCTTGTCATCAAGGGTCGACATCGGCACCTCAGAAATCGAAATCTGTGCTGATCCCGCGTTTCAGCAGCAGGGGCTGCGAAGCGTGATCTTCGAAATGGCTGGTCTTGCCGATGCGCGTACGCAGCTTCAGGAAGACCGTCTGATTGTTGTGGGCGTCCGCGGCCCGCGACAGCAGGAAATTGCGCGAAAGCTCGCGCTCGCGCGGGTTCTCGGACACAAAATCGAAATCCAGCTCGACTTCGTCAGAGATGAGCGTTCCATCTCCCGCAAAGATTGCCGCATGGATCTGCCGGGGTTGCTGTTTATCGGTAACCGGCTCTGCCTGATAGAATGTCATCTGGATCTGCCCTGTGGTGATCTGGGCACGGGCCGGCGGGATGATCTGCACCGACACCTGTCCGACATCTTCCTTGCGCTGCTTGCCGACCCGCAGGACAGGCAGGACGATCTCCTGCAAGCTCGCTCCGCCATGGACAAAGCGGCTGCCTGATCCTTTCACGCGCAGACGGTTGATTGAGTTGGGGATCAAGATGTCCTGATCTCCATCTAGGCCAAGCTCGGCGGCGGTGAACTTCTTCATGCCACCTGTGCTGCTGAGCCCTCGGCCGATCACGAAGCGACGATTGCGTGTTACCACCTCGCCTTCTGGCTCGCCCAGCGCAAAGCCGCTCTCCTCCAAGGCCCTGTGCTGCCACAGGAAGCCGTGATCTGCGGTGATCAGAATGTTCGAGAAGTTGGCCGAGGTCAGCTTGCGGACCAATTTTACCAGATCCTCGATGGCCGTCTCCGCCGCCGCCGGCACATTTTCCTCTGTGGCCAGCTTGTCTCCGATCGCGTCGATCTGGTTGTGATAGAGGTACAGGACATCATGATCCCGGAAGAGGTCACGGCCCTCTGACGATCCCAGATTCATGAAGTCCTTTGCCGCCAGAACCCTTACCCTGTCCCCTGCCCTGCCCGCCGCCAGCGCCTTTTCACGGGCGGCCGCGCCCATGGTGCTTTCGCCGTCCAGCATCACCAGATCATTGTCATCTCGGATCGCCAGTTGCCGGTGCGGCAAGAGCGCGGCCATGCCCAGCTGGGTATAGCTCGGCAAGACCCCGACCATCGGCTTCAGCTCGGCGTCGAACCGGTTGAGCTTGCGGATCTCGCGCAGCGCCTCCTCGGCCACCTCATAGCGCAGCGCATCCGAGATGATGACGACGACCTTCTGATCCTTGCGCCGGTATTCAGCGGCCTGTTCCCGGTAGAAATCCACCTGACGGGGAAAGCCCGGAGCTGCCCAGTCCGTAAGGCGGGCAACCTGGTCCTGCCAGGCATCGTTCAGCTTCAGCACGAAATTGGTAGTGTAGCGGTTCTCAACCGCCTCATAGAGCGCGGAGAGCAACCCGGACTGCCCGCTTTTCTGCATATGATAGATGAACTTGCGGTAGAGCTGGTCCAGCCGGAACCAGCTTGCGGAATAGCGCCTCACACCATCGGACAGACTGGTCATGGACAGGTCGGCCTCGGCCAGAGCCTGCTGAAATTCTGTCGCGTAGCCAATGGCCTGATAGACGTCGGCGTATCGGTCATACCAATGGCTCTGACGGCGATCGCGCACCCATTTGAGCACATCTGTGGCTGCCAGGCTCTGCTGGGCCAGCCCCTCGACAATGGCGATAACGATCCGCCGGTCCACCTCCTCGAAATGATCATGCGGGATCAGGCGCCGAAAATCGCGTGACGCCAGATCATCCCTGATCTTCAGCACATCCTGATAGTCGCCCGACAGCTTCTCGAACGCTTCACCCCACCGGCGCGAGGCGCTCCAGCGGCGGAACATCAGCGCGGCATCGGTATTGAGGGCCGCCGCCTCGCCCATCGCCCGCGCCCAGGCGCTGGAAAACAGCATGATGGCGAAATCCTGAAAATCCGGGGCATCCGCCGCATAACCATAGCGCGCCGAAACCTCCTTCCAGAAGAACGCCGCCAGCCCGACCCGTTCCACCAAACGCAGCGCATCGTCACGGTCTTCGGCCAGTTCGGCCAGCAACGCCTCGATCACCGTATCGAGATCACCATCCGCACCGGCGCAGACCGCCAACATCTTGCGGCGGACATCGTTGGCGCTTTGCGATGGCCGCTCGCGCTCGATGGCGCGCAGCGCTTCCAGACGCTTGCCGGAACGGTAGAATTCGGCGTGGTCGCGTACGGCGGCTTCGTATTTCGCCGGGATGCCCAAATCGGCCACCCAGATCGCCGCCTGGTCGGCGCGGAACACCGCCGTGGCCAGTTGCACATCCAGCAACCAGTTTTCCGCCATCGGCGGCTCGGGCCCATCCTTGTACAGCAGGAACCGCGCCGCCGGCTCCTGCCGCAGTACGCGATATTTCAGGCCAAACTCGTTGTTGGCGATCTCCACCTTGGTCACGCCGGGCAGGTCCACCGCATCGAACGCCCCGCGGAGATCGCGGGCCGCGTCATACCAGAAGACGATACGATGCCCCTGGTCCTCATAGAGCCGCCTCAGCCCGGCGGTGATGCGGTCAGTCATCCGCGGCCTCCAGCCCCTTGATCGGCTTCAGCGCGCCGGCGAACAGCGGATAGTTGCGCTTCACGCCGTCGTCGAGATCGATGGCGATCTTCTGCTGCGCCATCGGATAGACGACATCGCGTTCCCATTCGGTCAGCTCGGCGATCTGCTTGATCACCGTGGTCGTTTCCTTCTGTGCCTTCGTTTGCTGGGCGGGTGTAGCCGCAGGATCGAGGGCCAGCTTCTCCAGCTGCGCGCGCTCGACCTCCAGCTTGTGGATGAACTCGCGTACATACTGGTTCAGCACCACCGAGACCGTATCCGGCCGATAGCGGTGCATATAGATCAGCGCATTGAAGCTGCCCTTGGGGCTGGAGAACATCCAGTAGATCGGGCGTTTCTTGTAGCGGCGGACGTGGTAATCGAAGAAGTCCTTCGTGAACCACTTGCGCAGATCCTTGCCGAGGGCGGCTTCCACAAAGGCAAGGTTTTCGCGGAACTTCGCATCGCCAAAGGTGACGCGCAGGAAATCGCGAGCGCGAGTGACGATGTCATCGACGAACCAGTCGGCATCGAGGACCGGGATGACATTGTCGCGGTCGGGCGCGAAGCTGGGTTCCGGCACGCGAGCCAGATACTCCTCAATCCCCTCGCCCTCATTGGCGAGGATCAGGCCGGGCGCGTCAAGGCTGTAGCGCCCGAACATACAGCCCACGGCATAGTGGAGGAACTCGGCGACCGTATCCTCACGCAGCCGCGCCTCTCGGTCCTCCTCGGTGTTCTTCACGCCATAGCGATAGGCCGGGTTACAAGTGAGAGTGATTTCGTCGATCGGCACCTCGGGGGTGAGTTCGTCCTGGAGCCCATAGGCGTCAATGAAGATGCGGTTGTTCTCTTCCTCCAACCGGTGCATTTCGTCAGTCATGTCCTGCCAGTGGGCGCGGAGATTGGCGTAGCTGGCCTCCAGCGTCCCGGCCCGGTGATCGGGCGAGAGCAGCGGCAGCGTTGTGAAATCCCAAGATGTTTCATAATCGTCCCAGTCCGCCTTACTGCAATTTATGATTCTTTCTACGATTCCCGATGCATGCGATGCTGCTGCGGCTCGATTCTTAGCGGGTAGAACAGGTATTTTACTCAGATGTTCAGCTTCAAAATTGAGAGTTGGTGACAATGCTTGCAAAACCGATGTTACTACGGCGGAGTTCAGTAACCCCGTGAAATATGAAAAATCTTCCCTGCTTTCGAAAAAAACGGCCGATCCGGCGACATCAAAGATAAACCCTTCAGGAAAATATCTAACTGCAAAAGACCCCGTTGATATTTTCGACCAACTTACGCTCTGACTAAAGTAATGATCTTGATTTTTTAGGCGACCTCCGGGGCGTGTTTTATTTAGTTCCTCATGGAACTCCTTAATTTCCTCTCCATCATTTTTGAAATTAATGATAAATTCTTGATTCCCATACCAGCGACGAAACTCTCCGCCTTTATTGTAGGGAAACCATTTCTGCGCGGCAGCAGCAGCGGATGCTCTGTTTGCATGCCCAAACCCGATTCTTTGACAAGAGACCTCGGTCCAAGATCGTAAGAAACGGTCATTGTCTGAGGTCGTAGCACCTTGCCTCGGCTTCGCTATTTGACTGAGACCATTTAGCGTACGAAACAGTTCGTAGAAACGTTCAGTTTGCCAATAAACGATCGGGCTACTAGGAATCTTAGCAATGTCATCTGCCGAGGCGCGATAGAACCAGCCGCAGTTCGGATTTTGGATCGCCTCCCGCAGCTGTAAGACCTTTTCCCTTTCGGAATCGCCTTCGACAAGGCGTATAAACTCACCCCTCCTGCCCTCGTCATGAGCATTTTTAATCACGAAAGACGTTGTCGAAACTACAACACCGCCAATTGTATCAAAACCGCGCTCGCCGATGTGGGCCATGGATAAGATCGTTGCATTCGACAACAACGTCCCGCGTAGTTTTTCATAAGATGACAGGAACATCCACGACTGCATGTTTATCATCGCCATCAGGCCGCGCTTAGCGCAAAGCCCAAGCGCTCGCTCCATGAACACAGCAAAGAGGTCGGACTTGCTATCGGGATAGTTGGCCTTAACGAAGTCGCCCAATTTTCCGTTCATACCTTTGCCGCCCATGTAGGGAGGGTTGGCCACCACAACGTGGTACTTCGGCGAAAGCGCCTCAGCCATGCTCAGCACGGCTACAACGCGCGCCTGCACTTCCTTCAGCAGTAAGTCAGATCCGAAATCCCGCGCCGCCACCAGTCGCAGCGTCTCGATCGGGTCGCGCAGCTTCGGCACGATCAGCGAACCGAAGTTCTTCGCTTGCTCGAATTGCCCGAGGGTCTCGCGCAGTTCGTCGGTGAACAGATCCTTGCCCACCACGGCGGCGACGTCCTGCATTTCAGCGGGGGGGAAGCGGACATCCTGCAGCACCACTACGTCGGGCTTTTCCTCCATACGCAGGAACCGTCGCCGCCCGAGCTTTGCCGCAGCCTTCATTGACAATGCAAAGGCCGCCAAGGCGCCAGCGCGGTCGTCAATCTCGATGCCGGTCAGGTTGTGCCGCAGGATTAGGCCTGGGATCTCGGCCGCGTCATGGCCTTCCTCGGCATAGATTTCATAAAGAAGGTCGAAGGCATAGGTCAGCATATGACCCGACCCGCAAGCCGGATCGCAGATACAGATATCCTCGGCCCGCTGAATGCGCAGGAAATCCGTTTCCGGCTCCTCCGGCGCGATGTAATAGTCCATCTTCGCCGCCAGCCCCGAGCCAGGCCGGTTCAGCAGCCACAGCCGCCCCAGCGAGTTCTCCACCAGATAGCGCACGATCCAATGCGGCGTGAACAGCTGTGTCGCCGCCGGAATATTCTCTGCCGTGATCTTCTGGTTCTTCTTCAGGCCCGCGAAAACCTGGTCCTTCTTCTCCGAGATGTAGAACTGGTAGAGCCAGCCGATGATCTCGACATCCTCGCAGGCGTCCTCGGTCATCACCTCGCGCAGGCGGGCGAGGATGCTGTCCGGCGACAGAAGATCGTCGGGTATCAGCAGTTCGGTGTAATCCTCGGCCCGGTCGAGCATATCGGCGCGCTCGAACATATAGGGCATCGCGTGATGCCATTCATTGCAGGCATGGATCAGCAGCAGCCGATAAGCCTCCGCCTGCCCGTCATGGGCCGGGCGGGTGCCGTTCAAATATTCGGCGATCTCGGGGCGGGCGCGATCCGGCAGGTTGCCGGCCATCGCCTCGGCCAGAATCTCGGGCCGGGTGGCGCCATCGGCAGGAGATACCACGCGCGGGTTGGTCAGGCCCGTCACATCCATGAAGCGCAGCGCGGTAAAGCGGTTGAACCATGTGTAGGCGGCCTGCTCGATCACCTGCCCGCGGTTGCTGCTGGCGGCGGCTTCGAGCCTGGCAATTGCCGCGGGATGCTCGCGGCGAGCCGCGGCGCCCTCGGCCAGCACCATGTCCAGTCGGGCGGTGACCTGCGCGATCAACAGGTTGCGCGCGCTTTGCGCAAATTTCTTCAGGGCGTTGGTATCCATCAGACAATCACTTTCTTGCCCGCGCCGATCTCGGCCAGCAGGGTCCTTTTCATCTCATCAAGGTATCGGGTCACATCGTCCTCATCTTCGAGATAGGTTTTCGCAAAGGGGACGTTGATAGACTGCGCCTTGATATATTGGGGCCTTGTCGGTGCCGGCGGCACCTGAGGCGCCGCCGGGGCCGCGGCAACGCCGCCGGCAGGTTGTGACTGGGGCGTGGGAGCCGGCGCGGGTGCAGGCGTCAGTTCGGCGATCCAGGTGAGCGTATCGGCCAGGAGGTTGGATCGGACTTCCGTCGCCCGATGCCGCAAGGCTGGGATCAGGGTTTGCGAAGCAAGGCCGGCCTTCTGGTCGGCAAGCCCGTCGCGGATGTGCGTCTGCGCCTCTGGCGGTAGTGCACGGAACTCCGAAGTATGGGCGATTTTCTCCGCCACCTCGTCGATCGCCGCGATGACCCCGTTGCGCTCAGTCAGAACCGTTTGCTCGATGCGCTCCTTCAGGGCGTAGAAATCCGCCTTCAGTGCCTGAATCGCGGTGCCCTTGAAGCACTGCGGATCGCCAAGAACCCGGCGCAACGTTTCGGCGGCCGAATCTTCGGCGAAGGCAAGGTTCTGGTCCTGCACGGTCAGGAAGGAACGCACCTCATCATAGATGCCCTTCTGCGGTCCGGACATGAAGCTGCGGACCTTGTCGAGGATGTCCTCCTTCGCATCCAGCAGCTGATCTTCTTGGCTGACAGGGCCGGTAATGAACCATGTCGCCGGCTGATCACGCATAGCGTCGAGCTGGGTGCGCAGCGGATCGAGGGCCGCAATAAAGGGGTAGCCCGTCAATTGCCTGCCAAGACCCTCCAGTTCGCCGGTCAGCTTGCGCAACTGCGCCTGCCACTCCGTCCCCAGACTGCGGGCGTCATTGCCCGAGGCAGGCAAATCGAACAGGGCCTGGAACAGTTCGCGCGATTTTCGAATCTGGGCGGCGGTGAATTCGATCTGCGGCGAAAGGAGGATATTGCCAAGCGCATGGCTGTTGCGCAGCCCCTGGATCAGCGCCTCCCCTTCCAGCACGGTGCTATCGGCGCGCGCCTCAAGCTTGCCGCGTGCGACAAGGCTCGCGGTCAGGCACAGGACCGCGATGGTAGGCCAGCCATAAGGTTTGGCGCCGAATTTCTCGACCAAAGCCTTGGCAGAAACCCGTGTGCCAAGGCGCATCTGTGCTTGGGCATGGTTCAGTACGTCCTGCTCGGCTTCGGTCAGGCCGCTGCCTTCGCCGCCGAAAAGCCCGCCATCGACGCGGCCTGCGCGCCCAAGATCGGCTTCGGTATAGGTAGCGCCGCGCAGGACCGGCAGGCTGGTGTAGACCTTGTCCACCAGGACCTGGAAGCCTTTGACCAGTCGCTCCTGCGGGTCCTCACCCCCGATTTCCAGTTCGGTGCCCCGCACGAACAGCCGCGCGTCCGCGATCAGACTGCGCAGCCGCTGCACCAGTTCCTTTTCACGGCGCGTGTTCTGATCGCGCTTTTCCGCAATAATACGATCGCGGCCAGGCTGGGCGTCCCCGCTCGTCACTTGCCGGGCAAATTTTACCGTCTGGAGCCAAAGGACCAGATCGCGCGTGAAGCGCACATCCCGCCCCAACAGCACGACCATCTCATCGCTGGCCATGCTGTTCGAGCGAACCACATCCGGTTCGTCGGAATCGTCGCTGAAGGGCGAGATGATATTCACCGAAAGCTCATGCTCCCGGTTCAGGCTGTGCCCATCGAGCTTGCGGGTGAAAGCATAGTCGACGCCGGTACCGGTATGTTTTATCTTTCCGTGACGGAGGATGGTGCCGAAGGCCAGTTCGTCGAGCTGGCGCTCGATTTCGGCGGGATCGACCGCAATCGCCTTGATCTCAGCTTCGACATCTTTCTCCTCATTGGTGAGGAATTCGTACACCTCGCCGTTGCGCTGGATCAGCGTCTGGCGCTCGAGAAGCGACAATGCCTCTTCGATATTGCGGCGCTGCTCGGTCTGATCCGCCTCGAACCGGGACAGCAGGAGGATCGCGATATTGCGAGCGGTCGGTTTGAATTCCTTGACGTATTTTACAAGGAAAAGGACCTTCAGCACCCGCACCGCGAAATCATCGCCCAGGTTCTTTTCGGCGAGCTGGATCGATTGCTGGACCGATGATTTCAGGGCGGTGCGGATCCCCTCGAACATCAGGTCGAAGGTTGCGAGGCCCCCTACCGGCGTATCGGCCAGCCGCTTGGCCACCTCCTGAAAGACGCCCAACATCGAGCGTTCGCCGACCGAGCTATGCTTGCCCTCGAACGCGTTATGCTGCGAGAGTCCCATGATCGCGCGCTGGAACAGATCATATTGGTAGTTCGGGAACGGGTAGCTTGCGACGAACTGGTCTTTTCCGGAGAAATTCCTGAACTTGAAGGAATTGTCGCCGAAATCGAACAGAGTGCGCATGTTATTTTCCTCGGCATCGTAGTGATTGCCAAGGGTGATCTGGCCCGCCTCGGTCTTGGCCAGTAGGCGGCGCTGGATGACTTCGGCCACGTCCTGGGAATTTAGCGGCATCCGGTTGGCGAAGCGCGCCTGAATCTTCGAGAAATCATTCTCCTGCTGCGCCGTCAGATCGCCGATAACCGAACCCATGTCCTGCTGGGCGGTAACCACAATCCAGGCCTGTCCCTTACACTTCGTGTTCAGGCTTTCGGCAATGGTCTGCAGGTTCGTCATCAGTTTGACGTTGTCGGCGATATACTGACCCACCTCATCGACAAAAAAGTTCAGCCGGAATTTCGGGCCCTGCGCATCGATCCACGATTTCACCATGTTGGCAAAGTCCTCGATCGAGACCTTCGTGTCCTTGCGATACTGGCCAAGAATATCCTTGACCTCGTCGCCCGTGACCTCCGCGAATGCCGCGGCAATGTGCTTGCCTTCCATCAGCGCCTGCTCACGCCCTCGCTCCCAGGCTTTGCCGGAAGACCGCATGAAGGCTGCCCTGAAGGCGTCGAGCTTGCCGCGGCTATCCAGATCACGCTCGAACTGCGCGATATGCGGGAGCTTGCCATAATAGCCGCACATCTCGTCAAAGACCTTCTGGAAGACGGCCAGAAGAGCATCGACATCGGTCTTCGAGATCACATCCGCTTTCTGGTCGATATTGAACAACACCGACCGGGACGGGATCGATACCGCTTTGCGCAAGGCGCCCGCCAGCATCGGGTTACCGGCCAGCTTGCGCTCGAAGATTTCGACGGCGCGCTGTCCCTCGACCTCGTCGTTTTCGAGCAGAAGAGCGAGCATCTTCAGAAGGTGGGATTTTCCCGACCCGAAGAAGCCCGAAATCCACACCCCATTCGCGGTATCATAATTGTTGTAGGCGTCGAGGAATTGCTCGAGCCGGGCGCCAATCTCGTTGGTGATGACATATTCATCGAGCTCTGTCAGGAGGCTGGCCTTGTCATCAGCCTTGATCACCCCATCGATCGAGCGGTCGACCGGCTTGGCAAAGATATCACGCAGAAGAGTAGCCATCGGTCAGACCTCGTAGTTCATGATATTGAAGGCGCGGTAGTATTTGTCGTCGTGCAGCAGGCCGAACAATTCGAGCGAGGCCCCGGTCGCCAATGCATGGGTATATTTGCCCGGAAAAAACATGACCGTCGGGCGGTCCTTCGCCGTGCTCTGCAGGTTGTTGAGCACGTTGTGTGAGCGCAGGTAGGGGTAAACCTCGCCTATGCCTGACAGGAAGATCACATCGTGCGGGATTTCCTCAATGCGCCGCGCGACCGCCGGAATGAGATGTTCCTGGGGGTCGAGAACACCTTGCAACAGCTCCTTGAGCTCGGCCTTGTCCGTCTCGGCCTCAACCTCAAGGATTTGCGCAAAGATACCCCGATCCTCGAGGATTTTGATCGAAAGGTCATAGAGGTCGATATCAAGGACGCGCACACCGGCATGTCCCAGCCGGGCGATCAAATCTTCGCGATCCTCGCCCAGGTTCAGGCCATCTTCGGCATCGAATGCGCAGATGAAGAAGGGAACCTCGTTGCCCAACCCTTGCTTGTGCAAGAACCGTTCGCTGGAAATCACCCTGAACAGGTGCTCGGCACGGACGCGCCGATCAGATCTCGTAGTCACAATTACCCCCCATTTCCGGGAAAGATCCGCAAATCCGCCGGATTGCTCTCCTCGATCAGCCGCTTCATGTGCCCTGACAACCAGATCGGCTGAATTCTGCCCTCGACGCTCCTTACACCCGCTTCCCGCAAAATCCGGAACAGGACCTGTCGCAATTTCGCGGCGGTTGATGGTGAAAGCGCCGCGAGGCTCGGATCACATTCCGCTTTGTCCGCGAGAAAACGGTCAAACACCTCATGGCCCAGGTCAAGCCGCCAGGATTGGTAGCGCTCATTGATCACCTCGACCGCGAATTCGTAAACAAAGCGATAGGTCCGACAGATCGCCAGCCACATCACAGCCTGCTGCTCGGTGCGATCTGCCTCTACCGACAGGTAATGGCGTTCGGCATCGGAGAGATGGCCGATCCGGTCGTACACCTCACGAAGCGCGCGGGTTTGCGAGGCCAATTTGGGCAAGGAAGACGCGCCTTGCGCGAGCAAACGCTCGCGAGCGCAAGCCCAAGTCTCACCGGGTCGGTAGGCGTGAGCGATCGTCAGGCTCTCATTGAGCATCAGCCCGCCCACACCGAACGACATTCGGTATTTTTGATGTTGTGCGCGATCGCCAGAACTCACAGCGCGAACTCCGCCTTTTCGAGGGCCGCACGTGTCTCATCCCGGTTGACCACCACGATATGCTGGCTGCGGGCAGGCAGCTGGGCGGCGTCGCCCAGAAGGCCGAGGCGCTTCAGCACGTAAAACAGCATCGCATAGCGGACGGTCAGCACGGCCGAGCCGTTCGCCATCCCATAGTCCTTTGCAACCACCGCCTTCTGGCTTTCGGTTAGTTCGGGATGCGGGCCGATCTCGATGCCGAAGCGCTCCTGCCAAAGAGCGTCCTGATCGGCCGGCGCGCCAGCCTCGCCGAGCTCGCCCACATCAAGGATGCGCGGCAGGAGGAAATCCTTGAACTTGTCGGCGATGTGGCAGTAGCCGCGTACATGCCAGCGAAACCCGTCATACCCGAAGGCGTGCGGTGTCATGCGGCGCCAGATCGGGTCGGGACGATCCCTGCTCATCGACTGATAGTGGATATCGACCGATCGCACGTCACGGACCGCACCCAGTATCGTGCGTAGCACCCTGGCGTCGATGTCGCGGCGCGGTGTCAGCGCGATATCGGTATCCGGCACCTGGGTGATCCACGATTCGCCCAGTTCGATCAGCCCCTCGGCGACCGAACGCAGGCGCGACAGATAGCCATAAGGGTCGGGCTTGAGGAAAATCGGCTCGAAATCCGGGCCAGCCACATAGCGACGCGCGCTCTTGTCATAGAGCGCATTGTGCGGTGCGCGCTCCTGATAGAGCGTCAGATCCTTCGACGCCTGCGGCACCGACACGTCGAACATATCGATGATATCCGAACGATTGACCCCGCCCTCCCAGAACAGCCGGAACTCGATGAACTCGAGGCGGCGCTCGACGCCCCATTTCAGCGCTGGCCCCTCGCTGGTCATATGGTTCCGTTCCTTCATATCACGAGGGTATAAAAACTATATGGACATATCTGTAATGCTCGTATAGTTTCTATCTGTACTATGTAGTCGCGTCAAGCGGAACCGGCGAGACAACAAGAGGAAGTTGGCGATGAGCACCAATCCTAATCGGCGCACGATCGTCGCGCATGGCCGTTTGGCGATGCGCGAATTGCGGCTCGACGCCGCCCGGCGGCGCCTCCATGGCCTGCAGATCCTTTCGTTCGAACAGCTCGCAGTGCGATTGGCGGGAGGCTTCACGCGGCCGATCGACGACGAGAGCCTGCGCACCGCGATCCAGACTGCCTTGCCGGCGACGCCCTTGGGCGAACTGGACGGCATCAAGTTGCTTCCGGGAATGGTCGACGCGTCAGCGGATACGCTCCACAAAGTCTGGCGCTCGGGGATTGATCTGGCGGCGCGGGCTCACGAACATCCGCGCCTCGACTCGATTGCGCGTCTGGAACGAGCTGTTCTTGAGCAGCTGCCGCCCGGGATGGTGCGCCCCGCCGACCTCGTGACGGCAGCGCTGCAGCGACTGGGCCACGCCCAAACTGTCCTTGGTCCCGTCGAGATCGTCGGGATCACTGAGCTCTCGCCCATCTGGCGCCCGCTTCTCGCGGCGCTCACGGCGCATGTGGAAGTTTCATGGATCGCGGGGCCAAGGCCCGTCCCGGATTGGCTCGCCGCGACCGGCGTCGCAATTCGCCGTTCGGATGGACGGGCGCCTGAGCGGCATATGGTCAGCGCCGCCACCAGCTATCATGAAGCGGTCGAGGCGATCCGCTGGGCGCGCGCGCTCATGGCGTCTGACGGCATCAATCCCGCCGACATCGCCATCGCCGCCGCTTCCACGACCGAATATGACGACCATTTCCTCGCCTTGCGCGCCGATGCGAACCTGGACCTCCATTTCGTCCATGGCATCAAGGTCACAACGACGCGCGACGGTCAGGCGGCGGCAGCGCTTGCCGATATTCTGATCCGCGGGTTCTCGCAGACCCGCATGCGCCGGCTCGCTGCTCTCTGCGGGTCGGAGACCGGCCCGTTCCAGTCATTGCCGCAAGGGTGGTTGCGCGTTCTGCCCGCCGATGCGCCACTGGCCTCTCTCAGCGCCTGGGATCGGCTGCTCTCTCGCCTCACGGCTGCGGACTGGCCCGACGGCCAGAATCACACGCCCACCTTGCGGGGTATCGTCGATCTCCTCGCCAAGGGGCATAATGCCGCCGCCGAGATCGGCGGCGCGTTTCTGACCGGCCGCGCACTCGCGATCTGGCGCAAGGCGCTGCTCGCCGGTCCCTCGGTGTCGCTGGATACGACCCTGGCAGATCTGAAGCAGGACGATGGTCTTGAAGCGTGCGTGTCGCCGGCCTGGATGCCCGCAAGCGCACTCGCGGCATCGCCGCGTCGTTATGCCCGCCTCATCGGGCTCAACTCTTCGCGCTGGCCGCGCGGAATCTCCGAAGATCGCCTCATCTCCGATCATATCATCCCTACCGCTGAACTCGATCCGCTCCCGATCGGCGCTGCTGACCGGCGCGATTTCGAGACCATCCTGGCGACCACGGAGGGCGAGGTCACCTTGTCGCGCGCGCGACGTGATGGCGAAGGCCGGTTGCTCGGCCGGAGCGCGTTGCTCAGGCCAGTCGGGCACGAAATCTACATCGGCCGTAACGCCGTCCCAACACATGCCTTCAGCGAGACCGACCGCCTGATGGCGCGGCCGGATGAGTTCGCCGGCGACAGCCAGGCCGCCAGCGCCCTCACCACTTGGCGCAATTGGCATCGCAAGGAGATCACGCCACACGACGGATTGGTTCGCGCGGACCACCCGCTGCTGCTCGACATCCTCGCACGCGTCCAGTCGGCAAGCTCGTTGAAGCTGCTCCTGCGTAGCCCGCTGGGCTTCGTCTGGCGCTATGGCATGCGCCTGAAGATGCCCGAGAGCGGCAGCGACCCGCTGGTGCTCGACGCGTTGGCGATGGGCGATCTCGTCCACATGACCCTCGACCTCGCGCTTCAGGGTCTCGAAGCGAATGGCGGCCTCGCCAATGCAGGCAATGCCGCCATCACCGCCGCCATCGAAGCGGCCGCCGCGAATGTTGCAGGCGTCTGGGAGAGCCAGCGGGCAGTCCCGCCGCCGGTCATCTGGCGGCGCACGCTTGACGATGCCCGCACACTTGCAGAACGCGCGCTCACCTATCGCGACGAGGAGCTGGCGGACGCGCGATCCTATGGCGAAGTCGCCTTTGGCGGCGCTACCCCCAAGACCGTGGCCGACAGCCCTTGGAATGCAGCGGCCTCGGTCACGATCCCCGAAACCGGCTTTGCCATCAAAGGCTATATCGACCGGCTCGATCTCTCGGGCGATGGGACGCGCGCGCTCGTTCGCGACTATAAGACCGGTCGGCCGCCCAAGACTAATATCAGCATCGACGGCGGTCGCGAATTGCAGCGCTGCCTCTATGCCTTCGCGGTAAAATCCCTTCTGGGTGCCGATGTCTCGATCAGTGCTTCGCTGCTCTATCCGCGTGCCGAGGTCGATCTCCAGCTCGCCGACCCCGAAGCGACGCTTGGCGCGCTTACCGGCTATCTCCAGTCCGCCAGCACCAGCCTGAGCGCTGGCCATGCGCTGATCGGACCGGACACCGGCGGCACATATGACGATCTCGCCTTCGCGCTGCCCGCCAACGCCGGCGCTACCTACTGCAAACGCAAGACGCCCGCTGCCACCGAGCTCCTCGGTGACGCTACTCTGGTCTGGGAGGCCCAGTAATGACCGCCGCTATCCACATCTTGCGGGATGACACTGCCCGCCGCGCCGCGATCAGCGGGCATGATCGATCCGTCCTGGTCGAGGCCGGCGCCGGCTCCGGCAAGACTGCCGTCATGGCAGGCCGGATCGCGGCCATGCTCGCGCAAGGGACGCCCCCCAAATCGATCGCGGCCGTGACCTTCACCGAACTGGCCGCAAGCGAACTTCTTGTGCGCGTGCGCGATTTCGTGAGTGAGCTTGTCGCGGGTATAATTCCGACCGAACTCAGGATCGCTTTCCCCGATGGGCTATCCGGCCCGCATAAGGCGCATCTCGAGGCGGCCGCGGCGCATATCGACGAGATCACCTGCTCGACCATTCACGGTTTCTGCCAGCGTTTGATCAAACCCTATCCGGTCGAGGCCGATATCGATCCTGGCGCGAGTGTCATGGACCGCAATCAGGCCGATCTCGCTTTTGTCGAGATCGTCGATGCGTGGCTGCGCGACCGGCTTTCCGGCGCCGAGGGCGGCCTCATTGGCGAGATGGTGCTCCATAGCCCTGGCGAAACGGTCGGTCTCATCCACCGCATCGTCGATAATCTGCGCAAGCGGCGCACCGTCGCCGCCCCGGTGGCGGAGGCGCTCGCGCCCCATCTCGCAGCGTTTCAGGCGGCGGCGGCGGACTTCGCCGAGTTTATCCGCACCTCCGCGGCCGTCGAGGAAGAGACGGCGGTCTTCGCCGAGCGCTTCGCGGAAATGGCGGATGGCCTTGAGGGCGGCCCCGCCATCGATACGCCCGCTGGCCTCGTGCGACTGCTGACCTTGCCGCCACATCCCGACCTTTGCACCAAGGCCTGCACGTTCCTGGCCTTCAAGAAGAAGGGCAAATGGATCGAGGCGGCGAAGCGCGAAGGGCTCGCCAAGGCTGATGGCGAGCGCCTCAATCTTGCGGCCGAAGCGGCCTATGCGGCGTGCTGCGTGAGCTGGCAGACGCTGATGCAGAATGTCGCGAGCCGCGTCCTTGCCGATCTCATCGGCGACGTGCGCCCCGTTCTCGATCTTTTCCGCGACTATAAGCGGTCCGCCGCGCTGCTCGATTTCGACGATCTCATCTTCGCGGCGCGCGACCTCCTGCGCGATCATGATGATGTGCGCCGGGCGCTCGCCGCCCGCTTCTCGAAGGTGCTGGTCGACGAGTTCCAGGATACCGATCCGCTCCAGACCGAAATCTTCTGGCGCCTGTGCGGCGAACCGCCGGAGGCCGGGGCAACTGCGGATTGGAGCCGTTTCACCATCCGCCCCGGCGCCCTCTTCCTGGTGGGCGATCCCAAGCAGGCGATCTACCGGTTCCGCGGCGCCGACGTCTCCGCCTATGTCCGCGCCCGCGATGCCTTCATCGCTCAGGACGAGGACAGCGTCATGTCGATCTCGACCAACTTCCGGTCCTGCGCTCCGATCCTGACGTTCGTGAACGAGCGGTTCGAGGGACCGCTCTCCAGCGACGGCCAACCCGGCTTCACCGCGCTTGATCCCTTTCATGCCGATCGCGGCGAGGCTCTGTGCATTGCGGCGCTGGATGTCGCGGTCGCCGGCGAGGATGGCAAGGCGTCGGCCGAACAGCAGCGCGATGCCGAGGCAGATGCCGTCGCGCAGATGTGCGCGCGGCTGATCGGCAGCGAGATGATCCTTGATCGTCGTTCGGGAGCCGGCCGCCTGTGCCGCCCGGGCGACATCGCCTTGCTCGCGCCCACCGGCAGCGACCTTTGGCGCTATGAGGAAGCCCTGGAGCGTTATGGCATCCCGGTCGCGACTCAGGCCGGCAAAGGCCTGTTCCGCCGCCAGGAAGTTCAGGATCTCATCGCGCTCACGCGTGTCCTCGCCGACCGGCGCGATACGCTGGCGCTGGGCGCATTGCTGCGCGGGCCGCTCGTCGGGCTCACCGAAGAGCAACTCCTCGATATCATCTGGGCGCTGCCGCGGCCGGACGATACGTCGGACAGGCTGCCCCGCCTCGACCTTGGCGTCGATCCGGCGGACATCACGCATCCCCTGGTCCGGGCGACGATCGAAAAGCTTCAGGCGCTGTACCGCCAGACCAACAGTACGACGCCGCACGAGCTTCTCTCGCAGGCGATCGATGCGTTGCGGGTGCGGCCCATTCTGTTGGCGCGCCACCGTGGCCAGGCCGAGCGCGCGCTTGCCAATGTCGATCTCTATCTGAGCCTCACCTCGGCCTTTGCTGTTCGCGGCCTGCGCGCCTTTGCCGAGACGATGACGGCGGCCTGGACCGACGAGGCGCGTGCCGTCGAGGGCCGACCGGATGCACAAGAAGAAGCGGTAGCGCTCTACACCATGCATGCGGCCAAAGGGCTGGAATGGCCGATTGTCGTCCCCATCAACACGATGACGGGGATCAAGGCGCCCGATAGCGTCGTCACCGACCGCGACAGCGACACCTTCTATTGCCCGGTCTTCGGGGTGAAGCCAGCTGGCTATGAAGAGGTGCTCGAGGCAGAGAAAGCCGAACTCGACCGCGAACGCATCCGTCTCTGGTATGTCGCCGCGACCCGTGCTCGCGAATTGCTGGTACTGCCGCGGCTCGACGCGGCGCAGTCGAAGTCGGCCTGGATCTCGTTGGTCGATCTGTCGCTGGGAGATCTGCCTGCGCTCGATCTCTCGCACTTGCCCGAAGATATGGGCGAGGCCGCGGCGCAGGCGGTCAACGCCCAGACCCGCGATGGTTTTGCCGCCGAAGCGGCTGCAATCCTCGACAAGCGCCAGCGCCTTGTCTGGCTCGCGCCGAGCCGCGATGAGAGCCAAACCGGGCCAGTATTGACGCCCGAAGCGGTCGAAATCTGGGCGGCCGGTGATGACGCCCTACCCGATGACGACAAGCCCACACCGAGCATTCAAGGCGGTCGCGAGCGCGGGCTCATCCTCCATAAACTGCTCGAAGAGGTGCTGACGGGCGAGACCAAGGACGACGAGGCGGCGCTGACCGATCGGGCACGGACCCTGATCGTGGAAATCGGTCAGCCGGTGACGGATGATCCCGCCCAAGGTCTGACGCCCGGCGAACTTGCCGGCTGCGTGGTTCGGACGCTCGGTCTGCCCGAGATCGCCGAGCTGCGCCCCGGCCTTGTGCCTGAGCTCTCTGTCTATGCGGCGGTTGAGATCGAGGGCGTCGAACAGGCGACGGCCGGTATCGCCGATGCCACCAGCTTCGACAACCACGGCAAGCCTTCGGTGGTGATCGACTGGAAGAGTGACGTGCAGCCGGCCGCCGAGACGATCGAGCACTATCGCGCTCAGGTCCGGGCCTATCTCGACATAACCGGCGCCGAACGCGGGCTGATCGTGCTGGTGACATCCGGTCAGGTGATCACCGTCGCTCCGACCCCGGCAGCCGTCGCGGCTTGAAGCGCAAGGGAGGCAGGGTAGCCATGTTGAAGCGAACGACGCCCAAAACGCCCGACCAGGACGATCTGTTCAGCGAAGAGGTGTCGCTTCTTTTGCCCGCCCGCCTTGCCCTCGAGGGCAAGATCCTGGGGAGCGCGGTGCGCCAGCAGGCGGTGCCCGCGGCCGAGACCCCATGCCGCCTCAGACCGTTTACGGTCCGCCGGGTTCACGGCTTTGAGGCTCTCCTGAAAAGCGGCGAGATGCTGAAGATCATCAGCGCGAAAACGGCCGCCTCCCTTGACGCTGATCTTCTGCTGCTCGTGCCGGATGCCAAGACACCCAAGGATATCCAGGGAGCCTTGCTGCGCGGCGACGGCCGCTGGGTGGGATCCAAGCCGATCGATCCCGCAGCGCTTAGCGCACAGGCCATGGCCGAGCGTCTGGCGGGCGTACTGCTATCCTGGGATGAGGCCTTTCATCTGCGCGAAGGGCGCCCGGCAGCTGACGACAAACCTGCTTATCCCGGACTGCGCCGCCCCCAGATCGGCGCGCTCCACGCCGCGCTTGCCCACGCTACCCGCTCGACAGATCCAGCGACCATCGTGATGCCGACCGGCACGGGCAAGACCGAGACGATGCTGGCGCTCAACGCCCGCCAGCGCTTCGACCGCTTGCTGGTCGTGGTCCCGACCGATGCACTGCGCGAACAGATCGCCGCCAAGTTCGAGACGTTCGGCGTACTCAAGAGGCAAGGCTGCCTCGATGAAACCGCGCAGTTCCCCGTCGTGACAAGGCTCGCCCATATCCCGGCATCAATCGCCGAGGTCGATCAGATCTTCGACAGCGCCAACGTCGTCGTGACGACCATGCACATTGCCGGGCGCGCCGAGGCGCCGGTGCAGGAGCAAATGGCCGAGCGGTCCGCGGCGCTCTTCATCGACGAGGCCCATCATATCGGCGCGCGAACCTGGAAGGCGTTTCGCGGCCTCTTTGTCGAACGTAACCCGCCGATCCCGGTGGTTCAGTTCACCGCCACGCCCTTCCGTGAGGACGGTGGCCGTGTCGATGGCGAGTTCATCTACACCTATCCGTTGAAGAAGGCGCAGGCGGAGGGCTATTTCAAGCCGATCCGCTTCGAGGCCGTGTTCGGCCTCGACCAACCCGACGCCGACCAGGCCATCATCGACAAGCTCGGCGACGTGCTCGCCGCCGATCTGAAAGCCGGCCTCAACCATCTGGCGATGGCCCGCTGCAACACGATCGAGCGGGCCAAGCAGCTCCACGGCCTCTACGCGGCTACCTATCCCGACTATCGGCCGGTAATCGTCCACAGCCAGCAGTCATTGAAGGATCGGCGTGCCAATCTGGCTGCGCTGCGCAGCTTTGAGAGCCGGATCATTGTCTGCGTCGATATGCTGGGCGAAGGCTTTGACCTGCCCGAGCTGAAGATCGCGGCCCTTCACGATCATCATAAGAGCGTCGCCGTCACGATCCAGTTCGTCGGCCGTTTCACGCGCCAGGATCCAACGCTCGGCGACGCGACGGTGATCGCCAATACCGGTGTCGATGATGTCGATCGCTCGCTGGCCAAGCTTTATGCTGAGGATGCCGACTGGAATGCACTGGTCGAGGCACTCAGCTCGGCCAAGATCGAGCGCCAGGTCCGCCGCGCCGAGATGTTCAAGGGGTTCTCCGGTGACCTGAGCGACATCCCGCTGCAGACCCTCGAACCGAAGATGAACGCGTTCCTCTACCGGACGTCATGCGAGGCCTGGGATCCCTTCGCTGCCGAGGAACACTACAACCCCGGCAGCTATCTCGGTATGAAGCTCAATCAGCACAAACGGGTCGCGATCTTCGTCACCCGCGCCGAGGAGCAGGCCCGCTGGACTTCGGCCCAGCAGGCGGTGAATGTCACCTGGGACCTGCACATGATGCATTGGGATCAGACCACCGGCCTCCTTTACATCAGCAGCTCGGCCAAGGGGCCGTTCGACCGGCTTGCCAAAGCTGTCTGCGGCGAGACGACGCGCCGTGTCGAGGGCGAGGAAGTGTTCCGCAGCCTCCATGGGTTCAAGCGTCTCATCCTGCGCAATCTCGGCCTGACCCACCATCAGGGGCGCGGTGTCCGCTACTCGATGTATATGGGCGTGGACGTGGCCGATGGTCTCGACAGCGCCAAATCCCAGTCGCGGATTAAGAACAATATCTTCGCCACGGGCTTCCTCGACGGGATGCGTGCCTCGCGTGGTTGTTCGGCCAAAGGCAAATTCTGGTCGAGCGCGAAGATTCATGATCTGACCGACTGGGTCGACTGGTGCCAGGATGTCGGCCGCACGGTGAACGATCCCGGCATCACCACGGACGGCGTCTTCAAGAGTGCGATGCGCCCACGCCAAATCAGCCAGCGCCCGGCTGTGCCGCCGGTCGCGATCCACTGGCCGGAATCGCTGATCATCCAGACCGAGGAGCGGATCGAGATCTCGTTTGGCAACGACGCGGTCACGTTTGCCGAATGCGACATCGAGCTGCTCGGCAATGCTCGCACCGGGCCGCTGCGCTTCGCTGTGCGCAGCGATGACCATTCGGCCGAGTTCGAGATTGTCTTCAGCGACGGCCATGCCCGATATCCCCAGCGCGCCGGTCCCAAGACCACCATCAAGGTCGGCGGCAAGGTCCAGACCCTCTCGGAATCCTTCGGCGAGGACTCGCCCCAGATCGATTTCGGTGATGGCTCGCTGCTCATTTACAGCCATCTCTATAGCTTGCCCGAGGGCGAGACGATCGAGCCCTATCCGGCCGATCGGATCGAAGTCTGGGACTGGTCGAAGGCGAATATCCGGGTGGAATCGCAAGGCACCGGAAAGCGCGCAGATTCTGTCCAGCGCAGCGTCATCGAGATGCTGATGGCCGACCCTGATCCCTACGACGTGATCTTTGACGATGACGGCAAGGGCGAGATCGCCGACGTCGTGGCGCTGCGGATCACCGACAGCGTGGTTTCTGTAACCTTGTACCACTGCAAATATTCAGGAGCAGACACTCCGGGCGCACGGCTCGGCGACCTCTATGAGGTGTGCGGACAAGCCCAGAAGTCGGCCCGGTGGCGCGATCGGCCGGGCCGCATGCTCCAGCACATGCTGAGGCGTGAGAAGATGCGCCGGGACCGGGGCGAGAGCTCGCGGATCGAACAGGGCTCGGCCGCCGGGATCAAGAAGCTGAAGGTGGGCTGGCAGGATCACCGCTTCGAGTTCGACGTCCGTATCGTCCAGCCCGGCCTTTCCCGAAAGGCGATTGGCGAGGAAGGCTTGCATCTCCTCGCCGGCGTCGAGACCTATCTTCTTGAGACCCGCGCCATGAGATTGAAGATCATCGGGAGCGTGTAGCTTCTTATGGAAACTGCAAAACCATCGTCAATGTACGGGTTTAAATTTCCCCGTTGGCAGTCGACCGCCTTAGGCCCATCGCTGACAGATCAAGCACCAGCGGTCTTAGAATTTCGCGAGTCCAAGTCCCTCCACGCGAAAGGACATCGATGAAATCCTCCTGGTTGGGTTGGCCGAGCGCAAGGCGATAGATCATGCGCTGCTCCCGGAGCTGGGCAAACCGCAGCATGTCGCGTCCGAAAGGCCGTTCGAAGACGTGCCGCTGCACCTCGGCTCCGTCGAACACCCACCACGGCTTTAGCCCGCTCGTGTCGACAAATCGGTCTGCCAACTGTTGAAGGCATATCCAGGGCGAACCAGCGCTCTGCTTGTCGGCCAGCCAATCGCCACGCAATTTCGATGCGAGTCGCCGGCGCACGGCAAGCCCAGCATAGCGCTGGTGACACGCCTCGAAAAGGAGACCCGGATCGGCAAGGGCGGGACCCTGGCGGGACAGCTCTCGCGGCTCGACCTGGTGGTGCTCGATGAACTTGGATATCTGCCGTTCGCGCGCTCTGGTGGCCAGTTGCTGTTCCACCTGATCAGCAAGCTCTATGAACGCACCAGCGTCGTCATCACGACCAACCTCGCCTTCGGTGAATGGCCTACCGTGTTCGGGGATCCCAAGATGACCACCGCCTTGCTCGACCGCGTTACGCATCATTGCGATATCGTCGAGACCGGCAATGACAGCTGGCGCTTCAAAAACCGCAGCTAGCCGCCACTCTCTCCCTATCTTCACAACGGACTTGCGCGGTGTGCGCCTCCGGCCGGGTTACGCCCGACCTCCACCGCACACCGCGCAGGGCATCAACCACAACCCTCCGCTCAATCTCGAAAAGGGGTCCCTCTTCGACGCCGATATGGAGTCCCGTTTGCGCGCCGTTTGACACATTGAGGCAGTGAAGACGCGTCCCCACCGCCTCGGGAAACGGGCCGGGATGTGCCCGTCTTCGCGACGCTCAGGATATTTGCGGCGTCCGTTGGTACAGGCGTTCGATGTCGCTTGGCCTGGCGAGGTCATGGCCCGGGCTCATGACTGCGGCGGCGCCAGCCGCAATGCCGAAACGGAATGCTTCGCCCATCTCCCAGCCAATCGAGATCGCAAAGAGCATGGCGGACAGGAAGCTGTCACCCGCGCCGACCGCGCTTTTCGCCTCGATGGGGGCGGCCGGCAGGAAAAGCGGTCCATCGGCGCTGGCGAGGATCGCGCCCTGATGGCCCATGGTCACGGCGACATGGGCGGCTCGTCCGGATCGAACGATTTCGCTTGCCGCATCGGCGATTTCGTCGGGAATGGCGAGCTCGAGCCCGGTCAATTGCCGTAACTCGCCGATACTGGGCTTAACGAGAAAGACGCCGCCAGCCTCAAGGCCGCCCTTGAGGCCAGGGCCTGAACTGTCGAGGACGACGGGAATATTGCGGCGACGCATCAGCGCGACGACCTGACCATAAAAATCGTCGGGCATGCCGGGTGGCAGCGAACCGCTCAGGACCATGAAATTGCATTGCGCGGATTCAAGCTGGTCAAGGCAGGCTTGCCACTCGGCGGGCTGGATGGTCGGCCCGGGTGGGACGAAGCGATATTCCTTGCCGCTTTCGAGCTCGAGCACGGCGGATGCGACGCGGGTATGGCCCGCGATGTGGATGCGATTGTGGACGAGTTGGTGCAGATCGAGCAGGCCGTCGAGGGCATCGCCCGTGGCGCCGCCCGCCATATAATAGCTTCGGGCATTGCCGCCGAGGCGAACAAAGACCCGGGCGACGTTGATGCCGCCGCCGCCTGGGCTGTAGAATTCGGATTTGGTTCGCATTTTGCGCGTATGGAACATGCGATCGACTTCATAGGCGACGTCGATCGTCGGGTTCAGGGTCAGGGTGGCAATGTTCGTCATCCCGCCATTTGAGCGGGCTGGATGCATTCCGGTCTATCCGCAATATCCCCAATTCGTTCCGCCGGTACGGCATGCCAAGACAGCCCTGTCGGGCGTCGCAATCCCGATGATGCCTGGCGTCGTTCCGCCCCTCCCCGAAGTGTAAAATCTGTTTGCCAGTCCCGCCATCATCACATTGGCCTCGCTATCCGTGATTGCTTGCGTTCTGGAACTGTCCGGGTTTCTCGACCGCGCTATTGTAGCAGGCGTGAGACTCTGCGAGCGAGGTTCGGGGAATCTGGCTGCTGTTGTGCTCACTAAGGAAAATCTCTCATAGCGGGAGCACATCGCGTCACTATGGTGTCGCGGATCAGAACCCTGCTAATTGGGAGCGCGTGCAGTGACGAGCAATGAGCCGAAAATCACCTTCCACGGCGCCGCAGGGACAGTCACTGGTTCGTGCATGGAACTCGAATATGATGGCCGCGCGATCCTGATTGATTGCGGCCTGTTCCAGGGCCCCCGGACGCTTGAGACACTCAATCGCGAGCCCTTTTCGTTCGATGCACGCAAGATTGCCGCCGTCGTCCTCACGCACGCGCATATCGACCATAGCGGCCTGTTGCCAAAGCTGGTCGCCGAGGGCTTCAGGGGGCCGGTCTATGCGACGCCGCAAACGCGCGATCTTCTCTACCACATGCTGCCCGATGCCGGGCGCATTCAGGAAAGCGAAGCGGAACGCCGTAACCGGCGCAGGGATCGCAAGGACGAGGAGCCGGTCGAGCCGATCTATACCGAGGCCGATTCCAAGGCGGCCTATGACCAGATAGAGACGGTGGCGCTCAACAAGTGGTTCCAGCCCGCGCGGGGCTTCACGGCCCGGTTGTGGAATGCCGGCCACATTCTGGGTTCAACCTCCGTCGAGATGCAGATCGGCGAAACGCGCTTACTCTTTTCCGGCGATCTTGGACCTGACCACAAGGCTTTCCACGCCGATCCTGAGGGACCGTCGGGGCTCGATCATGTGATCTGCGAAAGCACCTATGGCGACCGGGTCCGCGAGGATTTAACGATCGAGCAGCGCCGCACGCTTCTGGAAGCTGAAATCAAGGCGGCGCTGACGCGCGGCGGCAATCTCGTCATCCCGGTGTTCGCGCTGGAGCGAACGCAGGAACTGCTCCTCGACATCGCCATGCTCATCAATACCGGACGTCTGGCCCACCCCCAGGTGTTCATCGATTCTCCCCTGGCGACGCGGGCGACCGAGGTGTTCGCGAAGCACGCCGGGGAGCTTGAGGACATGGGCTCGGGCGAGATCTTCCACCATCCGTCCTTCCACTATGTCCTGAACGCCGCGGAATCGATGCGGCTCAACAGTCTGTCCGGCGCCATCATCATGGCGGCTTCGGGCATGTGCGAGGCCGGGCGCATCCGCCATCACCTGCGCCATAATCTGGGGCGAAGGGAATCGACGATCCTGTTCGTCGGCTTCCAGGCGGCCGGGTCGCTCGGCCGGACCATTCTCGATGGCGCCAACCGCGTGCGGATCTGGGGTCAGGACGTCGCCGTTCGTGCCCAGATCCGCCGGATCGACTCCTATTCAGCGCATGCTGACCAGCAGGATCTTCAGCGATGGATCAAGGCGCGGCAGCCGATCGAGGGCAGCCTCTTCCTGAGCCACGGCGAGTCCGGATCGGTCGAGACATTTCGCCGGTTGCTGCAATCGGACGGGACGGCGGCGTCGATCATCGCCCCGAAGCTGGGCGAGACCTATGCGCTTCCCGCGCGCGCGCCGGCGCGGCGCCTCAAGACGGGCGACCCCGAACTGCAAGGCGCAGTCGGGCGCGACTGGCAGAATGACTATGCCGATTTCTCGATCCGCCTGAAAAAGGAGCTCCAGGGTATCGAGAGCGCCTCGGAACGGCGCGAAGCCCTTGCGCGGATGTCCGAGGTTCTTCGCTCGTACCAGAGGCACCGGGACAAGCGGAAAGCGCGGAACGGTTAGATTTTCTCAGCGACGCGGCAATCGGGATAGACGGATCGAGCCTGGAGCGGATTAGGGAACCTACGTATCGGCGCGCCGTGGCGCGTCTCCTATCACGCTTGCATCAAAGCCAACGGAGTAAAACATGTCGAATACACCGCATACCTTGGGCGAAGAGTTTCCGGACCAGATGGACAAGATCCACGCGCTAAAAGTTTCAGACCCGATCTTTGCGCAGCTGCTCGCCACTTATGATGAAGTAAACGACGAGATTCATGTGGCCGAAACCAACGTTCAGCCGACATCGCAGGATCGTGAGACCGAGCTGCGCAAGCGCCGCCTGTCGATCAAGGACCAGATCGCCGAAGCGCTTTCACAGACAGCCTGATCGGTAGACAGCGGCCGGGCGCGCGGCGTCCGGCCGCCTGAGAACGGCGGAGCAATATTCGACCACGGTAGCGGCGGGATAGCCCTGCTGCGGGCGGCGTAAAAGTCGTCCACCTTGAAGCCTTTCTGCCAAG